>NZ_LSIJ01000105.1 GCF_001556185.1 Sphingomonas sp. CCH10-B3 | reverse complement strand
GGCGCGCCAATGGCATTGTCGGACGCCGCATAGTTCCGCGTCTTCACATTATGGTTGTGCGCCGCGAGCTCGGCCGTCGACAAGGTGACTGAGTCGGCACCGACACGCGCCGCGAACGTGCGGGGTGTTAGTCCGCTGCCAGCGCCAGCGCCCATTACGGCCGCCCCGGGCTGACCGGCATTGGTGAGATTGGTGAGATTGGGCAGATTGAAGTTTGTGGCGTTGCCGCCAAACGCGTTGCCGATCACGGCATAGAGCGCCGGATATTGCTGGACCACCAAAGACGCGCCGTTGCACAGCATCCAGTCAACGGGAACGAAGGTAAAGGGAAAAAGGCGGATTTCTCCAGTGAAACTGTCCATGTTATCCCCGCTTTACGGCTGAGCCGGAAAAAGACCATTCAGACTGATGATGTAATTGAGTGCGACGGTCGTCATCATATTCTGGTGCTGGGCTGATGCCCCTGACTGGCCGACGGTTGCCGACGCCAGCGTGCGCTCGGCCGAAAAAGCGCCACCCGCCGCGAGATAATTGGCCGTTGGCGCGGTCGTCGCGGCGAGATTGACCGCATTGCCCGGCGTCGATGTCGTCGCCGCTGTTGTCGTCACGCTGACAAAGTGGCTGTGCGGCGGCAGTTGGCTGGCGTTGAGCGAGACCGTTTCGCTGCCGGCTTTTTGGCCAATCGTGCGCGCCGTCAAACCCGCCCCCTGACCCTGCCCGATCGGCACGCGACCGCGCAAATCGGGCAGGCCGAAAGTGGTGGTGCCGTTCCCACCATAGGTCGTGCCGATCAGCGCATAAAGCGGCGGAAAGTCGTTCACCGACAAGAGGCGGCCGTCACAGATGGCCCAGTCCTCCGGGGCATAATTGCCCGCGAACAGGCGGATTTCTCCAATAAAGGGATCCATTCATTCCTCCTTGCGGGCGACCGGATGATGCATCTGACGCGAAGATCGTCGGCACCATGTCGAACTCGGTTATTCGCGTGACGGGTACAGGCCTTGAGTGGCGATACAATAGTTCAACACCAGATACGGCTGCATATTGGGATGCGCCGCGCCAGCGCCGACCATATCGACCGTGTCGGCGGCCAAAAACGCATCAACCGCGCCCGTGCCATAGATCGGTCGTGCGCCGGGCGCCGCCGTGCTTTCACCGGCCGTGGCGAGCATCATGTTCGTCGCGTTGGTCGCGGTGGCAGTGACGGTGACGGCGTTCAGCACGTGTTGATGCGGCGGGATTGTGGCCGGGGTCAGCGCAACGGTCTCGGCGCCGCCGATCCCGCCCGAAGTCAGATTGGGCGCATAGACGGCCACGCGGCCATTGAAATTGGGCAGCGCGAACGTCGTCTTGCCATCACCGCCGAAGCTTGTGCCGAGCAGCGAATAAAGCGCGGCATAGCTTTGGATCGGCAGGACCGCGCCGTTGCACAACGCCCAGCCCTGGGGCGCATAAGCGAAGGGAAACAGCTTGATCTCGCCAATAAACGGGTCAGACATGCGCTACCTCCCAAAGTCGGCTTTCGACGATTCTTTGACGACTGGCTATCATTGCGCTTCCGAACTGGTCAATCGTCAAATCGATCGATTCAGTCCGGATCGAACCCAATAGTCATCCGCGCCACGCAAATCTTTAAAATATTCGCGCGCTACTCAAAGAAAATAATCATCACATCGAGTTCGCGCACGATTATCCCGCTCCTGGCGCCACGCGCTCAAGAGATTAGGCAACGCTAAAGCCGATGAACTATGATTAGGAGCGATTGTCGTTCAAGTCAGGATTGGCGTTCGGGCCGATCTGCGCCTTGTCGAGCCCCAGAATCTCGACTGCCGGCTTCTGCCATGCCGCGCGCGACAGGGTTTGCTTGCTCTGATCTTGCTGCTGCATCATATCACCCCCACTGGTTGGTAGATCCGGCGCTAACCCAAATTAAAGCCGCCAACAAGAATCCCGTTGCACCAAATCGCACTGCAATTGCACCGGATCGAATTCATCAGGGTTTGGGAGAGCGCTGCGTTGGCAATCCCATCAGCGCGGCGACCAGCCGTTCGTCATCGCCCGGGTCGATTGGCGCGTGATAAACGGTGCGCATCTTCGCGATCTCGGCAGCCCAGGTCTTGGCATCAAGCTTCGGCTGGGTGGTGAGCATTTCGGTCGAGTGGCATCCGGTGCAATTCTGGGTGACCAATGCGGCGTCCGGGCCAGCGGGTAAAGTTACGCGATCCCCAGGCAGGGTGATCGATTTGCTGGCGAGGGTGAAGCCCGTCGGCAAGCCTTGTTGCGCCGCCGGAGGATTACCGCAGCCTGACAGTACCAGGACGGCCAGCATCGCCCCCGCACGCATCATGCCGCTTGCACCGCGATCGTCTCGATCGTCCCGCGCTGATAGCCGCTGGGGTTCCACACCGCTTCGTTCCCCTGCACCCGCCCGTCGCTGGCGGTGCAGCGCACGCTTAGCATCTGGCGCCCGGGCGTGAGCGGCGGCGTAATCGCGGTCCAACTGCGGAAGCTATAGCGGCCATACTCGATGCCGAGCGTCGCTGGCGTCCAAGCGCCATCGCCGATCCGATAATCGACCCGCGCAACGCCCGTCGCGCCGCCCATCGCCAAGCCGACCAAGGAGAAGGGTTGCCCCGCCTTGCACGTCGCGCCGTCGCGCAGGTTGGTGATGAAACTACGCGGCACCATCGTGCTGATCGGCGTGCTGTCGAAATCCTTGGTGCCCGGTGCCACGCTCGCATTGGGGGCAGTCGGGATCTTGTACGCCTTGGCCATCCAGAAGTTATCGTCGGGCGCGGTCAGCACTTCGATCCGGTCGAGCGCCTTGATCCAATAGGTCGAATACCAGCCCGGCACGACGAGCCGGATCGGAAAGCCATTGAGCATCGGCAGCGCGGCGCCGTTCATCGCAAAGGCAATCATCACTTCGCCGTCGCGCGCATGATCCACGTCGAGCGACTTGGCGAACCACGGCGCGCCGTCGACCGGTGGGCGGTCGAGCCCCGACAGCCGCACCGCGACCGCGCCCGGCTTCACCCCGGCCAAATCGAGCACGTCCTTCAGCCGCACGCCGGTCCAGCGGGCATTGCCCATCGCGCCATGGCCCCACTGCGCGCCGGCGACGCGTGGGGTGAAGAATCCGCGCGAATTGCCCGAACACTGGTTGATGGCGGCAATTTCGACGCGCGGCAGCTTGAGCAGTTCGGCGAGCGACAGCGCGGTTGCCTTGTTCACCGCGCCGCCGATCCGCAGACGGAAGGCATTGGTATCGACCGACAGCGGGATGTCCGCATAATGCCAGCGCACATAGAAGCGGTCGTTCGGCGTGAAGACATTCTGGCCGAACACCTCCCACGGCGTCTCCAGCAAAGGCGCACGGCTGCGCTGGACGATCATCGCGCCCTTTTCGGGAAAGCCGCCCGCGACCGGTCGCGCGCCATTGTCGAAGCCGAGCTGCGCCACTTGCTGCGCCCACAGCGGCGCGCTCGCGACGCCTGCGCCCAGCGCGCCGAGCGCGGCCCGGCGCGACAGCTCAGTCATTCGCCACCAGCGGGGCGAAGCGCGCAACCTGGCGCCCGACGAGCGCGAGCTGCTCGGCGACGGCGGGATCGCTTGATCCGCCTTCATCGTCGAACTTGGTCACTTGGGTGTTGATGGCGGCGGCAAAGGGTGTCGGCCAACCGCGCAGCGCATGGACGATCGATCGCAGCGCCGCGATCGTGCTCCCCGTCGCCTGCCAGCCATAGGCCGTCGCGATCAGCCCGACCGGCATGTCGGCGAGGTAGGGCCGGTCGTCGCGCGCGGTCTCCTCGAGCAGGTCGAGCGCGTTCTTGACGAGGCCCGACAGGCTGCCGTGATAGCCCGGGCTGGCGATGATCAGCGCGGATGCCTGCCGCACGGTATCGACGAACTCGCGTTCGGCATCGGTGCGCTCGGTCGTTTTGGGATTGTAGAGCGGCAATTGGGCGAGCGCATCGCCGCCGAACAGCCGTGTGTCGAACCCTTCGCGTGCGGCGCTGTCGAGCGCGATCATCAGCGCGCGCTCGGTCGAGGCGACGCCGCCGATCGACCCGCCGATACCGACGACGAGCGGGCGGGAAGAAGGGGCCAATTCGCTCAAGCCAAGGCTCCGTGGGTCACTGAGTCGGCGATAGGCGAGCCCGCCGCCTTCGACAAGCAAGTCCTAAAGCAAGCCGTGGTCGATACGCGGCAGCACGTGGCGCGCGACCAGATCGGCTTCTGCGGCGTGCGGATAGCCCGACAGGATGAACGCCTCGATCCCCATCGCGCGATAATCATTGAGCTTGGCGAGCACCTGATCGGGATCGCCGACAATCGCTGCCCCACAGCCCGATCGAGCGCGGCCGATGCCGGTCCAGAGATGCGGTTCGGCATAGCCTTCCTCGTCCGCGCCCTCGCGCAGCGCCGCCTGCGCAGCGACGCCTGCCGAGGTCGAATCGAGCGACTTGGCGCGGATTGCCGCCCCCTGCGCCGCGTCGAGCTTCGACAGCAGCCGCGCGGCATAGGCGCGCGCTTCGCTTTCAGTCTCGCGCACGATCATGTGCGCGCGATAGCCAAATTTGAGCGTGCGGCCATATTTGGTGGCGCGTGCGCGCATGTCGGCGATGATGTCGGCCACGACTTCGCGCTTGTCGGGCCACATCAGATAGACGTCGCACCCCTTGGCGGCGGCCTCGCGCGCGTCTTCGCTCAGACCCCCGAAATAAAGCTGCGGCGCCTTGCCCGAAACGGTGCCGATGCGCGGCGGATCGAGCTTCAGCTTCCAGAAGTCGCCGTCATGGTCGAGCGGCTCGCCGTTCAGCAACGTCTTCAGGATATGCATTGCCTCGACCGTGCGCGCATAGCGCGGGCCCGAGGCCAGCGTCTCGCCGGGCAGGTCGGACGAAATGATGTTCACTTTCAGCCGCCCGCCGAGCATGCGGTCGATCGTCGCGATCTGGCGCGCGAGTTGCGGGGGCCAGCTCTCGCCGACGCGCACCGCCATCAGCAGCGCCAGGCGCCGGAGCATCGTCGCGATGCCCGCCGCGAACGCGGTGGTGTCGAGCCCGAGCGCATAGCCCGACGGCAGCAGGATATTGTCGAACCCGCCGGTTTCGGCCTGCAGTACGATGTCGCGGCAATGCTCCCAGCTCGACTTGAGCATCGGGTCGGGGACGCCCAGAAACTCATAATCATCGTCACACAGCGCCGAGAACCAGCTGATTTCGCAAGGCGGCAAATCGGTCATGGCAGGCGCACTCCGCGCGACGCGACCAGCACGTCGTACCAGCTCTGGCGCGTCCAGCGGCATTTGAACGCGTCGGGGATTTCGGCGATGCGCGCCACGTTCTGCGTGCCGACGATCGGGATTGCGCGGGCCGGATGCGCCATGATCCAGCTATAGGCGGCCGCCGCCCGCGACACGCCCGCTTCGCCCGCCACGACATCCAGCGCGGCGCACACGGCGCGGGCGCGGTCGTCCTGCGGATCGCCGATGCGGCCGCCGCCAAGCGGCGACCAGGCGAGCACCGCCATTTCCTCGGCCATGGCGAGATCGAACAACCCGCCCTCGATCGGCTCGATCGCGAGCGGCGAGACTTCGGGCTGTGTCGAGGCGATCGGGATGGTCAGGAACTTGGCGAGCGCGCGGTGCTGTTCGATGCTGTGGTTCGACACGCCGATCGCGCGCACCTTGCCGCTGGCGACCATCGTCTCGAGCGTGCGCGCGACTTCATAAGGGTGTGCGAGGATGTCGGGGCGATGGATCTGGTAGAGATCGACGTAATCGGTGCGCAGCCGCCGCAGCGAGGCGTCGAGCGCTGTCATCAGATAGGCGCCGCTCGAATCATAGGGCACCGGCGGCGTGATCCCGCCCTTGGTCGCAAGCACCATGCGCTGTCGCAGCGCCGGGTCGGCCGCGAAAATCTCGCCCAGCAGCGCTTCGGCATCGCCGAACCCGCCGCTGCCGTCGAAGCCGTAGATGTCGGCCGTGTCGAACAGCGTCACGCCGGCGGCGAACACTGCGTCGACGAGCGCGCGTCCTTCGGCGGCGCTGCGGCCAGCGAAGCGCCACATCCCCCAGGCAATCGGGCTGACAGCCAATCCGCTCTTGCCGAGCGGACGGGAATCGGGTGTAAGATCAATATAGGACATCGTTGTCATACATAGAGGCTCCGGCATTGGTAGAGCAAGTGCGATATGGCCTGGTCGGCACCGGGATGATGGGTGTCGAGCATCTCAACAACCTTGCGATCACCCCCGGTGCGGTGGTGACGGCGATTGCCGATCCGGTCGCGACGTCGCTCGGCTGGGCGCGTTCGGCGCTGGGCGCGCGCGCCGAGGGCGTCGAGGCGTTCGACAGCGCGGCGGCGCTCGCCGCATCGGGCCGCTGCGACGCCGTGATCGTGGCGAGCCCCAACCACACCCACCGCGACACACTAGTGCCGTTGTTCGATGCGGGGCTGCACATTCTCTGCGAAAAGCCGCTCGCGACGTCGATCGACGACGCGCGCTGGATCGTCGAGCGCGCCGCGCAGACGCCCGGCATTTTCTGGACGGCGATGGAATATCGCTACATGCCGCCCGCCGCGGCTTTCATTGCCGACGTGCACGGTGGCGCGATCGGCGACCTCAAGATGCTGTCGATCCGCGAGCATCGCTTTCCGTTTCTGGTCAAGGTCGGCGACTGGAACCGCTTTGCCGCCAATACCGGCGGGACGATGGTCGAAAAATGCTGCCACTTCTTCGATCTGATGCGATTGATCACGCGCAGCGAGCCGGTGCGCGTCTATTGCTCGGGGAGCATGGACGTGAATCACCTCGACGAGGAATATGACGGCCGCCGCCCCGACATCATCGACAACAGCTTCACGACGGTCGATTTCGCCAATGGCGTGCGGGCGATGCTCGACTTGTCGATGTTCGCCGATGGGGCGGAAAATCAGGAGGAAATCACAGCCGTCGGCGACAAGGCCCGGCTCGACGTCTTCATTCCCGAAGGCGCGATCGTCCGCTCGCCGCGCGTCGGCTTCGGCAATCCCAAGCGGCCCGAGCGGCGGCTGATCGACACCGATGCGACGGCGCTCGCCGCCGGCAGCCACCACGGATCGACCTTCTACGAGCATCAGCGCTTCAACGCGGCGGTGCGCGGCGAAGGGCCGGTCGAAGTCAGTGCCCATGACGGGCTGATGGCCATCGCGATTGGCGTCGCGGCAGAATTGAGTGCACGCGAGCACCGCGCGGTGGCAATGGCCGAACTTGGATTTTGACGAGCAAGCAAAACTTGGCGGCGTGGAAAAAAGAACAAGGCTGCGTCGCCGGGCAAATCCGATCAAAGAACTAGGAGAGGGAGGAATTGTTATGACCAAGACAGCTTTGATGGCGAGCGTGGCGACGTTCGCGATGCTCACCGTGACCCCTGCGGCTGCACAGAATGCGCCGGCCAAGCCTGCCGATGCGGCAGCATCAGCGCAGGCCACCGATCCGGATGCGACGCCTGAGGTGATCGTGACCGCGCAGAAACGCAGCGAGCGGCTGCAGGACGTGCCCGTCGCGGTCACCGTTGTCTCGGGCGATTCGCTCAACAGCCTGAGCCGCGCCAATCTCGAAAGCGCGCAATATCTCGTGCCGTCGTTCACGGTGCTCAAATCGGGGACGACGCTCAACCAGTCGTTGTTCCTGCGCGGCGTCGGCACGGCAACTTTTTCGATCGCCGGCGAGCCATCGGTTTCCACCGTCGTCGATGGCGTCGTTTACAGCCGATCGGGTGAAGCCTTCAGCGAGCTTGTCGATATCGATCAGCTCGAAGTGCTGCGTGGCCCGCAGGGAACGCTGTTCGGCAAAAACGCATCGGCCGGCGTCATTACGATCACGTCGAAACGACCGACCGGCACCTTTGGCGGCTATGCCGAAGCGGCCTTCCTGACGGACAGCGAATACCGCTTTCGCGGCGCGGTCAATGTCCCCATCGGCCAAGACGTCCGGACGCGTCTTACGGGTTTCTATTCGACCTATGACGGCAATATCCGCAACGTCACCACCAACTCCTTCGTCAATGGCTGGGAGCATTATGGCGCCCGCTTTCAGGTCGAGGCGCGCCCGACATCGGATGTGACGCTGACCTTCATTGCCGATTATTATCGTAACAAGGATGATTGCTGCGCCGAGATCATTGCGACGCCGCCGATCAATGGTACCACTGGCCTGCCGACGACCAATTTGTCGACCAGCGTGCTGCCAACGCCGCTCGGTGCCGACACACGACAAGTGGCGCAGAATCTGGTCACCGCGACCGACGAAGAAGGCTATGGCTTCTCCCTCACCGCCGATGTGGCGCTCGGGCTGCACACGCTGACATCGATCACCTCGTATCGGAACTGGCGCAATACCGAAATCCGCGACGGCGACTGGTTGCCGCAATCCTATATCGGCTTCAACCAGCTGCACGATTTCGGGCCGCAGACGGGTGACACCTTCACGCAGGAATTCCGCCTCGCTTCGCCCGCCAAGCAGACGATCACCTATGTTCTTGGCGCCTTCTATTCGCAGGCGATTTCGCAGCGCACGTTCACGCGCTTTGTTGAGCGCTGCGCCTCGGCGGTTGCTCCGGCGCCGACGGTGCTGACCCCGTGCACAAGCCCGCTCGCGGCGGCCCGCACCTTCCCGGTCGGCTCGGCGACGTTCGGCTCGACCTTCAAGAACTTCGCGCTGTTCGGCCAGGGCACCTGGAATATCACCGACTGGTTCCGGCTGATCGGTGGCGTGCGCTACACGCATGACGATTTGAGCGTGTCGCATCGCCGCGTTTCGGCCAATCTCGACACGGCTGGCGGTGTTCCTGTCGGTACCGGGGGCATCAATCCGAACTTCGATCAGGGCGTGTTCGACTCGCCCGGCATCAATGGCGTGGTGACGGCCAGCAACGGGATTCCATTCCGCACGGCGACAAGCGCCGACAATATCTCAGGCAAAGTCGGCGCGCAGGCTGATCTTTCAAAGAACAGCACGGCCTATTTCACTTATTCGCGCGGCTATAAGGGGCCGGCTTACAACGTGTTCTTCAACCTGTCGAAGAACGGCACCAACGTCATCGCGCCAGAAACGTCCAATGCCTTTGAAATCGGCCTGAAGAATACGCTGCTCGGGGGACGGCTGACGTTCAATATCGCGGCATTCTACGCCCAGTATGAAAATTTCCAGGCCAACAACCCCGATCTGGTGGCGGGCGTCGTCGTCACGCGCTTTACCAACGCCGGGCGCGTGTCGACCCGCGGCGTCGAGGTAGATGCGACCTGGCGGCCCGTGCGTGATCTGACGGTGAATGGCGGCTTTGCCTGGACTGATGCCCATGTCGACGCATTCAATGCCCCGCTGGGCGCGGCGGTGATCCCGTCGGGAACCCCGCTCGGCTTTGCCCCGCAGTTCAAGGGCAATCTGAGCGCCGACTATCGCTGGCGCGGTGGCGGTCCGATCGATGCGATCTTCGGCGTGCAGGGATCGTATCAAAGCTCGCAGCTGTCGCTCTTTTCGGCCGATGCCGTTCAGCGGCGGCTTGGGACGATTCCGGCTTATGGGCTCGTCAACCTGAGCGTCGGTATCACCGATACCAAGGATCGTTACCGCGTCACTTTCCAGGTCCGCAACGTCGCCGACCAGAGCTTTGCTGCGGCGATTGCCAATGGCGGGCCGGGCGGCGCCTATCGCTACCAGATTCCGCGCGACGCCGATCGCTATTTCGGGATCACGGGCCGCATCAACTTCTGAGCGAACCACCCGATCATGCAAGCCCGGCGGAGCAGACTCCGCCGGGCTTTGCTTTGCCTCAATGCCCGAAGGCGACGCCGCGCTCGGCTTCGTCGACCGGGACGATCACCGGCACCAGCAGCTGAATGCACGCCAGCGCGAGCAGATAGGACCCCGAGCAGATCGCCAGCAGCGGCCCATAGCCCCAGTCGTGCGAGAGGGCGAAGGCCGCGAGCTGGATCAGCCCGATCGACCACATATTGCCGCAAAAGGCTGCCATGCCGATCGCCGAGCCGACGACGCGCGCCGGAAACACATCGGTCGCAAAGCCGAACAGGTTCGTCGAGAAGCCCTGATGCGCGAATAGTCCGAGCCCAAGCAGCAGGGCGGCGCTCCACGGGCTGGTCACGAACAGCACCAGACTGACCGGCAGGATCAGCAGCGCATAGATCAGCAGCGTCACCTTGCGCGCGCGGTCGACGCTCCACCCCATTGCCATCAGTCGTGTCGGCAGCCAGCCGCCGCTAAGCGCGCCGAGCGCCGCAAACACATAAACCAGCGCGACCGGCAGCCCGACCGTCCCCTGCGGCAGGCCAAACAACCGGTGAAACAGATCGGGCAGCCAACTGAGCATGAAGAACCAGACTTGGTCGGAAAGTACCTTCGCAATCGCCAGCGCGAGCACTTTGCGGTCGCGCAGCAATGTGCCCCAGGCGATCGGCGCGGGCTCGGCGCCGTCGGTCGCGACCGGCTGGACCCGCACGGCAAACCACACCGCAACCCACACGAGGCCCAGCCCGCCTGCGATCAAGAAAGCCGCGCGCCAGCCGAATGCGATCGCCAGCGCCGGAATTGCCAGCGGCGTGACGATCGCGCCGATATTGGGCGCGGTATTGCCGACCCCAAGCGCGATCGAGCGTTCCTTTTGGCTGAAATAGGTCGCCGCTGATTTGACCGCCGCCGGCGTGCCGATCGATTCCGCAGCACCGAGCACGACACGCGCCACGACAAAGCCGACCACGCCGGTTGCAAAGGCATGCGCCATGCCTGCGAGGCTCCACACCGCCACCCCAATCGCAAAACCGAGCCGCAAGCCGACGCGATCGATGAACCAGCCGGTGCCGAGGAAAGCGACCGCGGCCGAGAATTGGAAGGCCGAGACCATATTGGCATAATCGCCGTCGGACCAATGATATTCGGCCTCGAGCGTCGGCTTGAGCAGCGCCAAAATCTGGCGATCAACATAGTTGAGCATGATCGCGAAGAACACCATCGCCACGATCACCCAGCGCGTTGCGCCGCTTTTGCCTGTCACGTCGTGCCTCTCCCGGTCTCGTTAAGATAACGTTGTCATACCGAGCGCTTCCCGGCTAGTCCTTTGCGGCAGAGCCGATAGAAGGCGGGCAATGGAGCCGATGCAAGCAAAACCCGAAAAGCGCCCGTTGCCGATGGCCGCCGATCTTTATGGCGACATCGAACCGAGCCCCAAGGCGGACTGGCGCGGCTATCTGCCCGGCTTGCTGGTGGTGGGCGCGGGCACGCTCGCGGCCGGCTTCATTTCCGATCATTATGGCGCGCCGCTCACCCTGATGGCGCTGCTGATTGGCCTCGCGCTCAATTTCCTCAGCGACGATCCGCGCTTGAGTGCCGGACTGGGGCTCGCGTCGCGATCATTGCTGCGCTGGGGGATCGTGCTCGTCGGGGTGCGCGTGACCTTCGGCCAGATTGCCGCGCTCGGGCCGGTCGCCCTGCTCGCGGTGGTGGTAATCGTCGCGCTGGTGATCGGCACCGGCGTGCTCGCCGCGCGGCGATTGGGATTCGGCGATGCGTTCGGCGTGCTTGCTGGCGGCGCAGTGGCGATCTGCGGCGCGTCGGCAGCGCTTGCGCTGGCGACGACCCTCGGCGAGCGGCGCATCAATCAGGGGCAGTTGACGCTGGTGCTGGTCGGCATCTCGGCGATGAGCGCAGCGGCGCTCGTGCTCTACCCGATCCTGGCGCATCTGCTGATGCTGAGCGATCTGAAGGCCGGGTTCATGCTCGGCGCGTCGATCCACGATGTCGCGCAGACGCTGGGCGCGGGCTATGCCTATTCGACCGGCGCGGGCGAGATCGCCGCGATCGTCAAGCTGACGCGCGTCGCGCTGCTGGCGCCGGTGCTCGCCGTCGTCGCGCTGTTCTTCCGCCCCGACGGCGTCGGGGCCAAGCGGCAGGGAGTGCCGTGGTTCGTGATCGGCTTTTTCGCGCTTGCCGGCGTCAATTCGCTCGGGCTGATCCCGGCGGTCGCGACCGGCGTTGCCGAGCGGGTTGCCACCGCGATGCTCGCCTGCGCGGTGACCGCGACGGCGATCCGCTCGCCAATGCGCCAGTTGACCGAAGGCGGGCCCCAGCCGCTGCTGGTAATCCTCGCGGCGACCCTGCTCGCGCTCGCGCTCGCGACCGGCGCGGCGGCTTACCTCATCGGCTAGGCCGCGCAGTCGATCCGCGCGCGACGAGCTCATAGTGCAACTCGCGGCGCTCAATCGCCGCGCCGGCCGCGCGCAGCAGCAGGTCGGTCGCGGCATAGGCCATCTGCCGCATCGGCTGGCGGATCGTCGTCAGCGGCGGCCAGACGACGCGCGAGATCGCGGTATCGTCGAACCCGGCGATCGACAGCGCGTCGGGCACGCGCACGCCCAGCCGGTGCGCCGCTGCCAACGCGCCGGCCGCCATATCGTCGCTGGCCGCGAAAATCGCGGTCGGTGGCTCGGGCAACGCCAGCAGTGCCTCGGCTTCGGCGGCGCCCGAGGTGAAATAGAAATTGCCGGTGCGGATCAGCGATGGCTCGACCGCGATGCCGCTCTCCTGCAACGCGCCCCGATACCCCGCGGTCCGTTGGGCGCTCGCCGCAAAGGCAGGGTCGCCCGAGATATGCGCGATCCGGCGGTGGCCGAGCGCGATCAGGTGGCGCGTGATGTCGGCGGCAGCACGCTCATTGTCGATGAACGCCGATGAGGTGAGCATCACGTCGGTGCCCGGCGACACGCGCACGAAACGCACGCCGCGCCGCGCCAGCAGGTCGAGCACATCGGGATAATCGGTGGCGGGCGGCGTCAGCACCAGCCCGTCGATCTGGATCGAATCGATCAGGCTTTCGATCTCGTCGATCAGCTTTGACGATTGCCGGTCATAGGGCTGCGCGATCATCCGCACGCCTTGTTCCTCGCACCGGTCGCGCACGCCCGACTGCATTTCATAGACATAATAGGGCGAGGGATTGTCGCAGATCAGCGCGATCTGGAACGATCGCCGACCAGCGAGCACGCGCGCGGCGCTGCTCGGACGGAAATTGAGCCGCTCGACCACGGCGTTCACGCGCGCGCGGGTTTCGGCGCCGACATATTTCTCGTTGTTGAGAACCCGCGACACGGTCTTGATCGACACGCCGGCTTCGCGCGACACGTCCTTGATCGTCACTCGCACTTGGCGGCCCCCGCGCAACATTGCTGCGCCCCTGATTTGGGGCAAGCTCGGCTGTTCGTCCAGTGGCTTGCCAACAGTGCATTATATGAATAATACAGTTGGCGCCCGGCGACGGGTCGGGTAAGGCATCGGCAATGCGCACCGGTTTTTTCGATTTCCGCAACAGCCGCGACGCGCCCGACGATGCGCCGCTCGAACTGACGGGCGGCATGCCCCCGCCCGACGACGACTGGGTTGACGACGCTTATGAAGACGACCAGCCCGAGCAAGCGCCGCCGCCGCGCCGCCGCCGTCGCTGGCGCTGGGTGGCGCGTGGGATCGCGGCGCTGATCATATTATTCTGCGTCGCGGTCGCGTGGCTGGCGATCACTGCGCCGCTGTCGAAATCGCTCGAGCCGATCACGCCGCCCAGCATTACCTTGCTCGCCGCCGACGGGCGCACGCCGATTGCGCGGCGTGGCGCCACGATCGGCAAGCCGGTCGATGTGAAGACGCTCCCTCCGCATGTCGCGCAGGCCTTTCTCGCGATCGAGGACCGGCGCTTCTATCGCCACTGGGGCGTCGATCCCTGGGGAATTGGCCGGGCGATGGTGCATAACCTCGCCGCGCGGGGCCTGCGCGAAGGCGGCAGTACCATCACTCAGCAGCTGGCGAAGAATGCCTTTCTCGATTCCGATCGCACTGCCGGTCGCAAGCTGCGCGAAGTCATGATCGCCTTCTGGCTCGAGGCGTGGCTCACCAAGGACGAGATCCTGTCGCGCTATCTGTCGAACGTCTATTTCGGTGACAATGTCTATGGCCTCGATGCAGCGGCGCGGCATTATTTCAGCACGCCGCCCGCGCGACTGACGGTCGGGCAGGCGGCGATGCTCGCAGGGCTGGTCAAGGCGCCGTCGCGGCTGGCGCCGACCGGCAATCTCAGCGGTGCACGCGCGCGGCAAAAGCTCGTCGTCGGGGCGATGGTCGCCGCCGATTTCCTTACCGAGCGCGAGGCAGCGCGTGTCGCCCCGGCGCGGCTGCGGGTCGATCGCGTCGCGCCGCTCCCCAACGGCTCCTATTTCGCCGACTGGGTGCTGCCGGCCGCGCGCGATCAGGCCGGCGCCATCACCGCCGAGACGCAGGTGACGACGACACTCGACGCGCGGTTGCAGCGCGCCGCCGAACGCGCCGTGCGCCGCGCCGGGCTGCGCAAGGCACAGGTCGCGATCGTCGCAATGCGCCCGGACGGCCGCGTCGTGGCGATGGTCGGCGGCAAATCCTATGCCGACAGCCCGTTCAACCGCGCGACGCAAGCGCAGCGGCAGGCAGGCTCGGCGTTCAAGCTGTTCGTCTATCTGGCGGCGCTGCGCGGCGGGATGACCCCCGAATCGATGGTGCTCGACGAACCGGTGACGATCGGCACATGGAGCCCGAAGAACAACGACGGGCGCTACCGCGGCGAGATTACGCTGCGTGAGGCGTTTGCGCGATCGTCGAATGTCGCGGCTGCGCGGCTGACGCAGCAGGTCGGCGTCGGCCGGGTCATCCAGGCGGCGCGCGATCTGGGGATTTCGACGCCGCTGCCCAGCGAGGCGACGATTGCGCTCGGTACCGCCAATACCTCGCTGCTCGAACTGACGGCGGCCTATGCGGCGGTCGCGGCGGGTGCCTATCCGGTGCGGCCGCATGGCCTCGAAGCGTCGCAGGAGCGCAGCTGGATGGAGTTTCTCGGCAACCGCTCGCACAGCCTGAGCGGGCGGACGCAGGAGCAGCTGAAGGAATTGCTCAACGCTTCGATCAACGAAGGCACCGGGCGACAGGCCGCGCTCGACATCGACAGCTTCGGCAAGACCGGGACCAGCCAGGACAATCGCGACGCGCTGTTTCTGGGCTTTGCCGGCGATCTGGTGGTGGGCGTGTGGGTCGGCAATGATGACAATTCGCCCAATCCTGGGCTGTCGGGCGGCGGCATTCCTGCGCGGATCTGGCGGGATTTCATGTCGAGTGCGCTCGGCGTCAGTGCCAAGGCAAGCGCGCCGATTGAGGTTGACCCGGACGCCATCGACCTGCCCGATCCGGTCGGCGATCTGATCGACAACGGCACCTTGCCCGTTGAAGGCGAGATCAACGGCTTTGGGCTGAACCTGAAAATCGGTCGCGACGGCAGCATCGCGGTGAAGCCCGCGCCCGCCGACAAGCGCGATCCGCTGGCGCCAGACGCCGATGCACCGCCACCCCCGCCGCGTGGACGCGAACAATGACCTACCAACGCCGCGGTTGACGTAGCGCGCCCGCGCCCGCAAGGGGCGGCGCATGCGCTTCTTCTCCGACAATGCAGCGCCTGCCTGCCCCGAAGTGCTGGCCGCGCTGGCGACCGCCAATGTGATGGACACCGCTTATGATGGCGACGCGTGGAGCAAGATGCTCGACGCGCGCCTCTCGGCGCTGTTCGAAACGGGCGTGCGGGCATTGTGGGTGCCGTCGGGCACCGCCGCCAATTGTCTGGCGCTTGCCGCGATGTGCCCGCCGCACGGCGCGATCATCTGCCACCGCGACGCGCATATCCAGAATGACGAATGCGGCGCGCCCGAATTCTACACCCACGGTGCCAAGCTGCTGCTGGCCGAGGGCGACGGCGCCAAGCTGAGCGTCGCCAGCGTGCAGGCAGTACTCGATGCGACCCGCAACGACGTTCATCAGGTGCAGCCGCATGCGGTGTCGATCACCAATGCCACCGAGTATGGCCGGGTCTATCGCCCCGATGAGGTGGCCGCGCTCGGCGATCTGTGTCGCGCACGCGGGCTGGCGCTGCACATGGACGGCGCGCGCTTTGCCAATGCGGTTGCCTTTCTCGGCTGCACGCCTGCCGAGGTGACGTGGCGCGCGGGTGTCGACGCGCTGTCGTTCGGTTTCATCAAGAATGGCGGCATGCTGGCCGAACTGCTGGTGTTCTTCCGCCCCGAGCTCGCCGATGCGACGCTTTATCGCCGCAAGCGCGCCGGAATGCTGTTGTCGAAGGGTCGCTATCTCGCCGCGCAGGTGCTGGCGATGCTCGACGACGATGTCTGGCTGCGCAATGCCCGCGCGGCCAATGCCGGAGCAGCAATGCTGGCCGCAGCCGCCGACGACCGGCTGATCCACCCGGTCGAGGCCAATGAAGTCTTCCTGAAAGTGACCGCCGACGAAGCGGCCCGCCTGCGCGCGCTCGGCTTCGATTTCTACGATTGGGGGCCGGGCGAGGCGCGGCTGGTGGTGTCGTGGAACCAGTCGGCTGAAGAAATCCGCCCGGCCGCCGACGCGATCGCAAGACTGTGAGCGAGCCGCCGCCGCCCCAATCGACGCGGCTGGCGATCCTGATTCCGTTTGCGATCGTCACGCTGATCTGGGGATCGACGTGGATCGTCATCCGCGACCAGCTGGGCACGGTGCCGCCGAGTTGGTCGGTCACCTATCGTTTCCTCGTCGCGGGCATCGCGATGGTTGCCTATGCGCTGGTGCGCGGTGAGCGCTTCCGGCTCGATGCGCGCGGCTGGGCGTTCGCAGCGGCGCTGGCCGTGCTGCAATTCTGCTTCAACTTCAACTTCGTCTACCGCGCCGAGGGTTTCATTACCTCGGGGCTGGTCGCCGTCGTGTTCGCGCTGCTGCTGGTGCCCAATGCGATCTTGGGGCGCGTTTTCCTCGGCCAGCAGCTCGGGCGGCAATTGCTGATCGGCTCGGGCGTGGCGATGGCCGGCGTGACTTTGCTGTTCGTCCACGAAGCGCGGAGCGATCCGCACGGTCCCACCGCATCGATTGCAGGGGTGGCGTGGACGCTGGCCGGGGTGATGTCGGCGTCGATCGCCAATGTCCTTCAGGCGACCGAGACCGCGCGCCGCTATCCGATGGTGGCGACGCTCGGCATCGCGATGTTGCTCGGGGCGGGTGTCGACGCAGCGATTGCGTTCAGCCTCACCGGGCCGCCAGTGATCGAATGGCGCGCGGGCTATCTGATCGGCATCCTTTATCTCGGCCTGATCGCCTCGGCGGTCGCTTTCACCCTCTATTTCGGCATCCTGCGCGTGATCGGCCCTGCCAAGGCCGCCTATTCGAGCGTGATCGTGCCGGTCATCGCGATGCTGCTGTCGACGCTGTTCGAAGGCTATCGCTGGTCAGGGCTGGCGGTCGCCGGATCGGTGCTGGCGCTGTCGGGGCTCGTCATCGCACTCAGGGCGCGCAGACCCTCGCGATAATCGGGATAGGCGGGCTGCCAGCCAAGCACGCGCTTGGCCTTCCCATTCGCGACGCGGCGGTTTTCGGCATAGAAGCTGCGCGCCATCGGCGACAGGGCGGCTTCGTCCATCGTCTGCAGCGGCGGCAGCGCGCGACCGAGCAACCGGCAGGCGAAGTCGATCACCTCGTTCTGGCTACAGGGGCGATCATCGGCGAGATTATAGGCACCCGGCGGCGCGCCGAGCGCGGCGATCACGCCGCGCGCGATATCGTCGACATGGACCCGGCTGAACACCTGACCCGGCAGGTCGATCCGGTGCGCGCGCCCCTCGGCCACCCGGTCGAGCGCCGACCGCCCCGGGCCATAGATGCCCGGTAGCCGGAACACGCGTGCGCCAAGTTCGCGCCAGCCGCGATCGGCGTCGTTGCGCGCTGACCGGCGCCCGCCGACGGGGGCGCTTTCATCGACCCACGCGCCGCCGGTATCGCCATAGACGCCGGTCGACGACAAATAGCCTGCCCAGCGCACGCGCCGCACCGCATCGGCATGGCGGGCGAGCACCGGATCGCCGTCGCCCTCGGGCGGCACCGAGCTCAGCACGGCATCGGCGCGCGCGAGTTCGGCCTCGATTGCCGATTGATCGTCCCAATCGATCGTGTCGTCGCGGCCGCTGCGGCTGGTGCCGATCACCCGCCATTCCTGCGCGCGCAGCTGGGCGGCGATCCGTCCCGCAGTGTAGCCGAGGCCAAAGATCAGCATCACCGGCATCGGCCGTCTCCCATTGGTGCAACCGGCTACCTTGCGGGCGAATTCATTGGCAAGCGCCAGCGGTGCACCCTATTTGGCGGATATGCTCGATGCAAATGCTGCCCTGCCGACCGTCACGCGCCGCGACGCCTATCGCCCGCCCGAGTGGCACGTGCCCGAGATTGCGCTCGATTTCGCTCTCGATTCGATCGCGACGCGCGTGCGCGCGCGGCTCGAAGTGGTGCGCGCCGCCGCCGATGCCGGGCCGCTGCGGCTCGACGGCGGCGGGCTGACACCGATCAGCGTGCGCGTCGACGGTGCCGAGAGCGATGGCTGGTCGCTCGATCACGGCGCGCTGGTGATCGCGCTCGACGGCGAGCGGCATGTCATCGAGACCGAAGTCGAGATCGCGCCCGAACGCAACACCCAGCTTATGGGGCTCTATGCCTCGGGCGGCCTGCTCTGCACCCAGTGCGAGGCCGAGGGCTTTCGCCGGATCACCTTCTTCCCTGACCGTCCCGACATTCTGAGCCGCTACCGGGTGCGGATGACGGCGGACAAGGCGCGCTATCCGGTGCTGCTCGCCAATGGCGATCCGGTCGCGTCGGGCGACCTTGATGATGGCCGTCACTGGGCCGAATGGCACGATCCCTATCCCAAGCCCTGCTATCTGTTCGCGATGGTCGCGGGTGATCTGGCCGCCAACCGCGCGACGTTCACGACGATGGACGGACGCAGCGTCCAACTCGGCATCTGGGTGCGCGCTGGTGATCTGCCCAAGACCGACCACGCGCTTGCCGCGCTGCAAACGGCGATGAAATGGGACGAGGACGTCTATGGGCGCGCCTATGACCTCGACGTCTTCAACATCGTCGCGGTCGACGATTTCAATTTCGGCGCGATGGAGAACAAGGGGCTGAACATTTTCAACAGCCGCTACATCCTTGCCGATGCCGATACCGCGACCGATTATGATTATGACGCGATCGCCGCTGTCGTCGCGCATGAATATTTCCACAATTGGTCGGGCAATCGCGTTACCTGCCGCGACTGGTTCCAGCTGTCGCTGAAGGAAGGCTTCACCGTCTTTCGCGATCAGCAATTTTCCGCCGACCAGGGATCGGCGGCGGTCAAGCGGATCGAGGATGTCCGCGCGCTGCGCGCCGCGCAATTCCCCGAGGATGCGGGGCCGCTCGCGCATCCGATCCGCCCCGAAAGCTATATCGAAATCTCGAATTTCTATACCGCGACGATTTATAACAAGGGCGCCGAAGTCATCCGCATGATGGCGACGATTCTCGGACCCGAGAAGTTCCGCGCCGGGACCGATCTTTATTTCGATCGCTTCGATGGGACGGCGGCAACCTGCGAGGATTTCGTCGCAAGCATGGAGGCCGCCAGCGGCGTCGATCTGGCGCAGTTCCGCCTCTGGTACAGCCAGGCCGGCACGCCCAAGATCACGGCGTCGCTTCGCCACGATGTCTCGGCACGCGCCGCCACGCTGACGCTCACCCAATCGATCGCGCCGACGCCTGGCCAGCCGGTCAAGGCGCCAATGGTGCTGCCGGTCCGCGTCAAGCTGTTCGGCAGCGCGAGCGGCCAGCCGATCGGCGATGAGCAGCTGGTGCTGCTGACAGGGGCCGAACAGTCGATCGACTTTGCCGGCGTCGACGAGCCGCCGCTGCTGTCGATCAACCGGCAGTTTTCGGCGCCGGTGACGATCGAGACCGATCGCTCGGCGATCGAGCTGGCGCTGCTTTCGGCGCATGATGACGATCCCTTTGCGCGCTATGAAGCGATGCAGCAGCTGATGCTCGACACGCTGGTGACGAGCATCGCCCACGGGCGCGGCGAGCATGGCGCGGTGATCGCCGCTGTGCGCGAAACGCTGCGGAGCCCGGCACTCGACCCGGCCTTCATTGCCGAGGCCGTACTGCTGCCGTCCGAAGCCTTCATTGGCGACCAATTGCCCGTCGTCGATCCCGACGCCGTGTTCCGCGCGCGTGAAGCGCTGCGCCGCGATCTCGGCAAGACGCTCGAGGCCGACTGGCGCGCGGCCTATGCGCGGGCATCGGCCACCGGCGCGTTCGAATATACGCCCGAAGCCAAGGGATTGCGGCGACTGAAGAGCGTCGCGCTTGGCTATATCGCCGCCAGCGGTGCGGGCGACGCCGCCGACATCGCCTTCCGCCAGTTCGAAGCGGCTGACAATATGACCGATCGCCAGGGCGCGCTGTCCACGCTGGCGAACGGCAATTCGAACACGCGGATCGCCGCGCTCGACATTTTCTACAACCGCTATTCGGACAATGCGCTGGTGCTCGACAAATGGTTTTCGACTCAGGCGCTGTCGAGCCGCGACGACACGCTCGACACTGTGGTCGAGCTTGCCCGTCACCGTGATTTCACGCTCACCAATCCCAATCGCGCGCGGGCGCTGGTGGGTGCCTTCAGCGTCAATCAGCGCGCGTTCCATGCTGCCGATGGGCGCGGCTATCGCTTCGTCGCCGATCAGCTGATCGCGCTCGACCGGATCAACCCGCAGACCGCCGCAAAGCTGCTGCCACCGCTCGGCCGGTGGAAGCGGTTCACGGCCGACCGCGCGGCGCTGATGCGCGCGGAACTGGAGCGCATATTGGCGGCGCCGGGGCTGTCGCGCGACAGCTATGAACAGGCGTCGCGGAGCTTGGCGGACTAGCTAGAACAGCCGCCCGCCGTTGGGCACCGGCGCGCTCGGCCGCACCAGCACGACCTTTCCTTCCGCATCGGGAAAGCCGAGCGTCAGCACTTCGGACATGAACTTGCCGATCTGGCGCGGCGCGAAATTGACGACGGCGGCAACCTGCGTGCCGGGCAGGTCCTCCAGCCTGTAATATTCGGTGATCTGCGCCGAGCTTTTCTTCACCCCGATGACGGGTCCGAAGTCGATCGTCAGCTTGTAGGAGGGTTTGCGCGCTTCCGGAAAAGGATCGGCAGCGATGATCGTGCCGACGCGGATGTCGACCTTCATGAAATCATCGAAGCCGATCGTCGCCGCCACCTGTGCCGCCGGATCAGGCGCAACGTGCATCAGAAATCGACGTCGTCGTAATAGCTGGGCGGGGCGATACCCTCCATCCGCTCGCTCAGCAGCGGCCGAAAGGAAGGCCGGCTCTTGAACCCCCGATACCAGCGCGCGGTCTGTTCATGCCCCTTCCAGTCAATCCCGCCCAGATAATCGGCAACCGAAATCTGCGCGGCAGCGGCCAGATCGGCGAGGCCCATCGTCGCGCCGCCGATCCAGGTACGGTGATCGAGCAGGAAATCGATATAGTCGAGCTGCCCGATCGCTGCCTTCATTGCCTCGCGCAGCACCTTGGCATCGGGCGCCGCGCGGTGGACGATGCGCTTGATCATCCGTTCGTGCAGCAGGGGCGCTGTCACTTCCTGATAGAATTGATGATCGAACCACGCGACCAGCCGCCGCGTCTCGGCGCGGTTGGCGGCGGTGCCGTTGATCATTGCCGCCTGTTCGACCGTTTCCTCGAAATATTCGCAGATCGCCGACGAATCGATCAGCAGCAGATTGCGGCCGGGATCGGCCATGACCGGCGTCTGTCCGGCGGGGTTCATGTCCATGAACTCGTCACGCCGCGCCCAGGGCGATTCGCGGACCAGATCGTAACCGACGCCCTTTTCACCCAGCAGCAGGCGCACTTTTCGCGAAAAGGGACAGAGCGGGAATTGGTAAAGCTGCCACATGGCAATGGTCTAGGCCATGCATCGCGCCCGCGCCAAGCGCTATTCGGCGGCGACGGCGGCGGGTGTGTCGTCGAGCGGGTGGGGCAGCCGACCCAGCATTTCCTTCGGCACCACTTGCCAGAAATGGCCCGCCACCCGGTCCCATTCGTCGATCAGGCTTGCGGCCCATTTGCTGTCAGTCGCCTCGGCATGCGCGCGGATCAGGTTGAACAGCACCGATTCCCAGTGCAGCGACGCCAGCCTTTGCCAGACGATACTGTCGGGATTGGCGCGCCGGGGGAACGTGTCCGCCGGGTCATAAACGAACGCCATTCCCCCGCTCATGCCCGCGCCGAAATTGGCGCCGACCTCGCCGAGCACGACTGCCGTGCCGCCGGTCATATATTCGCAACCGTTGGCGCCGCAGCCTTCGACCACCACGTCGGCGCCCGAATTGCGGACCGCGAAGCGCTCGCCGGCCTGTCCCGCTGCGAACAATTTCCCTGCCGTCGCGCCATAAAGCACTGTGTTGCCGATGATCGTATTCTGGTGGCTGATCAGGCTCGAGCTCACCACCGGGCGCACCGCGATGATGCCGCCCGACAGCCCCTTGCCGACATAGTCGTTGGCGTCGCCGAACACCTCTAGCGTGATGCCCTTGCACAGGAAGGCGCCAAGGCTCTGCCCTGCTGATCCGCGCAGGCGAACATGGACATGGCCGTCGGCCAGCTTCGACATGCCGATCGTCCGCGTGATCTCGCTCGACAGCCGCGTGCCGACCGCGCGGTGGGTGTTGCGCACCGAATAGGTGAGCTGCATCTTTTCGCCGCGCGAGAAGACGGCGGCAGCATCGCGGATCATCTGCGCGTCGAGACTGTCGGGTACTTCGTTGCGCCATGTCGGCAACGAAAAGCGGCGCTGGTCGTCGTCGGCATCGACTTTCGCCAGGATCGGGTTGAGATCGAGATCGTCGAGATGTTCGGCGCCGCGACTCACCTGGCGGAGCAATTCGGTGCGGCCGATCACCTCGTCGAGGCTGCGCACGCCGAGCCGCGCGAGGATGTCGCGCACTTCTTCGGCAATGAAGGTCATCAGGTTGATGACCTTTTCCGGGCTGCCCCCGAATTTCGCGCGCAGCCGCTCGTCCTGCGTGCAGACGCCGACCGGGCAAGTGTTCGAATGGCATTGCCGGACCATGATGCAGCCCATCGCCACCAGCGAAAGCGTGCCGATGCCGAATTCCTCGGCGCCGAGGATCGCGGCGACGACGATGTCGCGCCCGGTGCGAAGCCCCCCGTCGGTGCGCAGCCGCACGCGGTGGCGCAAGCCATTGAGGGTCAGCACCTGATTGACTTCGGACAGCCCCATTTCCCACGGCGTGCCGGCATATTTGATGCTGGTCTGGGGCGAGGCACCGGTGCCACCGACGTTGCCCGAGACAAGGATAACATCGGCATGCGCTTTGGCAACACCCGCCGCGACCGTGCCGATCCCCGCCGACGACACCAGTTTCACGCACACCCGCGCGCGCGGGTTGATCTGCTTCAGGTCGTAGATGAGCTGCGCCAGATCCTCGATCGAATAAATGTCGTGATGCGGCGGCGGCGAGATGAGCGTGACGCCCGGTGTCGCATGGCGCAGCTTGGCGATCAGCTCGGTCACCTTGAAGCCGGGGAGTTGCCCGCCCTCGCCGGGCTTGGCGCCTTGCGCGACCTTGATCTCGATTTCCTCGCAGGCATTGAGATATTCCGCCGTCACGCCGAAGCGCCCGCTCGCGACCTGCTTGATCGACGAATTGGCGTTGTCGCCATTGTCGTAGGGTGTGTAACGGCTGCGGTCCTCGCCACCTTCGCCCGACACCGCTTTGGCGCCGATGCGGTTCATCGCGATCGCCAGCGTTTCATGCGCTTCGGGGCTGAGCGCGCCGAGCGACATGCCCGGCGTCACGAACCGCTTGCGGATTTCGGTGATCGCTTCGACCTGATCGACCGGCACGCCTTCTGCCGGGAAATTGAACTGAAGCAGATCGCGCAGGTAAACCGGCGGCAGATCGGCCACCCCGCGCGAGAATTGCAGATACGTCGAATAGCTGTCGTTCGCGACCGCATTCTGCAGCAAGTGCATCAGCGGCGCCGAATAAGCATGCGTCTCGCCACCCGCGCGCTGGCGATAGAAGCCGCCGATCGGCAGCGTCGCAACCGGTGCTGCGAAGGCCGCATCGTGCCGCATCGTCGCCGACAGATGCAGCGAGACATAGCCTTCGCCCGAAATCTTGGCCGGCATACCCGGGAAGAGATCATTGACTAGGCTGCGCGACAGCCCGACCGCTTCGAAATTATAGCCGCCGCGATAGCTGGAGATCACGGCGATCCCCATTTTCGACATGATCTTCAGCAGCCCGTCTTCGATCGAGGTGCGGTGGCGGGCGAGGCATTCCTCGATCGTCAGCGTGCCGAACAGCCCGCGCGCATGGCGGTCGACGATCGCTGCTTCGGCGAGATAGGCATTCACGGTTGTCGCGCCGACGCCGATCAGCACGGCGTAATAATGCGTATCGAGGCATTCGGCGGTGCGGATGTTGACACTGGCGTAGGAGCGCAGTCCCTTGCGCACCAGATGCGTGTGGACCGCCGCCGCCGCGAGCACCCCCGCGATCGCCACCCGGTCGGGTCCGACGGCTTCGTCGGTCAGGAACAGGTCGGTGCGGCCCTCGCGCACTGCCTGTTCGGCTTGCGCGCGGATGTGCTGGATCGCCGCGCGCAGTGTCTCGGGTCCGCCACCGGCGGCGAAAGTACAGTCGATCTCGGCCGCCTGGCTGCCGAAATGCGCCTTCAGCCGATCCCAGTCGGCGCAGGTCAACACCGGTGAATCGAGCACCAGCACCGGATTCTTCGCGCCGGCGATGTCGAGGATATTGGCAAGATTGCCGAAGCGGGTGCGCAGGGTCATCACCCGGCGCTCGCGCAACGGGTCGATCGGCGGGTTGGTAACCTGGCTGAAATTCTGGCGGAAAAACTGGCTGATCAGGCGCGGCTTGTCCGAAATGACGGCGAGCGGCGTGTCGTCGCCCATCGATCCGACCGCTTCCTTGCCGTCGAGCACGAGCGGGCTGAGGATCAGCTCCATTTCCTCGATCGACTGGCCGGCGGCGATCTGGCGCCGGATCAGTTCGGGCCGGTCATAGCGGCGGCGCTTGACCGCCACCGCAGGAAGCTGGTCGATCGTCAGATAATCGCCGATCATCGCGGCATAATCGGCCTCGGCGGCGACCCGGTCCTTGACGGCGCGGTCGCCGAGCACTTCACCCGCTTCCAGATCGACTGCAATCATCTGGCCGGGGCCGAGCCGACCCTTTTCGATGATCGTCGTTTCGGGCACCACCACCATGCCGCTTTCGCTGCCGACGATCAGCAGCCCGTCGTTGGTGCGCGTGTAGCGCAGCGGGCGCAGCGCATTGCGATCGACGCCCGCGACGGCCCATTGGCCATCGGTCATTGCCAGCGCAGCGGGGCCGTCCCACGGCTCCATCACGCTCGCCAGATATTGGTACATCGCCAGATGCTCGGGCGGCATGTCGATTTCGTCCTGCCACGCTTCGGGGACGAGCATGAGCTTGGCGGTCGGCGCGTCGCGGCCCGAGCGGCAGATCGCCTCGAACACCGCATCGAGCGCGGCGGTGTCGCTGGCGCCTGCCGGGATTACCGGCTTGATGTCTTCGCTATGTTCGCCGAACGCGAGGCTCGCCATCTTGATCTCGTGGCTGAGCATCCAGTTCTTGTTGCCGCGGATTGTGTTGATCTCACCGTTGTGCGCGAGGCAGCGGAACGGTTGCGCGAGCCACCACTGCGGGAAAGTGTTGGTCGAATAACGCTGGTGGAAAATCGCGACGCGGCTTTCGAAGCGGCTGTCGCGAAGGTCGGGATAGAAGACCGACAGGCTTTCGGCAAGGAACAGGCCCTTGTAGATGATCGAGCGACACGACAGCGAACAGATGTAGAAGCCTTGGATTTGCGCGGCGATCACGCGCTTTTCGATCCGCCGGCGGATCAGATAGAGGTTCTTTTCGAACTCGGCGACGCTGGCATCGTCGGGCATCGGCCCGGCGATCATGATCTGCTCGATCTCGGGCCGCGTTGCCTGCGCTTTCTGGCCGATCACCGACACATCGACCGGCACCTGCCGCCAGCCGTAAATCGTATAGCCTTCCTCGATGATCGCGCTTTCGACGATCGTCCGGCACGCTTCCTGCGCCGACAGGTCGGTGCGCGGCAGGAAGACCATGCCGACCGCCAGCCGGTTGGGCAGCGGCCGGTGCCCCGAGAGCGCAATCGCATCGTCGAAAAAGGCAGTCGGCAGGTCGAGCAGCAGCCCTGCGCCGTCGCCGGTCTTGCCATCGGCATCGACCGCGCCGCGGTGCCATACGGCCTTCAGTGCCTCGATCGCCGATTGCACGACGCGGCGGCTGGGCTTGCCGTCGGTCGCAGCGACGAGGCCGACGCCGCAGGCATCGGATTCCATATCGGGGCGATACATGCCCTCGGCGGCAAGGCGGGCGCGTTCGTCGGTCATTTCTGTGTTTCGGCCCCAAGGTCGTCGAAATCCTTCGCCGCAATGATATGCGCAAAGCGCTCAGCGGCTGCTGTGATCATGGGAGCAGCGGCAAAGGCAGCGTTCAACTCGTGCGCCCGCGTCAAATCGTCGAGGGCGTATTCGTGGATTAGCCGGTTTCGTAGCTCGTTCAGTTCTTCCCATCGATCGGCGCTGTCGATCAATTCAAGTCGTTCGAATGCGTCGAGCGTGTCGCGGAAGGAGCGCGGCCGAACATCTGCGGTCAAGAATAAGTGCATCGCAGGCATCACTTTTCTCGCAAGAATGTCATAGACTTGCTGAAAGCGTTGCAGAAATGCATCCAGCGCCTTTCGCGATTGGCGGTCGAACGAATTGGCGGACAGCGGAAACAGATTGGCGTCCTCCGTCACTGATTCGTGCAGACGAGCCAATGGCCCGGCAATCATCGCTAGTGCTCGCTCGACACTTTGTTGCCTCGTCACAGAACAACGCCTTCGCCAATAGCAACCTCGTCGATCGGTCGGCGCTGCATCCCGCGCGCGTAAAGGACAATGTCGATCGCACGTTCGCCGATTTCTTTGTTCAGCAACCGACGAAAGGCGAGTTGCCGGTCGATGCCGAGATCCTTGGCTTCGGCTTCAACATGGAGGTCGATATCACCACCGCGCGCGCAATCATCGAGCCGACTGCCGAACAGGCGAACGACCGCCGTGTCGCCAAAAACCTCGCGTGCGGCGGTTCGGATCCCGGCGATATCGCGTTCGCGCAACCTCATGCCGCTTTCCTTTCGGCTGCCTTCGCGCGCAGATATTGCCCCATCTTCGCCGCGACATCGCGCCCGTCGCGGATTGCCCATACTACCAGCGACGCCCCGCGCACGATGTCGCCCGCCGCGAAGACGCCGGGCAGGTTGGTCTGCATGCTCGCGGTATCAATCACCACCGTCCCCCAGCGCGTCACGCGCAGTTCGGGCGCGCCGAACAGCACCGGCAGTGGTTCGGGGTCGAAGCCGAGTGCCTTGATGACGAGATCGGCGGGCAATTCCTCGTCCGCGCCGGGATCGGGCTCGGGCGCGCGCCGCCCGCTTGCGTCGGGCGCGCCGAGCCGCATCCTGGTGACGCGCACCGCGCGCACCGGATCGCCGGAGAAGCCATCGGGCGCCGCCAGCCAGACGAACTCGACGCCTTCTTCCTCGGCATTGGCGACTTCGCGCTGGCTGCCGGGCATGTTGGCGCGGTCGCGGCGGTAGAGGCATTTGACCGAGGCCGCACCCTGCCGCACGGCAGTGCGCACGCAATCCATCGCGGTATCGCCGCCACCGATGACGATGACATGCTTGCCGGCTGCATCCAGCGCGCCTGAATCGAACGCGGGCACATCATCGCCAAAGCCCTTGCGGTTCGACGCAATCAGATAGTCGAGCGCTTCGACTACGCCTTGTGCCTCGACTCCCGGTGCCTTGATGGCGCGCGGCTTGTAGACGCCCGTCGCGATCAGCACCGCGTCGTGACGGTCGCGAAGCTCGACAAGGCTCGCGTCGCGCCCGACCTCGAAATTCGCGTGGAAGACGATGCCGCCCGCTGCCAGCCGCTCGATCCGCCGCATCACCACCGGCTTTTCGAGCTTGAAGCCGGGAATGCCATAGGTCAGCAGGCCACCCGCGCGGTCGTGCCGGTCATAGACATGCACTTCATGCCCGGCGCCGCGCAGATATTCCGCCGCCGTCAGTCCCGCCGGGCCTGCGCCGATGATGCCGACCGACTGGCCAGTGGCTCGACCCGCTATCAGCGGCTCGACCCAGCCCTTGTCCCACGCCGTGTCGGTGATGAACTTTTCGACCGCGCCGATCGTGACCGCGCCGTGGCCTGAAAATTCGATGACGCAATTGCCCTCGCACAGCCGGTCCTGCGGGCAAATTCGCCCGCAAATCTCGGGCATGGTCGAGGTCGCGTTCGACAGCTCATAAGCTTCGCGCAGTCGCCCTTCGGCGGTCAGCCGCAGCCAGTCGGGGATGTGGTTGTGCAAGGGACAATGTACCGAGCAATAGGGCACACCGCATTGCGAACAGCGCGCAGCCTGTTCTTCGCCGCTCGTCTCGGCGTAGCGATCGGCGATCTCGCGGAAGTCTTCGGCGCGCAGGGCCGGGTCGCGCTTGGCCGGATAGGCCTGCGCGGTCCCCACGAATTTCAGCATTGAGTCGTTCGCCATGGCGCTGCCCATTCACCTTCGCGCGCAGTTTTATGCCCCTAAGGCGATTGAGTCACGCAAAGAATGACCAGTAAGACAATATTACTGACTTAATGGCTCGCCGACTTCACCCGACGGCAATATTTTTGCGACAACTGTGCGTCCGATAAGTCCGTTTCGGATCTATCTGGCCAGCAGCCACACCAGCGCCGCGCTGCCGACGATGATCCGATACCAGGCGAACGGGCCGAACCCATATTTGCCGACGATGCCGACGAACCAGCGCACCACCAGCACCGCGACGGCGAACGAGACGACAAAGCCAAGCGCAATCCCACCGATCCCGACGCCATTGGCCGCCGTCAGCGTGTCGCGGTGGCTTGCCAGTTCGACCACGCTGGCGCCGAGCATCGTCGGGATCGCGAGGAAAAAGCTGAATTCCGCCGCCGTGCGCCGTTCGACGCCCAAGCTGAGCGCGCCGAGGATGGTCGCCCCCGACCGGCTGACCCCCGGAATCATCGCAAGGCATTGCAGCACGCCGATGCCGAGCGCGGTCCGCGCCGGGATCCCCGAAATCCCCTTGGCTTCGCCGGGCTTCACCACTCGCTCGATCACCAGAATCGCGATACCGCCCGCGATCAGCGCAACTGCAACGACAATCGGATTGAGCAGCAGCGCCTCGATCTGCTTGCGAAACGCCAGGCCGATGATGACCGCCGGTACAAAGGCGATCAGCAAATTGGTCACGAACTTGACCGCGCCCGCCTCACCCTTGATCAGCCCCTGCATCACCGCCCAAAAGGTGCGCCAGTAAAGCACGACCACGGCCAGAATCGAGCCGAGCTGGATCACGATGTTGAACAGCTGCCACTTGCCATCGTCATAGCCGAGCAGCGCGCCCGCCAGAATCAGATGACCTGTCGAGGAAACCGGCAGGAATTCGGTGATCCCCTCGACAATGCCGAGCAGGATGATGGTCAGGATATCGTTCACGCAGCCCCCAAGGCGGCTGTCGCCGCGGTGTGATGTCGAAATACGCGCCGGTCAGGCGGTCTGGGTCGTAAAGCGACCGTTGCGGCGATACTGGACCAGCCAGCCCGGCGCGACCGTGTCGAGCGGCGTCGGGGTAATGCCGAATGCTTCCAGCCCCGCCGCGCCGGGGGCAACAACATTATCGCGCTGGAGCATCGTCCACTGGTCACGGGTAATCGGTGCGCCGGGCAGGAAGCCGAAGGTGGCGATCATTGCCGAAATCGCATCGGGCAGGTCGATGATCGTCGGGCGCTGCCCGGTTTGCGCCGCGATCCAGTCGATCAGGCCACGCATCGACAGGACATCGGGGCCACCAAGCTCGAAGGTCCGCCCGCCATATTGGCCCGGTGCTGCCAGCGCCGCCACCACCGCGCGCGCCACATCGCCAACATAGACTGGCTGGAATTTGGTGACGCCGCGCACCACCGGCACGGCAGGCGCCGAGGCAATCATCGCCGCGAAGCGATTGACGAACTGGTCCTCGCGCCCGAACACGATCGAGGGACGCAGGATCGTGGCAGCCGGGAAAGCGCCGAGGACCGCGGCCTCGCCTTCGCCCTTGCTGCGGCCATAGGCGGATGCCGAAGCAGCGTCGGCGCCAATTGCCGAGATATGAACCAGCGCGCTAGCGCCGGTCGCTGCGGCGGCTGTAGCCAAGTCACCCGCGCCGCGCGCCTGGATCGACTCGAAGTTGCCTTTCAGGATGCCGACCAGATTGACGACGCCGTCGCTGCCCTGGACCGCGCGCGCGATCGATTCGGGCTTGCGGATATCGGCCGCGACAAACTGCATCTGGCCGAGCCCGCCGAGCGGCCGCAGGAAAAGCGCGCCTTTCGGGTTGCGCTGGGCGATGCGGACGCGCGCGCCCTGTTCGAGCAATGCCTGTGCGACATAGCGGCCCAGAAACCCGCCGCCACCGATCAACGTCACCAGCTTGTCGTTCATGCCGTTCCTCGGGCTTGATCTCGCTGCGGCTCCCATGCCGCCCTGCCCGAAAAACGGCAAGAGCCAAGCGTGGCGATGGCTTATTGACAATGCCGCCACCGCTCCCCTAGAGCGCGCGGCCTACCTGACGAATAAGTCTTCTGGGGCCCAGATGGCGGAATTGGTAGACGCACCAGCTTCAGGTGCTGGCGCTCGCAAGGGCGTGGAGGTTCGAGTCCTCTTCTGGGCACCATCGCTTCCTCCGGACATGTCCATAAATGTCCGGAGAAGTCCCCAAAATCAAAGGTTTTTGACGGCTTGCGCGTCCACCCGCATCCGGTCAAATTCGTTGCAATTGACGGTATCCGACGGTATTTTTGACGGTATCGAAACCGACAAAAAGGTGGCGTCATGCTTACCGATCTGGCCGTCCGAAAGGCAATTGCACGCGAGAAGCCCTACAAGCTTTCTGACGGGGGCGGGTTATACCTGCTCGTCACAAAAGCCGGTCAGCGGTGCTGGCGGGTTGATTATCGTTTCGGGGAAAAGCGGGCCACCGCAGCCCTTGGGGTCTATCCCACCGTTTCACTGGCTGAGGCGCGGGCCAAGCGGCTGGAAATCAAGAAGCAGATTGCCGATGGCATGAACCCGTCGGCCAAGCGCAAGATCGACAAGATTACCGGGCCGCTGGCCAACGTGAACAGCTTTCAGGCCGTTGCCGAGGAATGGCTCGACAAAGCCCGCCGGGAAGGCCGCGCGGAAGTTACCTTGGGCAAGCTGAAATGGCTACTGGAGTTCGCCCACCCCATAATCGGCGCACGCAAGATTGGTGAGATCAAAGCGCCCGAATTGCTGGCGGTCTTGCGCGCGGTTGAAAAGCGCGGCCACTATGAGACAGCGCGACGGCTGCGCAGCACCTGCGGGCAGGTCTTCCGCTATGCCATCGCCACCGGACGCGCCGACCGCGACATTTCGGCAGACCTGCGCGGCGCGATTACTGTGCCCAAAGTCACGCATCGGGCGGCCATTACCTCCCCGATGGAGGCAGGTGTGCTACTTCGGGCAATAGACGCCTATTCGGGCTATCCAGTCACCCATGCAGCCCTTCGCATCGCCCCTCACGTCTTCGTGCGTCCTGGCGAGCTCAGGCACGCCGAATGGACCGAATTTGACCTGACCAAGAATGTCTGGACCATCCCCGCCGAGAAAACCAAGATGCGCGTCGCCCACCGCGTGCCGCTGACCCGGCAGGTGCTCGCCATCCTGGAGGAACTGCGCGAGATCAGCGGCAACCGCCGTTACCTCTTCCCGGCCCAAGGCAAACGGGATCGTCCCATGTGCGAAAACACGATCAATCTCGCCCTGCGGCGCATGGGGTTCGACAGCAAGACGATGACCGCCCACGGCTTCCGCGCCATGGCCAGCACGTTGCTGAACGAGCAGGGCCACTGGAATCCCGACGCCATCGAACGACAGCTTGGCCATGCCGAGACCGATGACGTCCGCCGAGCCTATGCGCGTGGCGAGCATTGGGAAGAGCGGCTGGCCATGATGAAAAGCTGGTCCGACTATCTCGACCAGCTCCGGTCAGGCGCGAAGATCCTGCAAGGCAGTTTCCGCAAGCCGCCTAGCGCCGCGATTTCTGGATAAGGCGGCGCAGGCTCAGGCCGAACCGACCCGCAGATAGTGCCGCCTCCATACGTCTGGATTCGACCACTTCCGGTCGTACAGGAGTCCGATGGCCAACGATAGGTTCAGTGAAAACCCGCCATTCAAATCGAGTGCGCGCGGTTGGTGCGCTCTGGCCGTGCCAATGGCAATGGTGGCGCGGGATGCAGTAATCGTTGATTCAATCCCTGCTCCAAGCGTTATTGGCTTTTCCGATCACTTCAGTTAGACGAGGGATCGAGAACCGGATCATTCCGGCTTTCATTGATCGCGCCGGTGCCCCCCGCAAGGGGCTTAATCGGGAATGCGGTGCGGAAGCTTGCTTCCAAATCCGTGGCTGTCTCTGCAACTGTAAGCGGATAGCGCGATGTACATCGCTCCTCATTTGAAGGGGCAGCCACTGGGCCGGACGCTAAATCATGCGAGGTCTGGGAAGGCGTGCATCAAGCTGTGACCCGTGAGCCAGGAGACCTGCCGGCGTCTGGTCGCTCTTGCCTTGGTCCAGAGGATGGCTGCGGCACGGTGAACTCCGTCTGAGCGACGAACGAGCGGCTGGGGTCGCATCGGAGACGTGCGTCGGCCACCCATGGCGTCCGGTCGCCGCGCGTGTCGCCCGTTCGCGCGGGTATGCCCCGGCCACGTCGCAAGACGCCGGGGGACTATTTCGTGATCAAGACCATTACTACCAGCAGCGCACTTCCGCTGATCTGTATCGGAACACCGGCCTTTGCCGAAACCTCTGAAAAGGGATCGCAAACAAGCGCGGATGCAGTCGTGGCAGACAACGACATTGTGGTTTTCGGTCGCGGTGAGGCCATGATCGGCACTGCCAAATCAGCGAGCGAAGGAAGCGTCGGAGGGGCCGATCTCCTCGTGCGGCCTCTTCTCCGCGTGGCCGAACTGCTGGAAGCGGTGCCGGGGCTGGTTGCAGCCCAGCATTCGGGGAGCGGCAAAGCCAACCAGTATTTCCTGCGCGGTTTCAACCTCGACCATGGGTCTGACTTCAGTACTTATATCGATGATGTGCAGATGAACTTTCGTACCCACGGACATGGTCATGGCTATCTCGACCTCAACGGGCTCATTCCGGAGATCGTGGGCCGGGAGGATTTTCGTAAAGGGCCCTACCGCGCCGATGGCGGTGATTTCGCTCTGGCGGGAGCAGCCTATATGACGACCATCAAGGGTTATGACCGGCCATGGGCATCGGCCGAGGCTGGATCATATGGTTGGCGCCGCGTCGCTGCGGGCGGAACATTGCACGACCTGGGTGCTGGAGACCTCACGCTTGTCGCCCAGGCCAAGACCTATGACGGACCGTGGCAGGAACCTGAACGTCTGCGCCACTACTCGGGGTTCGCGAAATATAGGATGCCGACCGGTGCGGGCACATTGGAGGCATCTCTCCATGCCTACCGGGCGACATGGCACCCAACCGAGCAAATCCCCGAGCGCATTATCGGCACGGCGTTGTGTGCGGATGTGTTCTGCTCTCCAGATCCTTCCGCGCGGGGTGAGACGACGCGCCTGGTGGCTAACATCGCGGTCAAGCAACCGACATGGCGCGCCAATGTCTATGCCCAGTTTTATGACTGGTCGATGTTCTCGAACCCCACTTACACCGATCCGGATAGCACAAGCGCGCAGATCAAGCAGTTCGACCGGCGTTGGGTCCTCGGGCTGTCCGCACAAAAACATTGGGAAATCGCTGACAGTCTGGCTGTGAGCCTTGGCACCGAAAACAGATACGACGCCGTCGGGAATGTTGGTGTCGATCGAACGGCTGCCCGCGCATTTCTTGCGTCACTCGGGCACTACCGGGTCGGGGAATTGTCTTCCGCGCTCTACGGCGAAGTCGCTTGGAAACCCTTGGCGGGACTGCGTGTGACAGGTGGTCTTCGCGGGGACTATTATCACTATTCCGTGCGTGCACGAGATTCTGTTGCGGCGTCGCTGGGCGAAGGCAGTGGCTCAGCGTCGATTCTCTCTCCCAAGGCGTCAATCGCCTATCAGGTTACGCCGCATCTTGAACTCTACGCCAACTGGGGCCGTGGATTCCATTCCAATGATGTTCGGGGTGCGGTCAACAGGGACACGCCTGTTCCCGTTCTGGTTCGCGGCATTGGCAAGGAACTGGGAGGACGCATTCAATTCTCAGGGGTCACGTTAACCGCGACTTACTGGTGGCTGCATGTCGGCAGCGAACTTCGTTTCATTGGCGATTCCAATGCTGTTGAACCGTCGGGTGCCAGTGGGCGTCATGGCTATGAAATCGTCGCCTTCTGGCGGCCGTTCCCTTGGCTTGCGCTTGATGGAAACTATACCGCCAGCCATGCGCGCTTCGACAATGGCGATCACATCCCCAATGCATTCGAGAACGCGGCTTCAGCAGGTGCCGCCATCATTCTTGATCCCTGGGAAGCCAGCATTCGGGTGCGCCACCTTGGACCTTCTCCGCTTGTCGAGGACAACAGTGTCCGGGATCGGGGCAGCACGGTCATGAATGCCCGAGCCGCGTGGAAGGGCAAGAAGGTCGAGATATTTGGAGAAGTGCTGAACATCTTCGACAGCCGAGACAAGGACATCGCCTATTATTACGAGTCCTACATCCCCGCCTTTGATGCAGGTGCTCCGGTGGAAGGCCGGTTGAGCCGCGTGGTCGAGCCTCGAACTGTGAGGATTGGCGCAAAGGTCAATTTCTAGCGAAATCCCTTGATGGGCGGCGCTGCGGCACGTCTGCGGCACCGTCCTTCGTTTGTTCATTCCTCAATCGCCGAGCCAATCATGCCCCTCACGAAGACACTGCCGTCCCTGTCTCTGCGCCGACGAATTGGTGCCTTGTTTGCCGGATTGATCGCCGCCAACATTGGCGTCTGGGTCTGGGCATTCAGCCTGTTTCATGCACAGCCGTTGATGCTCGGCACCGCCGTGCTTGCCTGGGGGCTGGGCCTGCGTCACGCGGTTGATGCCGATCATATTGCGGCGATCGACAATGTGACCCGCAAGCTGATGCAGGACGGGCAGCGTCCGGTTTCGGTCGGATTCTGGTTCGCGATCGGGCATTCCGGAATCATTGCCATAGCATCGATCATCATTGCGGTGACGGCCAGCGCGCTGTCGCAGTTTGGCGCTTTCAAGGAAATCGGTGGCGTGATTGCAACCGTGATTTCCGCGCTTTTCCTGTTCACGATCGCCGGCATGAACCTGGTCATCCTGCGCTCTGTCTGGCGGACTTTTGCCCATGCTCGTGCAGGCGGCAGCTATGCCGAGGACGATCTTGATCTGCTATTGGGTGGGCGCGGTCTGCTTTCCAGACTGTTCAGGCCGATGTTCCGCCTCGTGAACAAAAGCTGGCATATGGCCCCGCTGGGGTTTCTGTTCGGGCTTGGGTTCGATACAGCAACCGAAGTTGCCATTCTGGGCATGTCGGCCAGCCAGGCCGCCGATGGCCTGTCGATCGGGACAATCCTGGTCCTGCCCGCCCTGTTCGCGGTCGGTATGGCCCTCATCGATACGGCGGACGGCGTGGTGATGCTGGGCGCTTATGAATGGGCCTTCGTGAAGCCGATCCGCAAGCTCTACTACAACATCACCATTACCCTGATCTCGGCCATCGTGGCGATTGTCATTGGTGGAATCGAAACGCTGGCCCTGATTGGCGACAAGCTGGCCCTTACGGGTAGGCCATGGCGGGTCGCCGCTGAACTGGGCGAAAATTTCAATGGTCTGGGCTTCGCCATCATCGGTCTTTTCGTGTTCTGCTGGCTGGCGAGTTACGCGATCTATCGCTGGAAGCGGTTCGATGAAATCGAGGTTTCGGTCGTTGCCTGACCGTCACTGCGTGGATCGTTGCGTCATACTCAGCCACGATGACCAGTCCTGCACCGTCTCAATCGATCTTGATGTCCGAATGCCGCTCGGGCTTCGCGTACATCACGGCGAGCGCGACGCGGCGATCCGGATGCTGATGGCTCGTTCCAACGGAACATTCGTTAAATCCAGAAAAAGTTGTGTCTTTGATCCGAATTCAAGGCAGGCTGCGGAAGATCTCGTCGATGCCATACGGAAACGGCTTTTCCGGATAGCGTGCAAGCCTGTCAGTCAACGGCAGGTCGAGGATATTCTCTGCATCACGTCCCGCGAGCGAACACGGTGGGCCAAGGACGGCCGCTTGGCCCTATCGGGGGCTTCCAGGATCAGAAAAGGCGTAACCGAAATAACGCTCTGGACTTATCCCTGCGATGCGATCGAGCGCCTGGCAGCCAACCCATCCGAGATAAGGCGATGGCGTAAAGAGGATGAAGCAACAACTTCAATTGGCTTGGCTGGCATTTTCGTCTAGAGCGCGCGGCGAAGGACCGGGGCAACCCGCCCTTCAATGATCGCGCCGGTGCCCCGCAAGGGGCTTAATCGGGAATGCGGTGCGGGAGCTTGCTCCCAAATCCGTGGCTGTCCCTGCAACTGTAAGCGGATAGCGCGATGCACATGCTCCTGAACACAGGAGCTGCCACTGGACAGCGCTTTGGCGCAAAGTCTGGGAAGGCGTGCATCAAGCTGTGACCCGCGAGCCAGGAGACCTGCCGGCGCACCGGTCGCTCTTGCCTGATCCAGGGGATGGTCACGGCACGGTAACTCTCCGTCTGAGCGACGAAGCTGTGCGGCTGGGGCTGCACGGCCGCGTGGTAACGGGTGCTTCATCGCGCCTGCCCGTTGCGATGCGCCGACCGGACTTGTCCGGCAAGCCCCGCCGTTTGTCGCTCTGGCGCGCGGAGGAATTGCTTGTGGCCGACCTGTCAAAGGTGCCTGTCACCATCATTACGGGCTTTCTGGGCGCGGGGAAAACCACGCTCATCAGCCATTTGATCCGCAATGCGGGCGGGCGCAGGCTGGCGGTGGTGGTCAACGAATTCGGCTCGCTGGGCGTGGATGGCCAGATTCTGGAATCTTGCGCCATTCCGGATTGCCCGGCGGAAAACATCGTAGAACTGGCCAATGGCTGCATCTGCTGCACCGTGGCGGATGACTTCATCCCCACGGTGGAAAAGCTGCTGGCGCTTGATCCGCGCCCGGATCACATCCTGATCGAGACATCGGGTCTGGCCTTGCCCAAGCCGCTGCTCAAGGCGTTTGACTGGCCCGCGATTCGTAGCCGGATCACCGTGGACGGTGTGCTGGCGCTGGCCGATGCCGAAGCGGTGGCGGCAGGCCGGTTCGCGCCCGATGTGGCCGCGCTTGACGCCCAGCGCGCCGCCGATCCCAGCATCGATCATGAGACGCCGCTTTCGGAAGTGTTCGAGGACCAGCTTGCCTGCGCCGACATGATTCTGCTGACCAAGGTTGATCTGGCAGGTCCGGAAGGTGTCGCCGCAGCGCGCGCGATCATCGCGGCGGAGCTTAGTCGCCCGGTTCCGGTGATCGAACTGACCGAAGGCGTGGTCGATCCGCGCGTGGTTCTGGGCCTTGATGCCGCTGCCGAGGACGACATCGCCGCGCGCCCATCGCACCATGATGGAGATGACGACCACGAGCACGACGACTTTGACAGCACCGTCATCGCATGGGGCGAGATCGCCGATCCGGCAGTGCTTGTGGCGCGGATCGAAACGCTGGCGCGCGATCACCATATCCTGCGCGTGAAGGGCTATGCCGCCGTTGCGGGCAAGCCGATGCGGCTGCTGGTGCAGGCGGTAGGCGCGCGGGTGCGCCACCAGTACGACCGCCCGTGGCGGCCTGACGAGCCGCGCCGCACCACGCTGGTCGCCATTGCCGAGCACGATCATGTCGATGCAGACGCCATTCGCGCGGTGCTGCTGGCGTAAGGCGCGGGCCATGCACGTCATTTTCCGCGAAACGCACGGGATGGAGGAAACCGCCGTCCCGCAGGATCTGGGGCAAGAGCCTGCGGATCTGGTGGTCCTGTCCTTTTCGGACAGCGACCTGGGCGCATTCGCGGCGGCATGGCATCAGGCCCGCGCGGGCGATGTGGCGTTCCCTTCGCTGCGGCTCGCCAATCTGGCGGCGCTGATGCATCCGCTGTCGGTCGACACGTATGTCGAGCGGACACTTTCGGGTGCAAAGGCGATCCTGATCCGGCTGATCGGCGGCACGCCCTATTGGAGCTACGGGCTGCAACAGGTCGAGGCGCTGGCCCGGTCGCGCGGCATCGCCCTGGCCGTGCTGCCCGGCGACGGCTGGGAGGACGCGCGGCTGGATGCGGTTTCGACCGTGCCGGTGCCTGCATTGCGCGAACTTGCGCAGTGGTGCGATGCTGGCGGTGCAGGGGCGGCGCAGGCGGCGCTTGCCGCGCTGTCGCAGCTGGCGGGGCTGATTGATGCCCCCGCCCGGACATGCGATCCGCTGCCGATGGCGGGAGGCTGGCATCCCGGCTTTGGCGTGGTCGATCCTGAAGCCTTTGTGCGCGATCCGGCAAGGCCGCTGGTCCTGATCGTGTTCTATCGTTCTTACCTGACCGCCCACGATCTGGACCCGTTTGCCGCCCTGCATACCGCGTTCGAGCAGCGCGGTTTCGATGCATTGTCGATCTTCGTCCCCTCGCTGAAAGCCCCGCAGGTGCGCGAACAGGTGGACCGCTGGGTGCGCGGACTTGGCCCGGTAGCGATCATCAACGCTACCGCTTTTTCCGCGCGGGGCGAGGACGGCGCCACCCCGCTTGATGGCGCGGGCGTTCCCGTGTTTCAGCTGGCGCTGGCCACGTCCGGGCGCGCGGGATGGGCGGCGGCGTCGCGCGGGCTTTCCCCCGCAGACATTGCCATGCATGTGGTGCTGCCCGAAATTGACGGGCGGGTGTTTGCAGGCATCGCCAGCTTCAAGGAGGCGGGGACGCGCGATCCCGCGCTTGGCTTTGCCCGTACCATCCATCGCGCCGATGCCGGCCGGATCGAAGCGATCACCGCGCGGGTAGCGGGCTGGATCGCACTTGCCCAAACGCCGGTTGCCGAGCGGCGGGTTGCGCTGGTCCTGTCGACTTATCCCGGCAAGGCATACCAGATCGCCCACGCCGTGGGGCTGGATGCGCTGGCTTCTGCCGAGGCGATCCTGGCCGATCTGGCCGAGGCGGGATATGCCACTGACGCGCAGGCCAGACTGGCAGCGCTCCTTGAATGCACACATCAGCACTGGCCGCTGGCAGAGTACCGCAAGGCGTTGGCAGCACTGCCCGATACCCTGCGCGCTGAACTTTTCGCCGCATGGGGCGAGCCGGAAGCCGATGCTGCCGCCGCCGATGGCGCGTTCCGTTTTGCCGCGCTGCCCATCGGCAACGCGCTGGTAGCCTTGCAGCCCGAACGCGGCGAGCGCGCCCATCGCGACGGCGACTATCACGACCTGTCCCGCTGCCCGCGCCATGGCTATGTGGCGTTCTACCTGTGGCTGCGCCAGCGAAGCGTGGACGCGCTGGTGCATGTCGGCGCACATGGCACACTGGAATGGCTGCCGGGCAAATCAGTCGCGCTGTCCGATGCTTGCTGGCCCGAGGCGCTGACCGGCGCGATGCCGGTGATCTATCCGTTCATCGTCAACGATCCCGGCGAAGCGGCGCAGGCCAAGCGCCGGATCAGCGCGGTTACGATCGGGCACGTTCCCCCGCCACTGGTGCAAACGCAAAGCGGTGCGGGGCTGGCCCGGATCGAGGCGCTGCTGGATGAATTCTCCAACGCTGGCGGGCTGGACCCGGCCCGCCGCGACCGTCTGCAAGTGAACATCCGCGACGAAGCGCGCGTGCTGGGACTTGAGGCGGAACTGGGCCTTGATGACGCGGCCACGCTGGTCGAGGCGATCACCCGGATCGACCGCTTCGTTTGCGATGTAAAGGACAGCCAGTTCGGTGGCGGGCTGCATGTGTTCGGGCGGGGAGATCAGGGCGCAGCCGAGCGGGCCGGATTGCTGGCGGCACTCGACGGACGCCGCGTTCCGCCCGGTCCCTCCGGCTCCCCCTTTCGCGGGCGCAGCGATGTGCTGCCAACCGGGCGAAACCTTTATGCGATAGACCCGCGCGCCGTGCCTTCACGCGCGGCCCATGCCCAAGGGGTGACACTGGCAGAGGAGCTGATCCGGCGGCATCTGCAGGATCACGGCGATTATCCGCGCGGGCTGGTGCTCGATCTGTGGGGATCGGCCACGATGCGCACGGCGGGCGAGGAATTCGCCATGGCGCTGCACCTGCTGGGCGCAAAGCCGCTGTGGGACACCGCGTCCGAACGGGTAACAGGCATCGAAATCCTGCCGCTGGCGCTGCTGGACCGGCCGCGTATCGATGTGACGTTGCGGATTTCCGGCCTGTTCCGCGATGCCTTTCCTGCGCTGCCGATACTGTTTGGCCAAGCGGTGCGCGCGCTGTGTTTGCGCGATGAACCGGCGGACTGGAACCCGTTTGCAGGGCAGGCTGCGGCACCGCGCGTCTATGGCCCGGCCCCCGGCAGCTATGGACTGGGTCTTGGCGATGCAGCCGAGGTCTATACTGAAGCGGCCCGGCGCGCTGCTGGTGAGGCATGGCTGGCGGCATCGGACCATGCGTTTGACGCAGCCTCCGATGCGATCGGAACCTTTGCCGATCCTGACGGCCTGCGCCAGCGTGTTGAAGGAGCGGACGCCTTTGTCCATCTTCAGGACTTGCCCGAAACCGATCTGCTGCTGGCCGCCGATTATGCCGCGCACGAGGCGGGCTTTGCCGCTGCCAAGGCGCTGATCGGTGGTTCGGCGGCGCTCTACCACCTCGACAATCGCGATCCGGGGCGCACCGTTGCGCGCACCCTGACCGAAGAGATCGCCCGCGTGGTCCGCGCCCGCGCGGCGCACCCAGGCTGGGTGGCGGGCATGATGCGGCACGGCTTTCGCGGGGGGGCAGAACTGGCCGCGACGCTGGACCATATGGGTGCCTTTGCGCACCTTTCAGGCAGCGTACCGCCGCATCTGTTCGACCTTTATCACGACGCGACACTGGGCCAGACCGATGTTCGCGCATTTCTTGAACGCGAGAATCCGGCTGCGCTGGCGGCGATGGAAGCCCGCTTTGCCGCGCTCCATGCCGCCGGGCTGTGGCAGACCCGGCGCAATTCCATCCTCGCCAGCCTGCCAAGGCTTGAGGACAGGGCATGAGCAGTTTTGCGGTGAAGGGCTGGTGCCCCGATGCCTGGCACCCGATGATGGCGGGCGACGGGCTGCTGGTGCGGGTAAAGCCTCGGCTTGGCCGCCTGACGCGGGCGCAAGTGCTGGGCCTGTGCGATGCCGCCGTGGTGCACGGCAATGGCCTGATCGACATGACCGCCCGCGCCAATCTCCAGCTTCGCGGGGTGCCTGAAACTGGCTGGCAGGCGCTGCTCGACCGGTTGCTTGTGCTGGATCTGGTGGACCCTGACCCTGTCATCGAACAGCGGCGCAACATTCTGGTCGCGCCGGATTGGCGCGCCGGTGATGACAGCCACCGCATTGCGGGCGCATTGCTGACCCGGCTGGATGAGTTGCCCGATCTGCCCGGTAAAGTGTGCTTTGCCATCGATGCCGGTCAGACCTGCATTCTGGGTGGCGAGGCGGGCGATTTCCGCATTGAGCGCGGCGGCGATGGCGGTCTGATCCTGCGCGCCGATGGCCGCGCCACCGGTATGGCGGTTGCTGCTGGCAGGGAAGTGGACGCGCTGATCGCGCTCGCCCACTGGTTTGCGGCCAGCGGCGGCGCGAAAGCGGGGCGCATGGCGCGACACCGGCTGGTCCTGCCCGAATGGGCCTGTGGCGACATTCTGCCCGCGCCGTCGGCTGCTTGCATCGTGCCGGGCCTTCATGATCTGGGCCTCCGTGATGGGAGTTGGGCCTATGGCTTGCCGTTTGGCCGGATAGAGGCGCGGATACTGGCCGTGATGGTGGAAGCATCGCCCGCCGCAGCGGTGCGGATCACGCCGTGGCGTGTGCTGCTGGTGGAAGGCGCGCCTGCCGTTTGCGCCGGTGGGCTGATCGATAATCCTGCCGACCCGCTGCTGCATGTCGATGCTTGCCCCGGCGCGCCCTGCTGCCCGCAGGCCTCGGTTGAAACCCGCGATCTTGCCCGCCGCCTTGCACCGCATGTCGCCGGGCGGCTGCATGTTTCGGGCTGTGCCAAGGGCTGCGCCCGCCAGCGCGCCGCCGATGTCACGCTGACCGGCCGCGATGGCCTGTTCGATCTTTCCCTGAACGCACCCGCCGGTGCGTTGCCAGTTCGCTCTGCGCTCAGCCCAGCCGAGCTTCTCGCCCATTTCGGAGCCGCTTGATGCCCCATATCTATGAAACCGATGGCGCGGCCATCTATCGCCAGTCTTTCGCCACGATCCGCGCCGAAGCCGATCTGGCGCCCTTTTCCGCTGATGAGGAACCGGTGGCGGTGCGCATGATCCACGCCGCCGGGATGGTGGACCTTGCCGCGCATATCCGCTTCTCACCCGGCTTTGCCAGTGCGGCGCGGGCGGCGCTGGCCGCTGGCGCGCCGGTGCTGTGCGATGCGCGGATGGTGTCCGAAGGGATCACCCGTGCGCGGCTGCCTGCTGATAATCAGATCATCTGCACCCTGAATGCGCCGCAAGTGCCCGACATGGCGCGGGCAATGGGTAACACCCGCTCTGCCGCCGCACTGGAACTGTGGCGGCCGCATCTGGCAGGCGCGGTGGTGGCCATCGGCAACGCGCCAACCGCGCTGTTCCATCTGCTGAATATGCTGGAAGATCCCGATTGCCCGCGCCCTGCGGCGATCATCGGCTGTCCGGTGGGCTTTGTCGGCGCGGCCGAATCCAAGGCCGCGTTATGGGCCGCGCCGCCGGTGCCGTGCTGCATCGTTGAAGGGCGGCTGGGCGGCAGCGCGATCACGGTTGCTGCGATCAACGCTTTGGCGAGCGGCAACGAATGAGCGCGGCCCTTTCCTGCGGGACGATCCACGGCGTGGGTTTGGGTCCGGGTGCGCCCGATCTGTTGAGCGTTCGCACCGACCGGCTGGTGCGCGGCGCCCGCCACGTGGCCTATTTCCGCAAGGCCGGGCGGCCGGGTCAGGCGCGGCGGATTGTTGAAGGAATGCTCCGCCCCGACGTGATCGAAATCCCGATGGAATATCCGGTGACGACCGAGATTCCGTTATCCGACCCGCGCTACAACGACTGTCTTTCCGCTTTCTATGCCGAATGCACGCAGCGATTGGTCATGCTGGCGCAGGCAGGCGAAGACGTGGTCGTGCTGTGTGAGGGCGATCCGTTTTTCTACGGTTCGTTCATGCATTTGCACACCCGGCTGGCGGGCACGGTTCCGGTGGCAGTGGTGCCGGGTATCACCGGCATGGCCGGGGCGTGGAACGCAACCGGCATCCCGATCACCTGGGGCGACGATGTGCTGACCATCGCGATGGCGACCCTGCCCGAGGATGAACTGGTGCGACGCATCCGCGATACAGATGCGCTGGTGGTGATGAAGATCGGGCGCAACCTGCCCAAACTGCGCCGCGCGGTGGCCGCTGCCGGGCGCGAGGATGCGGCATGGCTGGTCGAACATGCCGCCATGCCAGGTCAGCGGGTCACGCGGCTGATCGAGGCCGAAACGGTCACGCCCTATTTCTCGATCCTGCTGATTCACGGCCAGGGGCGCCGGCCATGAGTGCCGGGGCCATGAGCGGCTGGCTGGCCATCGCCGGTCTAGGGCCGGGCGACGAGGCGCTGATTACGCCCGAAGTCACCGCCGCTCTGGCCGGGGCAAGCGATGTCATCGGCTATATTCCCTATGTCGCCCGGATCGCCCCGCGCGCCGGGCTGACACTGCATCCGTCCGATAACCGGGTGGAGCTGGCCCGGGCCGCCCATGCGCTGGACCTCGCGGCGCAGGGGCGGCGCGTGGTGGTGGTATCATCGGGCGATCCGGGCGTTTTCGCGATGGCCGCCGCCGTGTTCGAGGCGCTGGAGGCAGGCCCGGCCCACTGGCGCGATCTCGACATCCGGGTGCTGCCCGGCATCACCGCGATGCTGGTCGCCAGCGCGCGGGCGGGGGCGCCGCTGGGTCATGATTTTTGCGCGATCAACCTGTCGGACAATCTCAAGCCGTGGAATTTGATCGAAAAACGGTTGCGGCTGGCGGCAGAGGCGGACTTTGCCATGGCCTTCTACAACCCGAGGTCAAAAGCCCGGCCCGAAGGTTTCGAACGTGTACTGGACCTGCTGCGCGAAGTGTGCGGCCCGGATCGCCCGATCCTGTTCGCCCGCGCCGTATCGACGCCGGACGAGCAATTGCGGATCGTACCGCTGGGTCAGGCCCGTGCAGACATGGCCGACATGCGGACCATGGTGATCGTCGGATCAAGCCTGACGCGGATCATCGAACGCCCAAGTGCGCGAAAGCCTAGCCCCATCCTCTATACGCCCCGCTCGGCCTTGGGTTCGGCATCATGACCCAGCCACACCAGCACATCTTCAGGGCGATAGCATTCGGCCCGGTCCGGAACGACGGGGCGATCAATCATCAGGACCGGCAAGCCCAGATACCGCGCCGCGATCAGCTTGGCCTCAGCGCCTTGCCCGCCAGCGTTCTTGCACACCACCAGATCGATGGCGTGCGCCTCCATCAATGCGCTGTCGCCTGTTGCGGTGAACGGCCCGCGATCGACGATCAGGGTGTGATGGGGCAAGCCCGGCGGCTGGTCTGGCGCATCGACAAAGCGCAACAGATAATGATGCTGCGGCTGGGCAGCGAAGGCTGCCACATGCATCCGGCCCAGCGCCAGCATGATGCGGCGGGTCGGGCCTGCCAGCGCTGCCACCGCACCGTCGATGCTGGCAACGCGGGTCCAGCGGTCTCCGGCGACCGATTGCCACGCCCGGCGGGTCAGCGCTACATGAGGCACTCCGGCCAGACGGGCCGCCTCCACGGCATGGCTGCTCATCGTTGCGGCAAAGGGGTGGGTCGCGTCCACCAGATGAGTCACGCGGTGGTGGCGCAGATAATCGGCCAGCCCCGCCACACCGCCGAACCCGCCGACACGCACCGGCACCGGTTGAGCGCGGGGGTTTTCGGTCCGTCCGGCATAGCTGAGCGTCGTCGCAATGCCCCGCGCGCCAAGCAGGCGGGCAAGCGCGCTGGCCTCTGTCGTGCCGCCCAGCAGGAGGACGTTGGGCATGGCTGATATGGCTCCTGAAGCGTGGTTGACGATCATCGGCATTGGCGAGGACGGGCCGGACGGCCTTTCCGCCGCCGCCGGCACGGCGCTGGCGCAGGCCGGACTGGTCATGGGACCGGCACGGCACCTGTCGCTGCTGCCCGCGATTACCTGTACCATGATCGAATGGCCAGTACCCTTTGCCGATGGCATTGCCCTGCTGATGCAACATCGCGGGCAGCGGGTGGTGATGCTGGCATCGGGCGATCCGTTCTGGTTCGGGGCGGGAAGCAGTGTGGCGAGCCTGCTTGATCCGGGCGAATGGGTTGCGATCCCCGCGCCTTCCACCTTCACGCTGGCGGTTGCGCGGCTGGGCTGGCCGGTTCAGGATGTGGCCTGTCTTGGCTTCCATGCCGCGCCGTTAGATCGGCTCAAGCCCCACCTGGCACCAGGGCGGCGCGTCATTGCACTGTTGCGCGATGGCGCGGCGGTGGCCGCGCTGGCGGACTATCTGACCGGCCAAGGCTTTGGCGCGTCAGCGTTGCATGTGATGGAAGCGCTGGGCGGGCCGCGCGAACGGGTTCGCACCGCGCGCGCCGAGGGGCTGTCTTTCACCGACATCGCCCATCCGGTAGCGGCCGGGATCGAGTGTGCCGGGCATGGCCCGTCCTTGCCGCTGACGGCGGGCCGACCGGATCACTGGTTTGCGTCCGACGGGCAGTTGACCAAGCGTCCGGTACGCGCGCTGACGCTATCGGCGCTGGCCCCGTGTGCGGGTGAGCTGCTGTGGGATATTGGCGCGGGATCGGGATCGATCGGGATCGAATGGCTGCTGGCCCACCCGGCCAACCGGGCCTGCGCGATAGAGGCGGATCCGGTGCGCGCGGACCGTGTGCGGGCCAACGCCGCTGCGCTGGGCGTTGACCGGCTGAAGGTGGTCGTCGGGACGGTGCCGGATACCTTGCCACCGGGACCATCGCCCGATGCGGTGTTCATCGGCGGTGGATTGTCCGATGCTTTGCTGGACGCGCTGTGGGCGCGTTTGCCCGCCGGAACGCGGCTGGTAGCCAATGCGGTGACGCTGGAATCAGAAGCGCTGCTTGCCCGGTGGCATGGCCAGACGGGCGGGAGCCTCCTGCGCATCGAACTGGCCGACGCCGCGCCGCTGGGCAGCCGCCACGGCTGGCGCGCGCGCTATCCGGTGGTGCAATGGAGCGCGGTGCTGTGATTGTCGCGGGCTTCGGCTTTCGGTCGGGCGTCAGCCTGTGTTCGCTGCGCGCCGCGTTCGCGCTGGCGGGGCAGGGGCAGCCGCCGGTCACCCATCTGGCTGCGGCGCATGACAAGCTTGCGGCGCTGGTGCCGCTGGCCGAAGTGCTGGACCTGCCGCTGATGGGCGTGGCGTCCGATGCACTGGCCGCCGTTTCCACCCCCACGCGCTCCATCGCCAGCCTGAACGCTCGTCACGTCGGCAGCGTTGCCGAAGCGTCCGCGCTTGCCGCTGCTGGCGCGGGTGCGCGCCTGCTGTCGCCGCGCCACATCTCCCCCGATCGCATGGCGACGTGCGCCATTGCTGCCAGCGTCAACCTTCAGGAAATCCCAACATGACCGTCCATTTCATCGGCGCCGGTCCCGGCGCGCCCGACCTTTTGACCTTGCGTGGACGCGACCTGATCGCAGAGTGCCCGGTGTGCCTTTATGCCGGGTCGCTGATCCCGGTGGCCGTGCTGGATCACTGCCCGCCGGGCGCGCGGATCGTGAACACCGCGCCGCTGGAATTGGACCAGATCATGGCCGAGATCGCCGCCGCCCACGCCGCTGGGCACGATGTGGCGCGGCTGCATTCGGGCGATCTTTCGGTCTGGTCGGCGATGGGCGAGCAATTGCGCCGCCTGCGCGCGCTGGACATTCCCTTTACCGTGACGCCCGGTGTCCCGGCGTTCGCCGCCGCCGCCGCTGCGCTGGAGGCAGAACTGACGCTGCCCGCGCTGTCGCAATCGCTGGTGCTGACCCGCACGCCGGGCCGCGCCAGCACCATGCCGCCCGCCGAAAGCCTGACCAATTTTGCCATGACCGGCGCGACGCTGGCCATTCACCTGTCGGTCCACAATCTGGCGCAAGTGGTGGCGGACCTGACGCCGGCCTATGGCGCAGATTGCCCCGTCACCGTGGTCTGGCGCGCCAGTTGGCCCGATCAGCGGATTGTCCGGGCCACGCTCGACACGATCGAGCAGGCCGTGGCGGGCAGTATGGAGCGCACCGCCTTGATCCTTGTCGGGCGGGTGCTGGCAGCACAGGATTTTGCCGAAAGCAGCCTTTACGCGCCCGGTTATGACCGCCGCTTTCGTCCGCAGGATGCCACGTCACGCTTTGCCGGTGCGGTCGAATGAGCGCGCGCCACCAGACTCCGGGATTGATGATCGCCGCCCCCGCATCGGGCACAGGCAAGACCACGGTGATGCTGGGCCTGCTGCGCGCCCTGACCGAAGACGGGCTGGCTGTGCAGCCGTTCAAGAGCGGGCCGGACTATATCGACCCCGCGTTTCACCGCGCGGCCAGTGGCAGGCCGTCGTTCAATCTCGATAGCTGGGCGATGGAGGACGATCTGATCGCTGGCATTGCGGCGCAGGTCGGGGGTGCGGACATGGTGCTGGCCGAAGGGTCGATGGGACTGTTTGACGGCGTGGCCAGCAAGGGTGCGTCGGGCAATGGTGCCAGCGCCGACATGGCGCGCCGGATGGGCTGGCCGATCGTGCTGGTGCTGGATGTGTCGGGGCAGGCGCAGTCCGCCGCCGCCACCGCGCTGGGGTTCAGCAGCCTTGATCCGGGGCTGCCATTTGCCGGGGTGATCCTGAACCGCGTGGCCAGTCCGCGCCATGAACGGCTGGTCCGCAAGGGGATTGAGGCGGTGGGCATCCCCGTGCTGGGCGCCCTGCCAAGGCGCGGCGACCTGACCCTGCCCGAACGCCATCTGGGGCTGGTTCAGGCGGTGGAGCATCCCGATCTTGATCGCGCGATTGCCGAGTTTGCAGCGTTCCTGCGCGCCCATGTCGATCTTGACGCTATTCGCCTTGCCGCTGGTGCCGCACCACAAGCCGACGGCGGCAAGCTGCCCGCCCCTCCGGCCCAGCGGATCGCCATGGCGCGCGATCCCGCCTTTTCGTTCGTCTACCCGCATCTGATCGAAGGCTGGCGGCGCGCCGGGGCGGAGATCCTGCCGTTTTCGCCACTGGCCGATCAGGCGCCCGCCGCCCATGCCGATCTGGTGTGGCTGCCTGGCGGCTATCCCGAATTGCACGCCGGGACCATCGCCGCCGCCACGACATTCCTGTCCGGCCTACGCCGCCATGCCGAAACGCGGCCCGTTCACGGCGAATGCGGCGGCTATATGGTGCTGGGGCAGGGGTTGATCGACAAGAGTGGTGAACGGCACCGGATGGCCGGGCTGCTGGGGCTGGTCACCAGCCATGCCCAGCGCAAGATGCACCTTGGCTATCGCCATGCCGAACTGCTGGTGCCGATATCGGGCCTTGCCGCCGGGACCAGACTGCGCGGGCACGAGTTCCACTATTCCACCATCGTTGAACAAAGCGACGCGCCGCTGGCGCTTGTGACCGATGCCGAAGGCGCGGCGGTGGCCGAAAGCGGATCGCATCGCGGCCATGTCACCGGCAGCTATTTCCACATGATCGCGCCCGCTTCGTGCCGAGAAGCCCAATGATCGACCTCCACCTGATCGGCATCGGCACGGGCAACCCCGATCACCTGACAGCGCAGGCCGTGGCGGCGATGAACCAAGCTGACCTGATCCTGTTGCCGCGCAAGGGGCAGGCCAAGTCCGACCTGATCGACCTGCGCCGGGAGATCTGCGCGCAGGTTCTGACGGGGCCAACGCGGATTGTGGAATTTGACCTGCCAGTAAGAGGTGGGCCAGTGCGCGGTAATGGGGCCACTTATCTGGATGACGTCAATGCCTGGCATGATGCCATCGCGGATGCGTGGCAGGCGCAGATCACCCAGCATTTGCCCGGTGGCGGCACACTGGCGCTGCTCGTCTGGGGCGACCCCTCGCTGTATGACAGCACCTTGCGCATTGCCGATCGGCTGAGCAGCGCGGGCGTTGAAATCACCGTGCGGGTGGTGCCGGGCATCACCAGCCTTCAGGCGTTGACCGCCGCCCATGCCATGCCGTTGAACCCGCTGGCCGGCCCGGTGACGATCACCACCGGGCGGCTGCTGCGCGCCCATGGCTGGCCTGCCGGAGCCGACACGATTGTCGTCATGCTCGATAGCGGCGGCGCGTTCGAGGGGCTGCAACCGCAAGGCATCACCATCTGGTGGGGCGCTTATCTGGGCATGGCGCACGAGGCGCTGGAACAGGGCCCCCTGGCGCAAGCCGGTCCCCGGATCGCGTTGCGCCGGGCGGAACTGCGCGCGCGCCATGGCTGGATCATGGATGTCTATCTCATGCGAAGGGAATTGGCCGATGGAACCTGAAAACCAAGTAGAAGTTGCAGGCGGCGATGCCCGCCACGCCGAAAAGATGCGCAAGAAGCAGACCGCGCAGGCCAAGATCATGGCCAGCAAGACCCGCGAACAGGGCCTGCTGATCGTCCACACCGGCAAGGGCAAGGGCAAAACCAGCGCGGCGCTGGGCATGGTGGTTCGCGCCATTGGCCACGGCATGAAAGTGGGGGTGGTCCAGTTCGTCAAAGGGGCGATGAAAACGGGTGAAAAGGCCGTGTTCGATGCCTTTCCGGACAATGTCGAATTCAAGCCGATGGGCGAGGGATTTACCTGGGACACACAGGACCGCACGCGCGATATCGCGGCCGCCCGCGCCGGCTGGGACGAGGTCAAGCGCATGATCGCCGACCCCAGCTATCACATGGTGCTGGCCGACGAACTGAACATCGTGCTGCGGTATGACTATCTGCCGGTCGATGAAGTGGTGGCGGTGCTGACCGCGCGCGATGCCATGAAGCATGTGATCGTTACGGGTCGCAACGCGCCCGACGCGCTGATCGAGGTGGCGGACCTTGTCACCGAGATGACCATGGTGAAGCACCCCTTCCGTTCGGGCGTGAAGGCGCAGGCGGGGATCGAATTCTGAGCGACGCCCCGCCTGTGTTCGACGCGGAATTTGCGGAGCAATTCACGCAATTGCTGCGCTGGCGGCGCGATGTGCGGCAATTCGATCGCCGCGCTGTGGCGGAAGCGGACATGCGCGCGCTGCTGGCCTGCGCCGCGCTGGCGCCATCGGTCGGCAATGCCCAGCCGTGGCGGTTCGTGCGCATACGGACGCCGGACATCTGCAAGGCGCTGGCCGCCCATGTCGACGGGCAAAGCGCCCATGCGGCAGAGCGTTATGCCGGGCAGGAGCGGCACGATCACTACTTGTCGCTCAAGCTGCACGGCCTGCGTGAGGCGCCCGAACTGATCGCGGTGTTCTGTGACGAACAGCCCGAGGCGGGGCACGGCCTTGGCATTGCCACCATGCCCGAAATGTTGCGCTATTCCTGCGTGCTGGCGATCCACAATCTGTGGCTGGCGGCACGGTTGCGCGGACTTGGCCTTGGCTGGGTGTCGATTGTCGATCCCCCGGCGGTCCATGCCCTGCTGGACGTTCCCGCCACCTGGTCGCTGATCGCGCTGCTGTGCATCGGCTACCCAGCCGATATTTCCGACACCCCCGAACTGGAACAGCGCGGCTGGCAGCCGCGTGAACCGTGGGCCGACCGGGTGTTCGAACGATGATTATCAATCAAAGGACCAGAAAACCATGCTGATACCCGTGGAGGACGGCCCCGCTATCGTGGCCTGCAACACCTGCCGCCACAGTGCCGATGCGCGTGAGGACGCCGCCGGAACGCGCGGCGGCGCGCAACTTGTTGCCGCGCTGCGCTCGGTTCAGCAGAGCGACGCGCGCTATGCCGGGGTTGCCGTGCAGGAAATGGCCTGCCTGTTTGCCTGCACCGATTTCTGCACCATCCACCTGCGCGCGCCGGGCAAGGTCGGCTATGTGCTGGGCCGCTTCGCCCCGGACGAGGACGCCGCTACCGCCATTCTGGACTATGCGGTCCACTATGCCGCCAGCGAGCATGGCCGGGTGCCGTTCAAGCAATGGCCGCAAGGCGTGAAGGGCCATTTCATCACGCGCACCCCGCCGCCGGGCTTCGTCGCGGAATGAGCCGGTTTGCCACGCTGGCCGCGTTTGAAGCAGCCCTTGCAGATATGCCAATCGCTGATGCGGACGCCATCGCCGCTGCGCGCGCGCGGCAGACCAGTCTGACCAAGCCAGCCGGATCGCTAGGGCGTCTGGAAGACATCGCCGTGTTTCTGGCCGGATGGCAGGGCACGGCGCAGCCGGTGATCGAACAGGGTCGCGCGGCGATCTTTGCCGGGAATCATGGCTTCGTCGTCCACGGGGTCAGCTCCTTTCCCGCCAGCGTGACCGCCGCGATGGTCGGCAATTTCACTGCTGGCGGCGCGGCGATCAACGCACTGGCCGGGGCGGCCGGACTGGATCTGCGGGTGGTTGCACTCGATCTCGACCGGCCCACGGCGGACTTCACTGTCGCTGCGGCAATGGACGAGACGGAGTGCCTTGCTGCACTTTCTGCCGGAGCGGCGGTGGTGGAGCCGGGGCTGCACCTGCTGGTCGTCGGCGAAATGGGCATTGGCAATTCGACCGCCGCCGCCGCGCTCTGCGCGCGCAGTTATGGCGGCACGCCCGCGCAATGGGTCGGGCCGGGCACCGGGGTTGATGCGGGCGGAATCGCGCGCAAAGTGGCGGTGGTGGAACAGGCACTGGCCTGTCATGCCAATGCGCCGGACACCCCGTTTGAAATCCTGCGCCGGTTGGGCGGGCGCGAAATCGCCGCGATTGCCGGGGCCGTGCTGGAGGCGCGCCGTCTGCGTATTCCGGTGGTGCTGGACGGGTTCATCAGCTGCGCCGCGCTGGCGCCGCTGGCCGCCGCCGTTCCGGCGATCACCGATCATTGCCTGGCGGGCCATTGTTCGGCTGAACCGGGGCATATCCGACTGCTGGGGCATTTGGGCCTTGATCCCCTGCTTTCGCTGGGGATGCGATTGGGCGAAGGCAGCGGCGCCGCACTGGCGGTGTCGGTAATCCGGGCAGCGCTGGCCACGCACAATGGTATGGCGACATTTGCCGAGGCCGGGGTGGCAGACGGCTTGTGAGCAGCTTTCCACTTTACCTCTTGCGCCATGGCGAACCGGAAGGCGCGGGGCGGCTGATCGGCCGCACCGATGCGCCGCCTACGGCCGCCGGTATCGCGGCCTGCGCCGATCAGGCGCGGGATCTGGCGGCGGAAGTGCTGATCGCGTCCGACCTGTCACGGGCGCGTTTGGCGGGCGAGGCCATTGGGCTGGCGACCGATGTGCCGCTGTCAATCGATCCGCGCTGGCGCGAGCTGGACTTTGGCGCATGGGACGGGATGGCGCCGGGCGATGTCGAAGGCGCGGCGCTGGCGCGGTTTTGGGACGATCCCGATGGCCATGCGCCGCCCGGTGGAGAACGCTGGTCGGCGCTGGTGGAGCGTGTGTCCGCTGCCATTGACGATCTGGCCGCGCGGCCAACGCTGATCGTCACGCACGCTGGCGCGATGCGGGCGGCGCTGGCGGTGTTGTGCGGGTTTGACATGCACCAGACGTGGGCCGTTGACCTGCCCTACAATTGCCTGCTGACGTTGCGCGTCTGGCCCGGAGCAACCCCCACGGCACAGATCGCGGGGCTTTATCCGTGAGGGGCTTCATCATCGCCCTGCAATTCCTGACGCGGCTGCCTATGCCAACTCCACTGCGGACAATAGTCGTGGATGATGCCGCGTTTGCCCGGTCGATGCGCTGGTTTCCCGCTGTAGGCCTGGTTATTGGTGCAGCGGTTGCGGGAGCCGCATGGGCAGGCGCGCTGGTCGATCACCGGCTGGGCACATTAGCCGCACTGATCGTCTGGGTGGGCGTGACCGGCGCGCTGCACCTTGATGGCCTGGCCGACCTCGCCGATGCCAGCGGCGCGGCGCATAAAGATCGCGAGCGGCTGCTGGCCGTTCTGGCCGATCCCCATGTCGGCAGCTTCGGCGTTGTCGCGATTGTGCTCCAACTGCTGAGCAAGTTGGTGCTGCTGGATATGCTGGTGGATGCACGGGCGTTTGGCGCGCTGGTACTGGTGCCGTTTGCCGCGCGCATCGGCCCGCTGGTGTGGACATGGTGGCTGATGCCGCTGCATCAGGGGCTGGCGGCTCGATTCCGTTCCGCCATCGGCGCGATCGATCTTGCGGGCTGGGCGGCCGCGCTGGCAGCGGCGGCGTGGTTCACTCCGGCGCTGCTTGTCACACCATTGCTCGTTCTGTGGTGGGGGAGGCACGTGCGCCGCGCGTTGGGCGGGATTTCCGGCGATGGCCATGGTGCAGGCATCGAGTTGATCGAAACCGGCTTGCTGCTGAGCGTGGCAATCACGGGCCTATGGATACACACGACATGAACAGTTTTAGTTTTCACGGCGGCAGGTTGGCCGATGCCATGGCGCAGTTCGGCATGGGCAAGGCGCCGTGGATCGACCTGTCCACCGGCATCAATCCGCATGGCTGGCCCGGCGCGGACAATCTGGCAGTGGACTGGCAGGCGCTGCCCGACACCGGCGCGCTGAACGATCTGGAGGCCGCCGCCGCCGCCTGTTTCGGCGCGGACCCTGCCCATGTCTGCGCTGTTCCGGGCACGGAGATCGGCTTGCGCATGCTTGGCGATATCCTGCCCGGCCCCGCTATCCATGCCCAGCCCAGCTATCGCACCCATGGCGAGATGATTCCCCGCAGCCGTCCCGTAGCCCTGACCGAATTGGCGGGGACAGAGGAAGCGACCCTCATCATCGCCAATCCCAACAACCCCGATGGGCAGATCACCCCGCCCGCGACGCTGCTGGGCTGGCTGGAGGCGCGGCGCGACAGCGCAGCGTGGCTGGTCGTGGACGAAGCCTTTGTCGATGCCGCCCCGCACAGCAGCCTTGCCGCCCATGTGCAGGACGAACAGCGGCTGATCATCTTCCGCTCGTTCGGCAAATTCTTCGGGCTGGCCGGGGTGCGGCTCGGCTTTGTGCTGGGACCGCGCGCGCTGATCGCGCAATATCGGCAGCGGTTGGGCAGTTGGCCGCTATCGGCAGCGGCGCTGGCCATCGGCACGGCGGCATATCAGGATGTGGACTGGACAGCCGCCATGCGGATGGCCTTGCTTGAACAGGCGGATGCGCTGGACGCGGTGCTGGCGCGGCGAGGTTTCAGCGCGATAGGTGCCTGCCCGCTGTTCCGGCTGATCGAAACGGACAATGCCGCCGCGCTGTTCGAACGCCTTGCGCGCCATGCCATCCTGACGCGGCCGTTCGATTACGATCCGCGCTGGCTGCGCCTGGGCCTGCCCGCCGACCGAGAGGCGCTGGATCGCCTTGATGCGGCGCTGGCTGATGATTGATCTGACTGCTTTCCTGGCCTTGGTGCTCGACGCGGCAGTGGGCTGGCCTCAGCCGCTGTATCGCCGGATCGGCCATCCTGTGGGCATCTTTGCGCGGATTATCGCCGCGCTGGAACGGCGCTGGAATGTCCCCTCGCGGTCCGATGGACAGCGGCGCATGGCCGGGGCGGTCACCGTCCTGCTCCTGCTGGGTGTGGCGGGCGGTGCGGGCTGGGTGCTGCAAAGTCTGCTCGTGGCAATCGCCGGGCCTTGGGCCTGGCCCCTGATCGCTGTGCTGGCCTGGCCGGGTCTGGCGCAGCGCAGCCTGTACGACCACGTGCGCCCCGTTGCCGATGCGCTGGAGCGGCAGGATATGCCCAGCGCGCGCGCCGCAGTCGGCATGATCGTTGGCCGTGATACGGCGGCGCTTGATGAAGCGGGTGTTGCCCGAGCGGCGATCGAGAGTCTGGCGGAAAGTTTCTGCGACGGGGTGGTCGCGCCGTTGTTCTGGCTGCTGGTGCTGGGGCTGCCCGGTATCTGGGCCTATAAGGCGATCAACACCGCCGACAGCATGATTGGGCACCGCGAGGAGCGATGGCGCGCCTATGGCTGGGCTGCGGCCCGCACCGACGATGCGATGAATCTCGCGCCAGCGCGTCTCGCGGGATTGCTGATCTGCCTGTGCGGCGGGGGTGGCTGGCGGATAGTATGGCGCGATGCGTCCAGGCACGCCTCGCCCAATGCGGGCTGGCCCGAGGCCGCGATGGCCGGGGCGCTGGGGCTGCGTCTGGCGGGGCCAATCGCTTATGACGGGATTCTTTCGGACAAGCTCTGGATTGGGGAGGGAGACCGCCCGGCCCGGGCAGAGGATATTCAGCGCGGATTGGGCATCTACGCCCGTGCATGTCTGTGCCTGTGGTTGATAGCGGCCGGAATTGCAGGAGGTGCAGCATGGGCGCTATAATGCTTCAGGGCACCGGCTCTGATGTGGGCAAATCCGTGCTGGTGGCGGGGCTGTGTCGCGCCTTGGTGCAGCGGGGTTTGCGGGTCTTGCCGTTCAAGCCGCAGAACATGTCGAACAATGCTGCCGTCACCAGCGATGGCGGCGAGATCGGCCGGGCGCAGGCCTTGCAAGCGATCGCCTGCAAGGTGGAGCCGCATACCGACATGAATCCGGTGCTGCTGAAACCGCAGGCGGATCGCACATCGCAACTGATAGTGCATGGCCGGGTGCGAGGCACATTGGGCGCGGGCAATTTCCGGCAGGCACGGGGCGCTTTGCTGGGCGAAGTTCTGGCCAGCTATGAGCGGCTCCGTCAGGCCTGCGACATCGTCGTGGTCGAAGGCGCAGGATCTCCTGCGGAAATCAACCTGCGCGCAGGCGACATTGCCAACATGGGATTTGCGCGCGCGGCAGGCGTGCCAGTCGTGCTGGTGGGCGATATTGATCGCGGCGGAGTAATTGCCGCCATCGTTGGCACGAAAACGATTATCGACCCGGCCGACGCGGCGATGATCCAGGGCTTCATCATCAATAAGTTCCGGGGCGATCCCGCCTTGTTCGCCGATGGCTATGCCCAGATCGAAAGCTTGTCAGGCTGGCGGGGTTTAGGTGTTGTCCCGTGGCTGGGGGCCACCGCGCGTCTGCCAAGCGAGGATGCCGTGGTACTGGAACGCGGCAAGATGCGCGCAGGGGGGCGCACCATGATCGCCTGTCCGATCCTGCCGCGCATTTCCAATTTCGATGATCTTGATCCGCTGAAGCTCGAACACGAGGTAGAACTGCACATGGTTCCGCCCGGTCAGCCGATTCCGGCAGAAGCCGCGCTCATCATCCTGCCCGGATCAAAGGCGACCATTGCCGATATGGCCGCTTTGCGCGACGAAGGCTGGGACATCGATATTCTGGCGCATCACCGGCGTGGCGGGCTGATCCTTGGGATTTGCGGTGGTTACCAAATGCTCGGCAAAAGTATCGCAGATCCCGATGGGATTGAAGGTCCGGCCAGCGCTGCCAGCGGCCTTGGCCTGCTTGATGTCGAATCAACCTTGCACGCCCACAAGGCGTTGCGCCCGGTCAGCGGGCTGGCGATGGACGCGCCTTTTCAGGGGTATGAAATGCACATGGGGCAAACCAGCGGGCCGGACACGCAGCGGCCCTTCGCCCTGCTTTCCGATGGACGCTGCGATGGCGCGATTAATGCAGGCGGAACGGTGTTTGGTTCCTATGTCCACGGCCTGCTGGCCGATGCGGAGCTGCGCCGGGCACTACTGTCGCGCATGGATGTAGAAGCCGGGGGCGTGGACTATGGCTTCACCGTCGAGGCGGCGCTTGACGAGATCGCAGTCGCGCTGGAGGAGGATCTCGATATCGACGCGCTGGTGGCGCTGGCGATGGCGGAACGCCCCGCCTCCGTCCCAGCGAGAGACAGTGCATGAGCAGTGCCTTGCCCCATTTGCTGGTGCTGGGCGGAGCTCGTTCGGGCAAAAGCCGCTTTGCCCAAGGCCGGGCAGAGACCCTGACAGGTAAACTGGTCTATCTGGCGACAGCCCAGGCCTTCGATGATGAGATGCGCGAACGAATCGCGCTGCACCGCGCCGATCGCGGTCCGCGCTGGTCAACTGTCGAGGCACCGCTGGACCTGGCGGTGGCAATCACGGCATATAGCACGCCGGAAACGGTGGTGCTGGTCGATTGCCTGACGTTGTGGGCTTCGAACCTGATGCTAGCGGAACGCGATACTGCTACCGCTACGGAAGGACTGGCGCGCTCGCTTTCAGCCGCACGGGGGCCGGTCATTCTGGTCGCCAACGAAGTGGGTCTGGGCATTGTACCCGACAACGCCCTTGCCAGAAGGTTTCGCGATGTTGCGGGCCGCATCAATCAGGAAATAGCGGCAGTGGTTGAAGAGGCAGTCATAATGTTCGCCGGCCTTCCATTGACGCTGAAACCTAAAGGATGAGCGGCTAGCCATACCACTTGCCACTGTGCAACTCGTGGGGGCAGGTGGTATGGGGCAAAGCCAGATCCAGCGTGTCGGTAACGTCGCCAGCAATGATTGTGGTGCATAGCTTCCACTAGATGATGTAGCGGGAATAACGGTGTCTGCGGCTCGCTGATTAGCGAGTATGCCTTCGGACTCGGGGATCCCCGACCGCAGAGGTAATCACCGAAGTGCGCCAGTGCTCGACTGTCGACCGGTCTTGACAGCCTGGCCCGTTTTTTGTCCCGGTGTTGACACCTGAGCCGGAAACCTTTTGCCCCAGACCCCCATCCGCCCCATCTCACGCTAGCTAAGGCGGGTTGCGGCGAAGTCTGCCGTTTGAGCGGCGCACGTCGAACGGCAGCATTGTCCCACTAGCCGCCTAGCGCCGCGATTTCTGGATAAGGCGGCGCAGGCTGGCAACGGTGATGAGTGTTGACGCGCCGATCTTGACGACATCGACCTCGCCCGCCGCGATCAGCTCATACAGCTTCGACCGGCCAATTCCTGTCAGCTGTACCGCGACCGGGATACGCACGGTCAACGGCTCCAGCGGCAGTTGCGGGGTTTCCGGTATGGCGGCATTTTTGGGCAGGGCGCGGGGCATGAACTTCGCTTTCGTCAGATGGATTTCGTGCGCGCCATATTGCCTGAAGCGAAGGCAGCTCTCTATCGCCGCCTCTGCGCCTGGCTACTCCTCGCAGCCCAGCGCAGACAAACAGGCTGCCGGAAAGTGGGGGACAGGTAGGGAGGCTTGCGGCGGGTGTTCCGCTTCCCGGCCAAACTTCATCAAAGCAGGGCATTTCGTGCCCATCGCAGGCAAGCGTTGCTTGGCGGCCTTTAGGTGGCTGCGGAATACCATCGGCGGAATCGGCAAGGCAGCAAGATTCGGACTGTTTTGGAGGGCGAGATAAAAGAGGTGCCAGCACTCGGTTGTTAAGCAGATGAGTTATTAGAGCTTTTCCCTATGGCACCGAATTTCCGGTGCCATACGCTCCCGTTGAAACTCCCGGATCTCAGCCCTGAAACGGTATGGCACCGCCCAAAATCGACAGATTGCGCCGCCGGAGGCCGAGCGCCGCCATCGCATCACCGCCCCATCACGGGCACCCATCGCACTCGGCCTATCGTTGACCGAACCGGATCGAGCACAAACGCCCAAAAATCAGCGGTGCCAGACGATAGCGCCGCAGATTTCTGCGCTTTTGCGCAATATCGTATGGCAGCCTTCCTTCGGTGCCATACGAAATTCCTCAACTGAACCAACCACATAAGGGTCAGGGGCTGGCACTGCTTTTATCTTGCCCTCCACACCCTACGCCAGACTACTCACCGGAAACACGCTGGTCTTCACTTGCTGAAAATGCTTTCCGCAAAATTTCGGTCAGTTTTGTCGGGAAAATGGATGCCCCCGCTCGGAGGCGTCAGATCGACAAATCGGCACCGATCGCGCAACCTTCGGATCTAAGTTTGCGAAGGGATTCGATGACCTTCAGGCATTGCTTTTCTGAAGGATTTTTCATCGGAACAGATGCAGCGACGCGCAGAATTCCCAGCTCGGTTGGCGAAAGCAGTTTTCGCGACTGACCCCATCCGCTCAATTGCTCCCAAAGCTGCCCTCCGGCAGAAACCACTATCGATTGCGCCTCGATGCCGTTCAGCAGTTTCTGATCTTTGATGCCATCGCGCTTGCCTGCCTTGATGTGATCTTTGCCAATCAGCTCATCCAGCCACGCAGCAGGCCAATCGACGTCGATTGCTTTGACCCTCGCCCAGCACGCATGTTGCTTTCCCCACTCGGTGACATTGCTGATCCCTGCGGGCGGTGAGGCGATGCTGCTCTATCCTCATCACGCCAGCCTTGGCAGTGAGGCGCTGGATGCAGGTTACGGCATGATGGAAGGCGATGAACGCCTGCGGATTGCAAGCGTTGATCTGTTGGTTGGCAAAGGTGCGGTCGTGCAACAACTGGCGGCGCTGATTGCACCTGCCATGGCTGCTTCGTTGGGTGCGGCTTGATTCGGTTTTTCGCCGTTCTCAGGCAGGAAATTGTCGGCGGGTCGCAAAATAAATTTTGGTGTCGCGGATTGATCCGAAATAGACCGTCCGCAGCGATTTGAGTCCTCATTGAGGACCAACGCCAGTGCCAAGACGGTATTTTCGACGGTATCGAAATTCGAAAAATCGCAATAAAGCATTGTGATATAACGCTTTGGCGACACGTCACGGTCCCTCTTCTGGCACCATTTCACGTCGGGGAATAACACGAAAACTCTCACGCCCCAGGAGGGCTCAGCGTAGCGGCATTGCCGGAGCGCTGCTGGTTTCGGGCCCCATGTATCGGTCGAATTCCTCGCGGTAGCGTGCGGTGACCAGCGATTTTTCGCCCGCATCCAGATCCTCGGCGAGCTGGGCGAACCAGGTGCCTTCCTCGGAATAGACATGGTGCGCGACTGCGCCTTCGATGTGGCCAAGCTTGTCGGCGAAATCCTCGCTCATTGGGTCGAGCCGTTCGAGCAGGCCGAGCTCCATCTTCGCGGCCGACTGTTCCTGATAGGCAAGCTCGGCGTGTCCGACCTGACGCTGCGCGGCGAGCGCGGGATAGATTGCGGCTTCCTCGGCCACCGCATGCGCCGTCAGCATCGTGCCGAGTTGCTTGAGCGCCGCGCGGCGCGCATCGACCGTTGCGGCCGCTTTGGCATGGGCGAACAGTGTCTCGATTTCGCGATGGTGATCGAGAATTTCCGCAAGCCAGTCATTCGATACCGCCAGTGCCGAGGCTTTTTCGCGGGCTTGCTGCCGGGCTTCTTCGCTTTCGGGGGGCGTCAGCGCGGCAATCGTCTTGTCTAGGATCGACATGGTTCAGTCTCCGGGTTTGGGCACCCCCGGATCACCAAAGCGCGACGCGCGCCGCCGTTCCCTCGCCAGCGGGAAATTCTTCCTGATCTTGAGCAACTTGGTAGGCGCAACCGAGTGGCCGCCGCAGCCGATCAGGGCAGAAAGGCACGGATCGCGGCATTCACCTCAAGCGGCGCTTCCCAGGTCACGAAATGGCCCGCCTCGGCGATTTTCACCAGGGTGAGGTCGGGAACGAGCGGCTCGAGCCCGACCAGCTGGCTCGGCCGCAGTGCCGTGTCGCGCAGCGCCGGCACGATCAGCCCGCTTGCGCGGTACCAGTTGAACATGCCGGTCAGCGCGCCGGGCTGAGTCCATTGATCGAGGAAGATCGGCTTTTCGACCGCCATCACTGCCGGGTCGGCGTGGCCCACGAAGGTCTTGCCGAAATAGGCCTCGACCCCGACCCGCTCGATATAGGCCTCGAGGCTCGGGTCGCGGAACGCCGTGATATACTGGCTCGCGGCACGCTGATCAGGATCGTCGAACAAGGTGCGCTGAAAGATCAGCGGGTGCGGCGCGTTGAGGATGATCAGCCGTTCGATGCGGTCGGGATGGTTGAGCGCTGCTGCCCAAGCGATTGCGCCGCCCCAGTCATGGCCGACCAGCGTGAACCGGTCCTTGCCGAAATGATCAGCGAGCGCGAGCATGTCGCCGATGGTCTTGTCGGCCTTGTACTGCTCGACCCCTTCGGGCTTGTCGGAGCGGGCAAAGCCGCGCTGATCGGGCACGATGACGAAATGCGTTTTCGCCAGCTCGGGAATCTGGTGGCGCCAGGTGCGGTGCGATTCGGGAAAGCCATGGAGCAGGATGATGGCGGGCGCCGCCGGATCGCCCGCGACGACCACGTCGAGCGCCACGCCGGTCGCGAGCGCGATGCGCTGTTGCGGGAAAGGATCGGTCATCGGGCAAGCCTAACGCCGATGCCGGGCGGCACAAGATTTTTGCTGGCGGTCCGCTCGTGCGGCGCTAGCTTGCGGTGCGACGCAGCGACAAGGGGGATGGCATGAAGCGGATATCATTGGCTTTGCTGGCGGCAAGCGGCGCAATGCTGGCGTTCGCCCCGCTGGCGGCGGCCGCGCCGAAAAAGGTGCTCAGCCACGAAGCGCTGTGGATGATGAAGCGCGTCGGCGCGCCGATCGTCAGTCCCGATGGCAAATGGGTCATCTACACACTGACCGAGCCGTCCTATGAGAAAGACGGCGCGGTCGCCGATCTGTGGATCGTCCCCGCCGACGGATCGGCCGCGCCGCGTCGCCTGACCAACAGCAAGGCCGCCGAATCGGGCGCGGCCTGGGCCCCCGACAGCCGCCGCATCGCCTTTGCGACCAAGCGTGAGGGCGATGAGGAGTCGCAGATCTACGTCATCGATCTGGCCGGCGGCGAGGCCCGGCGCGTCACCAACGTCGCAACCGGCGCCGCCAATCCGCAGTGGCGCCCCGATGGTGCCGCGATCCTTTTCGAAAGCAATGTCTATCCCGGCGCGATGGACGATGCCGCCAACAAGGCGGCGGTCGCCGCGCGCAAGGCCCGCAAATATAATATGCGCGTCTATAATCACTTCCCGATCCGCTATTGGAACCAGTGGCTGGATGATCGCCGCCCGAGCCTGTGGGTGCAGCCGCTCGCCGATGGGGCGGCCGCCCGCGACCTCCTGTCGCCGACGGCGCTGGCGCAGGCCGAGGGCTTCGGCGGCGACGCCCAGGCCGATGGCGGGGTGACGCTGTCGCCGGCGTGGAGCCCCGACGGCAGCGAGATCGTCTTCACCGCAACCACCGAGCGGTGGAACGCCGCCTTTGCGCGCGTCAACTACCGGCTTTACCGGATGCCCGCCGCTGGAGGCGAGCCGCGTCCGGTGACACCGCAAGCGGGCAATTACGGCGCGCCGGTGTTCACGCCCGACGGCAAGAGCCTGCTCGTGAAATTCAGCACGCAGGGGCAGGAAGTCTATGACCTCTCCCGGCTCAACCGCATTGGCTGGCCAGCCGGCGGCGACGCGACGCCGATCACGCGCGATTTCGATCGCGAGGCCGATGCCTTTGCGGTCACGCCCGACAGCCGCACCGTCTATCTGCTCGTCCCCGACGCCGGGACCGAGAGCCTTTACCGGCTGCCGATCACCGGCGGCACGCCCGAATTGGTGACGACGCCCAAAGTTGGCGGCTATACCGCGCTCGACATCCCGTCGAAGGCTTCGTCGGTCCAGCTCATCGCCAGCTATGGCAGTTCGGTGAACCCGGCCGAGATCGTGCGCATCGATCCCGCTGCCAAGGCGCATCGCAACCTGACCAGCGTCAATGTCGCCGAGGCCGCGACGATCGACTGGCAGTCCCCCGAACATTTCTGGTTCGTCAGCACGGCGGGGAGCAGCAAAGGCAAACGCATCCACAGCATGATCGTCAAGCCGCCGGGCTTCGATCCGGCGAAGAAATATCCGCTGCTTGTCATCATCCACGGCGGGCCAGCCGCGAGCAACATCGACCAGATCGGGCTGCGCTGGAATTATCACTTGCTGGCAAGCGCCGGATACGTCGTTCTGCTGACCGATTACACCGGCTCGACCGGCTATGGCGAAGCGTTCGCGCGGGCGATCAAGCTCGATCCGCTGAAAGGGCCGGCGCTGGAGATCGATCAGGCGGTCGATGAAGCCGCCAAGCTCTATCCATTCATCGACGCGAAGAACGCCTGCGCGGGCGGCGCCAGCTATGGCGGCCACCTCACCAATTGGATCGAAGCGACGACGACGCGCTACAAATGCCTCGTCAGCCATGCCGGCGAAGTCGATCTGCTGACGCAATGGGGCACCAGCGACTTCAACTATGGCCGCGAGGTTGCCAGCGGCGGCCCGCCGTGGGGCGGCAGCAAGGTGTGGCGCGAACAAAGCCCGATCACCTATGCCGCCGACTGGAAGACGCCGATGCTGCTGACGGCGGGCGAGCGCGATTTCCGCGTGCCGATGTCGAATACGCTTGAGACCTGGTCGACGCTGCAGCGGATGCAGGTGCCGAGCCGCTTGCTGATCTTCCCCGACGCCTGGCACTGGATCACCAAGCCCGAGGACAGCCGCCAATTCTATCGCGAGGTCCATGGCTGGCTGGCGCATTATCTGAAGGGCGCGCCGCCGGTGACGGGGGGACCGCTGGAGGCGAAGTGAGGCCGGGGCCGGGGCGCGAGTATTTCCGCGTTCGTTTCGCGCGACGTCGAGAAACGAGCCTCTGTCCTGCGTACGCAAGGCCATGAGCCGTCATCCCCGCGAAGGCGGGGATCCATAGTCGCCGGAGATCGAGGCTATCTCGCAAGGTAAGCCAGTATGGATCCCCGCCTTCGCGGGGATGACGGTTGAGTTTGGGCCAACGTTAGCCCGTTACGGATAGCTCACCGTCTTGGGCACTTCGGGGATCGGGATGAATTCCTTGTCGTCGCCCGGCACCGTCGGGAAGCGCCCCGCCTGCCAGTCTTCCTTCGCCTGGTTGAGCCGATCGCGGCTGGACGACACGAAATTCCACCAGACGTGACGCGGCGTCGCAAACGCCTCGCCGCCGCACAGCATCACGCGGCCGCCGTCGCCCGAGCGCAAGGTCGCGGCGATCCCCGGGCGCAGCACGTATAGCGTCTGCGGATCGAGCGGCACGCCGTCGAGGGTCGCTTCGCCATAAGCGAGATACACCGCGCGCTCATCGGCGCCCGCGTCGATCGGCACCTGCGCGCCCGCCGCCAGATCGATGTCGGCATAGATGGTCTGCGCATAGGTCGTGGTCGGCGCGGTCGCCCCCCACAAAGTCCCCATGATCACCCGCGCCCTCGCGCCACCCGCCTCGACCACCGGCAGCGCCGCGCGCAGCACCTGTTCGAACGCCGGATCGCGTTCCTCGTCCGCCTCGGGCAGCGCAAGCCACGTCTGGATGCCCGACAGTTCCGGCCCCGCCGCGCGTTCGCCCGCGGGCGAGCGTTCCGAATGGACGATGCCATGCCCCGCCGTCATCAGATTGACCGCGCCGGGCTCGATCGTGACATGGCTCCCGATCGAATCGCGGTGGTCGATCGCGCCCGCGAACAGATAGGTCACGGTCGCCAGATTGATGTGCGGATGCGGGCGCACGTCCATCCCTTCGCCTGCGGGCAGATGCGCCGGGCCCATCTGGTCGAAGAAGATGAACGGCCCTACCATCGTGCGCGGCCGCGACGGCAGCGTGCGGTGGACCTTGAACCCGCCCAGATCATGCGTGGTCGGCGTGATCGTCAGCACGAAAAGATCATCGGTCATGCGTCTGCTCCCGCGTGAGTAGCGACGAGGGCGATCAGGTCTTCGGGGAAATAGGCTTCGTCGTGCGCGGCGAGTTCGGCGGGGGTGAACCAGCGCCAGCGCGTCATCACCCGCTGTTCGAGCGCGGTATGCCCGCCGGTGTCGATCACGTCCGATGGCGCGCGCACGAGGAAATAGCGTTCGTCGGCACTCACCGGCACGCCCTCGATCGTCGTGAACTCGACGTACCGCCGCGCAATCTCCGGCCCCGGATCAAGGTCGAGCCCGGTTTCCTCGATCAGCTCGCGCCGCGCCGCGCTGGCGTAATCCTCGCCGGGATCGAGCGCGCCGCCCGGGGTGCACCAGAAAGGCGGGCGGTCATCGGGATCGAAGCGGAACAGCAGCACGCGGCCCGCCGGATCGAGCAATATGATCCGCGCGGCGGGGCGCGCCGCCCGCGTCATGCCTCGCCGGGCGCTCGCGCGCGGATCGCCAGCGCATGCACCGTCCCTGCCATCAGATCGCCGAGCGCGCTGTTGACCAGCCGCTGCCGCGCCAGCCGGGATTGCCCCGCGAACGCCGCGCTTTCGACCACCACGGTGAAGTGCGACTCCCCCGATCCGTCGTCACCCATATGGCCCGCGTGGTGGGCGCTGTCGTTGATCACGTCGAGATGCGACGGGGCGAGCGCGCGGTTGAGGCGAGCGGCGATTTCGGCGGCGACGGGGCCGGTGGCGGGATCGGACATGCGACCTATATAAGCCGCTTTTACGGATTCGGGGAGCGCAGTGGACGGCTCGAGCGAAAAGAAGACCCGGCCCGCCGCGCGCTTCCACGGCCGCGTCGAGGGCACGGGGCGGCAATGCATGACGCCGGGGTGCGAGGCGCCGGGCGAATTCCGCGCGCCGCCCGAAGAAGGGGCGCGGGGCGACGCGCCGCCCGCCTATCGCTGGCTGTGCCTCGACCATGTTCGCGAATTCAACGCGCGCTATAATTTCTTCGCCGGGATGACGCCCGAGGAGATCAACGCGGCGCAGCGCCCCTATGCCGGCTGGGAACGCGAAACGCGCGCCTTTGCGACGAGCGGCGCCGACCGCCCGCCGCCCTGGGCCGACTTCGCCGACCCGCTCGACGCGATCGGCGCAAGGTTCCGCGAGCGGATGCGCGAGGGGGCAGCGCGCAAAGACGGCAAGCCGCTGTCGGACGGCGACCGCAAGGCGCTGCGCGTGCTGGGACTGGGGACCGACGCCGACCGGCGCGCGCTCCGCACGCGCTACTCGGAGCTGGTGCGGCAGTATCACCCCGACCGGAACGGGGGAGACCGGGGGTTTGAGGGCAAGTTGCAGGATGTGATTGCGGCGTATCAGGCGCTGCGGAAATCGGCGGCGTTTGCGTGAGGGGGGCGAGGCCGGCTTTCGGCGGTCCGAGCAGAACTATACGCGCCTAGATAGAAGCAAGCAGGGGCAATGCTGCGACCAAACCAGCGATGCTCAGCCAAATCGCGCGCCTAAGATTTTGGTACTTGTGCCAGCAGACCTCAGATACGTCATAGCAGTGCCGTAACCAAGCATCTTCGAGGAGGTTGGCACCTGCCGAGCGCACTGCAGCGGCATAAGCGGCGGCGTCGACATGTGCGCGGACGGCGCCGAAGAAAACCAAACCTTCACCTGTTGTTTTGAGGCGGGGTGCTACGACCCAGGCGGCGGAGCCAGCGCCAGCGGCGAGAAGAACAATACTCGCCCAGGCTAGCCAACTGGACGGCGTGCACGCTGGTTTGAATAGGAACGCGGTAAAGGTGGGTTTGGAAAATAAGTATGCGATAAAGGTGCCTACGAGTCCCAGCAGAACCGTTGCCTTCGTGTCGGCTAACGATACATAATTGTGAAGATAGCCTTCGTGGAAGCTAGCGAACTCTGCGAGCGGCGCGTCCGTGGCGGGTACAGCGCTAGCGCCATGGAGGGTTCCATCGCCCATTGTATCGCCAGAAGTGATAGGGTTCTCCGTCATTGTACACCCACCCCGAATCTTTGCCCGTGTGTGCGAGAAATTGCTCACGCCAGTCGGCCCGAATGCCCGGCAGCATGGCATCACCCAAAAGTAAATCGCCGGGTTCCGCATGGGCGAGCATCTTGGACGTGCGATTGGCGGCTGTGCCAACTGCAACGATATGATTGAAGCGCTGCGCTGCGCCGAGCCGCGCTACGGTAATCGCGCCGAAGTCCAGACAAATGCGAAAGCGCAATGGCTCAAGGTTAGTTGCTTGGATTACTGGATTGATCAGCCGCTCGGCTGCGAGGAACATATAGAGAGAACATACCAGCGCGCTTTGGCGTGGATCAGATGCGGTTCCCCGGGGTCGGCCGAAATAAGCCATAATCCCATCGCCTGTGTTCTTCTCGACAGTACCGCCGAGGTCCCCAACAATACGAATCATCTCAGAGAAGAATAGGCTGAGAATCCGAACCTGTCCATCTTGTTCCTCCGTAGTTTCCGATGCCCGAAGGGTGAACCCGGAGATGTCTAGGAACAGTATTGCGGCTTCAAGGCGTCTTCCCCGTCCTATTGGGAGGTCCGCGGGTGCGGGGACTAGCCAGCCGGGCGCTACCGTACGGTTTATAGCCTCTATGCGGCGGCGCGTGATTTCAACGCGCTGCCCCTGCAGACGGTGATAGTTCGACGAGTAGTTGTCGAGCGGCGGGTTCATTGCACTTCGAAAACCTTGTATCCAGAAATTCCGACGCTCGCGCCGTCGAAGTTAACTTTGTGGCTCCGCTCCAACCATTGGACGTGCGCCAATCTATAGAGATCGAAGCCGACCCGGAAGCTGTTCGGCTCAGCACTTTGCTCTATCTTGACCGCACGGTTGAGAGCATCGCTCATGACGTCTAGGGAAGCAAAGCCTGTGGTAGCAATCTTGACTTCGCGGACGACAGCAGGGCCGAAATCCGCCCCAACGCGGATCGCGAGCGGCGTCAGCCCGTGGGCCTCGATCGCCGGATTGATCGCGTCGTGCAGAATGCGAATCAGCGAACAGCCAAGATCGATGGAGTTGTCGACGAGCACATTTACGCCGGGTCCATCAACATAGGCGATAAAGCCATCGCCGGTCGCCTTTAACAGCTTACCCTGAAATTGCCCAACAGTGGTGCCGAACTCTTGCAGAAGAATCTGGTAGGCTTGGTCGAAGCCCTTGGCATCACGCCGCCGGTAGGCAGTTGAGCCGCAAATATCCACTGATAGAAACGCCATTTCACGTTCAGAGTCATCGGCCGTCAAGGTGCCATGCGCTCTAGGTGCTTCTTTGGGCGGCTGATGCTCGCCTGTCTGGAGCTCCACCGCAATCGCGTCTCGTCGACGGCCCGCATATTCTAGCGCAGAGTCGACGGTACGGTCCGATCGGTAGACAGGGAGGCCATTCATCTTTGGTCCAGCGAAATCCTCCAGGCGGATCAGAGTCTGGAAATATCGGTCAAGATACCAAGTCCCACCTTCCATTTCGACACGATCGTAACGGCGCGGGTCCGGCACTAGCGAGAATTTGACGGTCCGGCTTTCTTCATCGACAGTCTGGACGGTCTTTACTAAATCAAGGCGCATATGCATTCGAGCCTGACGAGTAGCGACATGCTCTGGATATTCAGCATCTTCTTGCGCCATCGGCTGCTCCTAATAAGATGCAGGCTAATGTCGTCCCAGACTTGTGCAAGCCACGATCGCATCGGTGGTTGATCGGACACGCCAACTCGATGCTAGGCGCCACCAAAAACTTTGCACCAGCCCCCTCCCAATGTAGGAAAACCTCTGTCACCCTCGCCCTGCGCCGCCCGCGACTCGGGCCTCAGCGAGGAGACACCCCCCTGCGATGGTCGTAATCTTTGACACTTTTCGCGGGCGAAACCCGCCGCGCGGTCAGCCCGCTTCGGCCAGCGCCTTCAACTGGTCCGCCGCCGCGCCCCAGCCGGCTTCGAAGCCCATTGCCTTGTGCTGCTCGCACGCCTCGGCGGTCCAGTGGCGGGCGCTGGCGCGGTAGTGGGTGCCGTCTCCGGCGGGCGCGATTTCGAACACGCCGACCATGAACGGCCCGGCCGGGTGCCAGCCGGCAGTGAAGGCATCGGTGACGATGAAGCGCTCGCCCGGCACGACGTCGAGGAACACGCCTTCGTTCGGCGATTCCTCGCCTTCCGGCCCGCGCATCACCATCGCGCTGCGGCCGCCGGGGCGCCAGTCCTGCTCGATGATTTCGGCGACCCACGGCTTGGGGCAGAACCACTCGGGCATGCGCCGGGTCATGATCTCCCACACCCGCTCGGGCGGCGCGGCGATGTGGCGCTCGACCGAGAGTTTGAATGCCATCGCCTCAGCCTGCGAGCGCGGCTTCGATCGCGGCGATGTCGATCTTCGTCATCGTCATCATCGCGTCGAACGCGCGTTGCGCCGCGGCGCGGTCGGGGTGGCTGATCGCCGCCGTCAGCACACGCGGCGTGATCTGCCACGACAGGCCCCATTTGTCCTTGCACCAGCCGCACATGCTCTCGGCGCCGCCATTGCCGACGATCGCGTTCCAATAGCGGTCGGTCTCTTCCTGACTGTCGGTATAGACCTGGAACGACACCGCTTCGCTGTGCTGGAACATCGGCCCGCCGTTGAGGCCGATGAACTTCATGCCGAGCACGGTGAATTCGACGCTCAGCGCATCGCCTTGCTGGCCGCTCGGGTAATCGCCCGGCGCGCGGTGGACTGCGTCGACCGAGGAATCGGGGAAGGTCGCGGCGTAGAAAGTCGCAGCCTCCTCAGCGGTGCCGTCATACCAGAGGCAGGGAGCGATCTTGTGGCTCATGCGGATTTCCTTTTGCTCGGCGCGGTCGTTGCCGATGCCGTCCCGTCACTTCTCCAGCGCGTAGACCGCCTCGAACCCGCCGAAGATCATGCGCTTGCCGTCGAACGGCACGGCAAAGTCCATCATGCCGGGATCGTCGCGTAGCTTGGCGAAGCCTGCATCGCGCGTTGCCTTGTCGGGCCATTCGATCCAGCTGAACACCACCACTTCGTCGTCGGTCGCCTGCACGGCGCGATAGAAATCGGTGGTCTGGCCGTGCGGTACGTCATCGCCCCAGCATTCGACGACGCGCAGCGCGCCATATTGCAGGAACAATTTGTCGACATGTTCGGCGTGGGCGAGGAATTCAGCGCGCTTGTCGCGCGGCACAGCAATGACGAGGCCATCGACATAGGGCATGGTCATGATCCTTTTCCGGGTGGCGGGAAGCGTTCAGCCCTTGATCGGCGAACCGATCGACCAGGTGTAGCCGAACGGATCGGCGACATGGCCATAGCGGTCGCCCCAGAACTGGTCCTGGATCGGAAAGCGGATTTCGGCACCGGCGCCGGTTGCGCGGTCCCACCAGACATCGGCATCATCGACCTGCAGGTGGAGCACGACGCCTTCGGGGTCTTTCGCGGCTTCGCCACCGCGCATTTCAGGGAAGTCGTCGTTGAGCATCAGCGACGCGCCATTGATGTGGAGGTGTGCGTGCATGATACGCTTGCCGTCGTCGGCCATCATCCGGCGCTGTTCGGTCGCGCCAAAGGCTCGCGTGTAAAAGTCGATCGCCTCGGCGGCGCGGCCATCGCGGATATTGATATGCGGGGTCAGGCCCGTGGTCGGACCCTGTGGTGCGTCGGTCATGCTTCCTCTCCTAAAGCATTGTTACGAACAGCCAATTTTTCTACGCCGGTCGAGTCGCCGACGTGATTTGCATGGCCTGCCATTTGCAGTTACAAAAAACAATCATGAAGTTAGAAAAAGTGATCGATGGGTCTGGGCGCGCGGCGAAACGCTGGTATGACGATGCCTGTGGCACCGCCCATGCGATGGAGCTGGTCGGCGAGCGCTGGTCGCTGCTGATCATCCGCGAGCTGATGTTCGGCCCGCGCCGTTTCGCCGATCTGCGCCGAACGCTTCCCGGAATCAGCGCGAATGTGTTGACGCAGCGCCTTGCCGGGCTGGAGGCGGCGGGCATTTTGCAGCGCCGCCGCCTGCCGCCGCCGGCTGCCGCGCAGGTCTATGAGCTCACGCCCTGGGGCTATGAATGCGATGTCGCAATCATGGCGCTCGGCCGCTGGGCGGCGCGATCGCCGGAACATGATCCAACGCTGCCGTTGTCGGCGGCATCGCTGATGTTGTCGTTCCGCACGATGGTGTCGGCTGATCGGCTCGGCAGCGGACGCGCCGAGATTGGCCTGCAATTGGGCGGGGACGGGTTCGTCGCCCGGCTCGGTGGCGGCACGATCACGATCGCGCGCGAAACCCCGGCCGATGTCGGCGCGCTGCTGACGGGCACGCCCGAGGCGATCGCCGCCGTTGTCTATGGCGGGCGGCCGCTGGGCGACGCGATGCAGGCGGGCGATGTCCGTGTCGAGGGCAGCCGCGCGCGCGCCGAATGGTTCGTGACGCTGTTTCCGCTGCCGGCGAAAGTGGGCATGCCGGGCTGACGCGCGATTGTTAACAAGCTCTCGACTTGCGCGCGACCAAGCGGCTAGGGAAATCTTCGACAGTCCAAGGCGAAGCAATGACCGATATTCCCAACACCCAGCCCGACAGCCGCACGACGACAGTGCTCGACGCGCCCGATCGGATGATCAGCGTCCGCGACCTGTTCGGTATCGACACCGACATGCAATGCCCCGCGTTCAGCGAAGCCGATGAGCGCGTGCCCGATCTCGATCCGGCCTATGTCTTCGATGCCGACACAACGCTCGCGATTCTCGCCGGTTTTGCCCACAACCGCCGCGTGATGGTGCAGGGCTATCACGGCACCGGCAAGTCGACGCATATCGAACAGGTGGCGGCGCGGCTGAAATGGCCGTGCATTCGCATCAACCTCGATGCGCACATCAGCCGCATCGACCTGATCGGGCGCGACGCGATCGTGCTGAAGGACGGACAGCAGATTACCGAATTCCGCGAAGGGCTGTTGCCCTGGGCGCTGCAGACGCCGACCGCGCTGGTGTTCGACGAATATGACGCCGGCCGCCCGGACGTGATGTTCGTGATCCAGCGCGTGCTGGAAACCGAAGGCAAGCTGACCTTGCTCGACCAGAACCGCGTGATCCGCCCCAACCCGCACTTCCGGCTGTTCGCGACCGCGAACACGGTCGGCCTCGGCGATACCAGCGGGCTGTACCACGGTACGCAGCAGATCAACCAGGGCCAGATGGACCGCTGGAACATCGTCGTCACGCTCAACTATTTGCCCGCCGCCGTCGAAGCGCAGATCGTGCTCGCCAAGTCGGGCGAATATGACAAGCCCGACGGCAAGGCGGTGGTCGACAATATGGTCCGCGTGGCCGATCTGACGCGGCGCGGCTTCATCAATGGCGACATTTCGACCGTCATGAGCCCGCGCACGGTGATCAGCTGGGCGCAGAACGCGCTGATCTTCGGCGATGTCGGCTTCGCGTTCCGGCTGTCGTTCCTCAACAAGTGCGACGAGGCGGAGCGGGCGCTGGTCGCCGAATATTACCAGCGCGTATTCGGGAAGGATTTGCCCGAAAGCGTGGTGGGGAAGGCTTAGCGCCCGCATAATGGCGCAGGAAACGCCCCTCGATCGCTTCAAATCGGTTCTCGGTGGCGCCGCGCGGGCGCTGGCGGACGAGCCCGAGATCGAGCTTGCCTATACCGCCGACGCGCCGACGCAATCGGGCAAGCACATCAAGGTGCCGATGCCCGCGCGCGGCCTGCCGCCCGAGCAGGTTGCCGAGGCGCGCGGCTTTGCCGATGGCTTTGCGCTGCGGCTCAAGCACCACGACACCGCGCTGCACCTGAAGGGTGCGCCGCAGGAAGCGGTCGCGCGGGCGGTCTTCGACGCGGTTGAGAGCGCGCGGGTGGAGGCGCTCGGGTCGCGCGGCTATCAGGGCATTACGGACAACCTTGAAACCGCGCTCGGCATGCGGCTGCGTAGCGATCCGATCGCGCGGGCACGGACCGCCGATGAAGTGCCGCTGTCGACGGCCGTCAGCCTGATCGTGCGCGAACGGCTGACCGGGCAGCAGACGCCGGCAGGCGCGGTTGCGGGTCTCGCGCTGGTCCGTGACTGGATCGAGGAGAAAGCGGGCGGCGATCTCGACGCGCTGGGCCTTGCGATCGACGATCAGGCGGCATTTGCGCAATTGTCGATGAAGCTGCTCCAGGACCTCGATCTCGTCGAAGGCGATATTCTGCCCGACGAGGCGGACGAGGGCGGCAACGAGGACGAAGGTCAGGACGACCAGACGCAGGACGAAGGCGATCCCAGCGACGACGCGGGCGAACAGGGCCAGGGCGACGTCGAGCAGCGCGGCGAATCGCGCGATTCCGAACAGCAGGAAGGCGAATCGACTCAGCAGAGCGACGACAGCTTCGACGAGGCCGATGGTGAACCCGGCGACGAAGGCGACGACGGGATGATGCCGGTGCGGCCAAATCGCCCGTTCAACGATTTCGCGCCGCAGTTCGAATATAAGTCATGGACGCAGGCGTTCGACGAGGAAATCGCCGCGACCGAACTGTGCGATCCCGAGGAACTCGCCCGGCTGCGCGCCTATCTCGACCAGCAGCTTGTCCATCTGCAGGGCGCAGTCACCAAGCTCGCCAACCGGTTGCAGCGGCGATTGATGGCGCAGCAAAGCCGCAGCTGGGATTTCGATCAGGACGAAGGCTTGCTCGATGCCGCAAGGCTGGCCCGGGTGATCGTCAATCCGATGCAGTCGCTGTCGTACAAGGTCGAGCGCGATACCGAATTCAAGGACACGGTCGTCACGCTGCTGATCGACAATTCGGGGTCGATGCGCGGCCGCCCGATTTCGATCGCGGCGATCAGCGCCGACATTCTCGCGCGCACGCTCGAGCGCTGCGGGGTCAAGACCGAGATTCTGGGCTTCACCACCCGCGCATGGAAGGGCGGGCAGGCGCGCGAATCCTGGCTCGCCGCCGGACGCCCGCCGCAACCGGGGCGGCTGAACGACGTGCGCCACATCCTCTACAAACAGGCCGACGAGCCGTGGCGCCGCGCCAAGCCCAATCTCGGGCTGATGATGCGCGAAGGGCTGCTCAAGGAAAATATCGATGGCGAGGCTTTGCTGTGGGCACATGCCCGGCTGATCGCGCGGCCCGAGGATCGCAAGATCCTGATGGTCATTTCGGACGGCGCGCCAGTCGATGATTCGACGCTCAGCGTCAACAGCGGATCGTATCTGGAGCGCCACTTGCGGCAGGTAATCGGCTGGATCGAAACGCGATCGCCGGTTGAACTTTGCGCGATCGGTATTGGGCATGATGTAACGCGCTATTACAGCCGCGCCGTGACGATCATGGACGCCGAACAATTGGGCGGCACGATGATCGAACAATTGGCGGGGTTGTTCGACGCGGCGCCGCGGTGACGGCGCACCGAATTGCGCCCCCGCCCGGCGGATTCATCGGCCCGGTCAAGCGATCCGTCACGATCGCCGGGCATGCAACCTCGATCAGCCTTGAGCCGGTGTTCTGGGCCGCGCTCGAAGCGGCGGCGGCAGCGCATGCGCTGCCCTTGTCGGCGCTGATCGCCGAAATCGACGCATTGCGGATCGCCCAGAATGATCCGCCCAACCTCGCCAGCGCGATCCGCACCTGGCTGTTCGCTCGGCAAAGTTGCGAATAACTCGCAATAGCGTTGACAATGATAATGAGTCGCAATAACCCCGGCCTCGACGGGAGAAACCAATGCGACTGCTCACAATTTCACTGCTGACGGCAACTTCGACGCTGGCGCTGACGCCGGCGGCCGCCTTGGCAGAACCGACCGAGGCCTCTGCGCCTACGCCAGCACCGGGCGATGCAGATGCCGACCGCGCCGACGTGACGGTGACTGGCCAGCGCAGCAGCTACGCGACTCCCGAGACCAGCACTGCCACGCGCACCCCGACGCCGGTCAAGGATGTGCCGCAGGCGATCACGTCGATCGAGCGCCAGCAGATCGACGATCAGGCGATCCGCTCGATCGGCGACGCGCTGCGCTTCGTCCCCGGCGCCATTGCGGCGCAGGGCGAGGGGAACCGCGACCAGATCGTGCTGCGCGGCAATAACTCGACCGCCGATTTCTTCGTCGATGGCCAACGCGACGACGTCCAATATTACCGCCCGCTCTACAATCTCGACCGACTGGAGATTTTGCGCGGACCCAACGCGCTCACCTTCGGGCGCGGCGGCGGCGGCGGGGTGATCAACCGCGTCACCAAGACGCCGGGGCTTGGTATGTTCGGCGGCGCGAGTGCCTCGGTCGACAGCTTTGGCGCCTGGTATGTCGATGGCGACATCAACTTCCGCCTGAGCGACACGGTCGCGGCGCGGATCAATGCCGTGCATGAGGAATTCGCCAATCATCGGCAGGTCTATGGCGGGCGCGTCACCGCCGTGAATCCGGTCGTCAAATGGTTTGCTGGCCCCGACACTGCCTTCACGCTGTCGTATGAATATGTCGACGACGACCGCGTCACCGATCGCGGCATCCCCTCGCTCGGTGGCCGCCCGCTCGCCGGGTTTCGCGATACCTTCTTCGGGGCGGCTGGCGTCAATCGCACGCAGTTCAAGGGCAATGTCGCGCGCGCGACCGCGACGCACCAGTTTTCGCCCGCGCTGAGCGTGACCGGGCGGCTGCTCTATGGCGATTACGACAAATACTACCGCAATCTGTTCCCCTCGGGCGCCGTGAGCGGCGGGCGCGTGCCGGTGCAGGCCTATCAGGACTTCACTTTCCGCGAAAATCTGCTCAGCCAGACCGACTTCGTCTGGCGCACGCGCACCGGCGCGATCGATCACACCCTTCTCGCCGGGTTCGAATTCGGGACCCAGCATTCGACGTCGAGCCGCCTCAACGGCTTTTTCGATGGCGTGGCGGGGACGAGCAACGGCGGGCTGACCGCCAGCGTCTTGCTTGCCAACCCCTTTGTGGCGCCGCCGGTGGTGTTCCGCGCAGGGACCGGCCAGCGCGACACGGTCGTCTATGCCGATATCTATGCAGGCTATGTGCAGGACCAGATCAAGCTCGGCCCGGTCGAACTGCTCGTCGGGCTGCGCCATGATCGTTTCTCGCTGACCGCTACCAATCGCCTCAACGGCGAGCGTTTCCAGCGCAGCGACGCGCTCTGGTCGCCGCGTGCGGGGCTGGTGGTGCATCCGGTCGAGCCGGTGTCGCTCTACGCCAGCTATGCGCGGTCCTATCTGCCGCAATCGGGCGACCAGTTCAGCTCGCTCGACGTGACGACCGCCGCGCTCAAGCCCGAGCAGTTCGACAATTATGAGATCGGCGCGAAATGGGCGCCGCGCGCCGGCTTGCTGATTGCCGCCAACGTCTATCAGCTCGACCGGACGAACACGCGGGCGCCCGGGCCGGTCGCGGGCACGACGGTGCTGACCGGGGCGCAGCGCAGTCGCGGCGTCGAAGTCGAGGCCCGCGGCGAGATCACGCCCGACTGGCAGCTGAGTTTCGGCTACAGCTATCAGGACGCGCGCATTACTGAGACGACAGCGGCGGCGCCGGCCGGGCGCAAGGTCGCGCTGGTCCCCGACCACAGCCTGTCGCTGTTCACGCGGTACAATGTGTCGAAGCGCTTCGGTGTCGGCGCGGGCGTCAGCTATTTCTCGGACCGTTTCACTTCGATCTCGAACAGCGTCACCTTGCCCGGCTATGCGCGCGTCGATGCGGCGCTCTATTACAAGCTGACCAAGGCGATCGAAGTTCAGGTCAATATCGAGAATCTGTTCGACGCGGGCTATTTCCCGACCGCGCACACCGACAACAACATCTCGACCGGTGCGCCGCTCAACGGCCGCGCGACCGTCCGCTTCCGCTTCTAAAGAGTATCAGACAATGACGAAGATCGGCCTGCGCAAGGCGTGGTTCCAAGTGCACAAATGGATCGGGCTGCTGCTGGCGATCCTGATCATTCCCCTGAGCCTGACCGGCGCTGCGCTGGTGTGGGACGAACCAGTCGAGCGGCTGCTGAGCCCGGCGCGTTATGCGACCAGCGGCGTGACGCTGCTGGCGCCTGCCGCCTATGCCGATGCCGCGCGCAAGGCGGTCGGCGGTGCGCCGCTCGCCAGCCTGAAGTTGCCGGCACATCCCGGCGATCCGGTGATTGCGCAGACCGCCCCCCAGCAAAGCGCGATCCGAGGTCCTGCTCCGCGCACCAACATCTATCTCGACCCGCCGACCGCGCGCGTGCTCGAAGTGTCGAGCAGCCGATCGGGGCCGGTGATGGTGATGCACCTGATCCACGGCAGCCTGATGATCCCCGGCGTCGGTCGCGCGATCGTCGGCTGGATCGGGGTTGCGATGCTGTTGTCGTCGATCTCGGGGCTCTGGCTGTGGTGGCCGACGGTGGGCAGCTGGCTGCGCGGGCTGCGCTGGCGGCGGCATCGGCATGTCGACGCCAACCTGCATCATCTGTTCGGCTTCTGGATCGCGCTGCCGCTGTTCGTCCTGTCACTGACCGGCGCCTGGATCAGCTTCCCCGGCTTTTTCGGGCCGTTGGTGGGCGAAAATGGCCGGACGATGGGCTTCAGTGCCGAACGCGCAGCGCTGAACCGGGCCAAGCCGCTTCCGGTCACGCGGCTGAGCCTGAATGACGCCGCCGCACGGCTGCCGGCGGGCGCGCGCATTGCCCAGATTGCTTGGCCGAACGACTATAAACCGCAGTGGCGCTTTACGCTGGCCGGGAAGGATGCCCCCGTCGTTGTGATCGACGACGCGAGCGGACGGACTCTTGCTACACCGCCAGCCGATCGCGGCAGCGCCGGAATCGCGCAGCTGATGCGCCGGATCCACGACGGCAACGGCATGGGGATCGTCTGGCAAGTGATCATCTTTCTGGGCGGATTGCTGCCCGCGCTGCTCGCGATCACCGGCGTCATCATGTGGGCGCGGGCACGGACGTGGCGTCGTGCGCTCAAGGAACGCCGCGCCGCCGCCTAGTGGCCGAGCAGTACGCGCGCCTGCCCGGCGATCTGCGCCAGCATCGCCGCATTGGGCGCACTCGCCCGGCGGGCACGGTCGACGAGAGCGCGGAATTGCTGCACGCGCCCGCCATTGCGCGTCAGCCAGTCCTCAACAGCCGGTCCCGGATCGCTCGTGCCCAGTCGACCGAGGAAATCGAGGCGGATCTGCTGGAAGTCGCGCGCGAGACCCGCGATCAACAACCGCTCCCACGGGTCGCTCGAGACGATGCGCGCAGCATTGGCCTGCGCCCAGTCGAGTCCAAGTGCCTGGCCCAGCGTAGTGAAGGCGCCCGTCAGCACCACCTCGTCGATACCAAGTCGCTGGCCGAGATCGGCGAGGCCGACCGCGCCGTCGAGCTCGAAAATGCGCGCGACCTTGTGCGCAAGCGCCGCCGGGGCGCCAACCGATTCGAGCCGGTGGGTAATGCGATCGCTCTGCGCGCGCGCTTCGTCGCGCAGCAACGAGTCCGTCTTGCCGGCCAGCGCGGCGATACCGGCACCAATCCGCGCGTGCACATCGGCAGGGCCAGTGCCCGGGCGGAATACGCGGAGCAGATCTGCGATGTGCGACCGGGCAGCGGCAGCGACTTCCTCGAACATGCCGATCCGCGCGGCCTCGGGCATGTCGGTCGCTTCGATCTCGGCCCAGAGCGCGGGCAGGTCGAACAGCTGTTCGACGACCACGAACATCGCCGCGATATCGGCCATCGCTGCGCCTTCTTCCTCGGCGAGCTCGAAGGGGTGCAGCACGCCCAGGCGATTGACGATGCGGTTGGCGAGCTTGGTCGCGACGATTTCGCCGCGCAGCCGGTGCTGGTCGATCGCGGTGCCGAAGCCGGCGCGCATGGCCGGCGGAAACGCCGCGTGCAGATCGGGCTTCAGCGCCTCGTCATGCGCAAGCGGGCTGTGTTCGATCGCGTCCTGCAGCGCGAGCTTGGCGGTCGCGAGCAACACCGCAAGCTCGGGCCGCGTCAGCCCGCGCTGCTCCTGCGCGCGCCGCAACAGATCGTCGTTCGATGCCAGCCCTTCGACCTTGCGGTCGAGCCGACCGCTGCCTTCGAAAATCTCGATCAGGCGGACATAGCTCGGCAGTCCTTGTGCGCCGTCATTCTCCATCGTCGACAAGGCGAGCGTCTGGAGCCGGTTGTCTTCGAGCACGATCGCGGCGACATCGTCGGTCATCGAGACAAGCAGCTCGTTGCGCGCTTCGATTTCCAGCCGGCCTTCATTGACTTCGCGATTGAGCGCGATCTTGATGTTGACCTCATTGTCCGAGCAATCAACGCCCGCCGAATTGTCGATGAAATCGGTATTGGTCCGGCCGCCGCGCGCCGAAAAGGCAATGCGCGCTGCCTGTGTCACGCCCAGATTGGCGCCTTCGCCGATCGCGGTCGCGCGCAGTTCCTCGGCATTGATGCGCAGGCGATCATTGGCCGGATCACCGACCTGGACATTATTCTCGGCCGCTGCCTTCACATAAGTGCCGATGCCGCCGAACCAGATCAGGTCGACCGGGCTTTTCAGGATCGCCGAGATGAGCGAGGCGGGATCGAGTTCGGCAGCGTCGATGCCGAGCGCCGCGCGCACTTCCTCCGACAGCGGGATCAGCTTTTCGGTGCGCGCGAAGACGCCGCCGCCCGCCGAGATCAGCGCCTTGTCGTAATCGGCCCAGGACGAGCGTGCGAGCGCGAACAACCGCGCGCGCTCGGCCCAGCTCGCCGCCGGATCGGGATCGGGGTCGAGGAAAATGTGGCGGTGGTCGAAGGCGGCAACCAGCCGGATCGTCTTCGACAGCAGCATGCCGTTGCCGAAAACATCGCCCGACATGTCGCCGCAGCCGACGACGCGGACCGGATCGGTCTGCACATCGACGCCGCGCTCGGCGAAATGCCGCTGGACGCTGACCCATGCGCCCTTGGCCGTGATGCCCATCGCCTTGTGGTCATAGCCGACCGAGCCGCCGCTTGCGAAGGCATCGCCCAGCCAGAAGCCGCGATCGAGCGCGATCGCATTGGCGACGTCGCTGAAGGTCGCGGTACCCTTGTCGGCGGCGACGACGAAATAGGGGTCTTCGCCGTCATGGATGCGCACGCCGTCCGGGTGAACGACCTTGCCTTCGACGATGTTGTCGGTAACCGACAAGAGCGTGCGGATGAAGATGCGGTAGCTTTCGGTGCCCTCGGCGAGCCAGGCGTCGCGGTTGGCCGGATTGGGCAGCATCTTGGGATAAAAGCCGCCTTTGGCGCCGGTAGGCACGATCACCGCGTTCTTCACGCGCTGCGCCTTCATCAGTCCCAGAATTTCGGTGCGGAAGTCGTCGCGCCGGTCGGACCAGCGCAAGCCGCCGCGGGCGACCGGGCCGGCGCGCAGGTGAATACCTTCGACGCGCGGCGAATAGACCCATACTTCGCGCCACGGCAGCGGTGCCGGCAGGCCGGGGACGCGCGCGCTGTCGAGCTTGAAGGCGAGTGCTTCAGCAGCAGCCGGCGCGAAGGCATTGGTGCGCAACGTGGCGTCGATCACGCCGCCGATCCCGCGCAGAATGCGGTCGTCGTCGATCGCGTTGACGCTGTCGAGGCCCTCAAGCACGGCGGCCTTGGCTGCGGCGGCGTCGGCGCGGCACTGCGGATCATGTGCGGCGTCGAACTGTGCGATCAGCGCGGCGGCGACATGCGGCGCACGGCGCAGCGCGTCGACCACGGTGACAAGGCTGTAAGCCATGCCGGCCTGACGCAGATAGCGGAACCAAGCGCGAAACAGCACCACGGCGCGCGGCGTGAGCCCGGCATCGACGATCAGCCGGTTGAAGGCATCATTTTCGGCCTGCCCCTGCAGCACATCGGCGATTGCCGCCTCGAGCACTGCGGTATTGCCTTCGAGTGCGCCGGGCACGGCTTCGGGGCCGGCCTGAATGGCGAAATCATGGACGAAACCCTCGGCTTCGTCGGCAAGCGCGGTCGGCACTTCCTCGATCACGCGGAACCCGAAATTCTCGAGCACCGGCACGGCATCCGACAGCGCCAGCGCGCCGCCATAGCGATAGATCTTGAGCCGCACGCCGCTTGCGTCGCGATAGAGCCGCACCGAACGCGCCTCGGGCGTCTCCAGCGTCGCCAGCCGCACGATGTCGCGGGCAGCTTCTTCCGGGGTGCTCGTCGCGCGATAGGCTTGCGGGAAGCAATTGGCATGGCGCAGCGCCAGCCGCGCGGCGCGAGCCGGGTCGGCCATTTCGGCAAGCGCTGCCTCGACCGCCGGGGCCCAACCGCGCAGCATCCGCGCCAGCCGCTGATTGAGCGGCGCGACTTCGGGCATCCGCCCCTCGCCGCGCAGATCGAAGGTGTAGCGGATCATCGCCACCACGCCGTCTTCGAGCGCGATCGACCAGTTGAGCAGCGCACCGTTCGATGCCTCGGCCAGCATGTCGCCGATCGCAACCCGCCGAACCGTCGACAGATCGTCGCGCGGCAGCCACACGAACGCGAACATGTGCCGCCCCAGCGTCGAGCGGACCAGCACCATCTCGGCGCGCGGCCGATCGGCCAGCGACATCGAGGTCAGCGCAAGCGATTCAAGGCTGTCGGGATCAAAGGCAGTCGCCAGATCGTGCGGCAGTGCGCCGAGCGCGTGGCTGAGCGCCTTGCCGGTATGCCCCTTGGGATCAAAACCGAGCTTGGCTTCGAGCGCCGCCAGCCGCGCGCGCAGCACCGGCACGTCCTGCGGCGGCGCGTGGAGCGCGCTCGATGTCCAAAGGCCCGCGTGGATCGACAGGCCGATGATGGCATCGCCCTCGCGCACCGGCACGATCGCTAGATCGAGCGGCACATGGCGGTGCACGGCCGAAATCAGGTTCGACTTGACCAGCAGCGGCGCTGGATTGCCCGCCGCGAACCAGTCGAGCGCAAGCTGGCGTGAGGTAGTGGCAAGGATCGGCACCGGCTGGGCATTGCGGGCAATGCCGATCTGCTCGACGGCGCCGCCGTCGCGCAGCCAGCGCTCATGGCCGAGCAACGTGAAATGCCGGTCGAGGAACCAGTCGAACAGCGCACCGCCTTCGCGTTCGATCGGATCGATGCTGGCGTTGAGCATGGCTGCGTCGGCGGCCATCGCTTCCTGCAGGGCAGGCCAATCGGTGACGGCGGCGCGCACATCGCCCAGATTTCGGTCGATATCGCCGAGCAGCGCCTTGCGCCGCCGCGCATCGACGCGCTCCATCTCGATGTAAATCATCGATTCGGGCGCGCCCGATCCGACCTTGCGGAATGTGCCGTCCTCGCCGCGCTCGATCGGCAGGACGGGATGGATGATGCGGTCGATCGCGATGTCGTGCGCACCGATTGTCGCCGCGATCGAATCGACCAAAAACGGCATGTCGTCGTTGATGATCGCGAGCCGCATCTGGCGGTTCGAATCATCGCCGCTGATCGTCTCAAGCTCCATGCGTGCCGTATTCGGCGGCCGGAGCCCCGCCGTTGCGGCCACGAACCGTGCAGCTTCAGCCTGTTCGGCTGCGCCGAACCCCGCAAGCTCGCCCGGCAGGGCCCCTTCGACCAGCCGGACCGCAAGCGCGTCCGACAGCGATTTCAGCGTGGCGATGACCATGGGCGACGCTATGCGCCGCGCGGCCGGTTAGCTCAAGATCGAAGTCGCCCGAAGCGGTGCGGGCGCCGCCGGATCAGTCGGCGATGCGGGCCAGCGCGCGATCGGTGACCGGGTCGTTGGACGCGACGCTGCCGATGATGTCGAGGTCGCCGTGAACGCTCTTGCGCGCCACCAGCACGACATAGTCGCCAACCACCGCATCGACATCGAGCGCAACCGACGCCAGGCTCGGCAGCGCGGCAAGCCGTGCCCGAGCCGCCGCTACACGGTCGACCGCGGGCGCCGGGCGCTTCAGCGCACGTTCCGCCGCGACGATCCCCTTGATCCCGCCCTCGGCCATTTCGAGGAAATCGCCGAGCGCCCCTTGCGGTACATTCGTGCGGCGGGCGTGCGTCAGCACGGCGGCGAATTCGGTCAGGCGCGTCTTGTCGTAATCGGCGCCGAACACGAGCTTGACGATCGGCGTCATCGGCGCGCGTGCCTGCGCCTTCATGCCGGTGTCGGCAAGCAGCGCGGCATAGCCATCGGGATCCGAATCGGCAGCGGCGGCGAAATCATAGGCGCGGCCAAGCGCGCGGTAGAGCGCGGCGCGGCTGCGCGTATCGGCAGCGCGGACGGCAGCGGCGCTTTGCTGGGCAAGGCTCAGCTGGTCGGCAAGGCCCAGCGTCGTGCCGAGATCGTCATGGTCGGCCGCATCGTCCTCGCCGGTTGCATGATCGGTGTCGTCGATGCCCGCGCTCGGCCCGCTGGCCCAGGCAGGTGCCGGCGCGGCGACCGCCGGCCGCGGCGCGCTGCGGACGGCTTCGGCGACTTCGGCGGAAAGCGCCGCCTGTGTCTCGGCGTCGACCATTTCCTTCCAATTAATCACGCCGTAAATGAAATCGATCGTGTCGTCATCGGACGAAAACGGCATCAATATGCCGCGATACAGCGTGTTGTGGCCGCGCGTGCCGACGAATTCGGCCTCGAAACCGATCGGCGCGCGGTTGGCGATGATCTGCAGATAATGGTCGGTCAGCCGCGACAGCAGCGATCGGCTTGGCACTTGCGTGATGTGGGTGATCGACGAATCGAGCTGGCATTCATCGCGCAGCGCACGACCGAGGAAGCGGATCGCGGGATCCTCGATGCCGCCAGTGAAATCGAGCAGCACCGAATGCGCGCCGAAATCGGCGATGTTTTCAGGATCGAGATCCTCGATCGAGGGATAGGCGCGCCCGCCGAGCAGCGACACCCAGTGATTATAGGCACGCACATGCATCCGGCGTTCGTCGGTGCCGATGTCGAAATTGGCATTGTCGTCGACGCTCATGTCGGCCTCGTCCCCTTGATCGCTATCGATCCGATCGTCCTCGAACCCGCGCAGCGTATCCATGCTCATCCCCAATGGGCCCAATGGGCCTTCGCCCGCTCTTCGGGATGCGTTGTGCCCGATTGTGGTAAACGACCGGTAAAGTTGTGCGGGCGGCGAGCGCACAAGTTGCCGCCGACGGCACATTTCCCTGCGGGCGCTTGTCAGTCGCCGATCGAGGTGTTAAGCGCGCGCTCCGCAACCGGGCGAACTCGCCCCTCGCGCAGGCCGCTTTAGCTCAGCTGGTAGAGCATCGCATTCGTAATGCGGGGGTCACAGGTTCGAGTCCTGTAAGCGGCACCATTTCGGTCCAAAAGCCCGAGTCCCTAGCACCGCCGCCTCTACGCCAGAGACGGCGGTGAGGGTGCGCAGCAACTCGGTGCGCGTGCCGCAGATTCGCACATCCGTCTTGCTGTGGACCTCGACCCGCTGGGCCACCGCCCGAATATGGTTTCGCGCATAGGAGCCATCGTCGTGGCGGAGCTTGCGTTTGGCGACCAGCGCGAAGGCGTGAAGGCTCTCGACCGTGATCTCCGGGCTGATCCGCTCAATGTGTGCGACCGCGCGCTCGGCATCGCCTCTGGCCTGGTCGCGGATGGTGGTCAGCTCGGCAATCCGCGCCTTGAGCGACGGATCGCCCATATCGACCAATCCATTCTCGATCGCTTCATAGAGCCGGGAAAGCTTGGTCTCGACCTCAGTCGCGCGCCGTTCCATCTCGGCGACGTGCTGGCGGCGCTCGGTCACCCATTCGTCGCGTCGGGCAATAAGCTGGTCCATCAGCACTTCAAGGCGCGCGGGATCGAGCAGCCGCTTCTCCAGGTGCTCGATCACCGCCTCGTTCAGCCGATCCATCGGAAGCGAGACGCCGGGGCATCCCGTCTTCCCTTTCGTCGCCTTGGTCGCGCAGGTGTAGTAGCGATACTCCTGCCCACTCCGGCTGGTGCCGGTGCGCAGCGTCATCGCGCCACCGCAACAGGCGCAGAAGCAGATGCCCGTCAAGAGCGTCGATCCGCCCACCGCCCGCGGCGGCATCATCTTCGGGCTGCGCGCTTTCAAGGATCGCTGCACGGCCTCGAACTCCGCCACCGTTATGATCGGCGGCACCTCCATGATGGCGTGCTCGGTCTCCGGCTTCGCGCGCCCCTTCTTCACGTCATAGGTGTTGAAGCGGTGCTCGCCGATATAGGTGGTCCGCGTCAGCACCTGATGGACCATGCCCTTGCCCCACCGACCGCCATAGCGCGTGCGGATATTATTCTCATTGAGCCAGCACGCGATCGCCATGACCCCGATCGGCCCGCGCCCATCCGCGCCTTCCAGCGCCAGCCGGAAAATGCGGCGCACCGTTTCGGCGTGGAGCGGATCGATCTCCAGCTTTTTCTTGATCTTCGCGCCGCGCTGCTCGGCCGCGACCGCGCGATAGCCGATCGGAGGACGGGCGCCATTCCAGAAACCCTGCCGGGCGTTTTCGTTCATCGCGCGCAGCGTATGCTTGCCGTTCTCCTTCGACTGATATTCGTCGAACAGCGTCATGATTTTCCGCATCATCTCGCTCATCGGATCATCGCCGAGAATCTGCGTGATGGAGACGAGCTGCACGCCGTTCTTCGCCAGCTTGCGGAGGTAGAACTCGAACTGGAATTGATCGCGGAAAAAGCGCGAGAAGCTATGGACCACGATCACGTCGAAGGGCGACGGCCTTTCCAGCGCCGCGTCGATCATTTCCTGGAAGGCGGGACGGCGATCGTCTGTGCCCGAAACCCCCGGCTCGACAAACTCGGCCGCGACTTCCCAGCCGTTCGAGTGGCAATAGCTCGACGTCTGGCGGCGCTGGTCCGGGATCGACAGATCGCTCTCGGCCGAACGCGGCGACGAGACGCGCAGGTAGAGCGCGGCCCGCAGCGCCGGTTGCACGGCTCCGGTTTCCGAGGGGGCGAGAGCAGCGTTCGTCATCGTTCGACCAATCTTTGAATAGTGTGCATCGGCAGCACGAGGCGTTGGGAATCTGGCAGGCGCACGAAGCCATTGCCTTCGTAGAAGGCTGCCGCGCGATCATTGATGGCGTCCACGACGAGTATCGACGAGCCAGCTGTCGCGGCCGTCGCCCAGACGCGCTCGACGGCATCGGCGATCAGGATCGCCCCAAGGCGTTCGCCCTGCCTCGCTTGCGACACCGCGAGCTGGCCGATCAGCGTCGCGGCGACGAGCGGGTAACGCGGGACATGCTTTCGCGCCGCTGCCGGAATGTCGCCCTGCGCGATGTTGGCCTGACTAAGCGTGTAATAGCCGAGAACCACGCCGGGATTTGCACGCTCGGCGAGAACGAACACACCAGCCGAGCGGCGGCGCATGTCCTGGCCCGCCTGCCTCCGCAAATATCGATCGAGACTGTCGATGCCGCAGGAAAATCCCTCGCGGTCGTGATGCGGCCCCAGCGGCTCGACCTGCAAATCCGCATGCGCCGTCATGATCAGGACGCAACCCGGCGCCGGTGCTCCTGGAGAGCGCGGATCAGCCGCTCGCTGGGCTCGGGCGGATTGATGAGCGCATCGAAGAACGCCGCGCGGTCGCGATCCGACAGCACGAGCGTTTCATGCTCGGCGATCGTTCGCCGCGCCGTGTCGGCTAGCGCTGTCACGCAAAAGTCGCTGACCTTGCGCCGCGTGAGGTGAGCTGCCCGCTCGATCAAATCCTTCGTTTCTTCGTCAATACGGAAGCCGAGCCGCTCGACGCGATTGGCTCTGGCGGACTCCGCTACGGCTTGTTTGCGCGGCATGGGACCGACTCCTGACTTATCCATTTCCGCTACAATGTACGTCACTTTGACGAACATTTCAACCCCTTTCCATTGGCCGTTTTAGGGGAGCGGCCCGAACAGGGCGTCCAGCTCCTCACGAAAAGCGCCTTCGATGACGCGCAACTCGGCATCGCCGATGGGAACCTGCTCGGGCCAGTCGTCGGTAACGACGATCGGCGCGCTGGCGGCATTCTTGCGCGCCGACGCGCGCGTCGGCTGCGGCTGCATGTAATCGTGCAGGTCTTCCAGCCCTTCCGACCAGCCGCGGGGTGCGCGGCGGCGACGTTTGCGAGAGAGTCCCATATTGCTCAAGCTGCCGCGCATCTCTCGGGAATCCAGCAAAATCGCCCTCGGGCGCATACATGCCGGACCCGTAGCAACGGCGGCGGGATTCGGCGCACGGCGGCGCAAGGCGGAAATAGCGAAGTGTAGCGTAGCAAAGATAAGTGCTCACGGCGGGATCGTGGATGCCGTGTGCAGCCCGGTTTGCTATCCTCCCGCGCATGGACTCGCGGACGGACACCGACACCGACACCGACAGAATCGACGAGGCGGTGCTTGCCCTGCTATGGCTCAACCTCAGCACCACCGGCACGGCCTGGAAAGGCTTCGACTGGAGCGCGATGGATCGACTGCACGAACGCGGGCTGATCTCCGATCCTGCGCGCAAGGCAAAGTCGGTGCATCTGACCGACGACGGCATGGCCGAAGCCGAGCGCCTATTCACCGCGCTGTTCGCTCGCCCGTGAATCCTGCCACGCCGACGCGAAAGCCATAACCCAGCCATCGCTGCTGGGTCCGCTGAAATACCGGGTGCAGCATTGTCTCCCGTCCTGCCTGCCCGACCGACCCTCGCGGCCTCCCTCGTGGCTTGATCTGATCGTGTCCACCTGGCGGCGCAACGGCGCCGGGCAGCTTTTTTCCGCCGCCTTCGGCTTTGCAGCGCGAAGCAAAAAAGCGGCCCTTTGGCCGTCCATAGGCCGCAAGCGGTGCGCAGCCGAACGTCCCCGATCTTCGACACGCCACGAGGCCGCGAAGGGCGCGGTCCCGAGTCAAGAAAGGACTGACGACATGATCTGCGGAAACTTCAAAGCGACCGATCGCGGCTTTCACGGCGAAATCCGCTTTTTCGGTCTCAGCGAGAAGGTGGAAATCCTTCGGATCGGCGACAAGGCAAGCGACAAGTCGCCCGACTATCGCATCGTTGCCGCCGACGATGAACGCGTGGAATTCGGTGTGGGCTGGCTCAAGGCCACCAAGGACCAGAAGCCCTACGCTTCGCTCAAACTCAATCCGGTCCTGGCGCCGGACGTTCATCTCCGGCTTGTCTCGACCGAGACAACGGGCAAGTTCGAGCTGAAGGTCGACTGACCGCGGAAGCGTCCCGCCAGCAATGGCGGGGCGCTTCCAGTTTTCCATAAAGGATCTGCGCCGTGCGAAACCGCACCAGCCATTGCATCGGCCTGCCACCGGACGATGCCATACTCGCTACAGGCGCCCGCCCAGCCAGATAACGGTAAGCCCAGGACTCCGCATCCTGGTCGACGGAGGCATCCATGCGCGCAAAGTGCAGGGGAAGCGTCCCACTTCTGCCCCCATTCCTACCTTGCCCGGCGTGTTTTCCACTATGGCCCTAGCCTTGCCGATCCCGCTTTGCCCGAAAATCCGTTCATCTCCCTCCCGGGCTGGTTGCTGATTAGCGCATCTGGCTTTGCCGGGCGCCTCATGCGGGAAGTGGCATAGCCACCAAGCAGAAAACCGGCGCCAGCGCCTACGGTTTCCGCAAGCGGACCCTCCGTTTTTCAGCTTGCCCGCGTCGCCCGCCAAAGCCTGCCTGATGCATCAGCAACGCCAGCACACAGGAGGCAGACATGAAAAAGGATTGGGCAAAGATTCGCAGGATCAACAAGGCCAGGGCCGACCGGAAGATGGCCGCCGAGCAGGCCAAGCCGGAATGGGAACGGAAGTGGGAAGCGCGCGAACTGGCACGCGCCCACGGATACATCCCCTACCTCAGCGATGAGGTTGCAGCCTACCGCGACCTGTAAGGCGGACAGCACCCGATGGCGCCCCACGCCATCGGGTTTTTTTGTGCCTCGCAGGATAGCGGTCTGGGGGGATCGAGCAGGGATCGGCCTGAAGGCCGCGCCGGTAATCCCGGCTGTCATTTGCTTTTCGCGCCGCCAAGGCGGCGCGATCGTTGCTAAGGACGTAGTCCTCGCGCCGGTCAAGGTAAGTGGAACCGTCCGGGGCGGTATCCCCACCTTCCGCGCTTCGCTTGTGCAGGCGGGTGATTCCCCTCCGCCCCGGCCGCCCTTGCCCCGTTGCTACCCTTGGCTCGCCGCCGGGCAGAAGTTCAGGCGCGGCATTCCGCTTCGCTGAACTTCAGAACCAAAGGATTTGAGATATGACCAGCAAGGCACAGGCTCCCCGCGATGTGATCTTCAACGGTGATTGCATTGAAGTGATGCAGGCTTTCGATAGCGGCACGGTGGATTTCATCCTGACCGATCCGCCCTATGTGACCCGCTACCGGGACCGCCAGGGGCGCAAGGTCGCCAATGACGATAACGGCCGGTGGCTGCGTCCGGCGTTTCGGGAAATGCACCGCGTCTTGAAGGATGGCGGCTTTGCGGTTTCCTTCTATGGCTGGAACAAAGTCGATTTGTTCATGGATGCATGGAAGGCGGCAGGCTTCCGCATCGTCGGCCATCTTGTTTTCCGCAAGCGTTATGCGTCATCGGCCCGCTTCCTTCGCTATGAACATGAGCAAGCCTATTTGTTGGCAAAGGGCAATCCCGTCCGTCCGACACGGCCTATCCCCGATGTGCTCGATTTTCCTTACAGCGGGAACCGCCTGCACCCCACGCAGAAGCCGGTTGAAGCACTGGCGCCATTGATCGAGGCTTTCACGCAGCCGGGCGACCTTGTCCTGGACCCATTCAGCGGTAGCGGTTCGACCCTTGCGGCAGCCCAGCAACTCGGGCGCGACTGGACCGGCATAGAACTGGACAACGGCCACTATCACACCGCCAGCAAGCGGCTTGCCGCGCGGCAGCATCGCCGGGCGGCCGCATAGGTCGCCACCCTTTCCCATCATTCGCGCCCGTCCCTGCGGCGGGCGCCACCCTCACAAGGAATTATATCATGCGCTGGATTATCACATCCGATCATATGGGCACTTCCCTTGCCGGGGTCGGTGAAGATGCCGAAGGAAGCATCGCCTATGCCGGCACGAACGAGGGCGACAGTTTGCCGATGGAGTTTCGACTCTATGACGCGCGCCATAAGCTTTGCTTTGAAGGGCGTTGCGGCGACATTGACGCCGATTGGTGGCACGGCTTTGAGCCGCTGATTTGGACCTGGAACGCATTTCGCTGCCGGCGGCTGACCTACCGCCGTGTTGACCGAAGCTGGAAAGAACAGCCGTTCTTGCCTTTCTCGGGCCGATATTGAGAACCGACAACCGACAACCGACAACCGGCTGCAGGTCCTGCCCGGAGCAGCGGCGGCCGCGCGGCCCATAGGTCCGCGCGGCCGTCATGGCGCGCGCTCGCCGGGCATCGCCCGGCTCGCAAGAGACAGTAGCCAGAACGGCGTCCCCGTCCTAAGAAAGACGTGGGCCGCTACGCGGCGGCCTGGGGCGTGGAAACCCCTGAATATCCGGTTGGGCGTCGGCCGTGACGGCGCCGCTATCCTTGACCACATGGTCGGGGAGCCTGTGACGTATACAACAGGCTTCCGGGCTAAAGGTCACAGGGACCGAGATATTCCGGTTTTCCAACTCCCCGATCAGGGTCAGGAGCGAAGTTTGCGGGGGCGCACCGCAGACGAACCGCTGCTGACCTGGAACCCGACCATTGCGGACGACGCGCGAAGCCATGCCCGCCGTGCGTATAGAATCGTCTCCGTTTCGGTCTAAAAGGTTAACGGGACTGGAGGAACGGGGGCGTTATGACCGGCAAGCATTTCAAGGATCGCGCGCCCGACGCGCCGCGGCTCACCGCCTATGACGAGGATCACCTCGCCGACTATATCCGCCTGCTCGATACCGACGACGAGGGCGCCGACTGGCGCGACGCGGCGGCGCATATCTTCGGGATCGATCCGGCCGCGGAACCCGAACGCGCCCGCGCGATGCATGAGAGCCATCTCGCCCGCGCGCGCTGGATGACCGAAGTGGGCTACGCATATCTGCTCGGCCCGCGCGCCATCGAATAAGTTAACATTCAGACCGAAATGGATTTTTCCGGTCGTGGATTCCGATGCGCGGCCGGCATCGCCTGGCGCGGCCTTCGCGCTGTCGGGATGCAGTGCTTCTCCCGATCCTCGGCGGTCCAGACTCCGCACAATGAGCGGCTGGAGAGGATGATCCCATGCCAATGACGCCCGAAGGGCGCGCGCGGCGTGCCGGCAATGCGCCGGACACGCCGGGCCGGGCCGAATTCGCCGCCGCGTTCCTGCAACGCAACCGCCAGTATCGCGCAGAGCGGGCGCGACTGAACCCGAACGCCCCGGCCAGCGAGCGAACGACGCTCGCCCGCCGCTGGGGGTTGTCCTTTCGCCTATCTGCCTGATGAGCTGTCGGGCACGGTGATCTGGCGGCCGGAACTCACCGCCGTCACCGTGATCCTCGACGCTGCGCCGGAAGGATATACCGGCGCCAAGGCGGTCGATCCGCTGGCGCTGGGCGCGCTGCTCGCCGACCAGGCCGGAATCGACGGCCGGCATGTCGTCGTCGCTGACGCGGCCGGCGAGCATCGGCTGTGGCTGCGCGATCCGACGCCCGGCCGGCCGCTCGCCGCGATCGTCCCGCTCGACAAGGACTTCATCAAGCGCATCCTCAGCCTGCTGCGTTTCCATCGACTCATGTCGGGCAAGCGAACCGGCCCATTGCCGCGCGGATGGCCGCTCACCCCGATCCGCGCGGCCCGGCTCGAGCTGATGCTTCGCGCGCTCGATCTGCGCCTCGCCGGGGCGACATACCGCCAAATCGCGATCGCGCTCGGCAGGGACGAGGCCGCGCATCTCTCGGCATCCGATTTCAAGAATTCGGACGCCCGGTCCTTCGCTTATCGCCTGGTGCGCGACGCCACCGCCATGATGAAGGGCGACTACCGCAAGCTGCTGCGCTTCCGCTGATAGCGCCCGCCGCATGACAGCGGCCGGGGGGTGGTCACATCGGCGCAGCTGCGAATCTTCGTTCCCCACCCTGCCGTGAGCACTTCGCCATGATCGCCTCCTGCCACCCCGCCTCGCAGGAGACGCCCCTTGTCCCGACCGCCCGTGACCCTTCCGCCCCGCTACCTGCGGACCCCCGAGGCGGCGCGCTTCCTTGGCCTTTCCGGCCGCACGCTTGAGAAGCACCGCTATTTCGGGAGCGGCCCGGCCTATCGCCGGATCGGCGGACGGGTGGTCTATTCGGTCGACGACCTGCGCGCCTGGGCCGACCTCGGCACCAAATATTCCACGTCCGACCCCGGCCAGAACGATCTCATGCCGCAGCGGGATGCGGCGATCACGCAGAGCCGCCGATGATGCCGCGCACCGCCTCCCGTTCCGGCGAGCGCGCCCAACTCGCGCTGTTCCCCTCGCTCGGGCGCGATATCGCGCCGCGCGATGCCCAGGACCTCATGGCCTGGCCGTTCTTCAGCCTCGCCAAGCGCAGGCGGGTGACGCCGATCGATTTCCGCATGGGCGCGACCTGGATATCGGTCGAGGCCGTGCCCGAACATGGCATGGCGACCATATGGGACGCCGACGTGCTGATATGGGCGGCGAGCCAGATCGTCGCCGCGCGCGACGCGGGGCTGCCGACCTCGCGCCTGATGGCGACGACGCCGCACGAAATCCTCACATTCACCGGACGAGGCACCGGCAAGGATCATTATGACCGGCTGAAGGCCGCGCTCGACCGGCTGCAATCCACCACGGTCGCCACCTCGATCCGCCAGCAGCACCAGCGGCGACGCCATCGCTTCTCGTGGATCAACGAGTGGCAGGAACGGCTCGACGGCGACGGCCGTCCGCTTGGACTGGAGCTGATCCTGCCGGACTGGTTCTATGCCGGCGTCGTCGACCGCACGTTCGTGCTCACCATCGACCGGGCCTATTTCGACCTAACGGGCGGGCTGGAACGCTGGCTCTACCGGATCGTGCGCAAGCATGGCGGCCAGCAGGAAGGCGGCTGGAGCTTCGACGTCCCGCACCTTCACCTGAAATCCGGCGCGCTCTCGCCCTTGAAGCAGTTCGCGTTCGAGCTGCGCGCCATCGTGCAGCGCCAGTCGCTGCCGGGCTACGCGCTGGCGATCGAGCGGGCGTTCGGCCGCGAGCGGCTGACCTTCGCGCCCGTGCCCGCCGATCCGTTCGAGAAGGCGGCGCGGGTCATGGGGCTGGCTGTGGATAACCGGCCATGAGACTCGGCCTATTGAAAACCGCCGGACTCGGCCGATTAAAAACCGCTGACTCGGCCTATAAAAAACCGGACCTCCGCACAAGCTTCTGGAATCGCTCGCGGAATCGGCTCTCTTCTAACTATGCTAACAGTAAAGAATACTTCGTATTCTTTCTAACGCGCTTTGGTGCTGTGGATAATTCGCGAGACGACGCGAAGTATCGGGCAGTAAATCCGCCGTCTCCCCTACGCTATACTACTACGCCTTTTGCGTGCGGCGATCAATCCCGGCACCGTGTTACGCGGCGCGGGCCGGAACCGCGGCCATGATCGCCGCCCAGCACTTCGGCAGCATCTCGGGCGGCAAGGACAGCCAGGCCGTCCTTTGCCGGATGGTCGAGCGGATCGAGCGCAGGGGGCTTGCCGCGTTCGGCAACCGCGCGCCGCGGTTCCTCTCGGCAGACAACGGCCACGAGAACCCGATCACGCTCGACCACATCGCGTATCTCGACGGCTGGCTGCGACAACGCACCGGCCTGTGTATCGAGACGGTCTCGGCGAACGACGTGCCGGGGCTCACAGACGCGGCGGCCTTCGCCCGCAAGCGCGCGATGCTGCGCGAGGAATGGTCGAAGGAGAAGCGGCGGACCCGCCATAAGGGCGCGTGCAACCAGCGCCGGGCCGCGTGGCAGGCAGGCAGGCTCACGAAAGGCCAATGGCTCGCCGCGTGCGAATGTCCCGTCCTGGTCTCGCCCCCGGTTCCCGATCATCTGATCGACCGCGCGCTCGAGCTGCTGCATCCCACCGGCATCCCGTTCCTCGACATGGCGATGCTGCACGGCCGGTTTCCCGGCACCAAAACGCGCTTCTGCACCGACGAGACCAAACTGATCCCGATGATGCATCGCAAGCGTCCGCTGCTCGATGCGGGGATCTCGGTCATCGACTGGATCGGCGAGCGCGCCGACGAAAGCCCGGCGCGGGCGAAGAAGCCGCCGATCCAGTCGGTGCGGCATCCCTCCGGCGCCCGCAAGGTGCTCTACCGGCCCATCTTTCGCTGGTCGGCGGCCGACGCCTTCGCCATCTCCGAGCGCCACGGACTCCGGCATAACCCGCTCTACACGATGGGGATGAGCCGGGTCGGCTGCTCGACCTGCATCATGGTTAGGAAGCGCGAACTGCGCGCCTGGGCCATGCGGTTTCCCGCGGAAGTCGATCGCGTGCGGGAGTGGGAACGGCTGGTCAGCCTCGTTTCGCGGCGCACCGCGATATCGGGAGCGCCGGCATCCCTGCTGCCCGCGCCGACCGTGCCCGGCGATCCCGCCGATCATGGACGTGCGACGATCGACAGGGCGATCGCGTGGTCGCGCACCAGCCGGGGCGGCCGCAACTACGACCTGTTCCTCGCGCAGGAGCAGCGCGACGCCGATGAGCACGGCCTGCTCTGCGACAGCGAATACGGGCTTTGCGAATGATGCGCGCGCTCGACCTGTTCAGCGCCGCGGCGGGCGGCTGGTCGCTCGGCCTGCACCGCGCCGGATTCGTCACCGTCGCCGCCTGCGAGATCGTCGAATGGCGCCGCATCCTCTACGCGGAGAACAATCCCCATGTCAGACTCTACGCGGATGTCCGGTCCCTCACGGCAGCTCGACTTGTTTCTGAACTTGGATTCCTGCCCGACATCATCGTCGGTTCGCCGCCGTGCCAGGACATCTCCAGCGCCAACACCAAAGGCAGGGGGATCGAAGGCGAACGGTCGGGCCTCTACCTCGAAGCCGTCCGGCTGGTCGGAGAGTGCCGCCCTCGCTGGTTCGCTTTTGAGAACAGCGCTAATCTGCGAACTCGCGGCGCTGACCGGCTGCTCCTTCTCCTGGAAACGCTCGGCTACGCCTGCGAACCGTGCGTGGTGGCTGCTGAAAATGTCGGCGCCAACCATGTCCGCAAGCGGTCCTGGCTTATCGGCTACGACCCAGGCCAGCTTGCCGACGCCGGTATCGCAATCCCAGCAAGGCGGCATCCGGCTGGAGGGTGGATCGGGCGCACGGACGGCCCTCAAGGAATCGGGTCTGTTCGACCTGTTTCGCGAGAACAGGCTGCCGACGCCGATGGCGACGGACGGGATGAGGGACGGCGCGGGCGGCGGCGCAGGATCGACATATCCGCTTCGCATGATCCTCGCGACGCCGCGCAAATCGGATGCGGACAAGGGCGGCCGGGGCGATGTGCTCAGCCAGTTGCAGGGCCATGCGAGCCGGCACGCGGGCATGATGCCGACGCCTGTCAAACCGAACGGCGGACGGAGATTGAGCCGGCAGGAGATCGAAACGGGACGCCGGGCGAACGGCGCGAAGGCGCAGATCGACACGCCGAACCTGTTGCGCCACGCGGCGGAAATCCTCCCCACCCCGACGAAGCGCGACAGCCGGATGGACGGCTGGAGTCCGGCCTACGATCGGCGGAAATCGCCGACGATGGACGCGGTGATGGACGGCGCGATGACGGATCGCGCGCCGGACAAATGGGCGGGCGCCCGCGCGCTGGCGGCGATGCTGCGGAGCCGTGGGCTGACTGGAACGGCGGCCTTGCCCATCACCTACGGCTGGATGATGGGCTTTCCGCCTGGGTGGCTGGCACGCGCGTTGCGATCGGCGCTGGAAAGCGGACGGCTGCGGCCAGCCTGATCGTCGAGGCGTTCGGCGACGCCGTTCTCCCGCAAATCCCCGAAGCCATCGGCCGCGCCATCCTGCGCACCGAAGCCGCGCTCGACGTCGTGCTCGGGCGAACCTCCCCCGACATCACCGGAGACGAACGATGAGCGATCCCGCGCATCCGCAGCGCATAGACTTCAGCGGGTTCGAAGCCGCGCTGCGCCGCCGCGCGGCGGAGCAGGCGCAGGCCGCCCGAACGCCGACAGAACCAACGGCGCTGGCATCGCGATCGCGGCTGACCGAAGTCGAACTGACCTGGATCGAAAAGAAGCTGGAGCACTGGATACGCTTCGGCCGCGTCGCGCAGGAACGCATCGTCACACGCCGGACGCGCGTCATGAGCTTCCGGCCGGGCGCGGTGTTTGCCTTCGTCCGCTGGACCGCCAACGACTATGGCACGATCGCCTCGCGCATCGACGTGGTGCGCGCGGTCACGCCGGGCGAGCCTTATACGACGCTGCCGTTCGTGCGGCCGGGCGGCGAAATCCTCCTGCACATCGAGAGCTGGCCCAAGGTCCAGCAGGTGCTCGCCGCGATCGACGCGGTGGAGACGGCGGGCGTCGATCCCTGCGACGCGGCGCCCGAGCACTGGCGCCACGTCCACAACCGCATCGCCGCGGGACACCAGCCGCGCCCTTACACGCTGGAGCGGCATCGCGCCTGGCTTCGCCGCAAGGAGATCGAAGGGTGACGCGCCGCCGCTACGTCATGGCGACGGCCACCGCCGCGTCCGCCTTCGCCGCGGCGTTCGTCGCGATCGCCGTCGCCGATCCTTTCCCGCGCGTGATCTGGAACGCCAGCGCCAGCGCGCCGATCGGGCTCTACCGCATCCATCCCGACCGCGATCCCGCTATCGGTGTGCTGGTCGCCGTCACGCCGCCCAAGCGGCTTTCCCGCTGGCTTTCGGCGCGCGGCTATCTGCCCGAGGGCGTGCCGCTGCTGAAGCATGTCGCCGCGAAAGCCGGGCAGCGCGTGTGCCGCATCGGCGCCGTGGTGAGCGTCGATAGCCAGTCCGTCGCCAGCGCCCGCGCGCGTGACGGCCGGGGCCGCCCGCTGCCGGTCTGGCGGGGCTGCCGCACACTGCAACCGGGCGAACTGCTGCTGCTCAACCCGTCCGTCCCCGACAGCCTCGACGGCCGCTATTTCGGCCCGCTGCCGGCGTCCGCCGTCATCGGCCGCGCGACGCCGCTGCATCTGCGCGCGCCGTCGCAATCGCCTTCCACCCCCGAAGCCAAGGAGATTGGCCATGCCGACGAATATCTTTGAACCCACCGCCAATGGCTATGCCGGGCGCGCCCGGTATTTCGGTGTCGACGAGCAGATCGTGCTGGTCGCGATCGATCCGGGCGACGCCGAGAACGCGCCCGATTACCGCGTCCACCTCGACGACGAGGACGGCCCGGAAGTCGGCGGCGCATGGAAACGGGTCGGCGAACGCGCGGGCAATTACATCGCGCTGGAGATCGACAGCCCGCTCTTCGGGGCGCCGTTCCGGCCGGTTCTGTTCCGCGCCGACGACGATGGCCGGACGTTCCGGCTGTCATGGAAGCGCCCCCGGCCGCGCGACGACCGGAGCTGATCGGTGGCTGTTTCGATCATCATCCCTTTGTTCGCGGAAAAGCCGCATCCCTCCGTCCCGCTCGGTCGCAGGCTGACCGGCGCGCGCAGCGAAGGTCAAGAGTCTGCCCCGGACTTGATCCGGGGGCGGCCCACGGCCGGCGCATCGCGCGCACCCTTTACCGCAGCGAGCACGCTGGCAGGCTGGCGTAAGAGCGGGGGCGGATTGGCCGTCCTGCTCGCGGCCCTGCTGCTGTCGTCCGGCATCGGGCCGAACGCTGTGCGGGCACAGGACACGCCGGCCGAACGCACGGCAGCCAGCCATCCCTATGCCGTTCACGTCGCCGACGCCGCGCGGCGCTTCGGCATCCCGGAAAGCTGGATATGGGCGGTGATGCGCGTCGAGAGCAACGGCGATGTCCGCGCGGTCTCGACGGCCGGGGCGATGGGCCTCATGCAGATCATGCCCGGCACCTGGGCGAGCTTGCGCGCGCGCCACGGGCTGGGACGCGATCCCTATGATGTGCGCGACAACATCATGGCGGGCGCGGCTTACCTGCGCGCGATGCACGACCGCTACGGCAACGCGATGGCAATGCTGGCGGCCTATAATGCGGGGCCGGGCCGCTACGACGAATATCTATCGCGCGGCCGTCCGCTGCCCGCCGAGACGCGCGCCTATCTCGCAAAGCTCGCGTCGATCATAGGCGGCGCGGACGACAGCCGGCTTGCTGCCGCACCGCCGTCCGATCCTTTTGCATGGCGCAGGGCTGCATTGTTCGCGGCGCGGCCGAACGGCGATCCGGCCGCACCGGAAACGTCGTCCGGCGAACGCGCGGCTGACATGCGCGCTGCGGTCGAACCGCCCGCGAACAGCCTGTTCGTCGCGCTGTCGGGGCGGAGGCAGCCGTGAAGATCGCCTATGCCGATCCGCCCTATATCGGCTGCGCGCATCTCTATCGCGATCATCCCGACTATGCGGGCGAGGTCGATCATCCCGCGCTGATCGAGCGGCTCCAGCGAGACTATGACGGCTGGATTTTGCATGCCGCCGCGACGCCGGAATCGGTCGCCGTGCTCGCGCCGCTCGTGCGCGAGACCGGCGCGCGGTGGATGGCCTGGGTGAAAGGCTTTGCCGCGTTCAAGCGCAACGTGCCGGTCGCTTATGCGTGGGAACCCGTCATCGTGAAGCCCGCGCGCAAGCCGGTCGTAAGCAAGCGGCTGGTCCTGCGTGACTGGATCGAATGCCCGATCACGCTGCGCCGTGGGCTTACCGGCGCGAAACCCGAAGTGGTCGCTCATTGGGCGTTCGAGACGGTCGCCGCGCGTCCCGACGACACGCTCGACGACCTGTTCCCCGGCACCGGCGCCGTCGCCGAAGCGTGGCGAACCTGGCGCCTCAAGTTCGCGCTGCCGGGCGATCCCGTTGCAGCGCCGCCGCGGCCGAATTGCACGGTGGCTGCACGTCGAGAGGCGAGCGGCGCGCCATGACCGCCCCCGTTTTCAGATTGCCCGGTTGGAAGGTGGAAGTGCCTGGAAGGGCAGGAAAAAGCCGAAGGAAGGGACGGCAAGATAGAAAGCGCGCCCCAAATTCGCTGAAAGCCTATGTCTTTCAACGATTTGGCGCGGGTACGTCGGTCGGCGAGCGTGCCGCTCGGAAGAAAAAAGCCAGCAAAATCAAAGCGCCGAATGGCACTATGGGCCATTTTCGGCGGAAAGCGGCCCGGCCGTGAGCGAGGACGAGGATTTCCGCGTCCGGCCGGGCAAGGTCAGGAACAGGGGAGCCGGCCAGGGCCGCAAGGCGCAAGGACTTGTCGTCCAGGTGCTCCGCGTCGCCGCGCGCAGCGGCGGAGGCCGGCGAACGGCCGGCTGGGGCGGATCGCGCCAGCGCGGGCAATCGAACTTCGGCCGTGGCCGCACGTCCTTCGCACGCAGCCGCCTGTTCGGATCGGGCCGGCGCGTGCTGGTCAAGATTGTCCCTGTCACCCGTTTCCACCGGAATGGACGGCCGAGGGCGCCGCTGTCCGCGCACATCGCCTATCTCAAGCGCGAGGGCGTCACCCGCGACGGATCGCCCGCGCGGATGTTCGACGCCAATGGCGATGGCGCCGACGATCGCGCCTTCGCCGATCGGTGCAAGGACGACCGGCATCATTTCAGGATCATCGTCTCGCCCGAGGATGCGGCGGACCTGTCGGACCTTCGCGAATATACCCGCGATCTCGTTCGCCAGATGGAAGCCGATCTCGGCACCAGGCTCGAATGGGTCGCGGTCGATCACTGGAACACCGACAACCCGCATGTCCATCTGCTGGTGCGCGGCGTCGATGACCATGGCGCCGACCTTGTCATCAACCGGGACTATATCAGCCACAATCTGCGCTCGCGCGCCGAAGAACTGGCCTGGGCCGAGCTGGGTCCGAAACCGGAGCATGAAATCCAGCGCGCGCTCGAACGCGAGGTAACGGCCGAACGCTGGACCAGGCTCGACGCCGAGATCGATCGCACGGCGGACGCACTCGGCGTCATCGACTTGCGCCCCCAGCAGCCCGGACTCGACGATCCCCAGGTCCGCCGCCTGATGATCGGCCGCTTGCAGCATCTGGAAACTATGGGGCTCGCAGCCGAGGCCGCGCCCGGTCAGTGGGCACTGGCGTCGGATGCGCAAGCCAGGTTGCGCGAGCTGGGCACGCGCGGCGACATCATCCGCACGATCGGCAAGGCGCTGAACGGTCGCGGCCTGCAGCGCCCGCTCGACACTTACGAGATCGTCAGCGCAGCGCCGCAAAAGCCCATCGTCGGCCGGTTGATCGACAAGGGGTTGCACGACGAGCTGCATGGCTCGGCCTATGCCGTGATCGACGGCATCGACGGGCGCACCCACCATGTCCGGCTTCCGGGCATCGAGGCGCTGGATCGCAGCCCGGATATCGGCGGCATCGTTGAGCTGCGCGCCGTCGGCCGGCCGGGCGATCCGAAGCCGTCCCTGTTCCTGGCGACGCGATCCGATCTCGACCTCGCGGCTCAGGTGAAGGCGAGAGGCGCGACCTGGCTCGATCATCGTCTGATCGAGCGCGGCCGTGGAGTGACGGCCGCCGGCTTCGGATCGGAGGTGCAGCGGGCGCTCGACCAGCGCACCGACCATCTCGTGCGCGAAGGACTGGCCCGCCGCTTCGGCAACCGCGTGGTCCTGCAAGGCAACCTGATCGAGACGCTTCGCCGCCGCGAACTGGACGCGACAGGTGCCGAGATCGCGGGCCGGACGGGGCTCGCCTACCGGCCTACCAATCCCGGCGACAAGGTCGCCGGCACATGCCGCCAGCGCCTCGCGCTCGCCTCCGGTCGCTTCGCGATGATCGACGACGGGTTGGGCTTCCGGCTCGTCCCCTGGTCGAACGACCTTGAACGCCAGCTCGGGCGCCAGATCGCGGGCATCGCCCGCAACGGCGGCGGCATCGGATGGTCATTGGGCCGCAAGCGCGGCCTCGCCCCCTGAAAGAAGGAGACTCTCATGCCCGCTACCAAAATCCTCTGGGGCCAGATCATCGCCGTCTTCCTGATCGTGGTCGCCGCGATCTGGAGCGCCACACAATGGACCGCGGCGGCGCTGGCGTATCAGCCCGAGCTTGGCGAACCCTGGTTCACGGCGCTCGGCTGGCCGGTCTATCCGCCCTACGCCTTCTTCTGGTGGTGGTTCAGCTACGACGCCTATGCGCCCGCCATCTTCCAGACCGGCGCCTGGATCGCCGCGTCGGGCGGCTTCGTGGCGGTCGCTGTCGCCATCGCCATGTCGGTCTGGCGCGCACGCGAGGCGAAGAACGCGGAAACCTATGGCTCGGCGCGCTGGGCGACCGAGGACGAGGTGCGTGCGGCCGGGCTGCTCGGCGACGACGGTGTGGTGCTCGGCAAGCTGGGCCGCGCCTATCTGCGCCACGACGGCCCCGAGCATGTGCTGTGCTATGCGCCGACCCGCAGCGGCAAGGGCGTCGGCCTCGTGATCCCCTCGCTTCTGACCTGGCCGGCATCGGCGATCGTTCATGACATCAAGGGCGAGAACTGGACGCTGACCGCGGGCTTCCGCGCGCAGCATGGCCGCGTGCTGCTGTTCGACCCGACCAACGCGGCGTCGGACGCCTACAACCCGCTGCTGGAGGTGCGGCGCGGCCAGTGGGAAGTCCGCGACGTGCAGAACGTGGCCGACGTGCTGGTCGATCCCGAAGGCAGCCTGGAGAAGCGCAACCACTGGGAGAAAACCAGCCACGCGTTGCTGGTCGGCGCGATCCTGCATGTTCTCTACGCCGAGCCCGACAAGACCCTGGCGGGTGTCGCCGCCTTCCTGTCCGACCCGGCGCGGACGATCGAGCAGACGCTGGCCGCGATGATGGCGACGCCCCATCTCGGCGAAGCCGGCGTGCATCCGGTGGTGGCCTCGGCCGCGCGCGAACTGCTCAACAAGAGCGACAACGAACGCTCGGGCGTGCTCTCGACCGCCATGTCGTTTCTCGGGCTTTACCGCGATCCCGTCGTCGCCCGGGTCACGCGCGCCTGCCACTGGCGCGTCATGGATCTCGTATCGGGCGAGCAGCCGGCGACGCTCTACCTCGTCATTCCCCCCAGCGACATCTCGCGGACCAAGCCGCTCATCCGCCTGATGCTCAACCAGATCGGGCGGCGGCTGACGGAGGAACTGCCGAGCGGCGCCAGGCGTCATCGCCTGCTGCTGATGCTCGACGAGTTTCCCGCGCTCGGGCGCCTGGACTTTTTCGAGAGCGCGCTGGCGTTCATGGCCGGCTATGGCCTGAAATCCTTCCTCATCGCGCAGTCGCTCAATCAGATCGAGAAAGCCTACGGGCAGGACAATGCGATCCTCGATAACTGCCATGTTCGGGTGAGCTTCGCGACCAACAACGAGAAGACGGGCGAGCGCGTGTCGAAGGCGCTCGGCACCAAGACTGAGATGCGCGCGATGAAGAACTACGCCGGGCACAGGCTCTCGCCCTGGCTCGGGCATCTGATGGTCTCGCGCTCCGAAACCGCCCGCCAGCTTCTGACCCAGGGCGAGGTCATGCAGCTGCCGCCCGACGAGGAAATCGTCATGGTGTCGGGCGTCCAGCCCATCCGCGCGAAGAAGGCTGCTTACTACGCCGATCCCCGTCTCGCCGCGCGGATCATGCCGCCGCCCGATCCGGCCGCATCGCCACCTCGGGAAATCCGTCCCGACGACTGGACGGGGCTCGCCGCTTCGGCCGATCCCGCCGAGATCGCGGCAATCATCCGGCGCCAGGAGGATGCCGCCAACAGCGGGCTGCGCCGCGAGCCCGAGCTTCCCGATCATGTCGCCATCGTGAAGGAGACGACGCCCGCACCGCCCGCGCAGGAGTTTTCCATCGTCGAGGACGAACCCGAGGATGCTGCGCGCCAGGCGGCGGCACGGCGGCGGATGCAGGGCGTCGCGCGGCAGGCGTCGCTCGATCCCGACGACGGCATCGAAATGTAGGAGATTCCCATGCGCGTGCGTCTCAACGTCTATTTTCCGCCCAAGCTGGCCCGTCAGGTCAGCGAGCTGGCGATCCGCCGCCGCATCTCGCGCTCGGCGATCGTGGAAGCCGCCGTCACCTCCTGGATGTCGCCGGACGGCGCCGACCGGATGGAGGCGGCCTTCGCCCGAAGGCTCGACCGGCTTTCGCGGCAGGTCCAGCGGCTCGAACGCAACACCGGCCTCACCACCGAGGCACTGGCGCTTTTCGTCCGCTTCTGGCTGGCGGTGACGCCGCCGCTGCCCGACGAGGATCAGGCGGCCGCCCAGGTCAAGGGCCGCAAGCGCTATGAGGGTTTTGTCGAGACGCTGGGCCGCCGCTACGCCAGCGGCAAGAGCCTGCTCGACGAAATACCGGAGGATATTGCAGGTCGTGACGGCGGCTCCACCGACACATGACAGTGCAGCGAACCAGCCGGGGCCGGCCATGCGCGAATCGGCCAGGTATCTTCACGAAATAGCGCGGGCGGAGAGCGGTGCTGAAAGCGTCAGACCGCAACGCGCACTTATCTGCCGCCGTCACTACTACGCCCTGACATAGTTGTTGCCTCGCGCGATTTCCTGTCTCTCTTGATGTGCCCCTGACGCCGGGCGGCGGTTCGCCCGGCCTAATTCAGGGGCCGTTTCTTGTCCGTCCAGCCGATCCGATCCGAAGCGAACACGCGCGGCGCGCGGATGCTGCGCACGGCGCTGGGGCCGTCGATCGCGGCCTGGCTCGACGATGCCGCCGTGATCGAGGTGATGCTGAACCCGGACGGACGGCTGTGGGTCGACCGGCTCGGCGAGGGCATCAGCGACACCGGCATGACGCTGGCCGCCGCTGACGGCGAGCGCATCGTCCGCCTGGTCGCGCATCATGTCGGCGTCGAGGTTCATGCCCGGTCCCCGCGCGTCTCCGCCGAGCTGCCCGAAGGGGGCGAGCGGTTCGAGGGGCTGCTGCCGCCCGTCGTCGCGGCCCCGGCCTTCGCCATCCGCAAGCCCGCCGTCGCGGTGTTCACGCTCGACGACTATGCGGCCGCCGGGATCATGTCGGCGGCCGAGGCGGCGGCATGCCGCGATGGCGTCGCCGCTCGCGCCAACATCCTCGTGGCGGGCGGCACCGGCAGTGGCAAGACCACGCTGGTCAATGCGCTGCTGGTGGAAGTCGCCAAGACCACCGACCGTATCGTCCTGATTGAGGACACGCGGGAGCTGCAATGCGCCGCGCCGAACCTCGTCGCCATGCGCACGAAGGATGGCGTCGTCTCGCTGTCCGATCTCGTCCGGTCCTCGCTGCGCCTGCGCCCTGATCGCATCCCGATCGGCGAGGTGCGCGGCGCCGAGGCGCTCGATCTCCTCAAAGCCTGGGGCACCGGCCATCCGGGCGGCATCGGCACGATCCACGCCGGAACCGCGCTCGGCGCGCTGCGCCGTATGGAGCAGCTCATTCAGGAGGCCGTCGTCACGGTCCCGCGCGCGCTGCTGGCCGAGACCATCGACCTGATCGCCGTGCTCGTCCGCGACGGGCACGGCCGCCGCCTCGCCGAGCTGGCCCGCGTCGAAGGGCTCGACGCCGCGACCGGCGACTACCGCCTCACGCCGCTCACCACCCCCCAGACCGGAGACCTGCCATGACCAACGACGCCACGCCTCTCAGGACCATGAAGGGCCGCCTGCTCGGCGGCACCGTGCTCGACCGCCTCGGCCATATCGGCATCACCGCGGCCGGGCTGCTCTACGCGATGCCCGCCCATGCGGGCGGATCGTCGATGCCGTGGGAGGCGCCGCTCCAGTCTATCCTCGAAAGCATCGAGGGGCCGGTCGCCAAGATCATCGCGGTGATGATTATCATCGTGACCGGGCTGACCCTGGCCTTCGGCGATACGTCGGGCGGGGCACGGCGGATGATCCAGATCGTGTTCGGTCTGTCGATCGCGTTCGCCGCGTCGAGCTTCTTCCTCTCGTTCTTTTCCTTCGGTGGCGGAGCGATGGTCGCATGACCGGCGCGGCCGATCATGGCGAGCCCATCGCGGGCTACTTCGCGCCGGTCCACCGGGCGCTGACCGAGCCGATATTGCTCGGAGGCGCCCCGCGCTCGCTCGCCATCGTCAACGGGACGCTGGCAGGCGCGATCGGGCTGGGCCTGCGCCTCTGGATCGCCGGCCTCGCGATATGGGCGATCGGCCATGCGCTCTCGGTATGGGCCGCGCGGCGCGATCCCCAGTTCGTCGACGTGGCCCGCCGCCACCTCCGCTACCCGACATGGATGCAGCCATGATGAGCTTGCGCGAATACAGGAACGGCGCCGCGCATCTCGCCGACTTCCTGCCCTGGGCCGCGCTGGTCGGGACAAGCGTCGTTCTCAACAAGGACGGCAGCTTTCAGCGCACCGCCCGTTTTCGGGGACCGGACCTTGATTCCGCCACGCCAGCCGAGCTGGTCGCCACCACGGCGCGGCTCAACAATGCGCTGCGCCGTCTCGGCTCGGGCTGGGCAATCTTCGTCGAAGCGCAGCGCACGCCCGCGCTCGACTATCCGGAATCGGACTTTCCCGATCCGGTCTCGGCGCTGGTCGATATGGAGCGGCGCGAACAGTTTCGCGAAGAAGGCGCGCATTTCGAGAGCGACTATTATCTGACGCTCCTCTGGATGCCACCGGCCGAGGACGCCGCCCGCGCCGAAACCTGGCTCTATGAAGGCCGTTCCGGCACGGGCGTCGATCCGTGGGAATTGCTCCAGAGCTTTACCGATCGCAGCGACCGGGTGCTCAATCTGGTCGAGGGCTTCGTGCCCGAGGTTTGCTGGCTCGATGACGGCGAGACGCTGACTTACCTGCACAGCACGATCTCGACCCGGCGCCAGCGCGTGCGCGTGCCGGAAACGCCGATGCATCTCGACGCGCTGCTCGCCGACGAGCCGCTGACCGGCGGGCTGGAGCCGAAACTCGGCGACCATCATCTGCGCACGCTGACGATCACGGGATTCCCGAGCGTCACCTTCCCCGGCCTGCTCGACGAACTGAACCGGCTCGCCTTCGAGTATCGCTGGTCGACCCGCGCGATCATGCTCGACAAGACCGACGCGACGAAGCTGCTGACCCGCATCCGCCGCCAATGGTTCGCCAAGCGCAAAAGCGTTGCTGCGATCCTCAAGGAAGTGATGACCAACGAGGCATCGACGCTGCTCGACAGCGATGCCTCGAACAAGGCGGCCGACGCCGACACTGCCTTGCAGGAGCTGGGCGCCGACTACGCCGGCATGGCCTATGTCACCGCCAGCGTGACGGTGTGGGACCGCGATCCCGCCATTGCGGCTGAAAAGCTGCGGCTGGTCGAAAAGGTCATCCAGGGTCGCGACTTCACCGTGATCCCCGAGGGCATGAACGCGATCGAGGCGTGGCTTGGGAGCCTCCCCGGCCACACCTATGCCAACGTCCGCCAGCCTCCGATTTCCACCATCAATCTCGCCCACCTGATCCCCCTGTCAGCAGTATGGGCGGGGCCGGAACGGGACGAGCATTTCGGTGCGCCCCCCTTGCTTTATGGCAAGACCGAAGGCTCGACCCCGTTCCGGTTTTCCCTTCATGTCGGCGATGTCGGGCACACCCTCATCGTCGGGCCGACCGGCTCCGGCAAGTCGGTGCTGCTTGCACTGATGGCGATGCAATTTCGCCGCTACGAGAACGCGCAGGTCTTCGCCTTCGATTTCGGCGGCAGCATCCGCGCGGCTGCGATCGGTATGGGCGGCGACTGGCAGGATCTCGGCGGGATGCTCGCCGACGAGGCCGGGGACGGCGTGCAGCTCCAACCGCTCGCCCATATTGACGACCCAGCCGAACGCGCCTGGGCCGCCGAATGGCTGGCGGCGATCCTCGCATCCGAGAATGTGACCGTCGACCCGCAGGCCAAGGAGCATATCTGGTCGGCGCTGACCTCGCTCGCCACCGCGCCGATCGCGGAACGGACCCTGACGGGCCTTGCCGTCCTGCTCCAGAGCCAGCAGCTCAAGCAGGCGCTCGCGCCCTGGTGCGTGGGCGGAGCATGGGGCCGGCTGCTCGATGCCGAGACCGAGCGGCTTGGCGAGGCCACCGTTCAGGTGTTCGAGACCGAAGGCTTGATGGAAAGCGGCGCGGCCCCGGCCGTCCTGTCCTACCTGTTTCACCGCATCGCGGGGCGGCTCGACGGCAGCCCGACGCTCATCGTCATCGACGAGGGCTGGCTGGCGCTGGGATCGCCCGCGTTCGCCAAACAGCTTTCGGAATGGCTGGTGACGCTGCGTAAGAAGAACGCCAGCGTCATCTTCGCCACCCAGTCGCTCGCGCAGATCGAGGGCAGCACGATCGCGCCCGCCATCGTCGAGAGCTGTCCGACCCGGATATTCCTGCCGAACGAACGCGCGGTCGAACCGCAGATCGCGGTGATCTACGAGCGGTTCGGGCTCAACGCCCGCCAGATCGAAATCCTGAGCCGGGCGACGCCGAAGCGCGATTATTACTGCCAGTCAAGGCGCGGCAACCGCCTGTTCGAGCTGGGGCTTGGCGAGGTCGCGCTGGCCTTCGCCGCCGCCTCTTCCAAGACCGATCAGCGCCGGATCGCGGAGCTGGTGGAGGCGCATGGCGCGCCTGCCTTCGCGGCCGAATGGCTGCGTCACCGCGGCTGCGCCTGGGCGGTCGAGCTTCTTCCCGAACCTCAACCCGATCCGCTGGCCGGAAACCGGGAAGATACCGGCCAGCTCCCCCTTGCCTTGAAGGACATGATCCCATGAAAGCCACCATCCTGCGCCGCGCCATGCTGGCCGGCGCGATCGCCACGTCCGGCATGATCGGCACCACCGCCGCGACGCCCGCGCACGCCCAGTTCGGCGGGATCGTCTATGACCCGACCAATTACGCCCAAAACGTGCTGACCGCCGCCCGGTCGCTCCAGCAGATCAACAACCAGATTCAGCAAATTCAGCAGCAGGCGACGAGCCTCATCAACGAGGCGCGCAATCTCGCTTCGCTGCCGCTCTCGACGGTCGACGTTCTCCAGCAGCAGGTCCGGCAGACGCAGCAGCTGCTTAGGCAGGCCCAGCGCATCGCCTACGATGTCCGGGACATCCAGAGCGCCTTCACCGACCGTTACAAGGGCACCGCGCTCACCGGCACCAACGCCCAGATGATCGCCAATGCGAACGCGCGCTGGGAGGACAGCGTCGGCGCGTTCCAGGACTCCTTGCAGGTGCAGGCCGGCGTCGTCGGTAATATCGAGGGCGCGCGCACCACGATGAACAGCCTGGTCTCGGCCAGTCAGTCGGCGACCGGCGCGCTCCAGGCCGCGCAGGCGGGCAACCAGCTTCTCGCCCTGCAATCGCAGCAGCTCGCCGACCTCACCGCCGCCGTCGCGGCGCAGGGACGGGCGCAGTCGCTCGACGCCGCGCGGCAGGCCGCGATCGAGGCGGAGGGGCGCGAACGCTTCCGCCGCTTCTTCGGCCGCGACTGACAGGAGAAGCCGCATGTCGCGCAATGCAAAGATCGCCGGTGTCGCCGCGCTCGGCGGCATCATGCTGGCCGTGGCGCTCGCGGGCTCGCGCGAACCGCATGAACCGCAGCTTGAAGCCGTCCTGCCCGTCCTTGAAGAAGGAGAGCAGGAGAAGCGGCTGGCGCGCGAACTGGAACGCTGCGCCACGCTCACCATGCCGGATTCCGGCTGCGAGGCGGCATGGGCGGAAAAGCGCCGCCGCTTCTTCGGCAAGGATGCCGACGCGCCCGCGCCGGGCGAGCATCCTGCGCTTCCCGCCGCATATGACAGCGACGGCAGCCGGGCTGACGAGGCGATCCGGCCGGAGCTTCCCGGCCCCTTTGTCCCCGCCGATCAGGCCGGGAGCACCGCGCCGTGAGTGACACCGGGATCGTCGATACCTTCCTCGACACCTTCACCAGCTACATCGACAGCGGCTTTGGCCTGCTCGGCGGCGAGGTCGGCTTCCTGTCCTCGACCCTTATCGCGATCGACGTGACCATCGCCGGGCTGTTCTGGGCCTGGGGCGCCGATGAGGACGTGATCCAGCGGCTGGTCAAGAAAACCCTCTATATCGGCGCCTTCGCCTTCATCATCGGCAATTTCCAGACACTGGCGACGATCCTGTTCGACAGCTTCGCGGGGCTGGGGCTCAAGGCGAGTGGCGATGCCCTCAGCCTCGCGGAGTTCATGAAGCCCGGCACGATCGCTGCAAAGGGTCTCGATGCGGCGCAGCCACTGATCGACGCGATGGAGGCCTATAACAGCCTCTGGTCGGTGTTCGCCAATCTCGCGATCATCGCCGTGCTGCTGCTCGCCTATCTGATCGTCGTCCTCGCCTTCTTCATTATCGCCATCCAGATATTCATCACCCTGATCGAGTTCAAGCTGGTGACGCTGGCCGGATTCGTCCTGCTGCCCTTCGCCTTCTGGAACCGCACCGCGTTCATGGCCGAAAAAGTGCTCGGCCATATCGTCTCCAGCGGGATCAAGGTGCTGGTGCTCGCGGTCATCACCGGGATCGGCACGACCCTGTTCAGCACGTTCACGGCGACGGTCGGTCCCGAACCCGACGCGCGGCAGGTTCTGGCGATCGCGCTCGGCGCGCTGTCGCTGCTCGGCCTGTCGATCTTCGGCCCCGGCATCGCCAACGGGATCGTCTCGGGCGGGCCGCAGCTCGGCGCGGGCGCGGCGGCCGGCACCGTGCTGGCGGCGGGCGGCGCGCTGGTCGGTGGCGCCGCCGCCGCGAAGCTCGGCGTCGGCGCTGCCGCCTCGACCATAGGCGCGACCGGGCGGATGGGTGCGGCAGCCGCGCAAGGCGGCGCGCGCATGGCGGGCGGCGCGGCGGGCGCCTACAGCGTCGGCTCGCTCGGCAGGAGCGGCGCGGGCGCTGTGGCGGGCGGCATGGCCGCTGTCGGACAGACGGCGGCGACCGGCGCCGTCAATGCCGCGCTCTCGCCGCTGCGCCGGATGGCCGGCAAGGCGAGCGCATCCATGAAGGACAACTTCCGCACAGGCGCCCGCGCCGGGCTGGGCGTCGCTCCCGCATCGGGAAGTCCCGCGCCCGCGGCATCGCCGGCAGCCCCGGCTTCCGCGCCGCCCGCATGGGCCTCGGCCATGAAGCAGCGCCAGTCCGCGACCCACGGCGCGACCGTCCTCGCTCACACGATGAAGGCCGGCGACAGCCACGGCGGCGGCGGCGGTCCCGACGTCAAGGAAAGGGAGTGATCCGAAAATGTTCCGACGACCCACCATCCGCTACGGCCAGACCCCCGAACCCGCGACGCCCTACCAGCGCGCCGCGCAGGTCTGGGACGACCGCATCGGTTCCGCCCGCGTGCAGGCGAAGAACTGGCGCCTTGCCTTCTTCGGCGCGCTCGCCCTGTCCGGTGGGCTCTCGGCCGGACTCGTCTGGCAATCCGCCCGCGGCCATATCGTGCCCTGGGTGGTGCAGGTCGATCGGCTCGGCGAAGCGCAGGCCGTCGCTCCCGCCGAAACCGGCTACCGCCCGACCGATCCGCAGATCGCGTTCCATCTCGCCCGGTTCATCGAGCAGGTCAGGGCGATCCCGGCCGATCCGGTCATCGTCCGGCAGAACTGGCTCAGGGCTTACGATTTCACGACCGACAAGGGCGCACTGGCGCTCAACGACTACGCGCGCGCCAACGATCCGATCGCACAGGTCGGCAAGGTGCAGGTCGCGGTGGACGTCTCCAGCGTGATCCGTGCCTCCGGCGACAGCTTCCGCGTCGCCTGGATCGAGCGGCGCTATCAGGACGGCAGTCTCGCCGAGACGACCCGCTGGTCGGCGATCCTCACTGTCGTTGTCCAGACCCCGCGCACCCCCGACGCGCTGCGCAAGAACCCGCTCGGCGTGTTCGTCAACGCCCTCAACTGGAGCAAGGAGCTGTCGCAATGACACGCATGTCCGCCCGCCATGCCGCCAGCGCGGTTATGTTATTGTCCGCAACCGCGCTGGCCGGCTGCGCCACCTCATCGGCGAAAGCGCCGAGCATCGCTTACGATGATCCACCGCGCGAGATCGCGGCCACGCCGGCCGCACAACCGCCACGCGTGGTCGAGGTGGTGACTATCCCCGAACCGCTGCCGCTTCCGGGCCAGTTGAAGCCGGTCACGCAAAGCGCCTCGCCGCGAGAAGCGACCGATCCGCGCCGCCGCGTCGGGGCCGCGAACGCGGCCGCCCGCGTGCAACCCACCCGCGACGGCTATGTGAACGCCATCCAGCAATATCCCTGGACCGAAGGCGCGCTTTATCAGGTATATACCGCGCCCGGCCAGGTGACGGACATCGCGCTTCAGGAGGGCGAGCAGCTCGTCGGGCCGGGGCCGGTCGCGGCCGGCGACACCGTGCGCTGGATCATCGGCGACACGGTGAGCGGCAGCGGCGCGACGGCGCGCGTGCATATCCTCGCGAAGCCCACGCGGCCCGACATTTTCACTAACCTCGTCATCAACACCGACCGGCGCACCTATCATATCGAACTGCGCGCGACGGCCTCGACCTATATGGCGTCGGTGTCGTGGACCTATCCGCAGGACGCGCTGATCGCCCTGCGCGGCGCAAACGCCGCCGCTGCCGCCTCGGCCCCCGTCGCCACCGGCATCGACATCGCGGCGCTCAATTTCCGCTACCGGATCGAGGGCGACCGCGTGCCGTGGAAGCCCGTGCGCGCCTTCGACGATTCCGCGCAGGTGTTCATCGAGTTCCCGGCCGGGATCTCGCAGGGCGAGATGCCGCCGCTGTTCGTGACCGGCGCGGCTGGCGACGCCGAGCTGGTCAATTACCGCGTGCAGGGGCGCTATATGGTGGTCGATCGCCTGTTCGCCAGCGCGGAATTGCGCCTGAGCGACAAGCGCACCGAGCGGCGCGTGCGAATCGTGCGCGACGGCGCGGACACGTCCCGCAGGGGGCGGTGATGGCCGATCCCACCAATACGCCCGTCCAGCCAGCGCCGCAGGCATCCCCCCAACCCGCATCCGCGAACCCCGCCGCCTTTCAGCTTCGCGGGCCTGCGCCGCGCGTCATGCGCCTTTCGAGGAAGGCGCTGGCGACGCTCGGCGTGGTCGCGGGGCTCGGTATCGGCGGCTCGCTCTGGTATGCGCTCGCGCCCAAAGGAGAACAGGCGGCGAAGGAACTCTACAATACCGACAGCCGCGCCGCATCCGAGACCATCACCTCGGGGCCGAAGGATTACGGCCAGGTCCCGAAGCTCGGCCCCAGGCTTCCCGGCGATCTCGGCGGCCCGATCGTCTCGGCGCAGCAGCGCGGGGAGAATGTGCCCGTGCCACCGGTCGGCGCGCAGCCCGATCCGCGCATCCAGGCCGCCGAAGCCGCTCGCCAGCGCATCGCCCAGGAACGCGATGCAGCCCGCACCAGCATGGTGTTCCTCGGCGGAAGCAGCGCCGGGACCGGTGCGATGCCGTCCTTGCCGAGCCTCGCCATCGCAGCGCCGGAGGCCGCAGCTCCGCAACCGTCAGAGGCTGCGCAGGGCGACCAAGCCGCCAAGCGGGCGTTCATGGCGCAAGCGACCAATCAGCGCACTGTCAGCGCCGAGCGGCTGACCGCGCCGGCCTCGCCCAACATTGTCCAGGCCGGCAGCATCATCCCCGCCGCGCTGATCACCGGCATCCGTTCCGACCTTCCCGGCCAGATCACCGCCCAGGTGACGCAGAACGTCTATGACAGCATCACCGGGCGCATCCTGCTCATTCCGCAGGGCGCACGGCTGATCGGCGAATATGACAGCGAGGTCGCCGCGGGGCAGACGCGTGTGCTGCTCTCCTGGGACCGCCTCATCATGCCGGACGGGCGCTCGATCGTTCTCGAGCGCCAGCCCGGAACGGACGCCGCGGGATTTGCGGGGCTACAGGGTCGCGTCAATCAGCATTGGGGCAATCTGCTGAAAGCCGCCGCCGTCTCGACCTTGCTCGGCGTCGGCGCCGAGCTGGGGGCCGACAGCGAGGACGACCTCACCCGCGCGCTTCGGCGGGGATCGCAGGACACCATCAACCAGACCGGACAGCAGGTCGTGCGGCGGCAGCTCAATGTGCAGCCGACGCTCACCATCCGGCCGGGGCATCCGCTCAGGGTCGTCCTGACGAGAGATTTGATCCTCGAACCCATCGGAGCAACGCGATGACCAAACTCAAGCTGGGGCAGATCCCCGAGGACAAGCCCGTCAAGCTCGCCGTGGAACTGCCCGCGCCGCTGTTCGAGGATTTACGGCGCTACGGCGAGATTCTCGGCGAGGGCAGCCCGATCCCGCCCGCGCGCCTGATCGCGCCGATGCTGGAGCGGTTCATGGCCACCGACCGCGCCTTTCGCCGGCATCGCGCGCAGGGGGACTGAAAGCCCGTTCGCGTGGTCAATTGCCAAAGAACTTCTTGTGCCGCGCTCGGCCCTCCGCCTCGGTCACGGCCATCTCGGCATTGAAGCATTCGTCGCCGCGCGTCGAGCCTTCCGCGCACTGTGTCAGAACCTGCCGGGCCTCGTCGAGATGCGCCGCGAAATATTGCTTGCCGCGCGGCTCCGCGGGCGCGGCGACGGGCACAGGACTCGCGACCGCTGCTGCCGGTTCGGCCGGCGCGATCACCGGGCGCAGAACGAAACCCGCTCCGAACCCGACGATCAGCGTGACCAGCACGATGATGAGTGTCTTTCCCTGCGTCATGACGGCTCCTTTCTCCGGTTGCAAATCAGGCCGGCCGTTGGTTGCGATCCCGCCTGTTAACGTCGCATGTCACTGTCTCGCGCGGTCACGGGATGTCGAAGGACAGCGCATAGCGGTCGCGCACGAAGGCGAGGAAACGCCTCAGCGCGGGATTGGCGTTGTCCTTTCGCCAGTAGCCCGAATAGTTGATGAAGGCCGGTCCCTGCTCGCCCTGGACGGGGCGATAGATGACGTCGGGATAGCGAGCGCCCGTCGCGCCCTCGCAGACGATCGACACGCCCAGACCGCCGCCCAGCACGCTCAGGATCGCCTCGCGGCTGGCCTGATGCATCCTGATATCGGGAGGCTCGCCCGCCATCATCAGGCGGCCGAGCAGCAGGTCGCGGATTTCCGGGCCGGGATCGGCGGCAGGCAGCAGAAAGCGCTCGCGCCGCAAATCGGTCCAATGAACGGCCTCGCTTGCGGCAAGGGCATGATCTGCCGGCAACGCGGCCATGACACGCTCGTTCCACAACCCCTCACGCCGGAATCCGGCATGGCCCGCTTCGCCGACCAGGACCGCGATATCGATCTCGCCCGTATCGAGCCCCGCGAGCAGCGCGCCCCGGTCGGCTTCCACGCCGTCGATCTCGACATCGGGATTTGCCGCTCGCCAGCCCAGTATGGTGGCGCGCAGATGGCCGGCCGAGATCGCGCTGTTGTGTCCGATCATAAGTCCCCCCGCGCGGCCCTGGCCCGCCGCCCGCATCGTTGCCACCATCTTGTCCGCGTTCGCCACCATCGACCGCGCCGCGCGGATGAACTGCGCGCCGGCGAGCGTCATGCTGACGCCGCCCTGCGAGCGGTTGAAAATCCGTCCGCCGATCACCCGCTCCAGCTTCAGGATGGCCCGGCTCAACGTCGACTGCTCCACGTCCAGCACCCTGGACGCGCGATAGAAGCTGCCATGATCCGCCGCGGCGATGGCGTAGCGAAGTTGGCGAATGTCGAAAGGCATATCTATTTCTTCAATCCGACATGGTCAGTACAATCTGAATGGCCGATACCGAGTATAACTCGGTATCGGCTGTAGAATCCCAAGGAAGGCACTCTGTTTTTATGCGCTAGATTAGCCGCTTTATGTCGGCATACTGGCCTTGAGTTTCCAGAAGCACGGTCACTTCGGCATCACCCCGATTGCGCCAATACCAACCATGATTGCCGTTAAACGCAGCCGTAATTACGCCTTCGCCCCTGGAAAGGCCGCGCTTCTTTTCGTAGCTGATCGATTGTCCGCCGCCGTCACCGTGGAGGTCGACATTCACGGCTCCGCCTTGAACGGTCCAGACGAAGCTCGCCTTTTCCCCTCGTTTCATCACGAGCTTCACCTCTGCACCCTCGCCGGGTTTCAGAGTGACGCTCATCCGATCAGTCCGGCCCGGCGCAGCGTCGACTGCGGGCGGGGCGTCGGCGCTCTGCCCAGGGGCGATGGTTCTTCCTGATGCAGCGGCCTCGATGATGGCCCTGCTTCTGGCATCATTCGCGGCGGTATCAACTTTCCTGTCCGCTTCGGCCTCTTCGGCGAGTTGGCGCTTTATATCCCCCATATCAGTGAAACCGAGCGCGCGGCCGATTCCGGTAGGATCGACACCATATTCGGCCGGGAGCACGATCGTGACGAGGAGCGCGACGGCTGTCACGGCAGCGATCACGGTCGAACGGATAAGCTGGCCGGATGACGGCAGTTCGGCTTGTGAGGGTATGGGCGAGTTATACATGGTTCAAATCCTTTGATCAGGCGACGACCCAGCCGGTGAGCTGATATCCGATCAGCACGAACCCGGCGGTCATCATCACGACGTTGGCGGTGTAGGCATGACGCCAGAAGCTCGGCGTTCGGCGCCAGAAGCCCATGATGATCAGAATGGCGGCGAGCGCGAGCAACTGACCGAGTTCGACGCCGACATTGAAGGCCAGCAGGTTAGGCAGCAGGCCGTCGGGAGAAATCTCATAGTCGATGATCTTGTTCGCCAAGCCGAAGCCGTGGCAGAAACCGAATATCAGCGTTGCAGCCTTGGTGTTCGGCTGGAAGCCGAACCAGCGTTGGAACGCCCCAAGGTTGTCGAGCGCCTTATAGACGATCGAAAAGCCGATGATCGCGTCAATAATATAGCTGTTGATGCCGAAGTCGAAGAAAACGCCCAGCAGCATGGTCGTCGAATGGCCGATCGCGAACAGGCTGACATAGATCGCGATATGCTTCATCCGATAGAGGAAGAAGATGATCCCGAACAGAAATAAAATATGATCGTATCCCGTCACCATATGTTTGGCGCCGAGATACATAAACTCCAGCAGGTGAACCCCGCTGATCTCCTGGATATAGCCCTTATCGCCTTCGGCGACGGCATGGGCGAAGGCGGTGCCGGTCCAAAGAACGAGGCTCAGCCCGGTCAAGAACAATAACAATAGGAGCCGGGAGGACGCACGTCGTCCGTGCGCCGGCTCAGTAAAAGCCTGTATCATGAGAATACCTGTCTATCTATGTGAATTGCCGCGCTGGCGCGGCGTCGCGGTCACATCGAGGACAGGTACTCCGGGGGGCGGTCCATAGGGTCGCTGTTGCGGCCGCTCAATATCGGTCCGGCCTGAGGTGGCCATCCCTGTTGCACAAGAGGGAGATCGACGCCTGACTGGGCAACACCGATAGGCGTATCATGGCTATGGTCGGCCGGGTTATGCCCATGCACATGGCCACGCACGCGCTCGCCATCATCGCCGTCGTCATGGATGTGGCCGTGGGCAGCGGATTGCTGCTTTAATTCGGCATGGCGTTCTGCCTCCGCAGCGAGCGTTGCACTAGGGGCGTGGCGTGCAATAGCCTGACAAGCGGAAAGTTGCACAGCAAAGGCGAGCAGGCCCAACAGAAAGCGGCGGAATGTTTGACTTGAAAACAGTGTGGACATGGCTCCGTCGCTGTTCTTTCCCGGCTGCGTCGGTTAGAGATATTTAGAGATAGCTTGAAACTCAGCCATCGCCTTTTCGCCGTGCGCCGGATCGCCACCGATGCAGTGGCTGAGGTGATCCTGGATCAAGGTTCGCTTGGCGGTCGCGATCGCCTTTTCGACCGCCTGCAATTGCATGGCGATATCGGAGCAGGATCGTCCGTTCTCGATCATGTCCACGATGCTGCGTAAATGACCGGTAGCCCGGTTGAGGCGTTTGACGATTGCGGGATGGGTCGAGTGAGGATGGGGATGGGACATCTTCTTATCATCGTTACCTAAGGTCATGCTGTCGAGACGTAGTTTTCGGTTCACCGACCGCCAGGTAGGAATTTGATCATGATGCCACCGACCGAAAGAGCGATCGACACCAGTCCTTTATTGACCTTTTAACCGCAACGAGGATAAAGGCAAGTATCCCCCTGGGGGGATATGCCCGACTCGTTGGAAACCATGCTCGCCGTTCTTGCGAACCGAACCTACCGGCATCTGCTGCTCGCCCAGGTCATCGCCCTGGTCGGGACCGGCCTTGCGACCGTGGCGCTCGGCTTGCTGGCCTACGATCTCGCTGGCGGCAATGCGGGCGCTGTCTTGGGAACAGCTCTCGCTATCAAGATGGTCGCCTATATCGGGATTGCGCCCATCGCCGGGGCCTTTGCTGATCGCGTCCCGCGCAGGGCGCTGCTCGTTTCTCTGGACCTCGTGCGCGCGGCCGTTGCGATCTGCCTGCCCTTCGTGAGCGAGATTTGGCAAATCTATGTCCTGATCTTCGTGCTCCAGGCTGCCTCGGCGGCATTTACGCCGACCTTCCAGGCGACCATTCCCGACGTCCTGCCCGATGAGCGCGACTATACCCGCGCGCTCTCGCTGTCGCGCCTCGCCTATGACATGGAGAATATCACCAGCCCGATGCTGGCGGCCGCCTTGTTGACCGTGATCAATTTCCATTGGCTGTTTTCCGGCACGGCGATCGGTTTCATCGGTTCGGCGCTGCTAGTCGTTTCGGTCATTCTGCCGCGCGCCGAGCGGTCAGCAGATCGGCAGGAAAGCCTCTATGCCAAGACCACGCGCGGGATGCGTATCTACCTCCAGACGCCGCGCTTGCTCGGTCTGCTGGCGATTACCTTGTCCGCCGCCGCCGCCAGCTCTATGGTAATCGTCAACACCGTGGTCATCGTCCAGAGCTTACTCGGGATGGCCCAACGCGACGTGGCGCTGACTCTGGCAGCTTATGGTCTGGGTTCGATCGCCGCAGCCCTGCTTCTGCCCCGATTGCTCGACAGGATCGATGATCGAAGGGTTATGGTCGGTGCAGCTGTCGCCCTGTCTGTGGGCCTCGGCGCAATGACCTGGATCAGTATCGCCGTTCCGGTCGGTCCTTCGTACTGGCACATGTTGCTCGCTGGTTGGGTCGTGCTGGGGATCGCATATTCGATGAGCGTCACGCCTTCGGGGCGGTTGCTCAAACGATCGGCCAATGCAGAAGACAGGCCGGCGCTGTTTGCCGCACAGTTTGCTCTCAGCCACATATGCTGGCTGATATGCTATCCGCTGGTTGGTCAACTCGGCGCCAATATCTCCATGACCGCTGCGTTCGGTGCGATGGCGATTTTTGCAAGTGCGGGCACGATTTTTGCCTTGCTATTTTGGCCGTCTGACGACCCCGATGTCGTGCCGCACGAGCATGACGATCTACCGAAGGATCATGAGCATATTCGTCTATATCATACGGGCGACGGTGCCGCACACGCCTATATGATCGACGATCTCCACCCGCATTGGGCGAGGCGGGCATGAGGGCCGTTCGCTGTCTTGCGGGAAGGTCGGGATTGCCGATTTGCGCATTTGCCGATAGTAAAAAGAAGATGCGCCTCGGCCAACGCCATGTCCTTCATGCAAAAGCCGCCAATCGATACCTCATCGTTGGCGCGCTGTTGGCCATGCTAGCGATGCTCAACGTGCTCGGCTTGAATGCTTGGCACAGTTCGATGGCCGGCCATGATGAGACGAGGATCGAAAGCGCTCTTGTCCAGCATGATGACGATAGTCCGTCCATGCCGGAAGTCGATCTTCATAAGGCGACCCACACGGTCATTCATGGGTTGGCGGACATCGTGCCTAGCACTGGCATGACTGCTACTTTCTTCGCCGTTTCAGGCGACTGGTTCGTTTCCAAAGACTTCGTCATCAGCGGTCTTTTACCGGAAGCCCTTCTGCGTCCCCCACGAGGCTGATGCCCGCGCGCCGACCGGCGTTCCGCAAGCATAACCTCAAGGAAAATCCAAATGACCGATTATATCGGCCAACGGCGCGTTCGCGTGGCGCTGTTTGGCCTGTTCACGGCGGCCGGCGGCCTGATGTGCACAAGTGTAAACGCGCAAACCGCCCCGCCTTTCGCAGAACTCTTTCGCGAGACACAGGAAGCGCCGCGTCAGGTGATCCTGGAAGCAGATGTCGAACGCGCCGAGGGCCTGGCCCGGCAAGCACGGGCACGGCCCAATCCCAGCATTGGGGTGATGACCGAGAACATCGCCGGTCAACAGCCCTATAGAGGTTTCGACCGGGCCGAGAGCACACTGCAACTCAACCAGGTCATCGAGCTGGGCGGCAAACGCTCCGCGCGCATTGCGGCTGGCGAAGCGGGAGTCGTAGCCGCTCGCGCCAGGAGCAGGGATGGTCGCCTGGCCTATGCCTATGATCTTGCCCGCGCTTACGGCGCGGCGGAGATCGCTGATCGACGAATCACTCTGGCGGAAGATGAAGTCGAGGAGGCCGAGACTGACCTGCGTGCTGCACGCGCGCTCGTTGGGGCTGGAAAGGAAGCGCGGCTGCGCAGCCTTCAGGCCGAGACCGAGGTCAATTCTTTACGGGCATCCGTGGACACGGCGAAGGCCGAGCGGGTCGGCGCCTATGCGCGCCTTTCCGCGCTTGCTGGTCAGACGACACCGTTCACTACCTTGTCCGAACCTCTCCTGGGAAGGTTCGAGGCGCGGTCCGGCTATGGTCCCGTGGACCCGATGCAGACCGCACCTTACCTCGCCGCCAAGGCTGAGCGAGAGGCGGCAGCGCATCGTGTGATCGTGGCACGGCGTCAAGCAGTGCCGGACGTGACGGCGTCAGTCGGCGTCCGTCGTTTGGAAGTCGACAAGGCCAATGCGATCATCGCGGGGATAACTGTCCCCTTTCCGCTGTTCGATCGCAATCGCGGGAACATTGCCGCCGCCCAGGCGGAGCTACGCGGCGCGGAAGCGCGGGCAAATGCTACCTTGCTAGAATTGGAAGCAGAAATCAGCGCCGCTGTCGCCCTCAACGAAGCGGCGGACGCGCGTGTCGCAGCGGCCGAACAGACGCTGCGAACGGCAGACGAGACCTACCGGCTTGCTCGCATCGCCTACGAGTCCGGCAAGTCGCCCCTGATCGAACTCATCGCGGCAAGGCACGGGCTGGGACTTGCGCGCGGGGTCGTTCTCGACGCTGCCGCTGCCCGCCTCGATGCCCGCGCCAATCTCGCCCGTCTCCAGGGCCTCACCATCACCGGAGAACCGGTCCAATGAACGACAAGAACCGCCTCTATGCCGGTGCCGCCCTTGGGCTGGTCGCCGCCGCCGCGCTCGGCTTCGGTGCCGCGCGCCTCACGCAGCCTTCCGCCTCTGCTCCGGCAGCAGAAACGGAGTCGCAAGCTTCGGCTGCACCAACCGATACGATAGCCATATCGCAGCAGGGCATCGCCGCGTCACAGATCGGCATTGCTCCCGCCGCGTCCGGTGAACTGGACGCGGCGATCCCGGCCGCCGCCACGGTTGAAGCTACGCCGGATGCCGAGGCGGTGTTGACCGCAAGAGCGCCCGGCACCGTGACCCGAATCTTCAAGCGGATCGGCGATCCCGTCGGGCAAGGTGAAACCCTCGCTCTCGTTGAGAGCCGGGATGCTTCGACGATCGCCGCCGATCAGGCGGCGGCGGCGGCGCGCGTCACGCTCGCCAACCGCCAGCTCGCGCGTGAGCGGGGCTTGCTGGCGCAAGGTGTGAGTCCGAGAGCTGACTATGAAGCCGCCGAAGCGAATCTCGCCGTCGCACAGGCCGATGCCCGCCGGGCGAGCGCGGCTGCGGGCGCAGCAAGGGTGTCGAGAGACGGCCGCTCGGTCGCGGTGGTGAGCCCGGTCAGTGGCCGCATCACGTCGGCTCCCGCCAATCTCGGCCAGTTCGTCGCTGCGGAAACCGAACTGTTCCGCGTTGCCGATCCGCGCCGTCTGCAAATCACGGCCAGCATTCCTCCGGCAGACGCCGGGCGCGTGCGCACAGGCGATCGCGTCGAACTCACCGTCAGCGACGGCCGCACCATCGAGGGCCGCGTCCGGTCCGCGACCGGCGTGATCGATCCGCAGAGCCGGGCAGCGACCGTCGTCATCGAGCCGAAGGGTGACGCGGGCTTGCTCGCTCCGGGGCAGCTCGTCCAGGCGCGCATTTTTGCGAGCGGCGGTGCCGTCAAAGATGGCGTTATGGTGCCGCAGGATGCCGTGCAGACGATCGGGGATCGCACCGTCGTCTTCGTTCGGACCCGTGACGGCTTCAAGGCGCAGACGGTCCAGGCCGGCAGCCGCAGCGGCGGGCTCGTTGCCATCGTCTCCGGCCTCAAGGCCGGGACGCCGATCGCCACCACCAACGCTTTCCTGCTGAAAGCCGAACTCGAAAAGGAGTCGGCGGAATGATCGCGCGTATCCTCAGCCTCTCGGTGAGGGGGCGATGGTTCGTCGCCTTCCTCGTCCTCATCATCGTCGGCATCGGCGCATGGCAAATCACCAAACTGCCGATCGACGCCGTGCCCGACGTCACCAACCGTCAGGTGCAGATCAACACCTTCAATCCGACGCTTGGTCCCGTCGACATGGAAAAGCAGGTCACGTTTCCGGTCGAAACCGCGTTGGCCGGTATTCCCGGCCTCACCCTGACCCGATCACTGACGCGCAACGGATTCAGCCAGGTGACGGCGGTATTCACCGACGACACCAACATCTATTTCGCGCGGCAGCAAGTGACCGAACGGCTCGCCCAGGCAAGGGATAGCCTGCCTGCCGGCGTCCAGCCCAATCTGGCGCCGCTCAGCACCGGCCTCGGGGAGATTTTCTTCTACTCGGTCGCCTTCCGCCATCCCGACGGGAAGGGCGTGAAGATCGAGAACGGAAAGCCCGGCTGGCAGTCGGACGGCAGCTATCTCACGCCCGAAGGCGAGAAGCTGACGACCGAACTCGCCAAGGCGGCTTATCTGCGGACGGTGCAGGACTGGATCATTCGCCCGCAGATGCGGACGGTGCAGGGCGTGGCCGGCGTCGATTCCAACGGCGGCTATGTGAAGCAGTATCTCGTCCAACCCAACCTCAATGCGCTGGCTTCCTATGGTCTCTCGATCACGGAGCTGGCAGACTCGCTGGAGCGGGCCAACCTCTCTGCCGGTTCCAATTACATTCGGCGGGCCGGTGAAAGTTTCCTTGTCCGCGCCGACGCACGCCTCAAGTCGATCCAGGACATTGAGGAGGCGGTCGTAGCCACGCGCGCCGGCGTGCCGGTGCGTGTGAAGGATGTCGGTCACGTCGAGATCGGTGGCGCGGTCCGCACCGGCTCGGGCAGCCGCATGGGATCGGAGGCGGTCATTTCGACCGTGCTGATGCTGACCGGCAGCAACAGCCGGATCGTTGCCACCAGCGCGGCAGACAAGCTCACGGAAATCAACCGGGCACTTCCACCCGACGTCTTCGCGGAGCCCGTTTACAATCGTTCCAAGCTCGTCAACGCCACCATCGCCACTGTCGAGAAGAATCTCGTCGAAGGCGCTTTGCTCGTCATCGTCGTCCTGTTCCTGCTGCTGGGCAATATCCGTGCAGCGCTCATCACCGCGGCAGTGATCCCGATCACCATGCTCATGACCGCTACCGGCATGAACAGGCTCGGCGTGTCGGGAAACCTCATGAGTCTCGGCGCGCTCGACTTCGGCTTGATCGTCGACGGCGCGGTCATCATCGTGGAGAACGCGCTCAGACGCCTTGCGGAGCGGCAGGAGCATGAAGGACGGCTTCTTACCCGATCCGAACGCATGGAGGAAACCACACTCGCCGCACAGGAGATGATCCGGCCGACCGTCTATGGCCAGCTCATCATCTTCCTGGTCTTCGTGCCGCTGCTCACCTTCCAGGGCGTCGAGGGTAAGACCTTCGCGCCGATGGCGATCACCCTGATGGTGGCGCTCGCGTCCGCCTTCGTGCTGTCGCTGACCTTCGTGCCCGCCATGATCGCGCTCGTGATCACCGGCAAGGTCAGCGAGACGGAGGTGAAGCCGATCCGCTGGTTCAAGGAGAAATACGCGCCACTCCTGACCAAAGCGGTGGCGCATCCACTGCCGTTTGTCGCCAGTGGCGCGGGCGTGTTCGTGGCGGCGATATTCGCCTTCGGCCTGCTCGGCGAGGAGTTCATGCCGCAGCTCGACGAGAAGGACATCACCGTTACCAACTTCCGCGTGCCCTCGGCCTCAATCGACCAGTCGACGCAGATGCAGCTTCAGATAGAAAATGCGCTGAAATCGCTACCGGAGGTGGCATTGGTCTTTTCCAAGAACGGCAACGCCGACCTTGGCACCGACCCGATGCCGCCCAACGCCTCGGACACCTATGTCATCCCCAAGCCCGAGGATGAGTGGCCGGCCGAGGTCAAGTCGAAGGAGGACATCCTTAAGCGAATCGAGGAACGGATGAAGCCGCTGATCGGCAATCGCACCGAGATTCAGCAGCCCATTCAGATGCGCTTCAACGAACTCATCGCCGGCGTGCGCGCGGATGTCGCGGTCAAGCTCTATGGCGACGACCTCGGCGCGATGAGTGCCCAGGCCAACCGGATCGCCGGTATCCTTCGCTCGATACCGGGCGCCGGTGACGTCAGCGCAGAGCAAACATCGGGTGCGCCGACCTTCGACGTTAAGATCGATCGGCAGGCTGCGGCGCGTTACGGCCTGTCGGTCGAGGAGGTGGCGAACACCGTCGCCGCCGCGCTCGGCGGGCGCGAGGCCGGGCTGCTGTTCGAGGGCGATCGGCGCTTCTCAGTGGTGGTGCGACTGCCGGACGCGCAGCGCGACGATCTGGAAACGCTTGGCGCGATTCCGGTCATGCTGCCCGCAGGACCGGGCGAGGTCGCGCGCTCGATCGCGCTGCGCGAGGTGGCACGGTTCAGCTACACACAAGGGTTGAACCAGATCAGCCGTGAGAACGGCAAGCGCATGGTCGTCGTGCAGGTCAATGTGCGCGGTCGCGATCTCGGGGGCTTCGTCACCGAAGCCCAGGAGAAGATCGGCCAGCTCAATCTGCCCGCTGGCATGTATACCGATTGGGGCGGCACGTTTGAAAGCCTCCAGTCGGCACGTTTGCGCCTGCTGATTGTGGTTCCGATCTGCTTCCTCGCCATTTACGCACTGCTTTACATGGCGCTCGGCGGCTTCGTGCCGGCGGCGATCGTGTTCTCGGCAGTGCCGATGGCGCTGGCGGGTGGGGTGTTTGCGCTGCTGTTGCGTGGCATACCCTTCTCGATCACGGCGGCGGTTGGGTTCATCGCCCTGTCGGGCGTCGCCGTGCTCAACGGCCTCGTCATGATGAGCGCGATCCGAAAGCGGCGTGACGATGGCGTCGATGAGGATGAAGCGATCATCGGCGGCGCGATGGAACGTGTCCGGCCAGTGCTGATGACCGCATTGGTCGCCAGCCTCGGCTTCGTGCCGATGGCGCTCGCCACGGGCACCGGCGCCGAGGTGCAGCGTCCGCTCGCGACAGTCGTGATCGGGGGCCTCATCACCTGCACGGCGCTCACCCTGCTGGTCCTGCCGGCGATCACTGCGCTCATGTCCCGCTACATGGCCGGGCGCGGGCAAAGGGATGAGCGCGCAGAGCCGCATGAGCCCTTGCCGGCCAACTAGCAAGAGGGGCCGGCGGCGAACCGCAAACGTCGTCGGCCCCTCGACACGAAACGAAGAGAGGACAGCGTTATGACAGCCAAATCCTATTCCTTGCTCCGTATCTTCACCGATGAACTGGCGATGAGCGGCGACCGTCCCGTGTTCGAGGTGATTCTGGAGAAGGCGAAAGCGCATAAACTGCTTGGAGTGACGGTCCTGAACGGGCGTGTCGGCTTCGGGCATTCCAAACTGATTCATGCCTCTGGCTTCCTCGATCGCAATGATCCCCTGGTCGTTGAAATCGTCGACGAAGACGAGCGCCTTCGGACGTTCGTGACGGAGATCAACACCATACGTAGCATCGGGCTCATCACGATCGCGCCGGTCGAGACATTGCTCGGCGCGCGCGACGATCAAGCCTGAAAAGGCCGTCGAGACGTCGGGAGCTGAGCCATGTTCACCGTCGAGAATGAAACCGTCATCCACACGTCGCTTCCGCGGGTTTGGACCGCCATCACGAGGTTTGACGATTACCCTCGCTGGCATCCTTTCGTCAGAATAACCGGTTCGCTGACGTCGGATACAAAGGTCGATTATTCGTTCCGCATGAAGACAGGCAATGCGCCTTTCCGAACCGTCGATGCCCGCATTGTAACGGTAGATGAGCAGCGGTGCTTTGCCCTGCGCTTCGGTCTGGGAAAGCTTTTCGCACTGGAGGAAAGCTACCTGCTCTCTGCAATCCCCCCAGGCGCGCGCGTGGTCCACAGTTTCCGCTGCACGGGGCTTTTATCCTTGCTGCCGCTCAAAGGTGCGAAGCGACTTTTCGGTTCGTTGCTCAGGGCCGAGGACCGCTTGCTCGCGCGGCATCTTGCGCTCCGCAGGCCGTCAACTGCACCCAGGCGTCGCGCCAGGAAGGGCTTTCGCTCCGGTGCTTAAAATCGAGATTGGTTCGGGCCTGCCCCTTGAGGTCTGAACCACGCCGCGGGCGCTCGCCCCCGCGCTCGCGGCGAAATGTCCCCTCAGGGTGCGGGAAACGGGAGCCTCTATCGGGCGAACGGAAAAATGAAGCGACAGGAGGCAGCGTTACGATGAGTGAGGCAGTTGAACCCCGGGAAGACGGTGCGACCTGGCGCGACCTGATGACACGGGAACGCTGGATCGAAATTGGCCGGATACTGCTTACCGGCACGGTGGCGCTGCTGTATTGGCAACAGCTTGTGCCGATCCAGGTGCTTTGGGCTGCGGTCGTCATCGGCCTCTATCCGCTGGTCAGGACAGGGCTCGCCGACCTCATAACTGAACGTAAGATCGGCACCGAGATCTTCGTGACGATCGCGACCATTGTCGCGATATTCGGCGGCGAAACTGTGGCCGGCGCCGTCCTAATGGTCATCATTCTCATTGCGGAGTTCATTGCCGACCTCAATACCGATCGCGCTCGCGCCTCGATCAAGGCGCTGATCGGGTCCGTGCCCCAAACCGCGATCGTGCGGGATAACGGGTCGGAGCGCACGGTGCCGATCGCGGCGCTCAAGGCGGGCAACATCGTCCTCGCGCGAACCGGCGAGAAAATCCCGGTCGATGGCGTGGTCGTCGGCGGGCGAGCCTCGGTCAACCAGGCACCGATCACCGGTGAAAGCGTCCCCCAGGACAAGACGGAGGGTGCAGAGGTGTTCGCCGGCACCATCGTTGAAGCCGGCGCGCTCGACATCCGAACCGAAAAGGTCGGCGGCGATACGATCTTCTCCCGCATCATCGCGCTGGTCGAAAATGCCGAAGCCGAGGCTGCCCCCGTGCAGAAGCTGGCCGACAAGGTCGCGGGATGGCTGATCCCGGTCGTGTTCGTCTTCCTGATCGTCGTTTTTCTGGTGACGCGCGACGTCTCCAAGATCGTGACCTTGTTGATCTTCACCTCGCCGGCAGAGCTTGGCCTGGCGACGCCGATCGTCATGATCGCCGCGATTGCCAGGGCTGCTCGCAGCGGCATTCTCATCAAGGGCGGGCTCTATCTTGAGCAACTCGCCAAGGCAGACGCGATCGCCTTTGACAAGACCGGCACGCTGACCGCCAACAAGCCGTTAGTGGTCGACGTCAAGGTGACCAATCCAGATTTTTCGGAAACGACACTGCTGCGGATCGCGGCCGCCGCCGATCGCCGCTCAGCCCACCCTTTGGCCAAGGCGGTGGTCGAGGCGGCCGCCGAGGACGGAATCACAGTGCCGGAACCGGAAAACTACGAGCAGGTTCAGGGTCGAGGCGTTAGGGCGACCGTGGAAGGCAGAACCGTTCTCGTAGGTAATCCGGCTTTACTTCGCGAGAACGGCGTGTCCATCGCCTATGCTGTCGAAGATCGGGATCGCACGCCCGTCCACGTCGCGGTTGACGGCCGGTTTTGCGGGATCATCTTCATCGCCGATACGCTGCGCCCAGGGGCGCGAGAAGCCATCGCCGCTTTGAAGGAAAATGGCGTCAGACATATCGTCATGCTGACCGGCGACAATCAGACGACTGCTAACGCGATTGCGAGAGACTTGGGTGTCGATGAGGTCAAGGCCGACCTGATGCCCGAAGACAAAGTCGCCATGATCGCCGACTTGCAGAAGCGCGGCTATAAGGTTGCGATGGTGGGTGACGGCGTCAACGACGCGCCGGCACTCGCGCGTGCCGACATTGGCATCGCCATGGGCGGCGGCGGCACGCAGGCGGCGTTGGAAGCCGCTGACATCGCACTGATGACCGACGACCTCGGCAAGATTGTTGGCGCGCGCACTATCGCGCGTCGCGCCTATCGGACCGTCCAGGAAAATCTCTGGGTCGGTGTCGGAGTGGTCCATGTGCTTGGCATCACCGCCGCGCTCATGGGCTGGATTGGACCAATCCAGGCGGCGTTCATCCATCTGGGACCAGACGTTCTCGTGTTCCTTAATTCGGTCAAGCTTCTGCGCGTCAGGATTGCGGAAGCATGATGGAGGGGTCTCGGCGTTGGCCACCGAGTGCTGAGTCCTTCGGGCATAAGTGCGGAAACAGTCCGCGCCATGGGCGTCTCACTGGATGCCCATCGCGAACGAGGCAGGGAGACTGAGGCATGCGACATCCGAGCGAACGGCATCTGGTGCAGCGGGTCGGCTGGCTGCGAGCGGCAGTGCTCGGCGCTAATGACGGCATCATTTCAACCTCCAGCCTGGTGGTCGGCATCGCTTCGGCCCAGACGAGTTCGTCGACGGTAATGCTGACCGGCGTCGCAGCGCTTATCGCCGGCGCAATCTCGATGGCGGCGGGTGAGTATGTCTCGGTGAGCAGTCAGGCCGATGTCGAAGGCTCCGACCGGCTGCGCGAAACGCGCGAACATGCATCAGACCCCGAGGAGGAACGCCGCGAACTGGCCGCTGTCTATGAAGCGCGCGGGCTTGCACCCGACCTCGCCGTCCAGGTCGCCGAGCAGTTGATGCGCAGCGATCCGGTCGGCGCGCACATGCGTGACGAGCTTGGCATCACGTCCGAATTGGCGGCACGGCCGATCCAGGCGGCACTGGCGTCGGCGGCAACCTTCTGCGCAGGTGCGATCATACCGGTGTTAATGGTCGGCGTGGTCCCGCGCGCCTCGCTGGTCATCGCAATCACGATCGCGACGCTCGTCCTCCTCGCCATTCTCGGCGCGATCGGCGCAAGGGCAGGCGGCGCGTCGATGTGGCGTGGCGCGGTGCGGGTGACCTTCTGGGGCGCGATCGCGCTGGCAGCCACGGCGGGCATCGGCCACCTGTTCGGCACGACTGTGCAGTGAAGGATGCGAACCGCTATGCCTTCTGTCGATCGCGATGATCGCTATAGCGGCGCCCTATGCCGGGTTGTTCGTGACAGCGTTCGTCGCCGCGACCCTGCTGCCTGCACAGTCCGAAATCCTGCTCTCGGCGATGGCGATCAGTGGGCGATACGATCTGCTCCTGCTGCTGTTAAGTGCGACGGCAGGAAACACGCTCGGTTCGCTTTTCAATTGGCTGCTCGGACGCGGTTTCGAACGGCTGCGCGACCGGCGCTGGTTTCCGTTCAAGGCCGCCACGGTCGAGAAGGCCGTTTGCTGGTATGCCCGGTGGGGCAAATGGTCTCTCCTGCTTTCCTGGGCGCCGATTGTAGGAGATCCGCTAACCTTTGCGGCCGGATTGCTACGCACGCCTTTACGGGTCTTCCTGCCGCTGGTGTTGCTGGCCAAAGGCGGGCGCTATGCCGTGCTGCTGATCGCGGTCGAGGCTGTGCGGTAATCTGCGAAAGCTGCTGCGTGTCGCCTCACCAAATTCAGCGCCCAACAAGTGGAAGTGTGAAGCATGGTTCGAAGATTTTTTGCGGACGCCCCTGATTTCAAATTGGATTTTGACGCACTGGTGGAAGCGCGGCGCGAAGCCGACGAGGATGTCTCGGTGGTCGTGCGCGAGGTGATCGCGGCTGTTCGCCGGGACGGCGACGATGCGTTGCGCGCCTATACTTGGAAGTGGGATCGGCACGACCTCGACCAGACCGGATGGACGATCGGCCGCGACGTTTGCGAGAGGGTGTTCCGCGACCTCGACCCTGACTTGCGTATGGCCCTGGAACTTGCCGCGCGGCGGATTGCCACCTACCATGAAAGGCAGTTGCCCACGGACAGCGACTATGTGGACGGTGCTGGCGTCCGGCTCGGCGCGCGATGGCGGGCAGTGGAAAGCGCCGGTATCTATGTGCCGGGGGGCCGAGCCACTTATCCCTCATCGGTGCTGATGAACGCGATTCCTGCCGCCGTTGCGGGCGTAAGTCGCGTGGTGATGGCGACCCCGATGCCCGATGGCATCGCCAACCCGCTGGTGCTGGCGGCGGCCTACCTCGCCGGCATTGACGAGGTGCGTCCGATTGGCGGTGCACAAGCGGTCGCCGCGCTGGCTTACGGCACTGGGTCGATCCCACGCGTCGATGTCATCACCGGTCCGGGCAATGCCTGGGTCGCCGAAGCCAAGCGGCAGGTTTACGGTGTCGTGGGAATCGACATGGTCGCGGGTCCATCCGAGATTGTCGTCCTGGCGGATGGAGCGAACGATGCGGATTGCATCGCCGCCGACCTTCTCAGTCAGGCCGAACATGATCCGACGAGCCAGTCGATCCTCATCACCAACGATCGGGCCTTCGCCGACCACGTCGCTGCGGCGGTCGAAGTGCAACTCGGCACCCTCGCCACTTCGGCGGTGGCGCGTTCCTCGTGGGAAGCGCATGGCGCGATCATTGTCGTCCCTGCTCTCGACGATGCCATACCACTCATCGATGCGCTTGCGCCCGAACATCTCCAGATCGCCACCCCTCGACCTCGCCATCTTTTTGACCGTGTCGCACATGCTGGCTCGGTCTTTCTCGGCCAGCATACGCCGGAAGCTATCGGCGACTATATCGCTGGCCCCAATCACGTCCTGCCAACAGGGCGCCGGGCGCGGTTCGCCTCAGGACTATCGGTGCTTGATTTCATGAAGCGCACCAGCGTTATCGAGCTGGACGAACGGGCTTTACGAGAACTCGGTCGTGCAGCCGTGACCCTTGCCGAGGCTGAAGGACTGCCCGCCCATGCTGCATCTGTGGGTCGCCGTCTTGAATGGAATAGCCGTTCTTACAATCGGAGTTAAGGTGCACGAACATGCGCTCTTCCCATTTGACGATGCAATATTGATGAACGCAAGTCCCTTTTGTTGCGAATGCGAATTGTTTGCGCTACGTGGGTGATGTTGAATTGGACCTTGGGCTTCTTAGAAGCAATCGAAATCAGGGATATATGCATGCGTTTTCGCTTGACGGGATTGACTGCGGCGGCTCTCGGCTCAAGCGGCTTTGGGGTAACGCCAGCTGGCGCGCAGACGATTGACCTTTCGTTCACGCTGCCGCGATTGTCGGTTGCCGAATATCATCGCCCCTATGTGGCGGTCTGGCTGGAGAAGGCGGGCAGCGCTCCCCGGACCCTCAGCATTCTCTATGATGTCGACAAGCGCAACAATGCGGGCGCCAAATGGCTGCGCGACGTGCGTCTTTGGTGGCGTGCTGCCGGACGAATGCTCAGTGTTCCTGCCGACGGCGTGAGCGGCGCAACCCGTCCGGCCGGATCGCATACGCTCAGCTTCACCGCCGGTCGGGGAGGTATGCCCGCGCTGACACCGGGGAACTATGTCCTCGTCGTCGAAGCAGCACGCGAGGCCGGTGGACGCGAAGCGGTGCGTCTGCCCTTCACCTGGTCGGGAACCCAGGCAACTGCATCGACGAGCGGCAAGTTCGAGCTTGGCCGCGTCTCACTGAACGCCCGGCGTTAAGGGGGAGCTATGCCTGTGAAGATGATCCGCACGTCGATCCTGTCGGCCCTCGCCATGGGAGCCGCGCTTGCGCCGATCGCTGTCGAGGCAGCGCCCCGGTCGTGGATGCTTCCTTCCGAGACCATGTTCGTCGGTAGCGGCGACGAATGGCTGACGGTCGATGCGGCCCTATCGACGGACCTCTATTATTTCGATCACGCCGTGCAGAATTGGGAACCGTTCGCGCTCGCGCCGGATGGCAGCAAGGTAGCGGTCGAGAACAGCGCGAAGGGCCGCCTGCGTCAGACTTTCGATGTCCATGTCGTGCAGCCCGGCACCTACAAGATCGCAATCGTTTCTGAATCGGTGAGCGGCAGCTACCTGCTGAACGGAGAACGGAAGATGCTTCCGCGCGGGACCACGCCTGCAACGCTCGCTCAAGCTGTGCCCGCCGGGGCGACCGATGTATGGAGCGCGGTCAATACGAGCCGCATCGAGACCTTTGCGACCGCTGGAGAGCCGACCACCGCGGTTTTCAAGCCGACCGGCAAGGGACTTGAGATGGTTCCGGTTACGCACCCTACCGAACTGGCGAGCGGCGAGGCTGCCACTTTCCAGTTCCTGCTTGATGGCAAGCCGGCGGCCGACCTTTCCGTGAGCGCGGTAAACGGTGGCGTTCGCTATCGCGATGGCATTCAGCAGCTTGATCTCACGACCGATGCCGAGGGCAAGGTCACGATCACTTGGCCGGACGCCGGTATGTGGTGGGTAAACGTCGCCAGCGGCGGTGGACGGAGCGCGGCCGGCCCCGGTGGTTCTGCGCCCCAAGCCAGTGCCAAGGCTGAACAGCCACTGGCTGCTGGTAATCTGCCCGGAGGCGAAGGAGCACCGCGCCCGATTGCGCCACCGCGGCCACGATCGTCTTATTCCATGACTGTCGAAGTTCTTCCGTCATAGACTCGACTGCGGCGGCGGCCCATCCGAATTGATTCGAATGTGCAAGCATTAGGGCGGTGTTACAGCGTAAATGTAGTGTTCATCATCGCGGGTCACCACATACCGTTGGTTTCCGCCGAAAATGACCTATAAACCGCCTTTGCTACGCCAGCGTAGTGACAACGGCGATCGATGACGGTCATGGAGTTCAAATCGATTGCGGAGATTCTGGCTACGTATCCGCGACCAGCATTCCGAAGGGACGGTGCAGTCTGACCGGCTTGATATTTGCTGGATCACAATGCCGATGCCCATCCGGGCACCGGCATTGCGTTTGCCTACGAGGTCGCCAACTTGGCCTTTGGCATGGGACCGATCTTCAGGCGGGCTGTCCAAGCCGTAATCGCCGGCAGCACCAGCCTGGCCTTCGGCCGCCGGCAGCATGACCGGGATGACGCCAAGCGTTTCAAGATCGTCGCGCTGGGCATCCGGCAAGCGGACCACCACCGCGAACCGCCGATCGCCCTCGAACAGGGCGATCGAGGGTTTCAAGGCAATCTCGCGCTACTTGTAGATTGAGCCAGCGGGCGCCGATGCTCATCAGGCGATGAGGAGTAATCTCCAGAACACAATAAGGTTCGTTTATCGATAAATATCCTATCCAGGGGGATGGGATGATGCGAAAGCTCATGCTAAACGCCACGCCATGACCTCTCTTGCAGACCTGCTTCAACAAAGCGCCGCCCATGCGTGGCTGTTTGTGCCTACCGCCATCTTGCTCGGCGCGCTGCACGGGCTCGAACCGGGCCATTCGAAGACGATGATGGCGGCCTTCATCATCGCGGTCAGGGGAACAGTGCGCCAGGCCGTGCTGCTGGGTTTGGCGGCGACGCTCTCCCATACGGTCGTGGTCTGGGTCGTGGCGCTCGGCGGCATGTGGCTGTTCGGCGGCCTCAACGCGGAAGCGACCGAACCCTATTTCCAGCTCGCATCCGGCGTGCTGATCGTCGTGATCGCCGCCTGGATGCTATGGCGCACCCGCCGCGAGCAGATTGCAGCCGAACACTATCACCACGATCATGGGCACCATCACGGCCACTCCCACGGCCACGGGCATAATCATCACGGCGATCACGACCACCATGAACATGAAGAATTCGAGGAAGCCGAGGAACGCGGCCTGGAGGTTGCGACCGGCGGCTTTGTCGATGCGCACGAAATGGCCCATGCAGAGGACATCCGGCGCCGCTTCGCGAACAGCAATGTCACCACCGGCCAGATCATCCTGTTCGGCCTGACCGGCGGTCTGATCCCATGCCCGGGCGCGATCACCGTGCTGCTGCTCTGCCTCCAGCTCCAGCGGCTCGCGCTGGGCGCCGTGCTGGTGTTGTGCTTTAGCATCGGGCTTGCCATCACCATGGTCGCGTCGGGCGTCATCGCCGCGATCAGCGTCAAGCAGGTGACGAAGCGCTGGAGCGGTTTTGGCGAGATCGTCCGCAAGGCGCCCTATGTTTCGGGTGGGGTCATCCTGATCGTCGGCCTCTATGTCGCCGTTCACGGATGGATCGCGCTACCGCATTGAGCAGGACATTTGCATGAGCCATGCCGCCAATCCCGATCTTCTCAACCGCCTGAAGCGCGCGCAGGGCCATCTCGCCAAGATCGTCGAAATGGTTGCCGAAGGCCGGGACGGCCTCCAGATCGCGCAGCAGATGCAGGCGGTGGTCGCTGCGCTCGACAAGACCAAGACACTGCTGGTCAGCGATCATATCGAACATCATCTGGAGGAACTGGTCGGGCCGTTGCCCAAGGCGACGCGCGACGAACTGGCTAAGCTGGGTGAACTGGCCAAATATCTCTGACGCCGCCGTGCTTCAGCGCTGGGGCTGCGCGAGATTCAGTTTGAGCGCCCAGATCGCGGCGGGATGACCATGGGCCGGAACCGCCACGAACAATCGGTCCAGCTCCGGCACATAGAGCCCGGTGCGTGCGCCGCCAGCAGTTTGCGCCCACGCGCTCTGTCCATCGGCGCCGATCACATCGACATGGCCGGCGCCGCAGACCAGCAGGATATGATCGCGCACCAGGAATAGATCGTCGGCATCACCGCAAGCTGATCCGAGGGAGAGCGTTTGGCCGCTCGCTGTATCGATCGTCGCCAGCGCCGCCGGGAGCCGATAGGCGATCACGATCCGGTTGCCTGACGGCTCGACCGCCATCGGGAAGTTAAGCCGGTGCAGTCCGGTCGGCCAGCGTGCCAGTTGTTTTCCCTGGTCGATGTCGGCCGCGATCACCGAGCCGTCATCGGGGATATTGATATAGGCGCGCGATCCGGACAGCCGAAACCCCTCCGGATGGCCGGGCAGCGCCAATCGGGCGAGAACCGTGTGACGGACGGGATCGATCGTGGCGAGGCCGCCCTTGCCATAGCCGACGATGACATGGCCGTTGCGCGGATCGACCCGCACATTGTCGGCATCGTCCTCAAGCGCGATCCGCGCCCGCTCGTGAAGCTCTGTGTCATAGAAGCGGACCGAGCCGTCACCGCAGGCGACCACCAATTCGTGGGTCGCCGGAAGCCAGGCGACGCCCTGCGGTTCGCCAAGGCCGGCGATGCGGCCGATGACCTTGCCGGCCTCAAGATCGACCTCATCGACCGTGCCGTTGGCGATCTCGGCAACGAACAGCCGATGGTCCGCCAGATCGACCGCCAGATGGTCGATGCGCCCCCTGGTGTCGGGGAGCGAGATCGTTCGCTCCAGCACGAGAGGGGAGTGCGGATCGGTCGGTTGTGCCTGGCTGCACCCCGGCAGCGCCAGCAGCAGTGCCGCTGCACATCCCCTCCAGGGTTTCATCGCTGCGCCCTAGTTCGCCGCGACCGCGACATGGCTGAGCGCGGCGGTCAACCCGCGCGCGAGCTTCTGCGCGTCGTCATTGGCCCAGAAGTGCATGAAGAACAGGCGCGGCTCGTCGTCGAGCATGTGGTTGTGGAGCGCCGTCACCTCGATCCCGTTCTGCCGCAACTCGCGCAGCACCGGATTGACCTCCGACGCTGTCAGCACGAAGTCGCCGGTGATCGCCGCCTTGCCGCCGCCGGTTGGCTGGAAGTTGATGGCGATGGCCGCGCCCATCGCGGGCGGTAACGCCATCCCACCATCGCGCGGTGCCTCGGCACGGGGAATGCCGAATGCATAGACGCCGCCGCCGATCTTGCCCTTGTGGCCCATGATGCGGTCGAGCGCGGCGGTGTCGAGGTCGATCGTCTCCGGCGCGGCGGGGCTTGCCGCCGGAGGCGCGGACAAGGGCGTGCCGCTCAGCGCCAGCGCATCGTGCAGCACCTTGGCGAGTTGCGCCGGATCGCCATGCCCGGCGATGTGCATATACATGGTGTGGGGTGTGTTCCGCAGCAGATGGTTGTGGAGCGCGGTGATCTCGATTCCGCCGGCGACAAGCTTGGCCATCACCGGATTCACTTCGGTATCGGTGAGCACCAGATCGCCCATGACCATCGCCTGACCCCCGCCATGCGGTACGAACGCCAGCCAGGAGCCGAGCGCCAGCGCCGGTTTCAAGGTCACGCCGTCGAGCACCACATGCAGGTCGCTGCGCGGCAGGCCGATGCGATAGACACCGCCCGGCATCTCGGCGCCCGGTTTGCCGATGGCGGTGGCGACCGCCTGTTCCCAGGGTTCAGCCGCCAATGCGGGCGAACTCAGAGCGAGAAGCCCCAACAGGCCGAACGTGGTGATACGCTTCATCATGATCTCCTTGAGCAGCAGCGGGATCATTGGACCACGCCTGACAGATAGAGGGCCGCACCGATCGCGGAACTTGCCGCGAGGACCGGGATCATCCCGACCTTGAACCGGAACACGGCTATCGCGGCGCCGGCGGCCAGCAGCGCCGCCGGGAGGTAAAGCGAGGTCAGAACCGGGAAGTCGAAGGCGAACCGCGCGACCCGGACCACCCGCACGTCCTGGAACAAGGTGTGGATCGCAAACCAGACGGCAAGGTTGAGGATCACGCCCACGACGGCCGCCGTGATCGCGCTGAGTGCGGCCGAGAGCGTCCGGTTGCCGCGCAACTGCTCGACGAACGGCGCACCCGCGAAGATCCACAGGAAGCAGGGCATGAACGTCACCCATGTCGTCAGGATCGCGCCCAGCGTGGCCGCGACCAATTGCGGCAATGCGCCCGCATCGCGAAACGCCGCGAGGAAGCCGACGAACTGCGTGACCATGATCAGCGGCCCCGGCGTCGTCTCGGCCAGGCCAAGGCCGTCGAGCATCTCGCCGGGCCTGAGCCAATGATAGGTGCCTACCGCTTCCTGCGCGACATAAGCCAGCACGGCATAAGCGCCGCCGAATGTAACCATCGCCATCTGGCTGAAGAAGGTTGCGATGCGCGTGAACACGTCATCGGGGCCGAGAAGCACCAGCAGCGCGATGACCGGCGCGAGCCAAAGGAACAGGAATGTCCCGGAAATCTTGAGCGACCAGCCAAGGTTGGGCTTGGCATGATCCGGCAGGCTTTCGCCGAGCGCGGTATCGCGGTCATGGACGACATTCCCGCCCGCGCTCCCATGTCCGCCGCCGCCCTTGAAGGCCGACAAGCCCAGCCGTCCGCCGACATAGCCGCCGATGCCCGCCGCTAGGACGATCAGCGGAAAAGGCGCATTGAGGAAAAAGATCGCGACAAAGGCGGCCGCCGCGATCCCGCGCATGACGTTGTTCTTGAGAGCACGCGATCCGACCCGCACCACCGCCTGGATCACCACCGCGAGGACCGCCGCCTTCAAGCCGAAGAACAACCCGGTGATCAGCGGCACATGGCCGAGCAGCACATAGAGATAACTGAGGCCCAGGATTGCGAGGAAGCCGGGCAGCACGAACAGTCCGCCTGCGACCAGACCGCCCTTGGTCTTGTGAAGCAGCCAGCCGATATAGGCGGCAAGCTGCTGCGCTTCGGGGCCGGGCAGCAACATGCAATAGTTGAGCGCGTGCAGAAAGCGCTCCTCACCGATCCAGTGCTTCTCCTCGACGAGGATGCGGTGCATTACCGCGATCTGGCCAGCGGGGCCGCCGAAGCTCAGCGATGCGATCCGCGCCCAGACGCGCACGGCTTCACCAAATGTGATGCCGTGATCCGGCGTGCCTGCTTCGCTGCCTACGGGCAGTTCCGTCACCGCGCCGCTCATGGCCGCACCTGCGCTTTGGCGCGGGCTTTCGCGGGCTGGTGCGAGACCCAATTATGGGTTTCGTCGGTCGCGTCGCGGCACCAGCGATAGAAGGCGTCGTAGAGGAGCATCCCGGCCTCGAGCTGTTCCTGATCGTCGGCATACATGCGCGACAGGCCGAGCGAGGCGGCAAGCAACCCGTCCGCTTCGGGCACGAGGTCGGGGCGGCCGGTATCGGCACCGCGCACGATCGGCGCGAGGCGTTTGAGTGACTCATGACCGCTGAGGCCGAATGCCTCGACCATGACGTCGAAGGTGCATAGCTCACCCCGATGGCTCCAAGTGACGCCTTCGCCTTCGATGTCGAAGGGAGCGGCGCCAAAGCGCTCGGCGACGCCCTGAACCTCGGAGGGCGCCACGAACAGGAAGATCGCGCTCGGATCGATGAAGCGGCGGATCAGCCACGGGCAGGCGATCCGGTCCACCTTGGGGCGACCGCGCGTCACCCAGACGGTCCGTCCCTCGGCATCGCGGGGCGGCAGCACGGTGTTCGGCACCATTGGAAGACCAGAGTTCGCCCATCCGGCCACACCGCCCTCCAGCGCCTCCGCTGACACGCCGTCGTGGCGCAGCCGGGCGGCGACGCCTTGGCTCAGCGATCCACCGTCCCGACAAGCAACAACGACCGACTGGCCGTGGAATGCTCGTGCCCAGGCGCTGACATCGCTGGCGGACCTTCGCAACGATCCAGGGATCAGCAGCGGTTCGGCCGAGAATTCCTCCTCGGGTCGAACGTCGATCAAAACAGGCCCGGTCGGAATACCGACCAAGCGAACGAGTTTATCCGGTGAGATCGTGTTGAGAACAGACATGATGCGTCCTTGTTGAAAGTAGGACGCGATTCTTGAGCCTGTCGCCTCGTGGGGAGACCGCGATCCCCATATTCAAATCATGGCAAATGCCGCATGGACGGTCAATCCTTTCGATGTGATGGTTTGCCGCAGGGTGATCGTTCCTCGACGGATGAGTAAAACGGTTCCTTTAGGTCATAGCGCTGGGGGCAATCCGGGGACGAAGGAAGGCGATCATTTGCGTTAAATGGCGGCTCTAGGGTAGTAGAAGCGGCGATTCATATTCATCGCTTTCGTCCGCCTTGGGGCACCACCCCGATCAGACAGATTTAGTCCGCCGCGCGCTGCCGCTTTGTCGCTCGTGGGAAATGGTGCCCAGGGACGGGATCGAACCGCCGACACTGCGATTTTCAGTCGCATGCTCTACCAACTGAGCTACCTGGGCTTGGCCGCGCGGGAAACGCGAAGGCGGCCTCTTAGTCGTCGTCTGCGTCGCTGTCCAGCCCGGGTTTGACGGTGTCTTGCGATGCGTCCTCGTCACCCGTCGCGGGGCCGGCGGGCAAGCGATAGCCTTCGCCGAGCCATTGCAGCAGGTCGCGATCAGTGCAGCCGCGGCTGCAAAAGGGCTTGTGAGCCGCGCTGACGGGCTTGCCGCAGATCGGGCAGGAGGATGGCATGGCTCAGGACTCCAGTTGGGCCGGGCGGCCGGTGCGGCGGGCGAGCTCGGCCAACCAGCCGGGCGCCGATTCAATCCGCGCCTTGACCGCCGCCGGCAACCGCATGGCAAGCGGGGTGCCGGGGGGCGTGCGTTCGAGGCTGCGCAAGGCAGCGCGAGCGGCGGCGCCGACGGGGTCGCCCCGCAGCAGCTCGACCAGCGACGCGCGCGGGCGCGGGCGCACGATCTGCAAGAAGCCGAAGCCGTTGAGCGCGGTGCGTTCGAACGGTGGCGGCAGCGCAGCGTCGATCGCGGCGGCGACCGCCTGACGCAGTTCGCGGCCCTGCACGCTCGGGAAATCGACGCCGATCGACCCGCCGATGTCGAACCGCTCGATCGCCTGCCCCACCGCCGTCGCCGCCGCCACCGCCAGCGCGCCGAGATCGCCGCTGCCATCGACGTCGAACAAGGTCATCGCGGGGGTGGGGCTCATCCGCAGCGCGCCGCCGGGGAAGGCGATTTCGCCGGTCATCGCAGCTTCCAGCACTTCCGACCACCCCGCCGCTTCGAGCGCATCGGGTTCGTGGGGCCGCAGCTCGCGCAACCGGTGCCCGCTCGCCGCCAGCCGCGTGCGCAAGTCCGGCCCGTCGCCGGGCGGTGCATCGCTCACGCGGGCTCGCGGCAGCTTGGCGCGGCCCGCTTCGGGGATCAGCTCGCGCGTCACCTCGACGCGGATTGCGGCGCCTTCGCTCACCCCCGCCTTGCCGTCGAGCAGCAGCTCGCTGCCGTCCGCCAGCCTCACCCGGTCGCGCGCCACCAGCCGCCCCGCGACCACGCTGCCCAGCCGCAAGCCCGGCAGCTCGATCCGCGCCGCCGCAATCGCGCCGTCCACCACCAGCGCGGCGCGCGCTTCGCCGATCCCGGCCTCGTACAGCCACTCAGCCAAGCGGATAGCCCGCATTCAACAGCAGCGTGCGCGTCTCGTACAGCGGCAGGCCGATCACGCCCGAATGGCTGCCTGCCAGCATCCGCACCAGCGCCTCCGCGCGGCCCTGGATCGCATAGCCGCCTGCCTTGCCGAGGCCTTCGCCGCAGGCGACATAGGCGTCGATCTCGGTGTCGCTCAGCCGCTTGAAGGTGACGACCGTGTCGGCGAGCCGCACGCGCGCCACGCCGTCGAGGCCGATCACGCACACCGCCGCCAGGCAATGATGCCGCCGCCCGGAAATGAGCGCGAGCAAGCGGCGCTGGATCTCTTCGGTCTCGGCCGGGGGCAGGATGCGCCGCCCGACCGCGACGGTGGTGTCGCCCGCCACGACGATCTCGCCCTCGGCCCGCTCGACCGCGCGCGCCTTTTGCTCGGCAAGGCGCAAGGCATAGGCGCGCGGCAGTTCGCCGGGCAGCGGGCTTTCGTCGATGTCGGGGGCGGCAACGCGGTCGGGCACGGCGCCCAGCCGCGCGAGCAGATCGCGGCGGCGCGGGCTGGTGGAGGCGAGGACGAGGCTGGGTTTCATCTCAGGTCAAATCCCGCAGGCTGTTCGGGCTGAGCTAGTCGAAGCCCCGTCCTTCTTCTTTGAGGGCTCGCAAAAGAAGGACAGCCCTTGGACAATGAGCAGGTGAAACGTCCCCCGGACGTTTCAGTCAAGCCCGGGGGGCTTGACGATCTGCTCACCAAGGCAAAAGGGAGTGTGGGAGGGTCGGCCCCGGAACAAGTCCGGGGTGACGATAAGGGTGCGGGTGCCAGACGGGCGCCGACCGCACCACCCGATCACTTGAAGCGATAGGTGATCCGGCCCTTGGTCAGATCATAGGGCGTGAGTTCGACGAGCACATCGTCGCCCACCAGCACGCGGATGCGGTTCTTGCGCATCTTGCCGGCGGTGTGGCCGAGAATTTCGTGGTCGTTCTCAAGCTTGACGCGGAACATGGCATTGGGGAGCAATTCCACCACTTGCCCGCGCATTTCGAGCAGTTCTTCTTTGGCCAAACAAACCTCTGGTGATGATGAAGGAGTCTAGGGGAATTTCGTGAAGCGCGGCGCATAGCCGATGACCGCGCAAAAGGGAAGCGCGGGCGCCGGAAGGTGTCAAAGGTTGCGACCTCCGCAGGGGGGGGCTGTTCCACCACCGGACTCGTCATTCCCGCGAAGGCGGGAATCCATAAGCGCTGCCGGTCGGCGTGGCGTCGCGACGTCCGCCGCTATGGATCCCCGCCTGCGCGGGGATGACGGTTGAGAGGGGGCTGGAAAGTCACAAAAGCTATGGCCGTCGCAAGGGGAGGGGCACGCGCGATCGCGACAGTGACGACCGATTTGAACAAGCGTCGGCGCTGCGCCGACCGCGCCCGCCGGACACGCCGGAAAGCGGAGGGAAAAGGGGCGCGGACGATGGCAAAGAGCGACTGATGCAGAACATAGCATGAACGATAGGTGTTGGAAACGTCAAACATTCTCCCCATCGTCTTCGCCAGTCCGAATGGCGCGTCCCGAAATTGGCGCTGCCTCGGGCGCTGGGTCCCAAGTTCGGACAAAAACCGCACCGGTCTTGAGAGGCGGCGGCTGAGACAGTTGCGACCGTCCGCGCTCGTTCACCGTCTTGAGCGTCGATACGGCTCGCTTCAGCGCGTCTTTCGACGCTTGGCGACCCTCCAGCCTGAGTCGGATGATGGTCGCTTCATCGACCAGAAATGTCTTCGACCCCGCGCGAAGCTGGCACCAGTCAAGCGACCCATCGCCCATCATTTTTTTTGATGGCGACAACGCTAAGTCCCGAAAGCTTGGCGGCATATGCGATCCGGAGCCACGAACGATCGTCGATTTGGTAGCGATCTTTGGTCAAAGTGCTGCTTTCTCACAACAATTTGTCTTGCGCGCCTGTCTGATGACTCGCCCGTGTCTCCACCCTCGGCGCCTTGCGGTTGGGGCTCACCAGCGGCGGTAGTTTGGGCATGCGGTCCTGAAACAGTTCCGCCAGCGTGAACGTCTGGAGCGCGGGGAAGCGGCCCCAGTCGGTTTCGATCAGGCCGTGGCTCGCGGCTTCATCGGTCATTCCCTTGGTGGGCAGCGCGGCGCAGACGAACAGGCCGAGCTTGTGCCCGTCGCGCGCCATCACCCGGCCGAGATCGCGGACCATGCCGGGGTTCACATTGCCGCCCGCCTTCACGCTGATGACGCCGGTTTCGGTCTGGCCGCCGTCGCCGACATAGTAGAAGTATCCATCGACGCCCTTGTCGCCGCCCTTCTTGCCGCCCATCCACGGATAGCCGCCGAGTTTGAGCGTGATCCAGTGCTGGAACTGGTGCGGATCGTCCAGCGCGAGCCGCTGGGCCGAGGCGAGATCGCGCGGAGAGCCGATCGTCTCCCACAAAGCCTCGCGCTTGCCATCGGCATTATAGCCTTCGTTCATCCGCTTTTCGATCAGGCCGATCGCAAGGTGGGTGATGTCGATGCCGATCCAGCGCCGCCCGAGCTTCTGCGCGGCATCGACCGCGGTGCCGCAGCCGCAAAAGGGATCGAGCACGACATCGCCGGGATTGGACGACGCCGCGATGATGCGTTCGAGGAGGGCACGGGGTTTCTGGGTGGGGTAGCCGAGGCGTTCTTGGGCTTGAGCACCGATTGCGGAAATATCATCCCAAAGATTTTGCAGTTTTATTCCGGGCGTCTCGTCCGCGTAGAATTTCCGCCTCAACCGGCCTTCGGGGTTGGTTGGAAAATGCAACTTACCCTCCGCGTCGTAAGCTTGCATCTTCGCCAAACTAACTGTCCAGCCGTTTGGATGCGGCTGATAGGTGACGCCGTTCGAAGCGGTATATGGGTAGTGAAGGTTCGGCCTGACCCCAGGATTTCGAAGATTTTCGGAGCGCCAACGCCTGCCGTCTGGGTCGACGCTGGGGAAAGCAGCCGCGATGGTTTCAGGAGTCGCGGCCCGATAGACTTGGTTCCAAGTGTGCTTGTCGGACTTGGCGTAGAAAAAAATGGTGTCAGTTATGTCACCGTAAGCGCGATACACATTGCTGTGCGCCGTCGTTCGCTTCCAGATAATTTCATTCACATATCTTTCAGGCCCAAACACCGCGTCGAGTACCAGCTTCAGATAGTGGCTCGCGGTCGGGTCGCAGTGGAGGTAGAGGCTGCCCGTCGGCTTGAGCACGCGGTGCAGTTCCTGCAAGCGCACCGCCATCATCGCGAGATAGGCCATCATCGCATTTTCGCCGATCGCGGTCTTCATCGCTTGGCAAAGCACATGGAGCTTGTGGTTGCCGCTCGCGGTGATGTCCATCAGCGCTTCGGACGCGCTCGGCCCCCAGGCCCAGGTATCGTCGAACGCCTCGATACTCGCATCCGCCCCCGCGCCCGCCGGGGATTTGAACAGGATGTTATAGCTGGCGTTCGAATTGAACGGCGGATCGAGATAGATCAGGTCGACGCTTTCATCCGCAATATGCTGGCGCAGCACGTCGAGATTGTCGCCATAGTAAAGCCGGTTGGTCATCTAAACTACCTGTCCGCCGGTGTAGCGCGCCATGCGCTCGGCCACGACCGCCATCTCCGCATCGGGCAAGCGCCCGAGCAGCGTCGCGCGCGATGCATCGAGCGTGGCGATTTTCTCAATGCGGATTTTCGACGGAATCGGCAGGCGCAGCGCGGCGTGATCCGCAATCACCAGATCGCCCGGCCAGCTCGCCCGTTCGGCGTTGGTGATCATCATCGCCCAGCAAAGGCTGGCATCCGGGCCGAGCCCGGTCGCGACGACAAGTGCCGGGCGCGGACGAATACGGTTTTCCTCGACATGCGGAAACGGCACCCAGACGACATCGCCCGGCGTCAGGCTAGTCATCCCAGAGCACGTCGTACACGCTGTCGGCCTCATCGGCCCATTCGGTGAAGGTCGAAAAATTGGCCATGAACGGATCGGGGGCTTCGGCGCGCGTCAGCACGACCCGATTGCCATCGATTTCGTAGCGCACTTCGTCGCCCTGCTGAAGCCCGAGCGCTGCGCGCACGGCACGCGGGATCGTGGTCTGGGCCTTGCTGGTGATGCGCGAGACGATCATGGGCGGAGGGTAAGGGATTTCCTTACGCCGCGCAAGCATCTGGCAAGAAGCGCTTGGGTGCTATCTCTCCGCCGCCAGCCGCGCCGCCCGCGCCGCCAGCGCCGCATTCCGCCGTGCGACCCTTGGCGCGAGGCCTGCGCGGATGGCGGCGGTCAGCGTTCCCGCGCTCGCCCGTGTCAGCGCGCGGCTGAGCGGGCCGGGGCGCTCGCCGTGGAGCGCGGCGGCCCAGGGCGGCAGCAGGTCGATCGCCGCCGCCATCAGCAGCGCTTGCACGGGCGCGCTCGCCGATCCTGCGGGGGCGGCGTTGCGGAGCGCCGCCATCACCGCGCGGGTGCGGTCGTCGGCGCGCAGATGGGGGCGCATCGCCTCCAGCCAGGCATCGGCGGCGGCGCGGCTGGTCGGTACGGGGCCGCTGCCCAGCCTGTCGGCAAGCACCGCCGTCTCGGCGAAGAAGGCATCCTCGCGGTGGCGCGGCAGCGCGGGATCGGCATAGCGTTTATAGGCGGCAAGGAAGCTCCATTCGCCCGCGACATGCACCCACGCCAGCGTCGCCGGGTCATCGGCGCGGTACGGGGTGCCGTCGGGCAGCGTGCCGCTGACATGGGCGTGGATGCGGCGCACGCGCGCGATCATCGCTTCGGCTTGATCGCTCGGCGCAAAAGTGGTGCCGCCGACGAAGCGCGCGGTGCGGCGCAGGCGGCCGAGCATGTCATCACGGAAGTTCGAATGGTCCCACACCCCGGCCATCGCCTTGGGGTGGAGCATCTGGAGCAGCAGGGCAGCAATCCCGCCGATCATCATCGTCGCGAAGTCGCCGTGCACGGCCCAGGCGACCGATCCGGGGCCGTAGAGGCCGTTGTCGGCCCCCTGGGTGATGTCGAACGGCGCATCGTCGGGCGCGGGCGTGAACAGCGCGTCGACCCGGGATTCGACCAGAAAGCGCAAGGGGGAGCGCAAGGGATTCATGGCACGCGAGATGGGGGCGCGGGCACGGGATGTCACGG
>NZ_LSIJ01000104.1 GCF_001556185.1 Sphingomonas sp. CCH10-B3 | reverse complement strand
CCCGCACTCCGCTAATTTACGCCGCGACCTGTGCCAAATGTTCTGACGACGGACAGACATTGACCTGGTTCTGCCACATCGCGATCTTCGCTTCGTCGGCCCCGATGAAGCTCGACATCGATCGGCCGGCCTCGCTGACGATGCGGTCGAGCACGGCAAACAGCAGGTCGACACTGGCGATCTCGGCGAGGGTCTCGCGGTCGTCGGTCGGCATGCCCCGGCCATAGGCCGCCTGTACGGTCAGGATCTTGTAGAGCGGGATCGATGCGACCTGCAGTAGTTCCTTCTGCTCTTCACTGATCGCGGTGTCGTCACGGATGGCCTGAACCATCCCGCCTATGAGCGCCGCCACCCGCGGTCGCAGCGCTTTCGATGCGGGCAGGCTCAGCGACTTGAAACCCGGGTTGAGGCACTTCTCCGTCTCGTCGCAGTCGAAAATGAGGACGTTGCCGTTCGTGGTGCCATCGAGCAACGAGGTCACAAGCGTCGACGAGGCTTCGCCGACGATCGGCACGAACCTTCCTGGCTCATCGTCCTTGGGCGGCACGTAGATGATCGTGCCCAGCAGCGTCATGGCATATTCGGCGAGCTCTTCGTCGAAGCGGCCCCCTGGCGAGAAGAACGCCGACTTCTTGAGGATCGTCCAGGTGTAGTTTCGCGGCACGCCAGGATTGACGTCGTCATACTTGCCCGAGCCTTGCGCGGTCGTGCTCGAACGCTGCCCCCTGGTGCCGCAGCCGTGCTTGGCTGCGGCATAGTCGGTGAAGATGCCCTCGGCGTTGCCGATCGCTTCGCAGACCGCCTTGTCGGCAAGGTCGCCCTTCGGCCAGATCCCGCCCACCAACCCTTGAGCCATCTCGCAGGAGTTGATGTTGAGGTTGTTCATGAGCTGAGCCTTCTGGCTGAACTCCTGCATGATCTTCGAGCATTCCGGGCAGACCGTGTCGATCGCGAGGCTGAAGGCGAAGCCGACCGCATTGTTGGCGACCGCCTTCAGCATTGCCACGATTTCGCTCGCGTTGATGAAGCTGAACGAACCGGCGAAGATGTCGATGCCGCCGCACCCAGCGCGGGCGCGCGGCAGCTGCAGGTTGGCGATGTTGGTCGTCTTCTGGGGAAAGCGCGTCCAGACATTGCCGAGGCTGTAATAGCCGGCCGATTGCCCCTGGAACGCGGTCGGACCGTTGACGTTGGCTGCGCCGCCGACGTCATTCAGAAACGAGTCCATCGAACTGCCGACGTCGGCAGATGCGCCAGATAGCGGGAAGGTGAGGGGGAGGGTGGCTGCAAGGATCGCAGCGACGACTCTTTTCATCCTAGTAGTCACGTCCAGCTTCCTTCGATGTGAGGAGGTAGATCCGGTCCTGAAGCTCGTCGGCGCTCATGACGCCGTAGCCGATCGGGATGGGGCGGCCGGTCTGCGCGTCCCAGAGCACGACCGCAGGCGTGATCTTGGGCTCCAGGCCCATGCGGCTGCGCTGGGTGGTCTCGACCGTGTAGTTCGGGAAATGGCGCGATGGGCCGCCATCGGTCGAAATCGCGCGCACGGCGATGTGCCAGGTCGAGGCAACGCTCTGCACGATCGGCGACATGACCTCACAGGCGCCGCAGCTCTGGGCGAAGAAGTAGAAGAGCCCGTAGCGCTCGGAGAGCTGCGCCATTACCGCGTTCCGTTCCGCGCTGCGCGAATCCTGCCACTGGCGCTTGCCGAGTGTCGAGACCGGGCGCTGCAGCGTGTAGTCGAGCTCGGGATCCTGCCAGATCGCCCGTTGCCAGACGTCGCTGAAGAGCGACGCCCGGTCGAGCTGGGCCCGCTGGAACCGAATGTAGGCCGTCACATTGGCAGGTGTGGGCTCGAGGATCGCCTTGGCTTTGAGCTCCCGCAAGGTCGCCGTGATCGCGTCAAGCTGGCTCGTGGCGCTCGCCGCTGGCGCGGGTGCCTGCTGTTTCGGCGGTTTGGGCCGGGTGCAGTAGAACCAGTACCCGAGCCGGCGCTCCTCGCAGTAGAAGCTGTCCTGCCGCTCATTTGTCTCGGCGCGTGGCAGCGCAACGGTTTGGGTGGTGGTCGTCTGCGCGGTCGCGGGCGAAAGGAAACAAGCGGCATTGGCAATCGCGCAGGCGGCGAGCAGCCGCCACGCGGCCTTACTGGCGGGCGCGGGCATAATAGTCCTCGATCTTCTGTTGGATTTCCTGGGTGGCCTGCAGTTCGTCAGGCAGGCGGGCGGCGTCGGTGAACTCGGCATAGATTTCGGTGAAATCCATTCGGCTCAGATCAAGCCTGGCGAACTCGTCGATGGTGAACCCGGAGCATTGCTCGGTCTTCGGCTTGCCCCACGGCTTGTTCAGCTGCTGGCGGCCTTGCTCCTGCAGAATCCTCGACAGCTTGGATTCAAAGCAGCAGTAGACCTTCTTCTTGGTCAGGCAGACGCCAAGGAAGGAGGACGAGCAATAAGTGCCGACGTAGGCGCACAAACCTTGCGCGTCCTTCTGATGCAGCAGCATCTCCTCGCGGCTGCAGCCCAGCGCCACGAGCAGCTGGATGCCCGGAATCAGCGGGAAGCCTTTGCCCTTGCAGCAGTTGAGAATGCCGAAAACCTTCGATGAGCAGCTTTCGCGGGTCCCCTTGAACAGGGTGAGATTGTCCGGATCGAATTCGCGGCGTGCCTGGTTCATCGCATTCAAGGCGACGGCAGCGTCTTTGAACTCGTCGTTGGCCTCGCGCTGGATAGTCTCGCACGAGCCATCGATGCAGTAGACATCGCCATCGCAGATGAACTGGTTGCTGTTCGCGGGCTGGTCCGGAACCGGGCAATCATAGACCCGCTCCCAGGTGCGGCAGGGCTCGCCAGCGAGACAGTCTTCGCGCACGAGCTTGCAGCCCGGGTTGGTTTCAAGCGTCTGGCAGTCCTGAGCCTGCGTGAACTGTGCGCAGCTGTAACTGCGGCTCCAGGCCCAACAAGGCTGCGTCACGGCGATGCCATCGACAATGCGGGTCACCGGATCGCTGTCGGTGCACGTCTCGGTGTCTTGCTGGCACGAGCTGTCCGCTGCGAGACCTGCACATTGGCTCTCATCGCGCATGGTTGTGACGACGTTCTCGCCCGTCACCGTATAGGGCGTGGCGCCATCAACCGGCGCGGTGCAACTGACGAGATCAACCCTGAGATCGCCGGAGTTGCAGCCCCAGTAGATCCCGAAATAGGGATCGCACAGGTTGATCGGATAGGACTGCGTGACCGTGCATTGCGGCGCGGGGTAACGGTTGCAGTTATAGACCGAAGCCGGGTCGACCCCGCTGCCGCCAACGCAATAGTAGCCGTAGACCTGACGCTGCTCGACCCGCGCGGTCAAAGTCACAGGGCAGGTCCGCGTTTCTTGGCTGGCGGTGTAGCCGACGTTGCAGGTCGCCATGTATCGCGCCGCGGTTCCGCTGGCCGGCGGTAAGGGCACGCAGCGCCCCTGCGAGCCGCCAATCGCCATCCCGCTCGTATAGGCGAGGGGATCTTTGCTGATCACATTGCTGCGCGCGATCGTCGCATCGAGATCCTGCGGCGCAAACCGGGCCCGCCGGTCCATCGAGTCCCGCATGGCCCTGTAACCGGTATTGGTCGTGGCCTGGCTCGCCGCTTCGCGGCTCATCCGGTCGGGATCGTCGAAATAGCCCGACTGACTTGGTGTGCCGCCGAAATTGGGGATGCGACTGGCATCCGGGTTTGTGGTTGCCGCACTTTGTGCGGATGCCGCCTTGTCTCGCCCGAAAGCCTTGCCGTCCGCCTTGGCAGCATCGGTTGTTGTCTGGGCGTGAAGCGGTCCGGCGAGGGTGAGCAGGAGCGCGCACACGCCCGTAAGAGAGAGGATTGGTCGTGTCATGGATCCTGCCTTTCAAGACGGGCGAGGTGCTGGGCCGCGAGCAAAGCGCCGGGGCCGCCGCCGTGCGCGAAGGTCTCAAGGGCGTAGGCTGCGCTGACATTGCCGCTCATCCGGTCGTGGGGCGGGACCTGCGTCCGACAATCGAACCCGTCGCACAGATCGAAGTCGCTGCTGGTGACGACGTAGGTGGGCACGGTCTCGATCCCGAAAGCACGGAAAAGCCGCGGGTCGATACCGACGCCGTCCAGCTGCTCGCCGGGCTTCGCGACTTTTGCCAATGCGTCCGTCAGAGCCTTGGCGCTGTTGCCAGGCAGACCGCGCAGGGCGACGATGCCGCCGGCCTTGGCCACGTCGTCGATCATTGCCCGTAACGCCGCCGGCGGTATCGAGAGCGAAGCAAAGGCTATAAACCTTGGCGCATCGCCCATGCGTTCGCTGGTCATGGTGCCGGCATCGGCCACCATCCGGTCAAAGTCGAAGGTGCTGGCCGGATCGTGCTTAGCACTTGCGGCGGCCTCACGGGTGAAGCGGCGAGCGTGCGCCTCGGCCTCGCTGGTGCTTGTCATGGCCTCCCGCGCCAGCGCCTCGGCCCTTGCGCGAGCATTGGCAGAGAGCGCGTCGGCATCACTGGCGCCAGCGCTGGCGCGTGCCCGGATGGCCGCCACATCAAGGTCCGGTTCGGCCGTCTGCGCCGACGCGCCAGCGAAAGCGGCAAGGCTCGAAAGCAAGGCGATCACAAGGAGATGAGGAATGGTTTTCATAGTGCGCAGCAGTTCCGCTTGCGCCAGACCAGATAGCCCATGTCCTCGCCAATGGCGGGATAGACCTGGCCTGCCGACATGAAGGTGGTGGAGGCACCAATGGGCGCGCAGGCGTAGCGGCCCTTGGTCTGCGGATTGGGATTGGTGGCCTGGAAGCGGTACTGCTGCTTGCGCATCACCGGCATCAGGTACTTGCCGCAAAGCCCCTTGCTGCCCATCGTCCCCCAGGCGACGAGCTCGCGGTGGAGCTTGTAGGAGAAGCGAGCGAGCGCGAGCCGCGAGGCCTGGACATGGCCAATGGTCGCCGAGACATTGCCGTTGAGCGGATACATCGTGCCCTGACAGCCCGCGCACCAGAACAGTTCATCGGTCGGCAGCTTGGCCGTTGCCGCCACGCAGTCGGCCGCGCAGGCTGCAAGCGCCAAGGGATTGGCGAACAGGACCGCTTCGGGGTTGATGATCGCAGTGAGTTCGCTGTCCTGCCAGAGCGGATCAATCTCGGTGATGTAGAGAATGTCGATCGAGCCGGACTCGAGGCACAGGAAGTCGGCAACGATCTCCATCCAGTAGATCAGCGGATAGGCATACCAATGGACATGCCACTGCGAGTTGTACTGGGTGTTGCCGCCGACAGCCGATGGCCCGGCCATCGACTTGAAGCCGATGTCGAACCCCGGATCGAGCTTCATCCCGCCCAGATTGACGAAGCACCACGGCTTCATGCTCACATCGGCAAGCCGGACTGGCTCCCAGAACCCCATGGCTATCCCGGGCCGCAGCCCGCACAGGCACACCGGCAGAGCGGGGTTGTTGGTGTCGGGCCGACTTGACGGCCAGATCTTCAAGCCTCCGATCGAAATCGGGAAAAGGCACGACCAGCAGATGTCCGTGATGGGATTGACGAACTTGCCGGTGCAGCGTCCCGGACCGGCCGCAGCTTGGGCAGGCGCGCTGGAGATGACACTCAGGCTGGTGAGCAGAAGTGCTCCGCAAAGCCATGACAAAAGACGATGTTTCCTGCTCATGATGGCGCCCGCTCTTTCGGAGTGACCGGCTGTTCGGTGATGAGAAGCGCGCGGCCCTGCTGCTCGACGGTTGCGGGCACCGCGCGAATGCCGAAGTGCTTCACCAGCGTGCCGCCCTGATCGAAGTAGAAGCGCCGCTGGCGGGCTTTCATGAGTTCGAGCGGCGCACCCCGCACGAGGATGAGCTTGGCCTTCGTGCTGGCATAGCGACGGGTAGCCCAGGCAAGCTGTGCCGGGTCGTCGCCATCGAGGAAGACGAGCGGAGCTCGCAGCGGCACGGTATCGAGCGGATTGACCCGCGTGCCTGCGGCAATGATGAGCCGGCCCTTGTCGTCAGCAATGTCGCGCTCGACGGTGATCGTCGGATCGAAACGCCAGCTGCGCAGCGCCGAGGCGAGGGAGATGCCAGCGACAGGCTCAGGCCGGTTGACCCGGGCGATCGTTCGCCGCTTCAGCTCTTCATTGAGACGAGCGGTCTCGCCGGTCTTCTCGAGCTGAGTAAGCCTGGCATGGATCTGCTGGAGCAGGTCCGGCTCGACCACTGGCCAAACCGTGCCGTGCTGGCCGTAGTCGCGAGCCATTGCCTGGGGGGCTATGGCAACCGCAAGCGCAGTGGCGCATATGGGGAAGGTGAGCAGCCTCACAGGATTGGCCTCCCGACCCCGAGAATGCGTGGGCCGCAAATCCAACCGATCGCGGCATAGCGGCTGTCGAAACCATCCTTGTGTTCGCTGGTGACGAAGTAGCAGCCTTGCGGAACGCGGCCCGTCGGGCCGAGCGCGAGGGGTTCACCAAGGCGGCTCGTGAGCTTGGCCTTGGCGACAGCCTGCCCATTGACGAAGTAGGTGCGGTTCTGCTCGGTGACGATGTCGCCCGGCACGCCGCTCACCCGCTTACCGAACGGCTTCGGCTCCGCTCCGAAATGCTTCACCAACAACGACGAAGCAGGCGGATCGAAAAGGATGATATCCCCGCGGTGCACGGCCGCCCCGCGCGTCACCCAAATGGCCCAGTAGGGCAGGCTGGGGCTCACGTTGATCATGAGCGCGTGGCCCTGAGCGAAGGCGGCGAGCGAGGAGAGTGCCAGCGCCCCGGCGCCAAGCCCGCCCCAAAGCACGATACGGCGAGCGGACGCAGAGCGGATCAGGCGATCAGCGGGCAGCATCGGGAATGGCTCCCATCCGGCGCACAACATCGGCGCGCACAGATTGCGTCAGGTCCGGCGTGCTCCCGGCCACTACGGCTTCGGCAACGAGGACCGTCCGGCCCTCGCGGCCAAGCTGCTGCACCGACGCTTCCACAGCCTTGAGGTAGGCCTGGACGCGCATCTTCGTTTCTTCCGGCGGACGACCAGCTCGTGCTTCGGCTTCGATGAAGTCGCCCATGATCCGGCTCAGCTGGACCGTGACGACCTCACGCTTCTCCAAGGTGAGCAGCTTGTCGGTCGTCCAGACACCCCACAGCACCTGACCGATCATGCCGACGCCGAGCACGACAGCGGTGAGATTGATCGATGCCAGCCGCCTGCGAAGGTCTGATGTTGCCAGAATGTTCCTCACAGCTTTTCTCCCGAGAGTTCGCGGTCGAGATCACGGATGAAGCGCGGCATGCGCCACACGACGACGAGCGTGGCGAGACCGATCAGAACGAACTTGCACTGGTCGAGGAAGGTCACGCGCCGTGCGAGGTCGGCCCCCAAGAAGCGGTCACCGAGGTTGGCGACATGGGCGAAGAAGGCATCGGGATTGCCGCCCGATAGAAGCAGGAAGAAGAGCAGCGGCAGGCCCAGCGCCATCAGATAGGACGAGCCCAGAAACTGACTACCGCGCAGCACGATGTAGCAGCCATCGGCGATGCGCGAGCGCCAGCTCGGCGCCGGCGGGAAGAGGGGCTGTTCGTCTTCGGGCGCATCCGTCTGGTCGAACGGGGTGACGAGGTGGAGAGGCATGAGTTTCGGAATCCTTTGATGAAGAGGTGTCAGCGATTGGGATGAGCGATGCGCTCGATGGCATCGGCGAGCTGGTGGCCCCGGGCGATCTCGGCATCGATGGCGGCGAAGGTCTGGGGCGAACTCGAGAAGAGCGTTGCCGAATAGTCGTCGAGCACGAGCCGTCCGATCGCCTCGGTCTCCGGCCCCTTGATGAACACCTCGGAATAGTCGCTCCCGGAGCGCTTGAGGCTGCGGATCACCTCGCCAGAGGGCGGGATCATGCCGCCCTGCGGATCGCCGCTTGCAGACACAGCACTGGGCTGAGGCGAACGTCCCCGCGCGTCATAACCGCCTGCCTGCGGCCCATAGGCCGGTGGCGGTACAGCGGGTGCCGCCGTCGCGGGCTGTGCCGCTACGCAATGCGAACCAGGCGCCGAAGGCGACTATGATACCGATAAAGATATGCTGGGTGAGGATCCCCCAGGTGAAGGGGGCCAGCATTCCCGCGAACTCGTCGATGGTCCAGAAGCCGATAAGCTCCGGGTCGTCGAGGCGCCGGGGAATGATGTAAGGGTCTGCCATGGCGACGCCGCCTTCTCGTGCCGCGTTCAGATGACCGCGGTCACGACCGAGGTGACGATCGGAACACCCGTGCCGACGCCGATGCCGACACCGACGGGAACCGCGACCTGGCCGAGCGAAAACCGCCCGGACGCCAGACCGATCAGGCCACCGGCGAGGCTGAGGACCGTGATGATCTTGCCGCCCGAACCTTCCAGGAAATCCGTGAATTTGGTGAGGGCAGGGGTGAAGGTCGTATCCGCGCCAGCATAGGCGGCGCTCGCCGCAAGCGCCGCGACCGCGACCGGGATGGCAATGTTGAGGGTCTTGCCGAGACCCTTGACGCTGGCGCGCCGGGGGAGGGTGAGAGACTGCATGTGAAGCTCCGGTTGGAGGGGTGGTCACAGCGTTCTTGCGTTCGCTGTGTGTTCCACATGCATCTAGGAAATGATCGTAGGAAAGGGTTGGCATCAAATCCGCTTTGGAGACGGATGGATGCGGACACATTTTTTAGGGCTCGTCGGCCTTCAACAGCAATAATGACGATAATATAGGGTTTTCATGTCGAAGATCGCCGCCGCATGCGCCGTGATCCGCCGACGGCTCGGGCAGAGGAACTGATTCGCCTTTAAACGAGATGTTCGCTCTATGTTCTTTTCATTTTCCTACATGGGACACTTCGCGTTATGCCTGCGAGTCGCACCAGTTCAGAAGCTAGGAGACAACCATGTACCATCCAACCGCCGCCGCCAGACCGGCCAATGAAAGCCTGGCTCGCGTACTTGCCTATGCGATCGATGCGGCCGGCAAAGAGCACGCATCACACTGTGGATGGCGGTCTTCGCAACGTCGGCCCCGCCGCTGGCGAGATGGGCGGCCTTCAGGCCGGCCGCAACGACTGCAGGAGGCGCCTTCAGACTCGCGATCTCACGCAGTTCATTCACCTTTCGGCTCGACCGTATGAGCAACGTTCGAGACAGCGGGATCGTCGGCTGCCCGCCGGATGATTGGGATCTCGACGCCTGGATGGCCCGGAGTTTCGGCATCTGGCAAGAAGAAGACCATGACATTGTGCTGAGGGTCTTGCCGCATGCCGTGGAGCGTGCGCGCGCATGGCGATTCCACCCGCTTCAGCAGTTCGAAGATGATGGCGAAGAGGTGCTGGTGCGATTCCGATCCGGCGGCTTGTTTGAACTCGCCAATCATCTGTTCGGATGGGCTGGCGACCTGGTGATCGAAGGACCTGCGGCACTCCAGGAAATGATGGAGAAGTCCGACCCCTGATGGCTACGATGATCTTGCAACTGCGGTCATGCTCGCGGCCGACAACCTGGTTACTCATCCCGGACCGCTTGAGGATGCGGTCTCGCATGCGCGCGCTCTGGTGGAAGGCGCACAGTCGGCGATGACGGACTACGAGACCCGCAAGCGTGAGCTCGGCGTCATCGACTTTAGCGACATGGTGACGAACGCCGCGCGGATCCTCGAGGAAAAGCCAGCCGTGCTTGGCGCCATCATGGACGAGGTCGATTGCGTCATTGTCGACGAGTTCCAGGACACCAACCCGATCCAGTTCACCTTTCTGTGGGCACTCGCGCGTAGGGCCAAGCGGGCGCTGATCGTTGGGGACACCAAGCAGGCGATCATGGGCTTCCAGGGCGCGGATCCCCGGCTGACCGTCGCGCTTACACAGCAATTTGAAACCAGCCCACTCGACCGGAACTGGCGCTCCGATCCGCGCATCATGGATTTCGTGAACGCGCTGGGCCCGTGCCTATTCGGAGACGATTACACTGCGCTTGCCGCGCAGAACGCCGCCGGGCACGACACCGCCCTGGAGGTCATCGAGTTGGCCAACAAACGCGGCGCCCGCTCTGGTGGAAAGCCCCAGCATTTCATCGCTGATCGGCTCCTGTCTTTGCTGACGGATGATCAGGTCACCATCGTCGACAGGCATTCCAAGGCCCTGCGCGATCTGGAGCCGCGGGACGTTGCAATCCTGTGTCCGACGCACAACCACTGCGCGAGCTACGCGGCTGCGCTGCGTGCGCTGGGTTTGCCAGTCCGCGTAGCAGAAGGTGGCTGGTGGCAAAGCAAGATCGTCCAGGCTGCGTGCTTTGCTCTCCGCTTCGCCGTCGATCCTGCAGACAATCACGCAGCTATCTGCACCGCCACGCTCGGGCCTGGGGCGACACCTCTCACAGAGGCCCTGGGCGCGCTGGCCCGCAAGGGCCGGATCGATACACCCGAGCTAGCGGCGTTGCAGGGGCTTTGGCCGGACTCCCTTGCGACGCCCGTGGACAGACTGGTTCACCAGGTGATCCAGGTCGTCGGACTGCGCGACTGGTGCGACCGGCTTGACGACCCAGCCCAGATGAGAGCGGATCTCCTTCGCTTCGAGGCTGAAGCGGCGGCTTTCATGGAGGCACACCGCGATATGCGGGAAGCCTCCGGTTTCTATGGTCAGAGTGCCAACGTCTTCCTTGGCTGGCTCGAAAACAAGGTGGGATTGAAGGGCGAGGATTTGCGCCCCAATCCTGCCGGCGCCGAGGCCGACGGCATCGAGATCGTGACCTGGCACGCATCGAAGGGGCGGGAGTGGCCGGTCGTGGTCGTATGCGGTCTGGACCACAAGCTTGATCCTCGTGCTGGGACATTCAGCACAAAGTTTCCCGGCTTCGACGACCTCGATCATGTGATCGAAGAGGCGACACTTGCCTATGCTCCTGATTTTGCGGCTCCAGAGGCGACAGCGCGCTTTCTCCACGAGCTCTATCCCGAGAGTGAAGAAACAGCGCGCCGATTGCTGTACGTCGCCCTGACGCGTGCGCGTGATCGCCTGATCATCGAATGGCCACAGGACGACGACAAGGTTGAGCCGCCATTGCCACTAACGGCGCGCCGTCTTTTGCACGACGTCTGTAGCATCAAGTTACAGGGCAATGAGATCACTGTCGGTTCGGCGAACTTCCCGTCCCGCATGACGATCTGTGACAAGGAGATCCCGGCATCGTTCGATACGGTAGGCAGAATCTGCTTGGCGAGCAGCAACCGCGAACCCAGATTTGCAATTGAAAGGCGAGCTATCGGCCAGCTGACCTCGGTAATCAGCCCTTCCCAGGCAATCGCCACCGCTCGGCCGCTACCCTCGCAAATTGACACCCGGGCGATTTCGGTGGGTGTCCGGCTCACCGGATCGGATCTCGCCCAGGCAACGGATAAGGGAACTGCAGTCCACGAAGCCTTACGGATTTTGCTATGCAGGCCAGATCTGCGGGGCAGGGTCAGCCAGCATTGCCGGGTGTCCGACGCAGAGGTCCAGGTTCTCGAACAACAGGCGCAAGCACTTCGCCAGACCCTCGCAGAGCTAGGCTATCCGCGCCTGCATATCGAACAGCCAATCGAGATCGCACTGACCGATGGAGGACGTCAAAGCATCATCGTCGATCTGATTGCGGAGGGGGCTGAAGGCTTCATTATCATCGACCATAAGAGTGGCCCGATTGCTGACCATGCAGTCCGCTTCGAGAGCTATTGGCCGCAGCTAGCCGCCTACATCGACGCCGTCGGTAATCGAGGAGGCAAACCCGTCAACGGAGCGGCTGTATTTTGGACGGAAACCGGCGAACTGACGATCGGACTTGGGATTTGAGGGGCAGTCACTTGGCGCAAGGCATGAATTCAGCGATCGGCTGGATCGATTTTGATGAGTCGGAACGCGACCGTGCGCAAAGGTTGATGGACCTGTTTCGTGAGCAGGACAGCCGCGATGAGCTTGGGCTTGGCGCGATTAGAGATTCCATTGCCGATCATCTTTTTCCTGGGACAAGTACGATCCAGACGCGGCTGCGGTACATGCTCTTCATTCCATGGGTGCTTAGGTCATTGCCTTCGAACCTTGGGGTCCGGGAAATGGCCGCCAAGGCGAGGCAAAAGGAAATTGAACTCGTCAGAGCCTTGATCGCCGGAGCGCCGAAAGATATCGGAATCATCGGACGGGACGCGGGCGACAAGCTCAAGCGCTTGCCCAGCAGCGTCTACTGGTCGGGCTTGGAAAGCTGGGGCATTCGCTACTTTCCCGGTTCGATTGAGGCCTACTTTGCGGCGCTCCCGCATTGGCCCAAGGATGCTGCGAAAGATCACGCAGAAGATGATCTTGGAGGTGCTCCGCGCGGTCGCTCGTTGTGGCACGAGCGCTTGCCTGATCCACCGGCAGGGTGGCCGGAAAACGTCGACTTTGAGCTGAAGCCAGACGAAGCGAGTTTCCTGCTTGATCGCCTAGTCGAACGTCATCCTAACAGCCTTTTGACTTATCTCGCGTGCAGACAAGATCGAGCCACGGCGGACGCGATTTGGCTGCACCCCCATCTGGCAGATTTCCCTGCGCAAGCACGGAGGCTGGTTGACCACGCCAGGGTATTCTCGGCCGTGATGCTTGGCGCTGCTTTGCTCTACAATCTGCTGCTGAGTGAGCTGCGCCGCAAAGAGGACTGGATCGAAAACTACAAGACCGCGCTTGCTAATTGGAGTGACGAGTTTGATTCCAACGCGCTAGCGTCCTGGTCGTTGGACGACTTCTGGCATGAGACGCGTCACACAGGGCACCAAGTGCTTGAGCCAGCCAAGCGTTTTGTCACCGAGTGGGTGTCTCTAATCCGCAAGGAAGGAGGGATAGGCCGCAATCGCGACGCAGCCAATGCCCTGATCATCTCGCGTGAACGTAAGCTCAAAAAAGGCCAGTCACGGTTCGCAAACACGAGTGCCAGAGATCGTTGGCAAGGAGCCTCCGGTATTGAACGGTTCCAGTTTCGCTGGCCCATCGCCCGCAGCTACCTGAAGGATCTCAGACCTTGACCCGGAACACGCTCGATCCGGAGACTCGGCTACTCTACGGCGACAGCCTCCAGGCACCACCCGGATATCGCTTCGATGCTGGGGTCGCGACGACCTTTTCGCTCGATTTTGAAACGGCGTTGGCGGTTCCCGTGAGCCTTGCTCTGTTTGCCGCAGACAATCGAGAGGAAATACTGCAGCACCCCATTGCTTTGCTGGAAGGTGCAGAGCGGATTGCTGGGCGCTTGGCCGTCTTTGCCGAGGCCGGTCAGATCCATGCGGCACACGCCCAGCAATCTCGCCTCTGTTCGTTGCTCGAAAAGGTTATCGTCGAGGTCCAAGCCCCCAAAGAGGGTAGCTTCCATCCGAAGATCTGGGCTCTGCGCTTCAAGCCGTTGGACGACGAAGGCGATGATCTTCTTCGTGTCCTCGTGTTGTCGCGCAACCTCACGCGAGACCGATCCTGGGACATCGCCGTTCGTTTGGACGGACGCCGCACGCGTCAGCCGAAAGCGCAGAATCGTCCGCTTCACGCGCTGATTTCAAAGCTTCCAAGTCTCGCTGTCGGCAACATCTCCCCGGAGCAGCGCGCTCTTACAACGGAGCTCGCGGAGGACATGCGCTTCGGGGAGTGGATTTTGCCTGACGGGTGTGAAACTCTGGAGTTTGCAGTCAACGGCTTGGGAGGGCGACCTTGGCAGCCGCAAGAATGCACCCGTATCGGCGTAGTCTCGCCATTTTGTGACGACGAAGCGCTGGCGACCTTAGCGAGCAAAGCACGCCGATCCGCTGAAGTCCTGATCAGCAGGCCTGACCAGCTGGCGTGCATCTCCGCAGAAACGTTGAACGATTTTGGGCGTGTTGCCGTGCTCGACGAAATGGCTGAGCGCGAAGATGGTGAGGAAGCTGAGTCGACGGCTTTCGAGGGGCTTCATGCCAAGATCATCGTTGCCGAGCACAGCTGGGACACTCGCCTGACGCTGGGCTCGGGAAACGCCACCACGCCGGCGTTCATTTCAGGGCGCAATGTCGAGTTTTTCGTAACCTTCACCGGCAAAACATCGAAGCTCGGGTCAATCGACACAATCCTCGGCGAAAGCGGGTTCGGGCGATTGACGCGTGCCTATGTCCCGGGAGAGCTGGCCGCTGCTGAAGCATCCGAGCGCGCAGCTGAACGTGTTTTGCTGTTTGCTCGGCGGGCCCTTGCGCGAGGTGGTCTCACCATCCGCTGCGAAGCAGTGGCAACCGAAGGTCCAGGGAACTGGCGCTTATGGCTGGTTCCGCCGGAAGAGGGAATTGCGCTTGCGGGAATCCAGCAAGTGCGGGTTTGGCCAATAACGCGTGGGGAAGGGCACGCCCGTGATGCCAAAGATTCCCTTGCTTCCGGTCAGCCGCTCGATCTTGGGGTTGTTCCGCTGGCCGATGTGACCCGCTTTTTGGCGATCGAGTTGAACGAGCAGGCGACTGGTCGAACGATCCTCTTTAGCACGGGTTTGCCGATTGAGGGGCTGCCGGCTGAACGCGATGCGGCGATCATGCGGTCTGTGATCAACGATCGAAAGACATTCCTTCGCTACCTGAGGCTCTTGCTAACGGCCCTTGGTGATCCGTTTTCGGCCGCTCTAGCGGCTACAGGAAATGGTAGCGGAGCAGGTTGGGCGATGTCAGTCGCGGACGACGAACCGATGCTTGAAGAACTGGTCCGGGCCCTGTGCGCCAAGGATGGTCGGCTGGACGCGGTTGATCGACTGATGACCCGGCTCGACGAAACGACCTCTGCGGGCACCGATCCGATACCAGAAGAATTCCGTACGCTTTGGCAGGTCTTCCGCTCCGCGCTTGAGGAGGCTGGCCATGGACGATGAGCGGTTCGACGCTGGACCTGCCCTAGCTCAGCTCAAGCGATTTCAGCGTCGCACGGTGGACTATGTCTTCGACCGTCTGCACGGCGCAGATCCTGTGCGGCAATTCCTCGTCGCGGACGAGGTGGGCTTGGGCAAGACGATGGTCGCCCGTGGGGTCATTGCCAAGACTATTGAAGCGTTATGGGATCGATCCAAACGGATCGACATTCTCTACATCTGCTCCAATCAGGCCATCGCTGCGCAAAACCTCAATCGCCTGAACGTGTTGGGAAAGCGCGCGATGGCGCTGCCCACCCGGATGACGCTGGTCCCATTGCAGCTACGCGGCGAGCAAGACCTTTCCGCGAACAAGGTCAACTTCATCAGCCTCACGCCTGGGACCACGTTCAACCTTCGATCGACGACCGGGGTCGTGGAAGAACGGGCACTCGTGCATCGCCTGCTCGAAGCCATGGGCTACCCGTTCACGCCGCTCAGGAACGCGCTTCAAGTGGACGCTGGAAATGGGCGGTGGGATGCCTGTGTGAGCGGCATGTCACTTCAAGGCATCGATCCGACGATCATTGCGAACTTTCAGGAGGCAATTCGCGCTGATCTGGCTCTGACATCTGCGATCGAGGAAATGATCGCGCTGTTTCCGCGCCGACAGCCCACTTACCCTGATGAAAAGCGATGGAAGCGCAACGACGTGATCGGGACGCTGAGGGGTAAACTGTCGCACGCCTGTGTCAGCGCGCTCAAGCCCGATCTCATCATCCTCGATGAATTCCAACGTTTTCGGGAATTGCTGCGTGGTGAAGGGGAGCCAGCTGAGCTAGCACGGGCTCTGTTCGAATATTCCGACGATACAGCCAGTGCGCGTACCCTTCTTCTCTCCGCGACGCCTTACAAGATGCTGACGCTGACGGGCGATGAGCCGGAGGATGGCGATCATTACGAGGACTTCCTCGAAACGATCGAGTTTCTCTATGGCCGTGACAGAGGTGCTGACATCAAGGTCGAACTCGACCGGGAAATGCGCCGCTTCCGCAACCTCCTCCAGCAATTGCCGACGAGTACGAACGATGCCAAACGAGCGCGTAACACGGTTCAGCGCACACTGAAGCGCGTCATGGCCCGCACCGAGCGTGTAGGCAGCACTGCTGAGCGAGATTCGATGTTGGCAGAGCCGACGATCGATGTCCCCCTCGCACCTGTCGATCTCCATCAGGCGGAAGCTTTTGCGCGCGTTGCGCGCGCTGTAGATGCTCGCGAAATCATCGAATATTGGAAGTCCGCGCCTTACCTCCTGAATTTCATGCGTGACTACACGCTGAAGCATCGCCTCAAGGACAAAGCTGCAAACGCGGACCCGGCCTTGCTGTCCGCATTGAGCGCCGCGCAGGCGCTGGGGATCAGTCGCGAACAGGTCGAAGCCTATCAACCGATTGATCCTGCGAACGGGCGCCTTCGTGCATTGATGTCAGACTTGTTCGACCCCGGGCTCCACCAGCATCTTTGGCTCCCTCCGGCACTTACATACTATGGACCCGTCTCGGACGGTGCGCCGGCGACGAAGGCGCTCGTCTTCTCGGCATGGCAGATGGTGCCCGATGCACTTGCTGCCCTGCTATCCTACGAAGCCGAGCGGCGCATGGGTGCCGGGTCTGTCGTCCGATCTTATTCCGAAGCTACGCGCCGTCGTCCATTGCAGTTCAAGCTGGTTGATGGCCGCCCGGCAGCGATGCGTGCTCTGCACCTGATATATCCATCGCCAACATTGGCCCGAGTTGGTGATCCTCTCGAGGTGTTTGCCGGCTCGCCGACACAGTTATCAGTAGAGGAAATGCGCGCAGCGATTGCGGAGCGCATTAGAACAGAGCTTGGATACCTGTTCGCCGGAGAATCTGTCGCCGACGCAGCTGGTCGGGATACCGAATGGTCCACCCCAGCGACGATCGACGCACTTCTAGGTACCAAAGCGTCGGGCTGGCTTAAGTACCTCGGTTACCGATGGACAGCCCAGGAAGACGGCTTCCGGGAGCATATCTCAGAATTGCAGAGGACGTCGGCTGACGGGTCAGTAGGGACGCTTGACGACGAAACGTTGAGTTTGCTGGTAGACGTTGCCCTGGGAAGCCCAGCCGTTTGCGCGTTGCGAGCTCTGCGTCGTATTGCGCCAGGATTGGCCTGGGATGATCCTGATCTGCTCGAAGCTGCGGCCTCAATTGCTTGGGGCTTCCGCGCACTCTTCAACCAGCACGACGCTGTCGCTTTGCTTCGACAGGAGCGAGATGAGCATTATTGGCGCAGTGCTTTGGCGCACGGGGTCCAGCACAACCTGCAGGCTGTGCTGGACGAGTATGCGCATTATCTCGTCGAGGGCGAAGGCTTGGCCGATAGCTCAGAGCGTGATCGCATCGCCGGGGTGGCCAAAGCCATGACGCACGCGTTGGCGGTACGCCCCTCACAGATCGACGTCGATGATGTGGTTGTCGAGGACAACAAGGTCATCTTCCATCCGCCGATCAGGATGCGTGGGCGGTTTGCCATGCGTCTGGCTGAGTACAAAGATGATGAAGGCGGAACGGTCCGGCTGGGGAGCGTCCGCGACGCCTTCAATTCTCCTTTCCGACCTTTCGTTCTGGCCACGACTTCGATAGGTCAGGAAGGGCTGGATTTTCACCCCTATTGCTATCGGGTCTATCACTGGAACCTTCCTGGGAATCCAGTCGATCTTGAGCAGAGGGAAGGGCGGGTTCACCGGTTCAAAGGACATGCCGTTCGGCACAATGTCGCGAAGGCACATGCAGATACAATCCGCATTGCTGCGAAGACTCCGAAGGATCCTTGGAGGGCGATGTTCGACGCTGCGCGGCGTGCAACGAAGAGCTCGTCGGAACTTGTGCCCTATTGGGTTTATGACGGTCCGGTGAAGGTCGAACGGCGCGTGCCCATGCTGCCTATGAGCCGCGAAAACACGCGACTGCGTTGGCTTAAGCGCAGTTTGACACTCTACAGGCTGGCGTTTGGGCAGCCGAGGCAGGATGATTTGTTGGCCTACCTTGATCGTCTCGTCGACGAAGGCGTCGACATAGCCACATTGGAGGAATTGCAGATCAAACTCGAGCCGTGACCCACGGGGCGGGCGATTTCCCCGTCATTCAGACGGGACCAGTCTGCACAGGAGGAATCTCAAGCAGCATATATGGAAGTGCCGAACTGCATTCAGACCAGCGGAATGCGTAGCTCCCGGCGAGGGTGATGGGCGGACCATACGCTCCGGTCTTATAAGTGAGTGTTGTTCCCGCCCCGTACTGGCGTTCGTGCCGGAAATCGAAATCACTCGTATCGCTCGAATAGCCGCCTTGATCGACGTAGTGGCGATGGTCGGTCGCTACCAGCATAAAGCCGATATCGGCCACGTCGGCGCACTGTTCCAAGCGGGCGATGTCCTTGAAAACGTCGTACCGGTTGTTCGGCTCGCGGTGGTTCTCTCGTTTGAAGAATTTGAGCTCGATCGCACAGCGCCATTCGCGGGCTTCATCGTCGGTGAGCCGGAACCAGACATCAATCCGACCTCGCTTGCCGCCATTGGTAAGCCTGCGGTGAGTACCGCGGTTCAGGCAGCCTGACGCTGGATTTGAGCGGGTCGCCAGTTCCAGGGGAGCAGGTCGGCGAGCTGGCTTTGCGGGATTTCGGCGATGCGACCAAGCACATCAGCCAGCCAAGCTTGAGGATCGACATCGTTGAGCTTTGCGGTGGCGATCAGGCTGAGCATGAACGCGGTGCGCTGACCGCCACGATCAGAGCCGGCAAACAGCCATGACTTTCTGCCCAGGGCGATACCTCTGAGCGCCCGTTCTGCTGCATTGTTCGACAAGCAGATGCGGCCATCGTCGAGGAAGGCGGTAAAGGCAGGCCATGCCTTGAGCATGTAGTCGATGGGCTCGGCGACGGGGCTGCTCTTTGAGAGCTTCGACCGGTTGTCGCGGAGCCATGCTTCAAGATCGGCGACCGGTTTAGCGCTGTGTTCCTGCCGGGCGGCGAGCCGCTCGTCGGCCGATCGGCCATTGATCGCGCGCTCGATATCAAAGATCGCATCGATCCTGTGGACCGCCTCGACGGCGATCGGCGAGATGACGGGCGCCTTCTTGCGGCGCTTCTTGAGCTGCGTGTCGAGATCCGCGAGCTCGAAGAAATAGCGACGCGCATGGCTCCAGCACAGCGCGCGTGTCAGCGGTGCCGGAATCCGATCGGCGCGAAATAGCGCGTTGTATCCGGCATAGGCGTCAGCCTGAAGAATACCTGTCCAGCTGCGCAGATGGCTGACGGGATGTTCGCCGCGCCTGTCGCGGGAATAATGGAAGATCGCCGCAGGTGGAGCTGGACCGCCAAAAGGCTGATCGTCACGGACATAAGTCCAGATCCGGCCTGTATCGGTCTTCGTCTTCGCCAGGACCGGGACTGTCGTGTCATCGCCATGCAGTCGCTCGGCGGCCAGGACATGCGCTTCGATGAGGCGGTAGAGCGGCATCAGCGCCGCGGTGCAGGCTCCAACCTGATCGGCCAGGGTGGAAAGGCTGAGCTCGACACCTTCGCGGGCATAGCGATCGCGCTGGCGGTTGAGTGGTTGGTGCGCTCCGAACTTCTCGAACAACAGCATCGCCAGGAAGCTGGGGCCGAACAGTCCGCGGGGCGTGACATGGAAAGGTGCCGGGGGCTGGGTGATCTTCTCGCAATCCCGGCAAGAGAACTTCTCCCTGACGGTCTGGACCACCTTCCACTGGCGGGGGATGACCTCGAGCGTCTCGGTGATATCCTCACCCAGCTTGCACAGACGATCGGAACCACAGCACGGGCAGGCCTCTGGCGCGGAGATGACGACGCGTTCGCGAGGCAGATGATCGGGCAATGGCTTGCGTGCGGGCCGCTTGCGTTCGAACGGTGCGACGTTGGTTGAGGCGGCAGCCAGGGCTGCAAAGACCTCGTCCTCGCTGGCTGCGGCCTCGCACTCCTCGAAAGCCAGCTCCATCTGGTCGATCAGCTGGCGGGAGCGTTCCGAGCGTTGTCCATAAAGGGCCCGGCGCATCTTCTCGTTCTGCAGCTCGAGAAGGGCATTGCGAGCTTCCAGATCGGCGTTGATCGCCTTGATGCGGGCCACTTCTGCGGCGACTTCGCGGGCGGCGGCAAGCTGCTCGCGAAGGCTCTGGATCTCTGCAAGGCTTGCATCCACCATGGCCAAAACCATAGCATAAAACCCCCGGAATCCCTAGCTTTTTAGGCCATCGACAGCCACTTATCCGGCGATTGTAGGGCGCCATGTTGCCTGCGGATTACGCCAGTCGATGCCCTCGAGCATGCAGGCAAGTTGCGATGCGGAAATGGCAACAACCCCGTCAGTTGCCGATGGCCAGATGAACCGGCCTCGCTCAAGTCGCTTGGCATATAGCGACATGCCGACGCCATCGTGCCAGATCACCTTGCACAGGTCGCCGCGCCGTCCGCGGAATATATACAGATCGCCGACAAACGGGTCGCGACCGAAGCTCTGCTGAACCTGCAGGGCAAGGCTGCGCATGCCGCGCCGCATATCGGTATGTCCTGTCGCAATCCAGATCCGGACACCGGAAGGAACTGGGATCACGGCTTCACCGATCGCAGGACCGCCGCAGCCAGACCTGGAGATGCGCCTGCCGGGATCCGCACGATCGCACGCTCAAACTCCACGATGATCGCAGTCCCCGCAACAGCAACAGGCGCAGGATCAGGATCGGGCTGCACCTGGACCTGCGCAAAGCCGTGGCCTGCCTGCTCGAGCTGCCGCCGCCAGCGATAGATCTGACCAGGTCGAACATCGGCCAGACGGGAAATCTCCGCAACGTTCGCCCCGGGCGCTGAAATCGCCGACACCAGCGCATGCTTCTGCTCATCTGACCAGTACCGGCGGCGCTGAACGCCAGAAAATACCGTCACCTGACCCATCGCACCGTCTCTAACACCGGTGCAAGCACCAGCGCTTGCACCGGTGCCTTCTCGGCACGTCAGCAAATCAGCGCAAGGCGGCCCTCACCGCAGGGTTACCGCCATTGCTGCGAAGCGGTTTTTCCAGTTCTATCGAGAAGGTCTCGCGTTCGCTGATGATCTCGAGATCGGCAGCAGTCGAGATGATGCGACCGAGATGTAACTGAAGCGTTGCCTCGCTTTCGCACCGGACACGCCCACCGCTTATTTGTCGGAAAAGCGTCGGCACGGCGAGGTTCACGATATTGCGAAGACGGCCTAGCGACATTTTATCCCGAATATCCTGATACGTTAGCTGCGCGAGCAGTGATGCCCTGGATCCCTCAAGCGAGAGCGATCAGTCCCACCGGAATGGGCGTCATGCTCGTGAAATCAGAATGTTTGCCGGAAAATTCTTATACTCCGCAGCCATGCTTTCGAAGGCATCTCCGAATTGTTCGAGGAACGCCTCCACGCATTCGGTTGGTGGCTCCTTGATAGCACCGTACACAAGGGGTGCTGAGGAGGCAGCTCGCGCCGGCCGTGGAAGCTTCCGATGCCGACCTGCGAGCTCATTTATCAGTTTCGCATAGTGCCACAGGGCTACTGTTGCATTTTGCCGCTTCTCCCGTGGAACACCCTCGCAGACACCAAGCCAGATTTCGTGATCGAGTTGGTCCCGATACTCTACAAGGTGCGCGCCGAGCCAGTCCGGATTTTCGAACACCAAAGCCTGATAGTCCGCCCCCGCTTTAGTACCAAGACGACGTGCCGTCCGTCGAGGAACCAAGATGATTGGACCTTCGTCTCGACCCACTTCGAGCGCCTGGAGAATGAGTTCGAAATCATCGCATGTGTGCACTGAGTCCACCCAGCGGATCCGGAACTTATCCATATTTCTTGAACCCTTCCTCATACGTCGCCGGTGGATGAATGATTGTCACGACAAATTCGGTCGCAGGATCCAACTACTCATTCCATGGCGGGTGGCCGCCAGGCTTGCGTTCAGCTTCGTACCTTCTGATTGGTCAAATCTCAACATGACGAAGCTGTGCCGGCAGTAGCCATGCGACCGTTTTTGTCGTGGGTGGTCGCTTTTAAGAATTTGGCTTACGGCTGACCGAGAACGAGGGACGAGAATGGGCCTATTTAATCGCATTTTTCTCGGGCACCGGATCGATGATTGGGCGTCGGAATACTCGCTTGTTGCGGCGAGAACACTCAATCAGGTCGCGGCCGACTTGATAGCGAGCGCTGAGCAGGACGTTTCCAATGCAAGCCTGAAGGACGGCCTTTTGGCCCAGTCCGCGTTCCTGCAAAACAGCATCGCTCCGAAAGTTCGGGAGGTTGCAGAGCCTGTAGCGATTGAGATTCTCAACGAAGCAAACGCCGCCCTTGCGGCGATTGTAGAGGAACAAGCCGTCTGGGTGAGAGGTCCGGACTATGCTGAGCAACCGGAAGCTGCATTCGATGGCGCCAAGGATATCGCTGCAGCAGCAGTGCCACTCGCTGCGGGGGTTGCGACTGCCGCATCGCTTCCTTTCGCAGCGGTGACAACGACGACCGCGTGGCTTGGACTGGTCACCACGACAACAATCAGCTGGCCGGTTGTACTCGGCGGCGGCGCGCTCGCCGGACTGGGCATTGCAACAGGGCTGGTCAATACGGCGAAGATCCGCGACCGGACTAAAGCCAGACTGCGTGACCGCGTCCGTTCCTTTGTCGTTGCCTCGCTAATTGGTGGAGATGAAAACTCACCTTCAATCCTGCAGCAGTTGACCGCGGAATTTGACCATGCCGCCAAACGTGCAAAAGCGCTATGATCGGGGCACTTTCTCACGTGGTCCTGCGAGAAGTGCCTGCCGAACTGCTGGCTGGCGTGTCATCAGGCGAGTACCGCGTTGCTGGTTCGATAATTCAGTCCGTTTCTTCGGGACGGGTTGTCGGTCATCTGCAAGAGACGTCAGCAATATCCTCTTTGTTGAACTTGAGTCCGCTTGGCTTGCCGCAAATGGCGATGGATGCAGTTACCGTCGTTCAGAACGAGCAGATCAAGGCTGCGATATCTGTCGTTCAGTCGCTGCAAATCGCAAACCTTGCGGTCAGTGGGATCGGTATTGGTGTTTCCGTAGCTGGCGCCGCGATCTTGGCGAAGCGCATCGCCAGGGTCGAGGAGAAGGTCGACGCGATCCTTCCAAACCTTGATGCCATCGTACGGGGACTGGAGGCCATGCGAACCGAGAGGATCGCAGAGGATTTCACGCGACTTCGTACATTGGTAGATCAGGTTGAAGAGGCCTGGTTGCCATCCGCATCCCAAAGAGAGTGGATTGCAATTGCTCGGGATGCACATTTCCTAGCGGACAGCTTCGAGCGCCGCGCTCGCGAGCTAGGCGCCGCGAGCAATGTGCTCAACACGGACCCCCTTGGTCGAAGCCTTCGCTCTCGCATCAGGGCTTCGCGTCACGGCACGGATGGCATCCTCCCAAGACGATATGGCTAGGGAAGCTGCAAGTTCTCGGGCACTCACGCTGGTACAGTTGGGGGAGGCAATCCAGCTTGCCCCTCTCGTTCTGGCCCACGCCCCAATGGAAAATGCTGGCACATCTACATGGTTAGAGGTTTTGGAGCAGAAGGCAGGCGACTTGCGCGCAACAGTTGCTCGAGTGCGCGATCGCGAGATCGCCGCTGCCGGTACTGCTGAGACGCTTCATGAGTTGGCGCGCCGAGGCGTCTCCGGTCGAGAATGGCTCGATGCCGCAAAATCTGAGGGGCATAATCCCCTGCTGTTTCTTCCCGTCCGTGATGTCAATTTGCCGCAGAAAGCCCGGTGATATGGGGAGTGGGCGATCAAACCTGGAAATTCGTTCGCATTTTCTGTGAAAATCGAGGGTGGCCTGGTTCGCGGCCATTTCGTCCCGGCTCGTCGATTGGGAAAAGGAAGATTGGGTGGCTGGTCCAAGCGAATTGATAACGGCTGTAGAAATGGCGGCCGCCAGCGGCATAAACCCCAAGCGCCTACGAGCTGCCCTTCGAGCTGCAAGTCTCGATTGGCATTCGCACAACGGTCGTTGGGAGGTCGTGCGAGGGAGCGATCAGCACCGAGACATCGAACGGGTCATGGCGCAGCTAACAGGAGGGAGTGTCAGGCTCCGATCGACGTCAAAGGCTGCACAAGGCGCTTGCAAGGCCGCAATTCGTGACGAGCATTACGTGCTCGATCTCTGTGACGCGGTTCTCGGACTGAAGGCCGTCCGACAGCATTGCTTCCCGTTTCTGACCGGAGATCCAGATCGGCGTGGTCACCGGAAGCCATTGCCTGTCGATGGCTTTTATCCTGCTCTTGGCCTCGTCGTGGAATATCATGAGCGCCAACACCGCGAACGTGTCGGATTCTTCGACGATAAGCCAACGGTTTCCGGCGTTCCTCGGGGTGAACAGCGCCGACGATATGATGAGCGCCGCGCCGATTTGCTGCCGAGGCATGGCTACAGTTTAGTCGTTCTCAATGTGGATGAATTCGCGCACGATAGGGCCAAGCGCTTGCTCAGGACCCCTCAAGATCAGACCGTTATCAGCCGCCGTCTCGCAAGTTTTATCGGCTGATTAATGCATACCAACGCAATGGTGAAAAATGGCCAATGAACCTCGCACCCCACGACTTGCTGTCTTGATTGACGCAGACAATGCATCTTCCCGGATCGCACCGCGCCTCTTTGAAGAGATTGCAAAGATCGGTGAAGCAAGTGTCCGCCGAATTTACGGGGATTTCTCCGGCACCAGGCTTAAATCCTGGGCCGACGTTCTCGCCACTCACGCGATCAAGGCGCACCAGAACTTTGCGTACACCAGCGGCAAGAATGCTTCGGATATCGCTTTGGTCATCGATGCGATGGATCTTTTGCATACCGGTCGGTTCGACGGGTTTTGCCTTGTCTCTTCCGACAGTGATTTTACCGGCTTGGCATCGCGTATTCGTGAGCAGGGGATAGATGTCTACGGCTTCGGAGAGCAGAAAACTCCTGAGAGCTTCCGACAAGCGTGTCGCCGCTTCATCTACACCGAGAACCTGCTGCCTGAGGCGCCAACGTCAGATGAGCCAGGTCGTCAGGATGCCCGTCCGGCCAGCGTAAAGAAATCGCCCACTGCTGCGGCACCTTTGATCCGAACTGCCATCTCACAGCTCGATGATGAAGGGGGCTGGGTACCTCTTGGGCGGGTGGGCCAACGCCTTGCAGCGCTCGCTTCAGACTTTGACCCCCGAACCTATGGTGAAAGCAAGCTGAGCGACCTGGTCGAGAAGGCGGGCAGCTTTGAATCTCGCAGAACCGAGACCGGGCATCTGCAAATCCGAGTCTCTCCGTCTGGGAAGGCGGGCCAACCTAAACCCAAAAAGGCAACAGCCTGATGAAAGTCGGGCTCCGCCCCTGCGCCACCAATACCTGTCAGATGCCTTAGGTACATGCGACCGATAATGTCGCACATGGGTCGTAACAAAACGCGATGAGCAGAAATCATCGAACAAGCACCACTGATCCGATCCAGATCCCTACACTTTCGGCCGCATCAGGCCGCATCGGCATATCCTTCTGCCCCGGAAAGCAAGGGCCTGCGCTCGCTGGCTTTGACTGGAAGCGTGACCTTGCCGTCGATCTGGACGCGGTGCGCGGGTGGGGGGCTGCTGCCGTCGTCTCTCTGATTGAAAAGCACGAGATGGAGTTGCTCGGGGTCGCAGATCTGGAGAATGCGGTTGCTGTGCGAGGAATGGAATGGTTTCATCTCCCGATCACAGACGTTACGGCTCCTGGCGAGGCATTCGAGCAAAGATGGCGGACGGCCGGAGCTCAGCTGCGCGGCTTGCTCATCAACGGGAACGGCATTTTCGTCCACTGCCGCGGCGGGCTCGGCCGGGCCGGTACTGTGGCAGCGAGGCTGCTAGTCGAACTTGGCCTTGCTGACGCTAGCAGCGCAATCGCTCAAGTTCGCCGCGTCAGGCCTGGCGCGATCGAGACGAAGGCACAAGAAGATCATCTGCGAGAGATCGAGCGTATCTATGATCGGTCCTATGGCTGTTTGGTTGGACTGGCGGTCGGAGATGCTGTGGGGACGACGCTCGAGTTCAAGCCGCGCGACAGCTATGCCCACATCACGGACATGGTCGGGGGAGGGCCATTCGGCTTGGATGCGGGGACTTGGACCGATGACACTTCCATGGCCCTGGCGCTGGGAGAAGCTCTGCTCGCCAGCGCGGCCAAGGGCTCGGCTTTTGAGCCAGGCGAAGCACAACGGCGCTTTGTCGATTGGTGGAGGAACGGCGCCTTCAGTCCCACCGGCAGTTGTTTCGATATTGGCATTGCAACCCGCCAGGCCCTTGCCCGCTTCGAGGAAACGGGCGACCCGATCGCAGGCTCGACCGATCCGTATTCAGCAGGAAACGGCTCCCTCATGCGGCTTGCGCCTGTTGCGATTTGGGGGACCCGGCACGATCCCGCTGTCGTAACGCGAGTAGCCCGCCGACAGAGCATGACCACGCACGCTGCAGACGCGTGCCTCGATGCCTGTGAAGCGTATGCACTGGTCTTGCGGGCGGCTATCCTAGGTGCCAGCTTTGAGGATGCCCTGGCGGTTCCCTCGGGCGAATATGGACCTGAGATTGGCCCAATCATGGCCGGTAGCTGGCGCGGGAAAGCACGCGATCAGATTTCGAGCAGCGGATTCGTAGCGCACAGCCTCGAAGCAGCGATCTGGTCGGTTGCAAACACCACGAACTTCGATGACGCCGTGCTGTTGGCAGCTAACCTCGGTGACGATGCCGATACTACTGCCGCAATTGCAGGGCAGTTGGCCGGCGCAATCTACGGCGCATCGGCGATCCGCCGATCATGGCTAGAAAAGTTGGCATGGCGCGACAAAATTGAGAATCTCGCGCGTAGTCTGGCGTTCCCGGCAGTCGCGCCATGAAGCTAGCGTCGCGGCCGAGACACGGCATCGATCGGAAGCGTCGCTGCCTGGTCCGCATTAAATCCCGTGGTGGCATAAGGTGTCATTCTTGATGCCCTAAAGCTGAATTGGCGGATAATGGGTCATCTTTGACGCTTTACGGAAGGCCGCCGGAAGCGGGATCAGACGGCAGGCTTGGCCCAATTACCTACAACGGGATCGTGCTCCCAGAAATCCGTACGGGGTCCAAGCCTGCCTGCTCCGGGTGGAGCAACCGTGGTCTCGATTCATCTGGATGAAACGTGGTGCTCGTCTTCCACATTGCCATCATGATCACAGCGAGCTTCCTTGCCACCGCAACACGAGCTTTAAGAAATCCGATCTTGGTTGCCAGTTGCAGGCCCCAAGTGCGCAACGAACTTTCGGTTTTGATTGTGCGAAGCAGGACGGTGGCTGCCGTGATTAGGTGCGACCTGGTCAGCTTGTTTCCGTATCGGCTAATCCGGCCACGGCGCGCAGTGACGCCGGATTGATATAAATTCGGCGTGAGGCCGAGATAAGGTCCGACATCTCGATTGTTCTTAAATCGGTATGGGTCTCCTACGGCGCTGTAAAATGACAGCGCCGTGATTGTCCCAACGCCAGGAATTGTCTGAAATCTGGCGCAAGCCGGGATGCTGGCAGCCATTGTGCGCATCTCTCGATCAATATTCGAGATATGAGAGCGTAGAGCTTCTCCCATGCTGACCAGAGGATCCAAATCGACGCGGATCGTCACGCCGTTGGTGCTCAAAAGCCTGAGTTGGTTCGCAACTTCAGCCGCGAGCGATCCTCGCCCATTCAGGAGCTTGATGTTGGCGCCGTGCAATCTGAATATGGACTGCAGCAACGCATCCGTTCTCGCACGTTGCTTTAGCAAGGTTCGACGGATGTTGATCATTATGCGGATGTCCTGGTGTTCCACCGGTTTCACAAAAACTTGAGGACCCATTGACTGGGCGACCCGACCGAGCTCGGCGAGACCTCTGGCGTCATTCGCATCGGTCTTATGCCTTCGGATCGCCAGGAATTTGCTTGATTTGCGAACGTCGACGACTTGAACGGGGAACCCGAACGAACGGAGATCCCGAACCATTTGAGTGCCGACACCGGCCTCGATCGTGACGGTCTGGACGGGCTCAACGCCGAACCGTCGAAGGATGTCTCTGATCGGAGCGGCACGGGTCTCAGTCATAGCCTCGAAGAATGTGTGGCCTTCGGCATCGACGAGGCAGACTGCAGTCTCCAGGTGGCCGGCGTCGAGGCCGACCCAATAGCGCTGGTGCCGTGGCATCTATGCTCCCGTGCGGCGTTTGCTTCCTTCGCTTGCCCTACTGACCTTGTGGGGTCTGTCCGACTAGGATTCGTCCTCAGGCGTGTGATAGAGAGGTAGGAAATCGAAGGAGATGATAGGATGGAGCCGCGGGAGGCGTTGGATGGCCTAATCAGCGAGCGAGGAGAAACCTACGCATCGATCTCGCGCCTCCTCGGGAGAAACTCGGCATACATCCAGCAGTTCATTAAACGAGGTTCTCCAGCCCGCCTTGACCAAAGCGACATAGCGCTGCTGGCCTTGCATTTTGACGTGCCCATAGAGGTGCTGGGTGGAAAGGAGGGGCCGACAGTCGGGCAGCGTTCGATAATCAAAGTCCCCCTGCTGAACGGGACAGGCAACGATTCACGCTCACAATGGCGGCTGGTTGATGCGGCTTGGCTAGGTCGTCTGTGTGATCAGCCCGCCAGTGTCGCAATCTTGCCAATTGTTGGTGAGGCGATGGAGCCGACCCTCTGCAATGGCGACGAGGTTATGATTAGCCGAGTTCGCACCCAGGAGAGCGTGCGTGAAGGCCTTTATGCCATTCGTGGGTCCTCTGAAATCTTCGTGAGGCGGATAGCGATCGACCCAACGAAGAACCGTCTGACCGTTCTGACCGATCACCCCGCATATCCGAGTTGGCAGGGCATTCAGCGCAAGGGCGTCGATATTGTCGGCCGGGTGATCTGGATCGGAGCTCGGGTGGCCTAGCTGTCCTTATGACACCGCGCTGACTGCGGCTCTAAGCGGGCATCCCAGCGTGCGATGCTGGTGCGGAGCAAGATGGTATTAGCAGTCGCGCTGGCTGGGTGGTGAAACGACGACTCGCTCAAGCGCAGTCGGACAACGGGCTAGCCATGAATCCTTCACCGTGAGCGCTGATGTGTGGAGCCTGAGCAGCCGCAGCGCCGAATTTGCGCGCTGCTACCTAGAGAGCTACCTAGAACGAAAACGCTCCCGGTCGCTCGATCCGACGAGCTTTGTATCCGATTGAAAAATATGGGGAAAGTGGTGGACGCACTAGGGCTCGAACCTAGGACCCGCTGATTAAGAGTCAGCTGCTCTACCAACTGAGCTATGCGTCCATGCCGGGTGGCATTCCGGACCGCGGGGCAGGCCCGTTCGATCGGAAGCGGGCGGTTAGCAGCAGGTTTGGCGCATTGCAATGGCAAATTTGCGGTGGCGCCATCGCGGCGCCGCTATTTCGCCCCGCCGTTATCAGAAGCGCACGACGCCGCGGTTCTGGCGCTCGATCGCCATCAGGATGCCGAGGCACAGCATGAACGTCATGACCGACGATCCGCCCCAGCTGATCAGTGGCAAGGGCACGCCGACCACCGGCGCCAGCCCCATCACCATCGCCATGTTGATGCTGAAATAATAGAAGATCGTCGCGGTCAGCCCGGCCGCGGTAAGCTTGGCAAAGCGGCTCTGCGCGCGCATTGCGACCGAAATGCCCCATTGCACGATGACGAAGAACGCTCCGATCAGCAGCAGCCCGCCGATCAGCCCCCATTCTTCCATCATCGTCGCCAGCGCGAAGTCGGTATGACCCTCGGGCAGATAGTCGAGATGGCTCTGGGTGCCGTTCAGGAAACCCTTGCCGAATATGCCGCCCGAACCGATCGCGATCTTCGATTGGCTGATGTGGTAACCGGTTCCGAGCGGATCGCTTTCGGGATCGAGGAAAACCAGAATCCGGTTTTTCTGATAGCCATGGAGCAGGAAATTGATCGCCAACGGGACAGCCGCCGCCAGCGCGAGCGCGCCGCCGACGAACAGCCTGAGCGGCACGCCGGCAAGGAACATGACGGTGCCGCCGCCCGCGCAGATCATCAAGGCAGTGCCGAGATCGGGCTGCTTCATCACCAGCGCGGCAGGCAGGCCGATCAGCACGGCGGCGGGCCAGATCGCGCCGAAGCGGCGGGTCTCGTTGGGCGGCAGCATGTCATAGAATTTGGCAACCGCCAGCACGATCGACAGCTTCATCAGCTCGGATGGCTGAAGCCGCAGAATGCCGATATCAAGCCATCGCTGACCACCACCGCGTACCGCGCCGATCAGTTCGACCAGAACCAGCATCACGATCAGGATGCCATAGATCGGAAAGGCAGCCGTCCCGAAATAGCGTTCCGGGATGCGCGACAGCACGATCGCGCCGGCGAGGAAGACGAGCAACCGGACCCCTTGCACCAGCGCCCAGGGGTAGAGATGGCCACCCGCGGCCGAATAGAGCACGACCAGCCCGAAGCCGCCGATCGCCAGCACGAATAGCATGATCCGCCACGGCAATTGGGCAAGCGGGCGGGGGACCATGCCGTAACGGGTTGCCATCATTGATCCTCCGTCGTGCCGTCGGCGGCGACGCCGCCGGTGCTGCTGTTGCCGACGATGGCGGCGGTAGTGTTGCTCGCCTCGGCGGCGGCGTTGACGGCGGGCGCTTCGGTCGCAGCGCCGACGTTCGTCACTGTCGCGGCGTCACTTGCCGCAGCAGCGGTCGAGCGGCGAAATTCCTCGGCGCGGGCGGCCATGCGCGTTTCGATGTCGCCGCCCCAGCTCGGTTCGATCTCGGCAAGCGAGGCAAGCGCGCGGTCGCGATCGAACAGATAGGTCATAATGTCGCGCCCGATCAGCGGCGTGTCGAGATTGCGGACGGTATGGCCATTATGTTCGAGCACAACCGACGCCGCGTAGCGCGGATTGTCGGCCGGGGCGAAGCAGATAAACAGGGCGTGGTCACGCAGCTTGAACGGGAGTTGGCCGTTCTTGAGCACGCCCGAGCGGCGCTCGGCCAAGGTGATGCGGCGGACCTGCGCCGTGCCGGTCTTGGCGGCAAGGTCGATGCCGGGCACCTGCATCCGCGCGGCGCCGCCGGTACCGCCGCCGTTCACCACCTTGAACATGCCTTCGCGCACGACCTGCAGATGCGCCGGATCGATCGGCATCGGCGGCGCGGCCGGCGCCTGTCCGGCGACTAGATTGGGCTGGACCATCTTGCCCGAGGCAAGCCGCGCGGCCGCGACCGCCAGTTGCAGCGGATTGACGAGCACATAGCCCTGGCCGATCGATGCGTTAACGGAATCGGCCACGGTCCAGCCCGTTTTGTACCGGCGTTCCTTCCAGGCGGAGTCGGGCACCGTGCCGAAGCGCTGGCTGGGGAAGGGGAGGTCGAACTTGTCGCCGAGGCCGAGCATGCGCAACGCGGGCGCGAATTTGTCATAGCCCAGCCGCCGCGCCATTTCGAAGAAATAGACGTCGCAGCTTTGCGCGATCGCATTGCGCAAATTCATTGCGCCATGGCCGCCGCGCTTGTGGCAGTGGAACAGGCCGCTGCCGACGCGGATCGCACCCGAACAATTGACATGGTCGTCGGCCGACACGCCGTTGGCGAGCAACGCTAGTCCGTTCATCGGCTTGACCGTCGATCCCGGCGGGTAAAGTCCCTGCAGCACCTTGTTCATCAGCGGCACATGGTCGTCCGCCGACAGCATCTGCCATTCGAAATGGCTGATCCCGTCCGAAAAGCTGTTCGGATCATAGGCCGGCATCGACACCATCGCGAGCATTTCGCCGGTGTGGCAGTCCATCACCACCGCCGATCCCGAATTGGTGCCCAGCCGCCGCGCGACATATTCCTGCAGGCCTGCATCGATCGTCAGCCTTACCGGCGCGCCGGGCGTATCGGCGCGGGTTGCGAGTTCGCGCACCAGCTTGCCGTGAGCGGTAACCTCGACACGCTTGGCGCCGGGCGATCCGCGCAGCTTCTGGTCGAGCGATTTCTCGAGCCCGTCCTTGCCAATCTTGAAACCGGGCGTGACGAGCAGGGGGTCCTTTTGCGCGCGATATTGTTCGGCCGAGGCGGCGCCGACATAGCCGGTCAGATGGGCGACGGCGGCGCCCGCGGGATAGTGGCGCGCGAAGCCCTGCGTCGGGGCGACGCCGGGCAGTTCGGGCAGTCGCACGTTGACCGCGGCAAAGCGCTCCCAGTCGAGATTGTCGGCGACTTCGACTGGCTGGAACCCGGCTGCACCTTTCAGGTCGAGCCGGATGCGCTCGACTTCTTCTGGCGTCAGCCGAAGGATGGTCGCGAGCCGGGCGATCACTGCGTCCTTGTCCTGCAGCCGGTCGGGAATGATGTCGACGCGGAAGTCGGTGCGATTGCTCGCGATCGGACGATTGTTGCGATCGACGATCCAGCCGCGGCGCGGCGGCACCAGCGTCATGTTGACGCGGTTGCTCTCGGCCATCATCTCGTAATGCTGGTTCTCGGCGATCGACAGCCACGCCATACGTCCAGCGAGCACCAGGCCGACGCCAGCCTGTATCGCCCCCAGCGCCACCGCGCGGCGGCTGAAGCTGTAGCTCTGATACGCTTCCGTGACGATGCGGGTCGGGCGGTTCATGCGTGCGCCCAGCGTTGATCGAGCCAGCCGACAAGCTGCGCGATCACCGGATAAAGCATCACTGATGCGGCGATCTGGGCAACCACGAACATATCCACATAAGCCGACAGGGGCGCTGCAACCAGCCGCCCGAATAGCAGATAGATTGCGGTTGCGCCTCCGGCGATCAACCAATCCTGCCAGAAATCGCGCGCAACCAGCCGCTGATCGAACAGATCGATGACGACGAAAGTCGCCGCCCAGCACAGCATCGCAAAGCCGAACGGCTGTCCGCTGACCAGATCGTCGATCAGCCCAAGCGCGAGTGGCGACCAGACCGGCAACGCCTCAGTCCGTGCAAGCCGCCAGCCGAGCAGCATCATGAAGCCGAATGGCGGCAGCAGCGGGACACCGGCAATGATCGGCAGCAAGGTGATGAGCGAGCCAGCAACCACCGATCCCGCCGGAATCGCCAGGGCCATGATCGACGGCGGCGGCGGATCAAAGGGGCCGCGCGGTCGCGCCATCAGCGTGGCCGCTCGGCGAGCGGTTCGGGGGGAATGAAGGAGCGCTCGACGATCGCGAAGTCGAACGTATCGGCGCGCGCGAAGGTTTGCGCTTGCGTCACGTCGCGCGCGGCGCGCGTTGCTCGCGCGACGGGGACATTGGGCGAAAAGATGCCGCCGATCCCCGAGGTGAAGAAAATGTCGCCGCGGCGGAACACGGCGCTGCCGGCATTGACGGCGCGAATCTCGATCAGGCCATCGCCGCGTCCAGCGGCAATCGCGGGCAAGCCGTCGGGGATGCGGCGAACCGGGACGATGCTTTCGGGATCGGTAATCAGTTGGACGCGGGCATTGTTGATGCCGACCTCGACGACGCGACCGATCAGTCCCTCGGGGCCGCGCACCGGCTGGCCGATCGCGACGCCGCTCGCGCGACCTGCATCCAGCACCGCAAAGCGCCGCGTGCTCGAGGCCGACGAACTAACCAGATGGGCCGTCACCACCGGATTATTGACGCGTTCGCGCACGCCGAGCAGGCGCTTCAGGCGGCGGTTTTCATAATCGAGCGCGCGGGCTTTCTGAACCTGCGCACGGCTGTCGTCGATCTGGCGGCGCAGGTCGGCGTTGCGCTGCATGACGCCGAAGTAATCGGCAACGCTCTGCGGCACCGAGGCGATCGTCCGCGTTGCCCAGCCGAGACCCGATGAGATCGGCGTGGTCACCGTCGCTGCCGCAGAGCGGAAGGCACTGAAGGCGGCCGGGTCGAGCCGCGACACGGCGAGCAACAGCGCAGCGACAAGGCCACCGGCGACCAGGACGACATAGCCCGCGAACTGGCCATATTGCGCGCGGCGCGAAAAGCCTGGTCGCCTCGGCCGCGATGCCATGATGGCGCCCCCGATCCGCCGACGTCAGGCGCTGAGCAACACGCCGCGGAAGATCGGGTCTTCCAGCGCGCGGCCCGTGCCGATGGCGACGCAGGTCAGCGGGTCGTCAGCAATCGTCACCGGCAGGCCGGTTTCATCGCGCAGCACATCGTCGATACCGGTCAGCAGCGCGCCGCCGCCGGTCAGCACGATGCCCTGATCGACGATGTCGGCGGCGAGTTCGGGCGCGGTGTTCTCGAGCGCGATCCGCACCCCCTCGACGATCGTGCCGACGGGCTCGCTGAGCGCCTCGGCGATCTGGCCCTGGTTGATCTGGATTTCCTTGGGGACGCCGTTGACGAGATCGCGCCCCTTGATGTGGATGGTCAGGCCGATGCCGTCGAGCGGCGCCTTGGCGACGCCGACTTCCTGCTTGATCCGCTCGGCCGTGGCTTCGCCGATCAGCAGATTGTGGTTGCGGCGCACGTAGGAGACGATGGCTTCGTCCATCTTGTCGCCGCCGACGCGGACCGAAGTGGTATAGGCGAGCCCGCGCAGGCTGAGCACCGCCACCTCGGTGGTGCCGCCGCCGATGTCGACGACCATGCTGCCGATCGGCTCGGTGACGGGCATGTCGGCGCCGATCGCGGCGGCCATCGGCTCCTCGATCAGCCACACCTGGCTCGCACCGGCGTTCTGGGCGGCATCGCGGATCGCGCGGCGCTCGACGCTGGTCGACCCCGACGGCACGCAGATCACGATCTGCGGCCAGCGCATGAAGCGGCTCTTGCCGCCGTGCACCTTGCGGATGAAGTGGCTGATCATCTGCTCAGCGACGTCGATATCCGCGATCACGCCGTCGCGAAGCGGCCGGATTGCCTGAATGCTGTCGGGCGTCTTGCCCATCATCAGCTTGGCGTCGTCGCCGACGGCCTTGACCTTCTTCTGGCCATTGATCGTCTCGATCGCCACCACCGATGGCTCGTTGAGGACAATGCCGCGACCACGCAGATAGACGACGGTATTGGCCGTGCCCAGATCGATCGCCATGTCATGCGACATGAAATTGAAGAACCGCGAGAAGGCCATCGAAATTCCCGTTTCAGGCCACACGCGAACTTGCCGCGCATGGCAATGCCGTATCCGCTTTCCGTTTCCCCAGCCGCGCCGCAAGACTCGCCGTCCCGGCTGGAGATGTATTCAGGTCGCGGAAAGCCGCCGCTTGGGCTAGAGAATCGGCCATGTCAATACGTCGTCTCCCCGAACATGTGGTCAACCGAATCGCCGCCGGCGAGGTCGTGGAGCGGCCCGCGAGCGCGCTGAAAGAGTTGGTCGAAAATGCGATCGATGCAGGCGCGCGGCGCATTTCGGTGAGCCTGACGGCGGGCGGTGCCGAGTTGATCGAGGTGGTCGACGACGGCAGTGGCATGGCGCCCGCCGACATGGCGCTCGCGCTGGAACGGCACGCGACGTCGAAACTTCCCGACAAGCTGCTGAATGACGGCGCGATTCAGGCAGTCGAAACGCTCGGTTTCCGGGGCGAGGCGTTGCCCTCGATCGCCAGCGTGGCGCGGTTGGCGCTCGAGAGCAGGGTGCGGGGGGCTGAAGGGTGGCGCCGCGTGGTCGACAATGGCGTGCTGGTCGAGGAGGGACCCGCCGGGCTGCCGCCGGGCACCCGGGTGCGGGTGGAAGGGCTGTTCGCGAATGTCCCGGCACGGCGCAAGTTTCTGCGCAGCACGCGCAGCGAATATGCCGCCTGTCTCGATGTGGTGCGCCGGCTGGCGATGGCGCGGCCCGACATCGGGTTTCAGTTGAGCCACGACGGGCGCATTGCGCTCAATGTCGCGCCCGATGCCGATCGTCCGGGGCGAGTCGCTGCGCTGACCGACCGGGCGCTGATCGACAATAGCATCGCGATCGAGCTGGAGCGTGAGGGGATCGTGCTTGGCGGCGTCGCGGGGCTGCCGACCTTCAATCGCGGCATCGCGGACCATCAATATCTGTTCGTGAATGGCCGCCCGGTGAAGGACCGGCTGCTGGTGGGCGCGGTGCGCGGCGCCTATGCCGAAATGCTCGCGCGTGATCGCCATGCCGTCGTCGCGCTGTTCCTCGACGTCCCGGTCGATCAGGTCGATGTGAATGTCCACCCGGCCAAGACCGAAGTCCGCTTCCGTGATCCGGCGCTGGTGCGCGGGATGATCGTGAGCGGTTTGCGGCGCGCGCTCGACGCTGCCGGTCACCGCAGCGCGGGGCGGCCCGACGCCGCAGCGATGGCGGCATGGCAGGCCGAGCCGATCGCGTCGCCGCCTGACGACGCGCGCTGGACTGCTCCGCCACCGCCGGCAGGGGCACTGCACGACCGGCGCCCGAACTTTTTTGCGGCGGACGTGCCTCAGGCGCGCGCCGAGCCCGCGTGGATGCCGCCGCCCGTGCCAACGACATTCCCGCTTGGCGTGGCACGGGGACAGGTGGCGCAGACCTATATCGTCGCCGAAGCCGAAGACGGGCTGGTGATTGTCGACCAGCATGCCGCGCACGAACGGCTGGTGCTCGAACGCATGCGCAAGGCGCTCGCCGGGGGCGGGGTGGCGCGGCAGGCGCTGTTGTTGCCCGAAGTCGTCGAACTCGACGAGGCGGCGTGCGACCGGCTCGAAGCGCGCGCCGCCGATCTGGCCGGGCTGGGGCTCGAACTCGAACGCTTCGGCACGAAAGCGATGCTGGTCCGCGCGGTCCCGGCACTGCTCGGGCAGAGCGACGTGATCGGGCTGGTGACCGACCTTGCCGACGATCTGGCGGCGTTCGACGAAGCGCTGAGCTTGCGCGAGCGGCTCGACCATGTCGCGGCGACCATGGCGTGCCACGGATCGGTGCGGGCAGGGCGGGTGCTGTCGGTCGCCGAGATGAACGCGCTGCTGCGCGAAATGGAAGTCACCCCGCATTCGGGCCAGTGCAACCACGGCCGCCCGACCTGGGTGAAACTCGCGCATGGCGATATCGAGAAGCTGTTCGGGCGGCGGTGACCGCGCACCCGCCCGACTGCTTGTTCAGCTTTCGGCAACCTTTGCGGCGCGCGCGCATTGATGGCGCGAGGACCCGCTTGGTGGTCGAAGGAAGAGATCAAATGCGTCGTGTCGTGCCGCTAATGTTTGCCCTGCTCCCGCTCGCATCCGTGTTGAGCGCCTATGTTGTGGCACCCTGACATTCAGTAAGTACTGCCATAGGAAAGGGCCGCCCGGCAGCTACCGGACGGCCCTTTCCTTTTGCCGCAGCAACGCTCGGGATCAGCCCGCGTTGGCGTCCTCGCCGGCCGGGACGACTTCGGCAGTCGCGCCGGGCTCGGCATTTGGGTCATAGGCTTCGACGAAGCCGGCTTCGTCCTTTTCGAACATCGCCTCCATCACGTTGACGCCGCTCGCCTGCATTTCGGCTTCTTCGGGCGAGCGGGCGACGTTCACCTTGATGCCGACCGACACTTCGGGGTGCAGCGCGATCTTGACGTCGAACAGACCGATCGTCTTGATCGGGCGATCGAGCACGACCTGCGCCTTGGTAACCTTGTGGCCGTCGTTGTTGAGCGCTTCGACCAGATCGCGCACCGCGACCGAGCCGTAAAGCTGGCCGGTGTTCGACGACTGACGGATCAGAGTCAGCGTGATGCCGTCGATGGTCTTCGCCTCGGTTTCGGCATGCGCGCGACGCGACGCGTTTTCGGCGACGATGCGTTCGCGGTTGGCTTCGAAAACCTTGCGGTTGGCAGCGTTCGAACGCAGCGCCTTCTTGTTCGGGAGCAGGTAATTCCGGGCGAACCCGTCCTTGACCGTGACGACGTCGCCGATGACGCCGAGCTTTTCGACGCGTTCCAGCAGGATGACTTCCATGTCAGTCCTTCCTTACTTAACGATATAGGGCAAGAGGCCCAGATGACGGGCGCGCTTGATCGCCTGAGCGAGTTCGCGCTGCTTCTTCGCGCTCACCGAAGTGATGCGCGACGGGACGATCTTGCCACGCTCGGACACGAAGCCCTGCAGCAGCCGGACGTCCTTATAGTCGATCCGGGGGGCGTCCTTGGCGGAAAAGGGGCAGCTCTTGCGGCGGCGGAAAAAGGGGCGTGCCATGATTCAATAACTCCTTATTCGCCGTCGAAGTCGCGACGGGGGCGGTCGCCCCGCGGGCCATCACGATCGGGCCGGTCGCCACGATCGCCGCGGCGGCCATCGCGCTCGCCACGGTCGCTCTTGCGCATCATCACCGTCGGACCGGCTTCGAGCGCATCGACCTTCACGGTCATGTAGCGGATGATGTCTTCGTTGATCTGAGTCTGGCGCTCGAGCTCGGCGACAACGCCCGCGGGCGCATCGATTTCGAGCATCACATAATGCGCCTTGCGGTTCTTCGCGATCTTGTAGGCGAGGCTGCGTAGGCCCCAGGTCTCGGTCTTCACGACCTTGCCCTGATTGTCCTCGACGATCTTGGTGGCGGTTTCCGCCAGCGCGTCCACCTGCGCCTGTGCCAGATCCTGGCGCGCAAGGAACACGTGCTCGTAAAGAGCCATGTCTTGTCCTTCATCTTGGCCGATTGCTGGTCGTCGCGCCCATCGCGAGACCCCTCCGGCTGTCGTCCATACTCGTTCCGGGCAAACCCGAAGCGCGGCCACATACGCGAAATCGCCGGAAAAGCAAGCGCGCTTGCCATTGGGCACGATGGTTTCTAGGCGGGCGCACGACAGAAATCGAGGAGAGGGCATGCGCGCGTTCATTTTTCCCGGCCAGGGCAGCCAGATCGTCGGCATGGGCCGCGAGCTCGCCGACGCCAGCGCCGTCGCGCGCGAGACGTTTCAGGAAGTCGATGACGCGATCGGCGAAAACCTGTTCCGTCTGATGACCGAAGGCCCGGCCGAGACGCTGACGCTGACCGAACATGCCCAGCCCGCGATCATGGCGAACGCGATTGCGACGCTGCGTGTGCTCGAGCGCGAGGGCGGCGCGAAGCTTGCCGAGCATGCCGCGTTCGTCGCGGGCCATTCGCTCGGCGAATACTCGGCGCTGTGCGCGGCAGGGGCGATCGACCTTGCCACCACGGCGCGGCTGCTGAAGCTGCGCGGCTGGGCGATGCAGGAGGCGGTCCCCGCAGGCGTCGGCGGCATGGCGGCGCTGCTCGGCGCGACGATCGAGCAGGCGCAGGCGATCGCCGATGCGGCGGCTCAGGGCGAAGTCTGTGCCGTCGCGAACGACAACGCCGTCGGTCAGGTCGTGCTGTCGGGCCATATCGGCGCGATCGAACGCGCGGTGGCGCTGTGCAAGGAGCACGGCGTCAAGAAGGGCATGCTGCTGCCGGTGTCGGCGCCGTTCCATTGCTCACTGATGCAGCCTGCTGCCGATCAGATGGAGCACCGGCTGAAGGCTGCACGGATCGATGCGCCGCTGGTGCCGCTCTTCGCCAATGTGCTGGCGGCACCGATCACCGACCCCGACACGATCCGCGCGCGGCTGGTCGATCAGGTGACGGGCGTGGTGCGATGGCGCGAATCGATGCTGGCGATGGCCGCAGCAGGCGTCCAGCAGTTCATCGAATTCGGCGCCAAGGTGCTCGGGCCGATGAACAAGCGCACCGTTGAGGCGGAAACGGTCAGCGTGGTGTCAATGGCCGATATCGAGGCGCTGGCGAAGGCGATTTGAAGGAGCAGTTGATGTTCGACCTGAGTGGAATGACCGCGCTGGTGACCGGCGCTTCGGGGGGAATCGGTTCGGCGATTGCGCACGCGCTGGCGGGGCAGGGCGCGCGGCTGGCGGTGTCGGGGTCGAACGTCGACAAGCTGGCGGCGTTCCGTGATACGCTGGGTGGCGACCATGTCGCGCTGCCATGCGACCTGGGCGACGGGGCCGCTGTCGATGCGCTGGTGCCCGCCGCAGTCGAGGCGCTGGGCGGCAAGCTCGACATTGTCGTCAACAATGCCGGGGTCACCCGCGACAATCTCGTGATGCGGATGAAGGACGAGGAATGGGACACGGTGATCCGCGTCAATCTCGAAGCGGCGTTCCGGCTCGCACGCGCAGCAGCACGGCCGATGATGAAGGCCCGGTTCGGGCGGATCGTCTCGATTACGTCCGTTGTCGGCGCGACCGGCAATCCCGGGCAGGCCAATTATGCAGCGTCCAAGGCCGGGCTGGTCGGCATGTCGAAGGCACTGGCGCAGGAGCTGGCGAGCCGCGGCATCACCGTGAACTGCATTGCGCCGGGCTTCATTACGAGCGCGATGACCGACGCTTTGCCTGATGCGCAGAAGGAAGCGCTCAACGCGCGCATCCCGATGGGGCGGATGGGCGAGGGGGCGGATATCGGCGCCGCTGTCGTTTATCTCGCCAGCCGCGAGGCGGGTTACGTCACGGGCCAGACGATCCACGTCAACGGCGGCATGGCAATGCTCTGACACCACTTGTCAGCGCCCGACCGCCGTTCTACGTGCGTTCAGGAATGTCCAAGACCATTTTCTAAGAGGAAAGAGAGCATGAGCGAGACCTCCGATCGCGTGAAGAAGATCGTTGTCGAGCATCTGGGCGTCGAAGCCGAGAAGGTGAACGAGCACGCCAGCTTCATCGATGATCTGGGCGCCGACAGCCTCGACATCGTCGAACTGGTGATGGCGTTCGAAGAGGAATTCGGGGTCGAGATTCCCGATGATGCCGCTGAAAAGATCAGCACCGTCGGCGATGCGATCACCTATATCAACGAGCATCAGGGCTGAGCCCGGCGGGTGGCCTTGCCGCCCGGTCGGATGCGATTGCCCAAGGGGCCCGAGCGGGCCGATCGACACGAACCGGCTCCTTGTCCCTGTGGTTGCCTGGGGCGAGGGGCCGTTTCGTTATTGGCGGCATGACCGTCGCGATTTTGACCGTCGCCACAACGTTTAGAAGGAAAGTGCAATGCGCCGCGTTGTCGTAACCGGACTGGGGCTCGTGACGCCGCTGGGTGCGGACGTCGAGACCACCTGGAGCAACATCCTCGCCTCCAAATCGGGCGCCAGTCAGATCACGCGCTTTGACGCGAGCGATTACGCGTGCCGGATCGCCTGCGAGGTCAAGCCTGCCGATCATCCCTATGGCTTCGATCCCGGCAAGCGCGTCGATCACAAGGTGCAGCGCCAGGTCGACCCGTTCATCATCTATGGCATCGATGCCGCCAGCCAGGCGCTCGAGGATGCCGGCCTGACCGACATGAGCGAGGCGGAGCGGCTGCGCACCGGCTGCTCGATTGGCTCGGGCATCGGCGGCCTGCCGGGGATCGAAAGCGAATCGATCGTGCTGCACGAGCGCGGGCCGCGCCGTGTCTCGCCGCATTTCGTGCACGGGCGGCTGATCAACCTCATCTCGGGCCAGGTGCAGATCAAATACGGCCTGATGGGACCCAACCACGCCGTCGTCACGGCCTGTTCGACCGGCGCGCATTCGATCGGCGATGCCGCGCGGATGATTGCGCTCGACGATGCCGATGTCATGCTCGCCGGCGGCGCCGAAGGCGCGGTCTGCCCGATCGGCATCGCCGGCTTCGCCCAGGCGCGTGCGCTCGCGACGATTTACAACGATGCGCCCGAAAAAGGCAGCCGCCCCTATGACAAGAACCGCGACGGCTTCGTAATGGGCGAAGGCGCGGGCGTGCTCGTGCTCGAGGAATATGAGCATGCCAAGCGGCGCGGCGCCAAAATCTATGCCGAGGTCGTCGGCTATGGCATGTCGGGCGATGCCTATCATGTGACGGCGCCCGAGCCGACCGGGGCCGGTGCTTACCGGTCGATGGAAATGGCAATGAAGCGGTCGGGCCTGTCGCTTGGCGACATCGACTATATCAACGCGCATGGCACCTCGACGATGGCCGACCTGATCGAGCTGGGCGCGGTGCGGCGCCTGTTCGGCAATGCCATCGGCACCTTGTCGATGAGTTCGACCAAATCGGCGATCGGCCATCTGCTGGGCGGCGCGGGCGCGGTCGAGAGCATTTTCTGCATTCTCGCGATCCGCGACCAGATCGTGCCGCCGACGCTCAACCTCGACGATCCCGATGAGGGCGCGGAAGGCGTCGATCTGGTTCCGCATGTCGCCAAGGAACGGCGCGTGAAGGCAGTGCTGAACAATTCGTTCGGCTTCGGCGGTACAAATGCCAGCCTGATCATGAAGGCGATCGACTGAGCCCGAAAGGCCGACGGAAATGCGCAGGCTTGGCTGTTTCGCGATCATCGTTCTGCTCGCGCTCGCCGCGGGGGCGTTTCTGGTGCTGCAGGAATGGGGCGGGCGCGGGCCGCTGCGCGCGAGCACCCGCTTTGAAGTGAGCGATGGCGCGACGCTGGCCGACACGGCGCGGCGGCTCGAGAAAATCGGTGCGATCCATTCGGCGGACCGGTTCCGCCTCTATGCGCGGCTGTTCGGCACCAAGACGCGGATAAAGGCGGGCGAATATCGCTTCCCCGCGCATCTGAGCGAAGCCGATATCCTGAAGGTGCTGCAGGGCGGCAAGACGCTCCAGCGCTTCGTGACGGTGCCTGAGGGCTGGCCGTCGATTCTGGTCAAGGAACGGCTCGACAGCATCGGCGAGCTGACCGGTAGCGTTGAAGTGCCGCCCGAAGGCTCGGTCCTGCCTGACAGCTACAGCTTCGAACGCGGCGATAACCGCGGAGTCATCGTCAAGCGGATGCAGGAGGCGATGACCAATTACCTTGCCGCCGCCTGGGCGAAGCGCAAGCCGGGCCTCGCGGTGCGCACGCCCGAGGAAGCGCTGGTGCTCGCGTCGATCGTCGAAAAGGAAACCGGCAAGCCGAGCGAGCGGCGGACGGTGGCCGCTGTCTATTCGAACCGGCTGAAGCGCGGGATGATGTTGCAGGCCGATCCGACGATTATCTACCCGATTACCAAGGGCAGACCGCTCGGGCGCCGCATCCTGCTGTCCGAAGTGCGCGCGGTGAACGATTACAACACTTATGCAATGACCGGGCTGCCGAAAGGGCCGATCTGCAACCCGGGCCGCGCGAGCATCGACGCAGTGCTCGATCCCGCCGACAGTCAGGCGCTCTATTTCGTGGCGGATGGCAGCGGCGGGCATGTCTTTGCCGACACGCTCGACCAGCATAATGCCAATGTCGCCAAGTGGCGCGCCTATCGCGCCGCGCACGGGATTTGACACCAACCGTTCGTGTCGAGCGAAATCGAGACAGGGGCTATAGGGGCGGCGCTTGATGCCCGTCCCTCGACGTTGCTCGGGACGAACGGGTGGATCAGGCGTTGCCCAGACGCAGTCCCGCCGCTTCGCGCGCCAGCGCCTCGATCTCGGCAAGCGACGCGCCCTTGGGCGTCACCCAGCTGCCGCCGACGCACAATACCGGATCGAACGCCAGCCAGTCGGGCGCGGTGACTTCCGTGATGCCGCCGGTCGGGCAGAAACGGCATTGGTAGAAGGGTGCGGCGAGTGCCTTGAGCGCGGGCAACCCGCCCGCTGCCATCGCCGGGAAAAATTTGAAGTGCGTCAGGCCAAGGTCGAGCCCGGTCATGATGTCGGCGGCATTGGCGATGCCCGGCAGGAACGGTACGCCGCTGTCGATAATCGGCGTCGCCAGTCGCTCGGTCAGTCCGGGCGAAACGATGAATTCGGCGCCCGCGTCCATGACTTGCGCGAACTGATCGGTGTTGACGACGGTCCCCGCGCCGACGATCGCTCCCGGCACCTGCTTCATCGCGCGGATGGCATCGAGCGCCGCGGGCGTGCGCAATGTTACCTCCAGCACGCGCAAGCCGCCGGCCACCAATGCCTCGGCAAGCGGTTGCGCGGTCGCGGCATCGTCGATCACCAGCACCGGGATGACCGGGCTGGTTTGCATGATGTCGGCGATCGTCGGTGTGTCGGTCATCGCGTGAACTCCTGAGCGAAGGCAGCCGCCGCGCCGAACAGGCCGGGCTGGGGATGCGTGATGAGCTTGACCGGGATTGCTTCCATCATGCTGCGAAAGCGGCCCTTGGCGGCGAAGCGCTCGGCAAAGCCGGACCGGGCGAGATGATCCTTCAACCGCAGACCGAGGCCACCCGCGATCACCACACCCTTGGCGCCTTGTGCGAGTGCAAGGTCGCCCGCGACTGCGCCGAGGCTGAGGCAGAAGCGGTCGAGTGCGGCGAGCGCAAGGCTGTCGCTGCCTTCGAGTGCCATCGTCCAGATCGTCTTGTCGTCGATGCGCGGATCGTCGCGCTTTTCGATGTCAGCGAGCGTGCGATAGATGCCGACGATGCCGGGGCCGGAAACGACGCGCTCGGCCGAAACGCGACCGTGATCGGCGCGCAGCCGCTTGAGCACCGCGTCCTCGATGCTGTCGAGCGGCGCGAAATCGGTGTGGCCGCCTTCGGTCTCGAGCACGTGATAGCCGCCTTCGGTCCGCAGCACTTGCGCCACGCCGAGCCCGGTGCCGGGACCACAGACAGTGATGATGCCGCGATCAGGCAACGGCAAGTCAGGGCCGGCAATCGGCTCGAACAGGTCGGCACCCACTTGTGCGACGGCATGGCCGACCGCCCCGAAATCGTTGATCAGCACGAAATCGTCGACGCTCAACCGTTCCTTTATCAGCGCGGGGCGGATGACCCAGGGATTGTTGGTGAGCTTGATGAGCTCGCCCCCGACCGGCGAGGCAACGGCAATCGCCGCCGCGCGGGGCAGCGGGCCGACTTGCGCGCCAAACGCTTCCCACGCGGTCTGGAAGCTCGCATATTCGGCGGTCTTGAGCGTGACCGGGTCGGCGAGCGATTGCACGCGCCCGTTCGCCACCTCGGCTAGTGCAAAGCGGGCGTGCGTCCCGCCGATGTCGACCGCGACGACCTGCATCAGATGTCCATCGCTGCGAGCAGCGCGCTGCCGCCCTTTTCGGCTTCGTTGGCGCCGTGGCGGAACAGCGCGAACAGCTCGCGGCCCGTGCCGGTCGCGGCGGGCGGCGCATCGACGAGCGCACGCGCGTCCCACTCAGGGCCGTCGACCAGCGCTTCGAGCTGCCCCGTTTCGGCGCAGACGCGGATAACGTCGCCGTCGCGTACTTTGCCAAGCGGGCCGCCGCCGAGCGCTTCGGGGCTCGCATGGATCGCGCAGGGGACCTTGCCCGACGCGCCCGACATGCGCCCATCGGTGACGAGCGCGACGCGGAAGCCGCGGTTCTGGAGCACGCCGAGCGGCGGGGTCAGCTTGTGGAGTTCGGGCATGCCGTTGGCGCGCGGCCCCTGGAAACGGACCACCACGACCACGTCGCGGTCGAGTTCGCCCGCCTTGAACGCGGTTTGCACCGCTGCCTGATCCTCGAACACGCGGGCAGGCGCCTCGATCGTCCAGCGGTCGCGCTCGACGGCCGAGACCTTGATGCACGCGCGGCCGAGATTGCCGGTGAGGATGCGGAAGCCGCCTTCGGGCGAGAAGGGGGCACTGGCGGGCTTGAGGATCGTCTCGTCGCCGCTCATGCCCGGATCGCGCCACACGAGCGTGTCGTCGTCGAGCGCCGCCTTGACGGCATAGGCGGACAGATCCTCGCCCGACACCGTCATCAGGTCGCGGTGCAGCAGCCCTTCGCTCAGCAATTCGCGGATAACATAGCCGAGGCCGCCGGCATCCTCGAACTGGTTCACATCGGCCGAGCCATTGGGATAGACGCGCGCGACCAGCGGCACGACGCGCGACAGCCGGTCGAAATCCTCCCAGTCGATCGTGATCCCGGCGCAGGCGGCGATCGCGGGCAGATGGATCAGGTGATTGGTCGAGCCGCCCGTCGCGAGCAGGCCGATTGCGGCATTGACGATCGCCTTTTCATCGACGCAGTGGCCAATCGGGCGATAATCGTCGCCGTCCCAGCCGATCTGGGCGATGCGGTGGACGGCCGCGCGCGTCAGTTCCTGCCGCAGCTTGGTGCCGGGATTGACGAAGGCGGCGCCGGGGACGTGAAGGCCCATCATCTCCATCATCATCTGGTTCGAATTGGCGGTGCCGTAGAAGGTGCAGGTGCCCTTCGAATGATAGGCGGCGATTTCGGAATCGAGCAGTTCGTCGCGGCTGGCCTTGCCCTCGGCATAGAGTTCGCGGGTGCGCGCCTTTTCCTTGTTCGAAATGCCCGACCGCATCGGCCCGCCGGGGATCAGGATCATCGGCAAGTGACCGAAGCGAAGCGCGCCCATCAGCAGCCCCGGCACGATCTTGTCGCAAATGCCGAGCAATGCCGCGCCCTCGAACATGCCGTGCGAGAGCGCGATCGCGGTCGACAGCGCGATGGTGTCGCGGCTGAACAGCGACAGCTCCATGCCCGGAAAGCCCTGCGTCACGCCGTCGCACATCGCCGGCACGCCGCCCGCAACCTGCGCGGTCGCGCCCGCCTCGCGTGCCCAGATCTTCATCTGCTCGGGGTAGCGGTAATAGGTCGCGTGCGCGCTCAGCATGTCGTTGTAGGCGGTGACGATGCCGATGTTCATCGCGCGGCCCGCCTTCATCGTCTCGCGGTCTTCCTCGGTCCCGGCATAGCCATGCGCGAGATTGGCGCAGCCGAGGATCGGACGGTCGACGCCGTTCTCGCGCTCGCGCTCGATCAGCGCGAGATAGGCGCTGCGGCCCGGCTTCGACCGTTCGATGATCCGGTCGGTGACGGCGGCGATCTCGGCATTGAGGCTCATTTACGCACTCCAGTGGATGTCGATCGGCAGCTCGACATCGGCGAGCACACGACCGATCGGATAGGGCGACATCGGCCCGTCGTTGATGGCGCGCTCGATGACGTCGCGCTTGGCCTGACCGGACACGGCGATCATCAGCGCGCGGCTGGCGACGATCGCCTGCCGGGTCAGCGTGACGCGCGCGACCGGCGCTTCGGCAGGCAGATCGGCGGGCATCACGCCGACTGCGCGGCGCTCCTTGGGGCCATTGACGGCTTCGTCGAAATCGGGGCCGGGAAAGATCGACGCGGTGTGGCCATCGGCGCCGACGCCGAGCACGCATAGATCAAGCGGCCAGTGCACGTCCTGCAACCGCGCGTCGGCGGCGCGGCCGGCGGCTTTATAGTCCGACGCGGCTTCGCTGGTGATCGGCAGCACGCGTACGCCCTTGGGCAGGAACACTTTGGCGATCGCGGTGATGTTCGACAGCGCATCGCCCATCGGCACCAGCCGGTCGTCGGTCGGCAAGATCGTCACGCGCTTCCAGTCGAGCTTGGCCTTGGCGAGCTTGTCATAGATGGCGAGCGGTGTTTTGCCGCCGGGCAGCGCGATGACGGCGGCACCGCGCGCGTCGATCGCCGATTCGATGATGAACGCCGCATCACCGGCGACCGCGTCCGCCATTTCATCGGCGCTGTCGTAATCCCACCATTCGATCTCGGTCATGCTTTCGTCCCTTTGTCCTCTCCCGCTTGCTGGAGAGGGCTAGATCAAATCACTCGTCGTGCCACGTCACGCCGTCGCGCTCGGTAAGCGCGATAGCCGCCGATGGCCCCCAGCTGCCCGCCGTATAGGGCTTGGGCTTCATGCCGTTGGCTTCCCAGCCGCGGCGGATCTGGTCGATCCAGGTCCATTGCGCCTCGACCTCGTCGCGACGGACGAACAGCGTCGGGTCGCCGTCGATCAGGTCGAGCAGCAAACGCTCATAGGCGATGCGGCGCCTTGTGCCGGCAAATTCGGTGTCGAGCGACAGGTCGAGCGGCACTTCGCGCAACCGCACGCCCTCACGGTCGAGCCCCGGCTCCTTCGCCATCACCAGCAACCGGACATATTCCTCGGGCTGGAGGCGGATGACGAGCGCGTTGGGCTGAAGCTTGCCGCCGCGTTCGGCGAAGATCGAATGCGGCACTGGCTTGAACTGGACAACGATTTCGGACTGGCGCGCGGGCAGCCTTTTGCCGGTGCGCATGTAGAAGGGCACGCCCTGCCAGCGCCAATTGTCGACATGTGCCTTTAGCGCCACGAAGGTTTCGGTGGGGGAGGGTTTGCCGAGTTCGTCGGCATAACCGCGTACGGCTTCGCCCTTGACGGCGCCCGCGACATATTGGCCGGTAACCGTCAGTTGCGGCGCATCGCTTTCCTCGATCGGGCGCAGCGAGCGCAGCACCTTGACCTTTTCGTCGCGGATCGCGGTGCCGTCGAAGCGGGCAGGGGGCTCCATGGCGATCAGCGCGAGCAATTGCAGCATGTGGTTCTGCACCATGTCGCGCAGCGCGCCCGAGCTTTCGTAATAGCCCGCGCGGCCTTCGAGCCCTACGGTTTCCGACACGGTTATCTGGACATGGTCGATGCCGCGCGCGCTCCAGACCGGCTCGAACAGCGTGTTGCCGAACCGCAGGGCAAGGATGTTCTGGACGGTTTCCTTGCCGAGATAATGGTCGATGCGGAAGGTGCGGTCCTCGGGGAAGACTTCGGCTACCGCATCGTTGATCTCGCGGCTGGTGGCGAGATCGGTGCCGAGCGGCTTTTCGAGGCCGATCCGCACCCCGTCACAGGCAAGCCCAGCGGCATCGAGCCCGGCAATCGTCGGGCGGAACAGCGATGGCGCGGTCGACAGGAAGATCGCCAGACCCTGGTCGCAGCTGCCGACCTTCTCCGCGAGTGCGCCGAAGCCTTCTTGGCTCGACGCGTCGAGCGGCTGGTAGCTCAACCGCTCAAGGAAACTGCCGATCTGTGCGTCCTGCTTGCGATCAGCAGGCAGGAAAGTGTCGAGCGCTTCGGCCGCGAAGGCCCGATAGCTGGCGTCGTCATGCTCGGATCGCGCGGTGCCGGTGATGGTGAGGCCAGCCGGCAACAGGCCATCGCTGTGGAGGCCATAGAGCGACGGCAACAGCATCCGCTGTGCCAGATCGCCGGTCGCGCCGAACAGCAGCAGTTTGCCTGCCGGGCGGTTCATAGGATCAGCCCCGCCGTCGGATCGAGTCCAGCCATGATGTTGAGATTCTGCACCGCCGCGCCGCCTGCGCCTTTGCCGAGATTGTCGAGTGTTGCGACCAGCCGCGCCTGACCGGTCGCAGCATCGCCGCCCACATGCAGCGTCATGCGGTCGGTACCGGCATCGTCCTCGATCCGGATCAACCGCGCGCCCTGCTCGGCGACGCGGATCACGGCGCTGGCGGCATAAGCCTCGACCAGCGTGTTGCGGAGCGTCTCGATCGCAGGTCGGCGCGGCAGCGCGTGCAGCGCGAGCGGCACCTCGACGATCATCCCGCGATAGGTCCGCGTGACACTCGGGGTAAAGATCGGCGGATGCTCGATGCGCGCGTGCTTCTGCATTTCGGGCACATGCTTGTGATCGAGATCGAGCGCATAGGCGCGGTAGGCGGTTGCCTCATCGCCGCTTTCGAAATCGGCAATCATGGCTTTGCCGCCGCCCGAATAGCCCGAGACGGCATTGACACTGAACAGCCAGTCGGGCGGCACCAGCCCTGCCCGCACCAGCGGGCGCACCAGCGCGAGAAAGCCGGTGGGGTAGCAACCTGGATTGGCGACGAAGCGCGCCGCTGCGATCGCATCGGCCTGGCCGGGATCGAGTTCGGCGAAGCCATAGCTCCAGTCCGCTGCGGTGCGGTGTGCGGTCGACGCGTCGATCACGCGCGTCTCAGGATTCGTGATCATCGCCACTGCTTCGCGAGCAGCATCGTCGGGCAAGCAGAGAATGACGAAATCGGCGGCGTTGAGCGCCTCGGCCCGGGCCGCAGGGTCTTTGCGCGCAGCGTCATCCAGCGTCACGACGGCGAGGTCGGTCCGACCGCTCAAGCGCTCGCGGATTTCCAGCCCGGTCGTCCCGGCAGCGCCATCGATGAAAACGCGCATTGTCAATCGATTTCGCCCAGACTGACTAGCGCGCCTTGCGCGACATAACCGACCCGACCGAGCCGCGGCACGACGCCCCACACCTGGCCGCGTTCGAAATCCAGCGCTTCGAACAGATCGCCGACGGCGAGCATGGCAATCAACGGCGCGTCCTCCATCGGCCCCGACCGGAACGGCGCAGGTGTCGCCACCGACATAGCCAAGGGCGCGGCATAATGGGGAGCGAATACGTATTCGGCGAGGCGGATGTCGGCGAGATCGCGCCGGACGGCCTGAGTTTCGGTGTCGAGCGGGCGGCGTGGCCCGGTAAGCGCAAAACTCCTACGCAGGGACCCGGGCGGCGTCGACGCCGGATCCCGATCCGAGAAATTGGCCGAATTCTTCAAGGAAATTTGCCCCCTCGACGGTGCGCGCGACGTAAATGTTACGCTTGTCGTTGTCGTCGCGCTCGCGCCGCAGATAGCCGAGCGACCCGAGCCTGTTCAAGGCGCGTGTCACCACCGGCTTCGAAACCCCCAGATTGCGCGCCAGCCCGCGCACCGTATGCGGCCCGGCTTGGAGATAGACAATCAGCATCAGCGCCATCTGCCGGTTGGTGAGATCAGGCTCGCCCGACCTGACATAATCGACCAGCGCGCCCATCCAACGCGACAGCGGCTGTTCGGTCGAAAGGTCGATATGGGTTCCGTGCATGGCCAAGATCACAATATATGAGAGACAGGTGAAACGACTAACGCACGGAAGCCAAAGTGGTTTCCTCGCTTTTCAGCCAACCGGCGACAGATGGTCGGCACGGTGCGGCAGCGCATCCGCGCCGGGTTCGGTGCGATGCGAGCTGTGCCAAGGTTGATCGGGCAGGCTGGCTCGCCTATGTGCCCGTCTTCATCCCGTCATCTGGAATACGCACCCAAGCCATGCTGTTTACATTTCTGTTCGTCGTTCAGGCGCTCGTTGCGGCCGGACTTGTTGGCGTCATTTTGATGCAGAAGTCCGAAGGCGGTGGGCTCGGCATGGGTGGCAGCCCCTCGGGGCTGATGTCGGCGCGGGGTGCGGCCGATTTCCTGACCCGGACCACGTCGATTCTGGCGACGGCCTTTGTGGTGCTTGCGATTGCGCTCGCGGTGCTGGCGGCAACGCGCCAGACGCAGCGGGTGACGGCAACCGCGCCGACACCTGCCGCGCCGGCCACCGCGCCCGGCGCGCCGTCGCCGCTGGGCGGGGTTGGGGCATCGCCGCTCGGCGATCAGAAGACCGCCGCGCAGGTCGCCGCCGAAGCCGAAGCCAATGCCAAGCAACCCGCCGCCAATGCGGCAGCGCCTGCGACCGGCAACAGCAGCACGCCGATCGAGCGCTGAACCGGCTTGCTTCCTGCGCCGAAAAGTTTTTCGCGGCGCCGGTAGATTCGCGCGCTTGCCCCGGTGGCGGTTTCGCCGCTAGGCGTTTCCTCCCATGACGCGGTTCATCTTCATCACCGGCGGCGTGGTCTCCTCGCTTGGCAAGGGTCTTATGGCAGCGAGCCTCGCGGCTTTACTGCAAGCGCGCGGCTATCGCGTGCGGATTCGCAAGTTCGATCCGTATCTCAATGTCGATCCGGGGACGATGTCACCGTATCAGCACGGCGAAGTCTATGTGACCGACGACGGCGCCGAGACCGATCTCGACCTTGGCCATTATGAACGCTTCACCGGCGTGCCGAGCCGCCAGTCCGACAATGTGACGTCGGGCCGCATTTATCAGACAATCATCAATCGCGAGCGGCGCGGCGATTATCTGGGCGCGACGGTGCAGGTGATTCCGCACGTCACCGATGCGATCAAGGCGTTCGCGGTGGCCGACACCGATGATGTCGATTTCGTGCTGTGCGAGATCGGCGGCACTGTCGGCGACATTGAATCGCTTCCCTTCATCGAAGCGATTCGCCAGCTCCGCAATGATCTGGGTCGCGCGCGCTCGGTCTTCATTCACGTGACCTTGGTCCCCTATATCGCCGCCGCCGGCGAGCTGAAGACCAAGCCGACACAGCATAGCGTGCGCGAGTTGACCGCGCTCGGCATCCAGCCCGATGTGCTCGTTTGCCGCGCCGAGCGCCCGCTGCCGGCGAGCGATCGCGCCAAGATCGCGCTGTTCTGCAACGTGCCGGTCGAGGCCGTGATTCCTGCGCTCGACGCACCGTCAATCTATGGCGTTCCGTTGCAATATCATGCCGAGGGGCTCGACCACGCCGTGCTCAATGCCTTCATGATCGATGCAGGCGGCGCGCCGGACCTGTCGCGCTGGTCAGACATCATGGAGCGGCTAGGCAACCCCGAAGGCGAAGTCACCGTCGGGGTGGTCGGCAAATATGTCGGGCTGCCCGACGCCTATAAGTCATTGAACGAAGCGCTGGTGCATGGCGGCATCGCCAACCGCGTCAAGGTCAACATCCAGTGGATCGACGCCGAACTGTTCGAAGCCCCCGACAGCGACATCACCGCCAAGCTCGAGCCGCTGCACGCAATTCTCGTCCCCGGCGCGTTCGGCGAGCGCGGGGCGGAAGGGAAGATCGCCAGCGTTCGCTTTGCACGCGAGCGGCAGGTGCCGTTCTTCGGCATCTGCTTCGGGATGCAGATGGCGTGCATTGAAGGGATGCGGAACCTCGCCGATGTGCCCGAGGCGTCGTCGACCGAGTTCGGGCCGACGTCCGAGCCGGTGGTCGGCATGATCACCGAATGGATGTCGGCAGCGGGTCTGCAGAAGCGCGCAGCAGGCGGCGACTTGGGCGGCACTATGCGGCTCGGCGCCTATCCGGCGACGCTGACCGGCAACAGCGTGGTCGCGTCGATTTACGGCGCCAGCGAGATCAGCGAACGCCACCGCCACCGCTTCGAAGTCAACACCGCCTATCGCGATCGGCTGGAGGCGGGCGGGCTGGTGTTTTCGGGCATGTCGCCCGACGGCACGCTCCCCGAAATCGTCGAGCGGCCCGACCATCCGTGGTTCGTCGGCGTGCAGTACCACCCCGAGCTGAAATCGAAACCGTTCGATCCGCACCCGCTGTTCAAGAGCTTCATCGAAGCGGCGGTGCGGCAGAGCCGGCTCGTCTAAACCCTTGGCCGCGGCACGATAAAATTATCGAAACGGGCGCCCGGTCTGCACCGGACGCCCGCCATCATGTCACCACCAGAACGGTGTTACGCCGCCACTGCCTCGATCGCCGGCGCCGGGGTGGGGGCCGGGCCGGTCTGGATCGCGATAGTCTTCGGCTTCATCGCTTCGGGGACTTCGCGGATCAGGTCGATGGTCAGCAGGCCGTCGGCGAGCCGGGCTTCCTCGACGCGGACGAAATCGGCGAGTTCGAAGCGGCGCTCGAAGCTGCGCGCGGCAATGCCGAGATGGAGGAACGCGCCGGTGTTGGCGGTCTCGTCCTTCTTGCCTTTCACCAGCAGCAGGTTCTGCTGGGCGACAATCTCGATCTCGCTCTGCGCGAAGCCCGCCACCGCAATGGTGATGCGATAGTGGTTGTCGGCGATCTTTTCGAGATTGAAGGGCGGGTAATTCTCGCTCTGCTGCGCCTGGCGGGCGCTCGCTTCGAGCATGTCGAACAGCCGGTCGAAGCCGATGGCCGAGCGGCGATAAGGGGTCAAATCGAACTGACGCATTTCAAATCCTCCAATGAGCAAAATGAACGTTGCTTGCTGGCGCCCACCCGGGTGCGACGCCATCGACACGGCCCGATCGGCACCGTGTCGCCGCTGATTTGGGGCGTTCCGGCGCTGGGTCAAGAGGCGGATTGGCAGAAATTCGTGGGGCTAAAGTTCCGCTTTTGCGGGTGAAAGATCATGTCCCGGTGAAATCAGACTGATTAAGTGGGCATTCTAAGGCGGCTCGATATGGAGACCGACATGCTCGCTGCGCTGCCGCTGTTGTTGCTTGCCCAGACCACGCCCGTTGCACCACCGCCGCAGGACCCGCCGCCCGCCGACGAAGGCAAGCTCGGCACTGCGCAACAGGGCGGTGGTGAAGTCGTCGTCACCGCGCGGCGCCGGAACGAAAGCGTCCAGCGCGTGCCGATCGCGATTTCGGTGATCGGCGGCGAAGCAATCGCCGAGACAGGCACCTACAACGTCAACCGGCTGACCCAGTTGCAGCCGAGCTTGCAATTCTATTCGACCAATCCGCGCAATTCGGCGGCGAACATCCGCGGCATCGGTGCGCCGTTCGGCCTTACCAACGACGGGATCGAACAGGGCGTCGGCATCTATGTCGATCAGGTCTATTATGCCCGCATCGCCTCGGCGACGTTCGATTTCACCGATGTCGACCGGATCGAAATCCTGCGCGGGCCGCAGGGCACGCTCTATGGTAAGAACACCACTTCGGGCGCGATCAACATCGTCACCCGCAAGCCCAGCTTCACGCCCGAAGCGCGGATCGAGCTGACCGGGGGCAATTACGATTTCTTTCAGGGCAAGGCGTCGGTGTCGGGGCCGATCATTGCCGACAAGCTCGCGATCCGGCTGTCGACCTCGGTCACCTCGCGCGCGGGCACGGTCTACAATGTCCGCAACGGCGAGCGGCAGAACAGCCAGGACAATGCGAGCTTTCGCGGGCAATTGTTCTGGCAGGCGACTCCCGAAGTCGATCTGACGCTTTACGGCGATTACAACCGCCAAGACCCGCGGTGCTGCGTCCAATATTATGCGCGCACCGGCGCGACGCAGCGGCCGCTCAACCGCCAATATGCGGCGCTCGCCGCCGCGCAGGGTTATGCGGTGCCCTCGACCAATGCCTTCGACCGGCTGACCGACCTCGACACGCCCATCCGCGCCCGGCAGGAACTCGGCGGCGCATCGCTGGTGACCAACGTCAATCTCGGCGGCGCGACGATCACTTCAGTGACGGCATGGCGCTTCTGGGACTGGCAGCCGTCGAACGACCGCGACTTCATCGGCCTGCCGATCACGACCGTCTCGGCAAACCCGTCGCAGCAGCACCAGTTCAGTCAGGAGCTGCGGATTGCATCGAACGGGGCGCGGCGGCTCGATTATGTGTTCGGCGCCTTCTATTTCTACCAGTCGATCGACACGCAGGGCTTGCAGGTGCAGGGACCTGCAGCGAGTGCATTCCTGCTCAACCCGACGAGCGCGGGCGGGCGCAATCCGGCGACGCTGAACGGCCTCACGTCGCGCAACACGATCGGCTTCACCAACGACAGCGCGGCGCTGTTCGGCAAGCTGACGTGGCACATCACCGACAAGTTCCAGATCGCCCCCGGCTTGCGGGTTAATTACGATCTGAAGAACGGTTCCTATGTCGCGGTGGTTACGAACGGCGCCGGGAGCACCATGCTGACCGCCGACCAGCGCGGGGTGCTGGCACCGCAGCGCTACGTGCCCCGGTTCAGCGACTGGAATGTCTCGGGCGACATCACTGCGTCGTACCAGTTCACGCCGCTGGTGTTCGGCTATGCGACTTATGCCCGCAGTTACAAGTCGGGCGGGATCAACCTGTCGGGGCTGCCGCTCGATGCCAGTAACAATCCGATTCTGGCGGCGGCGACTGTCAAGCCGGAACAGGTCACCCATTATGAACTGGGTTTAAAGACTCAGTTGTTCGATCGTCGCGCGACCGTGAACATCTCGGCTTTCTGGACCGAGATCAGCGACTATCAGGCTACCGTTACCAACGGCCAGCTCGGCGTGCTGCGCGGCTATCTCGCCAATGCTGGGCTGGTGCGGACACGCGGGGTCGAGGTCGATGCGGCGTTCCGCCCAACCTCCCGGCTCAATGTCTATGCGAACGGCGCCTATACCGACGCCCGCTATGTGCGTTTCGTCGATGCGCCGTGTCCGCCCGAACTGTCCGGCGGTAGCGCTCCCGCCGCCGGACAGACCCCGAGCGCGCCGGGAACGCCGGGCGGGATCAGCCCCGCCAATTGCGACATCTCGGGCCAGGAATTGCCGGGGGTTTCGAAATGGGCGTTTTCCTATGGCGCCGAATATGATTTGCCGGTGCGATGGGGCGGCGTCAGTGGCACTTTCTATCTGGGTTATGATGGCAGTTACCGGTCACGCTTTTCGGCCAATCCATCGCCATCACTCTACACCTATGTCGACGGCTATGCGCTCAGCAATTTCCGGTTGGGGTATAAGACCGGCAACCGCTGGAACCTGTTTGCCTGGGTCCGCAACGCCTTTGACGAGGATTATTACGAACTGCTGGCGCTGCAATCGGGGAGCACAGGACTGATCGTGGGGCAGCCGGGCGATCCGCGGACCTATGGCCTGACGGTATCGACGCGATTCTGAGCGGAGCGGGGTTGGGCTGGACGTCGGCGGAGCCGCCGTCGGCCGGGTCGGCGGTGCCGCCCGCCGTCCGTTCGGGTCGATGCGCCGGGGCGCACCGCGCTGCGCCTTCGACCCGAAAACGGCAAACGCCCGGATCGGATGCCGACCCGGGCGCCTGCGTGACGATTGCTCGTCAGCCTCCTTTGTGAACGTCTTTCGCCGATCGGTCCCTCAACCGGCGAAAAGCTCCCCGAACCACGGCCAATTGCCTGCGTTTCAGTGCCCAAACTGCTAGGCACGACCGCCGCGCTTGTCATCGGTAAATCGGGCCTTAGGGGCACGATTGCCGCAACGCTGTGGCCTATTGGCAACAGCCGTGCCGCCAGTTGCCAGCCTTGCGGCGCGGCCCTAGAGGTCGCGCGGTTACCCACGGCGGGGGCCGGACAAAGGACGTTCATGTTCCTATCGCGATACGAACGCATGATTGCCCAGCGTTATCTGCTGCCGGGCAAGGGCGAGGCCTTCATCTTTCTGGTCGCCGGCATCAGCCTTGCCGCCGTCATGCTCGGGGTGGCGGCACTCGTCATCGTCATGAGCGTGATGAACGGCTTCCGTGCCGAATTGTTCGACAAGATCGTGGGGCTTAACGGCCATGCGGTGGTGCAGGGCTATGGCGGGCAGTTGCGCGACTGGCGCAGCGTGCTGGCCGAAGCGCGCAAGACGCCGGGAATCACCAGCGCGACGCCGCTGATCGAACAGCCGATGATGTCGACCTTCAACGGCCGCGTCGAAGCCGTGCAGATGCGCGGGATGCGGGTCGAGGACATCCGAACCAACAAGACGATCGGCGACAAGGTGCTGAGTGGCTCGCTCGCCAGCCTGACGCCCGGCTCCGGGCGGATCGCGATCGGCTCGCGGCTCGCGGAATCGCTCGGCGCGCAGGTCGGCAGCCAGATTTCACTGCTCAACCCCGCCGGTCAGACGACGCCGTTCGGCACGGTCCCGCGGATCGTGAGCTATACCGTGGGCGCGGTGTTCGAGATCGGCGTCTATGATTTCGACAAAACCTATGTGCTGATGCCGCTGCCCGACGCGCAGACGCTGTTGCTGCAGGGCGATACCGTCGGGATGATCGAGCTGCAAACGACTGATGCCGACCGCGTGCGCTCGATCCTCGCGCCGCTCGCCGCCAAGGTCGGCACGGGGGCGGCGATTTCGGACTGGCGCGAGATGAATGCACAGCTGTTCGAAGCACTTGAGGTCGAGCGCGTGGCGATGTTCACGGTGCTGTCGATCATCATATTGGTCGCGGTGTTCAACATCCTATCGTCGCTGATCATGCTGGTGCGCGCCAAGACCCGCGACATCGCCATCCTGCGGACGATGGGCGCGACGCGTGGCGGGCTGCTGCGGATATTCATGACGGTGGGCACGGTGATCGGCGTCCTGGGCATGATCGCCGGACTCGTGCTCGGGTTCGTGTTCCTGCATTTCCGTCAAAATGTTGTCGATTTCGTGCAGGTGGTGACGGGGCAGAATCTGTGGGACCCGCAGATCCGTTTCCTGACCGAGCTGCCGTCCAAGCCCAATCCGGTCGAGATCGTCGTCATCGCGGCGATGGCGCTGGTCTTCTCGTTCCTCGCGACGCTGTATCCGGCGTTCAAGGCGGCGAATACCGATCCGGTGCAGGTGTTGCGCTATGAGTGATGCAAGCTCAGCCGCGCACGGCCAATCCGGTTTTGCCGGGTCCGACGGCGTGGTGCCGGTGCTCGCGATCGAAGGGCTGACGCGCAGTTTCACGCAGGGCGGCGCGACCGTCGAGGTGCTGCGGGGCGTCGACCTCAACATCACGCGCGGCGAAATCGTCGGACTGCTGGGGCCGTCGGGGTCGGGCAAGTCGACGCTGTTGCAGGCGGTCGGGTTGCTCGAAGGCGGGTTCGGCGGGTCGATCCGCATCGACGGGCGCGAGGCGGGGCGGCTCGACAGCCATGGCCGCACGCTGATCCGGCGCGATTATCTGGGCTTCGTCTATCAGTTCCACCACTTGCTGCCCGATTTCAATGCGATCGAGAATGTCGTGCTGCCCCTGCTGATCGCCGGAGCAACCCGCGCCGAGGCCGAAGCACGCGCGAGCGAGCTGCTCGCCGCGCTCGGGCTCGAACACCGCTTGACGCACCGCCCGAGCCAGTTGTCGGGCGGCGAGCAGCAGCGGGTCGCGGTCGCGCGCGCGCTTGCCAATCAACCCGCGCTGGTGTTGGCGGACGAGCCGACCGGCAATCTCGACGAAGCCACTGCCGACAAAGTGTTCGACGAACTGCTGCGACTGGTGCGCGAACAAGGCAGTTCGGCACTGATCGCGACGCATAATGAACGGCTCGCGCACCGCATGGACCGCGTCGCGCGGCTGCACGAGGGGCGGCTGGTGTGAGCTGGACCGAGACGCCGACACTTGTCGGGCGGCATGTCATGCTGCGGCCACTCGTGGCGGCGGATGCGCCTGCGCTCGGCGCGGCTGCTGCCGATGGCGATCTGACCGAGCTGTTCTTCGCCAATGTAATGACCTTCACCGATCCGGAAGCGGCGGTCGCGGCGATGCTGACCGAGCGCGACTATGGCCGCGCGATGCCCTTCGCGGTCGAGACGCCAGCGGGCGCGGTGGTCGGTTGCACGCGGCTGATGCGGATGAGCCGCCAGCACCGCCGCGTCGAGATCGGCGGCACCTTCTACGCAAGGTCGGTCCAGCGCTCGGGCGTCAATACCGAGGCGAAGCTGCTGCTGCTCACCCACGCCTTCGAAGTGATGGGCTGCAATGTCGTGCAGATCCGCACCGACTGGTTCAACAAACGCAGCCAAACGGCGATCGAACGGCTGGGCGCCAAGCGCGACGGTGTGCTGCGCAGTCACCAGCAGATGCCCGACGGACGGTTGCGCGACCTTGTCGTTTATTCGATCATCGCTGCGGAGTGGCCGGGGGTGCGGCAGAATCTGCGCTATCTGCTGGCGCGGCACGATTGAGGGAGCAAAGATGGGGGCGATCACCGATTTCACCGTCAAGGATGCAGGCGGGGCGCCCGTCGACCTGTCGGCCTATGCCGGGCAAGTGCTGCTGATCGTCAACACTGCCTCCAAATGCGGGTTCACGCCGCAATATGAGGGGCTTGAGGCGCTCTACCGCAAGTTCAAGGATCGCGGTTTCGCGGTGCTGGCATTCCCGTGCAATCAGTTCGGCGCGCAGGAGCCCGGCGACGCGGCCGAGATCGCGCAATTTTGCACCGTCAACTATGACGTCACTTTCCCGGTGTTCGCCAAGGTCGAGGTCAATGGCGCGGGCGCCGATCCGCTCTATCAGACGCTCAGGAAAGCGGCGCCGGGGCTGATGGGTACCACCTCGATCAAGTGGAACTTCACCAAATTTCTGGTCGATCGCGCGGGCAAGGTCGTGCGCCGTTATGCGCCCAATGACACGCCGGCGAGCCTGGAGGCCGCGATCGAGGCGCTGCTCTGATGCCCGAAGTCGAATCGCTCGCGCAGCAGGAGCCGCTGGAAGCGCATATCCGGCGCCACAATTACGACCGGCTGCTGATGCTGTCGGATGGCGTGTTCGCGATCGCCACGACCCTGGCGGCAATCGAGATCAAGCTACCGCACGGCGAAACGCTGGGCGCAATGCTGTAGTCCGGTCGGACTCAGCTGATCGCCTATCTGCTCAGCTTTGCACTGACGGCAGTGTTCTGGATCCAGCACCGCGACATGTTCGCGCGGCTGAAGCGTGTCGACCAGCCGCTGACCGTCCTGACGCTGGCATTGTTATGCCTGGTCGCGGCGATTCCGTCGGCGATCCACGTCGTCTATGCAGAAGGTGGGACCGGCGCGCCGTTCCGCTATTACGCGCTGCTGATGGGCATCATCGGCCTGATCAGCTTTGCAATGTGGGCCTATGTGCTCGCGCGGCCGGGGCTGTTGGACCCCGCGGTGCCGGCCGCTTTCCGGCTGAGGCGACTGGTGACCACAGGAATGGTGCCGCTGATCCTGTTTCCGGCGCTTGTGGTGCCGGTGGATCGGCTCGGCCTTGTCGTCTTGCCGATTGCGCTTGTGGCGCTGTTGCTGCGCCGCTGGCTGGTGCCGTGGATTACGGCGCGCCATCCACAGCTATTTACCGGCTGAGCCTTCCATCGCGCGGCGTCGGGCATCATAACCATTGCATGCCTCATTCCGGTTTCGTGCCCCTGCGCATTTTTTCCAGCTACACGATGCTCGACGGCGCAATCGAGCCGAAGGCGATTGCCAAGCGCGCGCAGGAACTGGGATTTCCCGCCGCCGCGCTGACCGACCGCAACGGGCTGTACGCCGCCATGGCCTTTTCGGAAGCCGCGCGCGGGAACGGGGTGCAGCCGATCATCGGCGCAATGCTCGGCGTCGCGCGGCCCGATTTGCCCGAGGGCGTGGCGCCGGTGCTCGACTGGCTCGCGCTCTATGCCCAGGACGAGGACGGTTATCAAAATCTGTGCGCGCTGGTGTCGCAGGCGCATCTGACCCGCCCGGTCGAACTGGCGCCGCATGTGCCGCTGGCGGCGCTCGGCGGGCGGACCGAAGGGTTGATCGCGCTGACCGCAGGGCGTGAGGGTGGCCTCGCGCGGCTGTTCGCCGAGGGGCAAGGCGACCGCGCGCATGCCTACGCCGAAGCATTGCAAGCCCTGTTCCCGGATCGGCTGTACGTCGAGCTGACCCGCCGCCTCGACGAGATCGAGGGCGCCGCCGAGCCGGCACTGCTCGACCTCGCTTATGACCGCGGCCTGCCGATCGTCGCGACCAATCCCTGCTGCTTCGCCGAGGCGCAGTTTGGCGAAGCGCATGATGCGATGCTGTGCATTGCCAGCTCGAGCTATCTGGCGAGCGAGGACCGCCCGCGCAGCTCGCCCGATGCGTGGATGAAGCCCGCCAAGGAAATGCGGCTGCTGTTCGCCGATCTGCCCGAGGCGATCGACAACACGCTGGTCGTTGCGCAGCGCTGCGCCGTGGCGGCGCCCAAGCGAAAGCCGATCCTGCCCAGCCTGGCGGGCGATCCCGATGCCGAAGCCGAAGCGCTGCGCGCGGCGGCGCGGGCAGGGTTGGAGAAACGGCTGGCAAAGATTGCGGTGCTCGGCAATCTCCCTCTCCCCCAAGGGGGAGAGGGCTCTCAAGCGGACGACTGGGCCGCACCATATCGCGCCAGGCTCGAATTCGAGCTCGACGTCATCATCTCGATGAAGTTCCCCGGCTATTTCCTGATCGTCGCCGATTTCATCCAATGGGCGAAGGAACAGGGCATTCCGGTGGGGCCGGGGCGCGGGTCGGGTGCGGGGTCGGTCGTTGCCTGGGCGCTGACGATCACCGATCTCGATCCGATCCGGCTCGGTTTGCTGTTCGAACGCTTCCTCAATCCCGAACGCGTGTCGATGCCCGACTTCGACATCGATTTCTGCGAAACGCGGCGCGAGGAAGTGATCCGCTATGTCCAGCAGAAATACGGTCGCGACCATGTCGCGCAGATCATCACTTTCGGACGGCTGAAGGCACGCGCGGTGCTGAAGGACACCGGGCGCGTGCTGCAGATGAGCTATGGCCAGGTCGACCGGCTGGCGAAGCTTGTTCCCAACCATCCGACCGATCCGTGGACGCTCGATCGCGCGCTCAACGGGGTGAGCGAGCTCGCCAGCGAGTATAAGGGCGATCCGCAGGTGCGGCATCTGCTCGACCTCGCGATGAAGCTGGAGGGGCTGCCGCGTCATTCATCGACCCATGCCGCCGGCGTGGTGATCGGTGACCGCCCGCTCGACCAGCTTGTGCCGCTCTACCGCGATCCGCGGTCGGACATGCCAGTCACGCAGTTCGACATGAAATATGTCGAAGGCGCGGGGCTGGTGAAATTCGACTTTCTGGGCCTGAAGACGCTGTCGGTGCTCCAAAAGGCCGTCGACATGCTGGCAAAGCGCGGGATTGCGGTCGATCTCGATGCGCTGCCGTGGGATGAAGAAGGCGTCTACAAGCTGCTCCAGCGCGGCGATACGGTTGGCGTGTTCCAGCTCGAATCCGAAGGTATGCGCCGCACGCTTTCCGCCGTGCGCCCGTCGAACTTCGGCGACATCATCGCGCTTGTCTCGCTCTACCGGCCGGGGCCGATGGACAATATCCCGAGCTTCGGCCGCCGCAAGAATGGCAGCGAGCCGATCACCTATCCGCACCCGCTGCTCGAGGGCATTCTCGCCGAAACCTACGGGATCTTCGTCTATCAGGAACAGGTGATGCAGGCCGCGCAGATCCTGGCGGGCTATTCGCTTGGCGGCGCCGATCTGCTGCGGCGCGCGATGGGCAAGAAGATCAAGGCGGAGATGGACGCCCAGCGCGAAATCTTCGTCAAGGGCTGCGCGACCGCCAACAACATCCCGGCGGGCAAGGCCAATGAGCTATTCGACTTGATCGACAAATTCGCCGGCTATGGCTTCAACAAATCGCACGCCGCCGCCTATGCGTTGCTCGCCTACCAGACCGCTTGGCTGAAGGCCCATCATCCGCACGAATTCTTTGCTGCATCGATGTGCTTCGACATGACGCTGACCGACAAGCTCGGCGTGTTTGTCGACGACATGCGGCGGCTAGGGGTGAAGGCACTGCCGCCGTGCATCAACGCCAGCGCCGCCGAATTTGCGGTCGAGGCGACGGCTGACGGGCTGGCGGTGCGCTATGCGCTGGCCGCGCTCAAGTCGGTAGGCGAGGGCGCGATGGAGCGGTTGGTGGCCGAGCGTGAAGCGAACGGCCCGTTCGGCTCGCTTGACGATCTCGCGCGCAGGGTCGATCCGCGGTTGCTGAACAAAAGGCAGCTCGAAACATTGGCGGCGGCGGGCGCTTTTGACGCGATCGACCCGAACCGGGCGGGCATTTTCGCGACCGCCGAAACGATCCTTGCGGTTGCGGCGCGGCTGAACGACCAGCGCGCAAGCGGGCAGCAGGGTCTGTTCGGCGAGGCCGAGGTCGCGGGCGACTCGATCAAGCTGCCGCAATCGGCGCGCTGGAGCATCGCCGACCGGATGGCGCAGGAAAAGGAAGCGTTCGGCTTCTATTTCTCGGCGCACCCGGTCGATCGCTTCCGGATGCTCGCGCGGCATGCGACGCCCTTTGCCGAACTCGGTGGGATCGACATCCCATCCGGCGGGCGGGCGCGCGCGACGATGGCGGTGTTGGTCGAGGATGCCAAATGGCGCACCTCGGCGCGCGGCAAGCGCTATATGATGGCGACGCTCTCCGACGCGAGCGGGCAGTTCGTTGCGACCTGTTTCGACGATGGCGTGACGAGCGATCTCGAGGCCGCAGCGCAGAAAGGCGCCTGTGGCCTTGCCGAGGTCGAGCTCGACCGCCGCGAGGGCGAGGAAGCGCCGCGCGTGACGGTGAAGCGGCTCCAGACGTTCGACGCGCTGGCGGTCGGTGCCCGAATGGTGCTGGAAGTGACAGCCGACACCCCCGAGGCTGTCGATGCGCTCGCAGGGCTGTTGAGCGATGCACGCGGCGGACGCGGCGAAGTGATGCTCGGTGCGGCGCTGAACGATGGCGGCACGGCGTGGCTGGTGCTCGGGCGCGACTTCCTGCTCGATGCCGAGCTTGCGAGCCGCATCGACGGCGTGCAGGGTGTGCGCAACGTGACGCTGCGCCCCGCCGAGGGACGACGGCTCGCGCTGGTGGGGTGAGGCCGGGCAAACCGGCCCTGACAAAGAGGATGCTGGTGATGCTGGGCGATACGAACCTGGGCGGGATGCAGGATTTCGAGCTGCGGGTGCCGCGGCTGATCGATCATGCCGCGCGCGAACATGGCCGCCGCGAGATCGTGACTTATTGGGCCGACGGCACCGAGACGCGAACCGACTGGGCCGGCATCGCGCGCGACGCGAAGAAGCTGGCACAAGCGCTCGAGAAGCTGGGGATGAAGCCCGGCGACCGGATCGCGACGCTGGCGATGAACCACGCCAAGCATCTGGCGGCCTGGTATGGCGCGATCGGGATGGGCGGGGTGATCCACACGATCAACCCGCGGCTGTTCGACGAGCAACTCGTCTATATCGCCAACCACGCCGACGACCGCGTGCTGTTCTACGACAAGGCTTTCCAGCCGATCATCGACCGACTGCGCGGGCAATGGACGACGATCGAGCATTATGTCTGCTTCGACAATGGCGACTATGACGCGCTGATCGCGGCCGAGGACGGCGATTACACCTGGGTCGAAGGACCCGAGCGGGCGCCGTGCATGCTCTGCTATACCAGCGGCACGACGGGCAATCCCAAGGGCGTGCTCTACGAACACCGCTCGACCGTGATCCACGCAATGACCGGAATCGCGCCGTCGGTGCTCAACGTGTCGAGCCTGGCGGTCATCCTGCCGGTGGTGCCGATGTTCCATGCGGCGTCCTGGGGCCTGCCCTTTGCGGGGGCGATTGCGGGGGCGAAGTTTGTCTACGCACAGGTCAATGATCCGGCGGTGCTGTGTCGGCTGATGAATCAGGAAAAGGTAACGCATTCGGCCGGGGTGCCGACGGTTTGGCTCGCGATGTTCCAGCATATCGACGCGACCGGTGAAGCGCCGCAATATCTCCAGCAGGTGACGATCGGCGGATCGGCCGCGCCGCGCGCGATGATCGCGCGGATCATGGGCATGGGCGCCGAGGTCAAGCATCTGTGGGGCATGACCGAAACCTCGCCGATCGGCACCGCCGGCAGCAAGCCCGCGCACTGGGACGAGATGACCGAGGATGAAAAGCTCGATCTCATCTCCAAGCAGGGGCAGATCCCGTTCGGCGTCGAGCTGCGGATCGTCGATGACGAAGGGAATGTGCTGCCGCGCGACGGCGTCAGTTCGGGGCGACTCCAGATTCGTGGGCCTTGGGTGGTGAAGCGCTATTTCAAGGCCGAAGCCGATGCGATTGATGCCGATGGCTGGTTCGACACCGGCGACGTTTCGGTGCTGCATCCCGACGGCACGATGCAGATCACCGATCGTGCCAAGGATGTTATCAAGTCGGGCGGCGAGTGGATTTCGTCGGTCGATCTGGAAAATGCCGCCTGTGGTGCGCCAGGGGTGGCGGAAGCGGCGGCGATCGACGTCCACCACCCCAAGTGGGACGAACGCCCGCTGCTGCTGGTCGTCAAGAAGCCCGGCGCCGATCCGACACCGGCCGAAATCAACGCGCATCTGGCGCAGCATGTCGCCAAATGGTGGCTGCCCGACGAAATCCTGTTCGTCGACTCGCTGCCGCACACCGCGACGGGCAAGCTCCTCAAGACGGCGCTGCGCGAGCAATATCGCAACTACCGGCTGGCGAGCGCGGCCTAGAACAACTCGCCCTGCGGTCCGGCGGGCGGGCGGAACAGGTCGGTGCGCACGCTCATCCGTTCCCTGTTGAGGCCGTGTTTGCGGCAGGCGAGGTGGAAGCGCGTGCGCAGCAGATCGGCCCACGGGCCTTGGCCGCGAAAGCGCGTGTGGAAATTGGGGTCGTTATCGCGGCCGCCGCGGATCTCGCGGATGATGCCCATCACCTTGGCGGCGCGATCGGGGAAATGTTCGTCGAGCCACGCACGAAATAAGGGCGCCACTTCATGCGGGAGACGCACCGGCAGGAAGAAGGCGCCGCGCGCGCCCACCGCTGCCGCCCGCGCGAGAATATGCTCGATCTCGTGATCGGTGATCGCGGGAATGACGGGCGATATCGATACATAGGTCGGGACGCCCGCGGCGCCCAGCGCCGTGACCGCCGCCAGCCGCTTTTCGGGATGCGGTGCGCGCGGTTCGACCGTCATTGCGACTTTCGGGTCCAGCGACGTGACCGACACGGCGACGGCGGCGAGCCCCTTGGCGGCCATCGGCGCGAGGATGTCGAGATCGCGCAGCACCCGGTCGGACTTGGTGGTGATCGTGATCGGATGGTCGCACGCCGCCAGCACCTCGAGGCAGGCGCGCGTGATCCGCCAGTCGCGCTCGATTGGCTGATAGGGGGCCGGTGAGAGAATGTTCGAAAACGTACGCTAAGCATCCCGACCGTTCCGA
>NZ_LSIJ01000103.1 GCF_001556185.1 Sphingomonas sp. CCH10-B3 | reverse complement strand
GCGAGTACGTCGCGCGAGCTCGACGGCAGCTATACCGCACCCTATCAGCTCGCGCGGTCGCTGACATTGTTCGGCGCGCATGCGGCGGGCGTGCCAGCGATCGAGACGGTCTATCCCGATTTTCGCGATATCGACGGGCTCGCCGCCTATGCCGCGCGCGGGCGCCGCGACGGCTTTACCGGCATGATGGCGATCCACCCGACGCAGGTGAGCGTGATCAACGCTGCTTTCACCCCGAGCGCCGAGGAAATCGCCAAGGCGCAGGCGATCGTCGATCTGTTCGCCGCCAATCCCGGCGCGGGGGCGCTCAACCTCGATGGCCGGATGGTCGATGCACCACATCTCAAAGCAGCGAAGGCCTTGCTCGCACGCGCCTGATCGAGACGGCTCGCGCTTCGGCTTGGTGGGCCCGTCGGGATTCGAACCCGAGACCTACAGATTAAAAGTCCGTTGCTCTACCGACTGAGCTACGGGCCCGCACCGTGCACGGATGGCCGCGAAGGGCTGCGCGTTAGGCTGGACGTCGCTTGCGGTCAATGGCGGACAAGTGCCGTATCGTGCGCCCGGTCAGCGGGTCGCGCCAGCCGGGTGCGATCTGCGCCAACGGAACAAGCACGAAACGACGCGTCCGGTAGGCGGCATGCGGAATGACCAGCCCCGGCGACGCCCATGCCCCGCCCGACCACAGGATGATGTCGAGATCGAGCACCCGCGCGCCCCAACGCTGGCCACGCCGCCTGCCGAAACTGGCCTCGATCGCCTTCAGTCGCGCGAGCAGCACCGGCGGCGGTGCGTCGCTGGCAATGATCGCCGCCTGATTGGCGAAGCGCCGCGACGAGGGTCCGACCGGGGCCGTTGTGATCACGCGCGAGGCCGCCAGGACGCCGCCGACCGCGTCCAGCGCCGCCGCAAGCGTTGTCTTGGGGCTGCCGTGGCGGCTGCGGCGGTTCGAGCCGAGCGCGATGACGTAGCGACCGGCAGCGTGGCTTGTGAGCGGCATGGACCCCGCCTATCCCGGCCCCATGCCCGCGCCAAGCCCGCTTCCTGCCACCGAGCCGCCGCGCGACTGCCCGCGCTGCCCGCGCCTCGTCGATTATCGGGCAGCATGCCGGACCGAATTTCCCGATTGGTGGAATGCACCGGTCCCGGCCTTTGGCGACCCCGACGCCTGGCTCGCGATTATTGGCCTTGCACCCGGCAAGCATGGCGCCAATCGCACCGGGCGACCGTTCACCGGTGATTTCGCGGGCGATCTGCTGTTCGCGACGCTGGCGAAATATGGCTTCGCGCTTGGGACCTACGACGCGCGCGCCGATGACGGCCTGCAACTGCGCGGCGCGATCATCCTGAACGCCGTCAAATGCCTGCCGCCCGAGAACAAGCCGACGCCCGAGGAAAGCCGCAATTGCCGCCCGTTTCTCGAAAGCCAGCTGGCAGCGCTGCCGAAGCTGCGGGTCGTGGTCGCGCTGGGGCAGATCGCGCATCAGTCAGCGGTCAAGGCACTGGGCGGCAGGCTGCCCAAGGCGCGGTTCGCGCATCTGGCCGAACATGCGCTGCCGAGCGGGCAGACCCTTATCGATAGCTATCACTGCAGCCGCTATAACCAGAACACCGGGCGACTGACGGCAGCGATGTTCGGCGCAGTGTTCGAACGCGCCGTCGCGTTCAGGCCGTGACAGAAAATGGCGGCGGCGTTATGAATTTGCTCCCATGTTCAGGGAGTTCGCAATGCGTCTTATCCTTGCCGCCACGATACTGCTCGCCGCTGTCGCCGCGGATGCGCGCGGGAAGCCCAAGTCCGCCCTCGGCCAACCCGATTGTCGCAATGCGAGTGCAGGGCAAGTGAAGACGCAGCGCGGTGCTGGTCCGCAGCGGCTCGACCAGCTGCCCGATGCGCAGCTGATCCGCGCGGTCGATTACCGCGAGGGTGGCTGTTCGAAGCCGATCCTCGTCAACCGCACCACCGCGCGCTGAAAGGGGAACCGGCGGGCACATCGGCGCCCGCCGGCCCTGGCCTTATCCGGCGGGCTGCATCGCCTTGGCATTGGCCTTTGCGTCAGCGAGCGCCGTCAGCGCGTCGTCGGTCGCATATTCTTCCTGCAGCGTCGCATCGAGCAGCGCCGCTGCGTCCTTCATCCCGAGTTCGAGAGCCCAGCGCTTCAGCGTGCCGTAGCGCGCAATCTCGTAATGCTCGACGGCCTGTGCTGACGAGATCAGCCCGGCATCGAGCGCCGCCGTGCCCTTGTAGTCGCCGAGAATGTCTTCACCCTCGGCGAGAATGCCATTGATCGCGTCGCAGGTCTTGCCCCGCGCGGGCTTGCCGATCAGCTCAAACACCTGCTCCAGCCGGTCGATCTGGCCTTCGGTTTCGATGTAATGCTTCTCGAATCCAGCGCGCAATTCTTCTGAATCGGCGCCTTTCATCATCTTCTTCAGACCCTTCAGGATATGCTTTTCGGCATAATAGATGTCGCGCAGCGTATCGTGGAAAAGGTCGTCGAGCGTCTTCTCGGCCATGTCCGGTCCTCCGTGGGCGCCCCGCCGCATGAAGGACACACCGCATGGCGGCGCATTAAGTTCCGGTCGCGCCGGCGCGGCTGATCTGGATCAGATATCTTGCACCAGCCGCCCGTAGAGTTCCGGGCGGCGATCGCGGAAGAAGCCGAAGGCGGCGCGGTGGCGCTTGACGCGGTCGAGGTCGAGCGTCGCGGTGATGACGCCTTCCTCGTCGCGGCCGAGTTCGGCAAGGATGTCGCCGCGCTCATCGGTGATGAAGCTGGTGCCGTAGAAAATCTGGCCATGTTCGTTGCCGATGCGGTTGGCCGCGACCACCGGCACGACATTCGACACCGCATGCCCCACCATCGCCCGGCGCCACAGCCGCGCGGTATCAAGGCTTTCGTCATGCGGCTCGCTGCCGATCGCGGTCGGGTAGAACAGCACTTCGGCGCCCATCAGCATCATCGCGCGCGCGGTTTCGGGATACCATTGATCCCAGCACACGCCGACGCCGAGCGTCGTGCCCGCAGCGCCATCGGTAGGGCTGGGCCACACCTTGAAGCCGGTGTTGCCGGGCCGGAAATAGAATTTTTCCTCATAGCCCGGGCCGTCGGGGATGTGGCTCTTGCGATAAACGCCCTGCACGGCGCCGTCGGGGCCGATCATCGCGAGGCTGTTGTAGTGATGCGGGCCGTCGGCTTCGAAAAAGCTCGTCGGGATGGTGACGCGCAATTCTGCCGCAAGCGCCTGCATCGCCAGCACCGCCGGATGCTCGCCGACCGGCCTGGCGGTCGCGAACAGCCCCTCGTCCTCGACGCGGCAGAAATATTCGCCCTCGAACAACTCGGGCGGCAGGATGACCCGTGCACCGCGACCGGCTGCTTCGCGCACGCCATCGCTCACCTTGGCGACGTTGGCGCTGACATCATTGGTGAAGCTCAGCTGGAGCGCGGCGACGGTGATTTCGGTCATGCCCGCTATTTAGTCGATCGGGCCAATTTCGCCAGCATCGGCAGGCGCAATATCGAAATGCATCACGTCTTCGCGGCTGCCCAGCTTGGTGTAGAGCGCGACCGCCGGGTCGTCACCGTAATCGGCCTGCACAAACAGCGTCCAGCAATTGCGAGCAGCGGCGTGGCGGCGCAGCGCCTCAATCAGCGCCGTGGCGACCCCGCGACGGCGGCAGTCGGCGGCAACCGCCAGATCGTAGAGATAGAGTTCGCGGCGACGCTGTTCGAGCTTGTCGAGTTCATAGGCGACTGCAGCGCCGACAATGCGGTCGCCCAACTCCGCCACCAGCGCGACGACGGACTCTCTGCCAAGCGCGTCGCGCAACCAGGCGTCGTCGGGCGGTGCATCAGCATAATGCGCCGGGTCCTCGAACGCCGCGGCAAACAGCGCGTTCATCGCGCGCGCGAGATCGACATCCGCCGTGCCGAGCCGCCGGATCGTCGCAGGCATCAGCCGGGTATTTGCTGGCTGATGCAGTGGAAACTGCCGCCGCCGGTCAGGATATGATCGGCACGCAGGCCCACAACCTTGCGGGTCGGGAAAATCGCCTGCAACGCCGCGACTGCCGCCTCATCGTCGGGCGCGCCATAGATCGGCACCACCACGGCGGCATTGCCGATGTAAAAGTTCATGTAGCTCGCCGGCACGATTTCCTCGTCGCGTAGGATCCGACCCGGCGAGGGCACGCGGACGAGTTCGACGTCCGCACCCGAGAAGCGGACACGTTCGGCCGCGAGCTGATAGACGCGCCAATTGGGGTCATTCTCGGCCGCTTCGGGGATCGCCAGCCGACCCGGCGCCACGAAGCGCGCAAGATTGTCGACATGGCCGTCGGTATGGTCGTTGAGGAGGCCATTCCCCAGCCAGATCACGCGCGAAAAGCCGAGATCGTCCTTCAGCCGCTGGACAATATCGTCGCGGCCAAGGCCGGGGTTGCGGTTGTAATTGAGCAGGCATTGCTCGGTGGTGACGACAAGGCCGGTGCCGTCGCCGTCGATCGCGCCGCCTTCGAGGATCCAGTCGCAGCGTTCGGTTTCGATCCGCCGCGCCTTGGCCAGCCGTTCGCCGATGTCCTCGTCGCCGGGCAGGTCATATTTGCCGCCCCAGCCGTTGAAGCCGAACAGCCGCGCTTCGGCTTTCGATACCATGATCGGCCCGGTGTCGCGCAGCCAGATGTCGCCGAACGGCTCGAGGATCACTTCGGCGAAGGGCGCGAGCTTGCGCGCGGCGTCGACGGCATCGACGTCGGCTGCGACCAGCAGCACTTTCTCGCCCGCGCCATCGGCATGGACGGCTGCTGCAAAGGCGGCGACTTCCTCGCGCGCAGGCTCGATATCGTCGAGCCAAAGGTCGGTATGGCTGGGGAAGCCGATCCAGACGGCCTTGTGACGTTCCCATTCAGCGGGCGGGACCGGAGTCGCCATGGCGAGGCCTTTCGTTCAGCGGCCGGCGCGCTGCTGGTCGCGCACGCGGCGGAATTCGCTGCTCTTATACCAGTTCGGCCAGCTTTTGCCCTGCGCGAGTTGACGACCGAGGCCAAAATAAACGTCGAGGTCCTGCACGGCGCCCGACCAGTCCCACGCCGGATCATATTCGTCCTGCGGCTTGTGATAGCGGTTGGCGATGTAATCATCGCTGGCCGCCTGACCAGCCGCGACCCCGCCCTTGACGCGGTCCAGCCCCGACTTGGCATCGAGCATTGGCACGCCGAGCTTGGCGAAGCTGAAATGGTCCGACCGGAAATAGCTGCCGCGCTCAGGATGCGCCTCGGGCTTGATGACGCGGCCCTGCGCAGCAACAAAGGGCTTTACCAGATCCTCGAGTTCGGATTTGCCCGCGCCCGTGACCACAAAGTCCCGCACCGCGCCGCCGACGTTGAGCGAATCCATGTTCACCCCGCCGACCGTGCGGGCGAGCGGATAGACCGGATGCTCGGCATAATATTGCGAGCCGAGCAGCCCCGATTCCTCGGCCGTCACCGCCAGAAACGCGATCGAGCGCGCCGCCGGCCCGGCCTTCACATGCGCCTGCGCGAGTGCGATCAACCCGGCAATGCCGCTCGCATTGTCGACCGCGCCGTTGCAAATGCCATCGCCCTTCACCGGCGTGCAGCGGCCGAGATGATCCCAATGCGCGGTATAGAATACATAGTCGCCCGGCGTAGTCTTGCCCGGCAGCACGCCGATGACATTCTTTGATTTCTGCCGCTTGATCGTCGCGGTCATCGACACCGACGCCTTCAGCCCGAGCGGCACCGCCTTGAAGCCCTTGACCTTGGCGGCTTCGCTCAAGCCCGCAAAGTCCTTGCCGGCGCTGGCGAACACGCGCTCGGCGGCGCCCTTCTGCATCCAGCCGATCGCCGCGCTCTGGTCGAGATGATCGCCCGGCACGTCGAGTTCAAGCGACGGCCGCGTGTTGCTCGATTCGACCACCCCCCAGCCGTAGGCGGCCGGTTCGGTATCGTGGACGATGATCGCCGCCGCCGCGCCCTGCCGCGCGGCTTCCTCATACTTGTACGTCCAGCGACCGTAATAGGTCATCGCCCGGCCTTCGAAGAGGCCCTCGCGACCCGGCGTCTGCCAGTCGGGATCGTTGACGAGGATGATCACTGTCTTGCCGCGCACATCGACGCCGGCATAGTCGTTCCAGCCGCGCTCGGGGGCATTGATGCCATAGCCGACGAACACGACGTCGCTGTCCTTGACCGCGATCTGCGATTGCACGCGGTAGCTGCGCACCACCATGTCGGTGTTGGGCGCAAGGCTCACCGGCGCGCTGCCGCCCGAAAAGACCAGCGGGCTGATGTTGGCGAAGGTCGATTCGACCATCGGCACGTCCTGCGTCCAGCTGCCCTTGTTGCCGGGCTTCAGCCCCGCCGCCTTCATCTGCGCGATGATATACGCGACCGTCTTGTCCTCGGCGGGCGTCGTCGGCGCGCGGCCCTCATAGGCATCGGAGGACAATTCCTTGTCGACCGCCTTCAGCGTCGCAACCGAAATGCGCGGGGCAGGTGCCGCTGCCGACAGCAGGGCGATCGGCAACAGGCATAAGAATGGCACGCGCATCGCGGCTCTCCGGATCGAATGGTGCATGACACGCACTTTTGGCAGGGCAGGTCGCAGCGCGCAAGCGAGCGACACGCGCACCAAAATGTCGAGCAAGCGCTTGAGGAGGCGCCCGACTCCGGCCAGACTGACACCATTCCGGCGGGGGGGAAAGACTCATGGTCAGGTCGCTCGTCGTTGCACTTGCTCTATTGCCGACAGCGGCCTTCGGCGCGCCCAGCCCCGAGGCGATCGCCTTTGGCGCGCGCCCGTCGGTCGAGCAGGTCAGCCTTTCGCCCGATGGCAGGAATCTGGCGGTGATCGCGCCGGTCGGGGCGCGCGGCAACTATGTCTATGTCGTCAATCTCGAAGGGCCGCCCCAGACAAAACTGGTGATGCGATCGACCGGGTCGCCCGACCGGCTGCAATTTTGCCGCTGGTCGACGAATACGCGGCTGATCTGCGGCATTTACTTCATCGCCTACGATGGCGAAAGCATGACCAGCTTTACGCGGCTGGTGTCGATCGGCAGCGACGGCAGCCAATTGAAAGTGCTGACCGCGCGCACTGGCGAGAATGCGCTGCAGGTCAATTATCGCGGCGGTGAAGTGATCGACTGGCAGGTCGACGGCGATGACGGCAAAGTTCTGATGACGCGCCAATGGATTCCCGAAGTCACCACCGGCTCGACGATTGCCGAGCAGCGATCGGGGCTGGGAGTCGAGCTGGTCGATACGCGGACTCTCGCGCGCCGCACGATCGAAGCACCGCGCGACACCGTCGTCGGCTATATCTCCGACGGCCATGGCCAAGTCCGGATCATGGCGATCCGGCCCCGCAATAGTGACGGCTATTTCGGCAACAAGACCAATTACATGTATCGCAAGAAGGGCAGCAGGGACTGGCTGCCGCTGGTGTCCGAGACCTTCACCCCGGATGGTCTAGGCATTGGCTTTCGGCCGATCGCGGTCGATCGTGATCTCGACGTGGCCTATGGCTATGACGCGGAAAATGGCCACACCGCGCTGTTCAAGATGGCGCTCGACGGCAGCATGAAGCGCGAACTGGTGTTCGCGCGGCCCGACACCGATGTCGATGATCTGGTCCAGATCGGACGGCAAAATCGCGTGGTCGGCGCGAGCTTTGCGACCGAGCGCCGCCAGAACGAAATGTTCGATCCGGCCTTGCAGCGATTCTCCCGCGGCATGGCCAAGGCAGTGCCCGACAAGCCGCTGGTCTCAATCATCGACGCCAGCGCCGACGAGCAATCGCTGCTGCTATGGGCGGGAAGCGATTCGGACCCGGGCAGCTTCTATCTCTACACACGAGCCGACAAGCACCTTACCGAAGTGCTGCCGGTGCGCGCCGAACTCGCGACGCGCCAGCGTGCGTCAGTCAAGCCGGTCAGCTATCCGGCAGCCGATGGCACGATGATTCCGGGCTATCTGACGCTGCCACCGGGCAGCGATGGCAAAAATCTGCCCGCGATCGTGCTGCCCCACGGCGGCCCGGCAGCGCGCGACGAATGGGCGTTCGACTGGCTGCCGCAATTCTTCGCCGCGCGCGGCTATGCCGTGCTCCAGCCTAATTATCGCGGATCGTCGGGCTATGGCGACGGCTGGTACCAGAAGAACGGCTTCAAGAGCTGGCGCACGGCGATCAGCGATGTCAACGACGGCGGCCGCTGGCTCGAAAAATCGGGAATCGCAGCGCCCGGCAAGCTGGCGATCGTCGGCTGGTCCTATGGCGGCTATGCGGCGCTGCAACGCGCCGTGCTCGACCCGGATTTGTTCAAGGCGATCGTCGCCGTCGCCCCGGTCACCGATCTCGAGATCCTGCGCAGCGAAAGCGAACGCTATCTCAACCACGCCATCATGGACAAGTTCATCGGCAAGGGGCCGCATATCGAGGAAGGATCGTCGGCACGCCACGCGGCGGCGATCACGGCCCCGGTACTGCTGTTCCACGGTGACCAGGACCAGAATGTCGGCGTGCGTGAGTCGCGCATTATGGCGGCACGGCTGAAGAGCGCCGGACGCAGCGTCGATTATGTGGAGTATAAAGGGCTCGATCACTATCTCGACGACGGCGGCGTGCGCGCCGAGTTGCTCGACCGTGCCGATTCGTTCCTAGGGCGTGCGTTGGCCATCAAATGAGCGCAGTCATTGTCGCCTCGCGGGAAAGCGAAGGCTTTGTGATCGAAGCATAAAGTTTGTCCGCGCCCAGCCGTCGGTCAGGGCGATCATCAGTGGACACCGCACCAAAAATCAGTCAGCTTGTTCGAGACAAAAAAAAGGGGGGAGCCAGATGGCAGAACCGTTTCTAGCCGAAATCCGGATGATGTCGTTTGGGTTCGCGCCCAGAGGCTGGGCGCTGTGCAACGGCCAGCTCCTGCCGATCAACCAGAACCAGGCGTTGTTTTCGCTGCTCGGCACAACCTATGGCGGCAATGGACAGATAAACTTCGCGCTGCCCAATCTTCAGGGACGCACGCCGATCCACGTCGGCAGCGGGCACACGCTGGGCGAAGCGGCCGGCGCAGCCACGGTGACACTGACTCAGCAACAGTTGCCGCAGCACATCCATGGCGCGACCGCAACGAGTGCGGCCGGGACGACCGCGACGCCGACCAATAACCTGCTGGCGAGCTACCTGAACGGCTACGCCCCGGTCGCCGCGCTGACGACGCTCGCGCCGGGGTCCATCACGTCGATTGGTGGCAGCCAGGCACACGAAAACCGGCAGCCGTTTCTGACGATCAGCTTCTGCATCGCGTTGCAGGGTATCTTTCCGTCGCAGAACTGAGGGAGCAGACCAATGGCACAACCCTATGTCGGCGAAATCCGCATGTTTGCGGGCAATTTCGCTCCCTCTGGCTGGCTCTTCTGCGACGGATCGCTGCAGCCAATCTTCGAATATGAAACGCTGTTCCAATTGATCGGCACGACCTACGGCGGCGATGGACAGAATGACTTTGCCATGCCCGACCTGCGCGGTCGGGTGCCGATCCATCAGGGGACGGGAGGCGGCGGTGGCTATGTGCTGGCGGAAACTGGTGGCCTTGAGCAGGTGACGCTGACGGTCAACCAAATCCCGAACCATACGCACAGCTTCGTCGCCACGACCGCGTCCGGCACGTCGAATAACGCGACCAACAGTCTGATCGCGGCCAGCCCGTCGGTCGACATGTTCGGCGGGATTTCGCCCGACGTAAGCCTCAACGCGGCGGCCATCGGGCAGGCAGGCAGCAACCAGCCGCATACCAATTTCCAGCCCTATCTGTGCGTCAACTTCATCATCTCGCTGTTCGGGATTTTCCCCAGCCCCAATTGAAGGACTGTCCGATGGCTGACCCATTTGTCGCGGAAATCCGCATCTTCCCGTTCAATTTCGCCCCACGCGGCTGGGCTTGGTGCGATGGCCAGCTATTGCCGATCTCGCAGAACACGGCGCTCTTCTCGCTGCTGGGAACGACCTATGGTGGCAACGGCAAATCAAACTTTGCGCTTCCCAATCTGCAGGGTTCGGCGCCGATGCATCCCGGGCAGGGGCCGGGGCTGTCATTGCACGACCTGGGCGAAACTGGTGGTGTCGAGAATGTAACGCTGCTGGAAAGCGAAATGCCGGCGCATAATCACAGCATGCGCGCCAATAGCCAGGACCCCGCCGATGTGCAGGCGCCCTCACCAAGCGTCTTTCTGTCGCTGAGTTCCAAGGGGCGCGGCTATGCGCCCTCAGCCAGCCCGACACCGATGGCGTTCCAGACGGTTGCGCCCACCGGCGGCAGCCTGCCGCACAATAATATGATGCCGTACCTGACCTTTTATTTTAACATTGCGCTGCAGGACGTCTTTCCGCCGCGGGGCTGAGCGTCATCGCGTCCGCAGCCGACTTGCGCCTGCCGATTCCCGCCGCGACAGCGATCGGCGTTTCGCTGCGTGTCATGGGCGATGCCGACTTGCCCTTTGCCGCAGCCGTCTATGCCTCGACACGGCAGGAAGAGCTGGCCCCTACGGGTTGGCCGCAGCCGATGATCGATGCCTTTCTGGCGCAGCAGCATGCCGCCCAGCACGCGCATTACACCGCGCATTATCCCGGCATCCAACGCTATGCGATCCAGCGGGCAGGCGACGACATCGGCCGGCTTTACCTGTATGAAGGCGCCACCGACCTGCGCATTGTCGATATTGCGCTGCTCCCCGAAGCGCGGGGCGGCGGCATCGGCGCAGCACTGCTCGCCGATGTGATCGCTTATGCGCAGGCGCGCGGGCTAGCCGCGTCGATCCATGTCGAGCAGCAAAATCCGGCGCGACGGCTGTATCTGCGGTTGGGCTTCGTGTTCGAAAAGACCGCCAACGACATTTACGATTTATTGATTCGCCACCCGGCACCAGCGCCCGTCGATCAGTAGAACACGGCCTCATAAATCAGGCCATCGGCTTCGGACGCGACCGGCACAATGAAGATGTCGACCGGCTCGGCCCCCTCCGCCACAAACGAATAAATCGCCTGCGGCAGATAGGGCGCGCTGGGTCCGACGAATTCGAGCCGGAACGACCCACCGGGCCGTCCTGAATCGTTGAGCGGTTCAAGCGCCCGAAGCGTGAGCGGCACGGCGCCGCCGTCGCCGAGCGCAACCTGATAGGTCGTGCCCAGCTTGTCGGCGAGTTGGTCGTGCGTCAGCCCGGTCATGGGCAATCCTTAGCGCGAATAGAATTCGACGACCAGATTGGGTTCCATCTTCACCGGATAGGGCACTTCATCGAGCGTCGGGACGCGCGTGAAGGTCACCTTGGCGGCGCCGTCGGGAGCGACATAATCGGGGATCTCGCGCTCGGCGAGTGCCTGCGCTTCCATCACCAGCGCCATTTCCTGCGCCTTGCTGCCCAGCGTTACTTCGTCGCCCGGGAAAATGCGGCGCGAGGCGATGTTGCACTTCACGCCGTTGACGCGGACATGGCCGTGGCTAACGAGCTGGCGCGCAGCGAACACCGTCGGCGCAAACTTGGCGCGATAGACGATCATGTCGAGCCGCTGTTCGAGCAGGCCGATGAGATTCTGGCTGGTGTCGCCCTTCATGCGGCTGGCTTCGTGATAGCAGGCGCGGAACTGCTTTTCGGTGACGTCGCCGTAATAGCCCTTCAGCTTCTGCTTCGCGCGGAGCTGGAGGCCAAAGTCCGAGGTCTTGCCCTTGCGGCGCTGGCCGTGCTGGCCGGGGCCATATTCGCGCTTGTTGACCGGGCTCTTCGGGCGACCCCAGATGTTTTCGCCCATCCGGCGATCGAGCTTGTACTTGGCGCTCTGGCGCTTCGACATGATGTTTCCTTCAATTGCGACAACGCCCCACGCCACCATGACATGGAGCTTCCCGGTCATCGCGCTGCTGGGTCGTGGGAGACGGCAGGGCCACCGCTTCACCGGGGTGCGGGGCCAATTGCGAGCGCGCGCCTTTCGCAGAGCCGCGCCGCCGCGTCAAGCCTTGCTGTCTCGTGCCCGCAACACAGGGTCGCGGGCTGGACAAGGGGGCGCGCGCGGCTATCAGAGCGCGCATGACAGATTCTCCCTCGGGCACGCTTCCCGGCCCCGCCTGCACGACGATGGCCGAAGTGCGCGCCGGCGTCGACCAGGTCGACCGCGAGCTGGTGGCGCTGCTTGCCCGCCGCTTCGCCTATATGGACGCCGCCGCCCGCATCAAGCCGACGCGCGAGGCGGTGCGCGACGAGGCGCGCAAGGCACAGGTGATCGCCAATGTCCGCGCGCTGGCGCGGGAAGCCGGCATTCCCGACACGGCCGTCGCCGCGCTCTGGGAGACGCTGGTCGAAGCGTCGATCGCCTATGAGTTCGAGGCTTTCGACCGGCGCGGCTGAGCGCTGAAATCAGTCCCGCCCGCGATCGCGCGGGCGCTCAATCGCTGACAGCACGCCGCGCAGGGTGCGGATTTCCTGGCTCGACCAGCCCGGCTTGGTGAGCAAGGTGCGCAACGTCCGCCGCGTCGTTGGCACGCGATCGGGCGGGAAGAAGAAGCCGGCGCTGTCAAGCATTGCCTCAAGCTGGCCGATCATGCCGTCGAGCTCCTCCTGCGGCGCCGGCAGCGGCAGATCGACTTCGGGCGGCATCGCGAGCACCTCACCCTTCGACCATTCATAGGCAACGAGGATGACGGCCTGGGCAAGGTTGAGCGACCCGAAGTCGGGATTGATCGGCGCCGTGATGATCGTGCGGGCAAGCGCGACATCGTCGGTTTCGAGTCCTGCGCGCTCTGGGCCGAACAGGATCGCGCTGCGCCCCGGCTGGGTGCGGATCATCCCCGCTGCCTGTTCAGGCGTCACGACGGGTTTGGTCACCCCACGCTTGCGCACCGTTGTCGCATAGACGTGATGGCAGTCGGCGACTGCTTCGGCGACGCTATCGAACAGCTGCGCGCGTTCGATGACAATGTCGGCGCCCGACGCGGCGGGGCCCGCGGCGGGATTGGGCCAGCCGTCGCGCGGGCTGACCAGCCGCAGCTCGGTCAACCCGAAATTGAGCATCGCCCGCGCTGCCTTGCCGATATTCTCCCCAAGCTGCGGACGCACCAGCACGATTGCGGGCGGCGGCGATCCGTTCATCCCCTGCCAGCCTCGCTGATGCCGACTTCGCTGACGTTGCCGGCAAATTCCTCGAAGTCGCGGGCTTCGCGGAAATCCTTATAAACGCTGGCGAAGCGGATATAGGCGACCGAATCGAGCGCCTTCAGCCCTTCCATCACCATTTCGCCGATCAGCTTGGACGCGATTTCGCTGTCGCCCAATGTTTCGAGCTGGCGCTGGATGCCGCTGACGAGCTTTTCGATCCGCACGGCGTCGATCGGCCGCTTGCGGCACGCGATCGCGACCGATCGCATCAGCTTGTCGCGATCGAACGGCTCGCGCCGCAAGCCGCCGGTGCCTTCGTTCTTGACAACGACCAGCTCGCGCAACTGGATGCGCTCGAACGTCGTGAAGCGCGCGGCGCATCCCTCGCACTGGCGACGCCGCCGGATCGCGGCGCCGTCCTCGGTCGGGCGGCTGTCCTTTACCTGACTGTCTTCATGACCACAGAAAGGACAGCGCATCGCCTAGCGGTTCGACTTTCGCAAAGCCGCGTAGCCCGCGCCGAGCAGCGCGCCGGTGACGATCGAGATCGGCAGCACGATCGCGGCAAGCGCACCGACGGCGGCGCCGCCGATCAGCTTGTTGCCGTTTTCGCCGCCGATCAGCTTGCTGGTCTGATCGACCGCAGCGTCAAGCGCTTCGACGACATCGTCGCCAACCGCGCGCATCGTGTCTTCGAGAGTGGTCTTGGGCTTGTCTTCCATGTCAATTCTCCGGGTAGATCGGGAACCGGTGACATAGTGCAATAACACGCTGACGTACAGCCTCTTCGACCTGCGCATCGCCCTGTTCGCCGTTTTTGGCGAGTCCGTCGAGCACATCGGCGACCATATGGCCGATTTCGCGGAACTCGGCGGGGCCGAAACCGCGTGTCGTGCCAGCGGGCGAGCCGACTCGGATGCCGCTCGTCTTGGTCGGCGGCAGCGGATCGTTGGGGATGCCGTTCTTGTTGCAGGTGATGCCGGCGCGTTCGAGCGCCTCGTCGGCGTCCTTGCCGGTCACACCGAGCGGCGTGAGGTCGACCAGCGCCAGATGCGTGTCGGTGCCGCCTGCGACAAGATTGCAGCCGCGCTCGTTGAGCGTTGCCGCCAGCACTTTCGCATTTTCGACGACCGCGGCGATATATTGCTTGTAGCCGGGCTGGAGCGCTTCGCCGAACGCGACTGCCTTGGCGGCGATGACATGCATCAGCGGGCCACCCTGCAGCCCCGGGAACACTGCCGAGTTGAGCTTCTTGCCGAGCGCTTCGTCGTTCGACAGGATCATGCCGCCACGCGGCCCGCGCAGCGTCTTGTGCGTCGTCGTCGTCACGACATGCGCGTGCGGCAGCGGCGACGGATGCAGGCCCGCCGCGACGATGCCCGCGAAATGCGCCATGTCGACGAGAAAATAGGCGCCGACCTCGTCAGCAATTGCCCGGAATTTCGCGAAGTCGATTTGCCGCGGATAGGCCGATCCGCCCGCGATGATCAGCGTCGGCTTATGTTCGCGCGCCAGCCGCGCAACCTCGTCGTAATCGATCAGATGCGTGACCGGATCGACGCCATATTGGACCGCGTTGAACCACTTGCCGCTCATCGCTGCCTTGGCACCGTGGGTCAGGTGGCCGCCCGCGTCGAGGCTCATGCCGAGAATCGTGTCGCCCGGCTTGGTCAGCGCGAGCATGACGGCGCCATTGGCCTGTGCGCCCGAATGAGGCTGTACGTTGGCGTACGCACAGTCGAAGAGCGCCTTCGCGCGGTCGATCGCGAGCTGCTCGACTTCGTCCGACGGGTGGCAGCCCTGATAATAGCGCTTGCCCGGATATCCCTCGGCATATTTGTTGGTGAAGACCGATCCCTGCGCCTCGAGCACGGCTTTGGAGACGATATTCTCGCTCGCAATCAGTTCGATCTGGGTCTGCTCGCGGGTCAGCTCATGGCGGACGCCGGCGAACACCGCCGGATCGGCATCGGCCAGCCCCCGCGTGAAGAAGCCGTCAGGCTGAACGTCGTGCAGGTCGCGCGGATTGGTGCTCATGCAGAAATTCCTTCGGTCTGGCCGAGCTTGGCGACCCGGGCGGCATGGCGACCGCCTTCGAAATCGGTGCTCAGAAATGCAGTAATGCAGGCGCGCGCCATTTCCTCGCCGATCAGGCGTGCGCCCAGCGCAATGGCATTGGCGTCATTGTGCTGACGCGCCAGCGTCGCGGACAGCGGCTCGCTGACCAGCGCGCAGCGGCAGCCGGGAATGCGATTGGCGGCAATCGAAATGCCGATGCCCGATCCGCACAGCGCGATGCCGCGCTCGGCCGACTCGTCGGCAATCGCTGCGCCGAGCTTGCGGCCATAGTCGGGGTAATCGACGCTTTCCGAGCCGTGAGTGCCGAGATCATCGACCACATGACCCTGATCGCGCAGCCAGGCGGCAAGCGACTGTTTCAGCGCAAAGGCAGCGTGATCGGACGCGATGGCGATGCGCATGGTCGGCGCGGCACTCCGGGGGCAGGGACTGGGCAGGCGGCGCTTCTAGCGAACCCGCACGCGCATTACCACACCCGCTTTCGCCGCGCGGTCGGGCACGGGAATATCGCTTGCAAAAACAATTGTCGGGCGGGGTCGCTGCGGCTAGGCAACGGGGCGTGACGCAGTCTTTGCCCGATGCCAATGCCGCGCGAGCCAAGCTCGCCGAACTGCTGTGGCGCATCGGGCAGGAAGACCGTTCGGCAATCTCCCCGCTTTATACGCTCACCAGCGCAAAACTTTTTGGCATATGCTTACGTATCTGCGGGGAAAGGCAGGCTGCGGAAGATGTGTTGCAGGAAGTTTATCTGATCGTGTGGAAGCGCGCGGCCGGTTATGACCCGGGGCGAGCGAGCCCGATTACCTGGCTGGCGACGATCGCGCGCAACCGGGCGATCGACTGGCGTCGTGCGCAGGGCAACCGCGCGATGGCGGTGCTAGACGAAGCGCTGCCGGTCGCCGACGATCGCCCGCTCGCATCCGATGTGATGCTGGCGGATGAGTCGGACCGGCGGCTGCACCTCTGCCTCGACCAGCTCGAGGACAAGCAGCGTGATGCGATCCGCACCGCCTTTTTCGACGGCGTCACCTATGCCGAACTGGCCGAACGGCTCGGCGTACCGCTCGGCACGATGAAAAGCTGGGTCCGGCGCGGGCTGATGCGGCTGAAGGAGTGTGTCGAGGCATGACCGACACGCCGCTACCCCCCGACGACGACGCGCCGATGACGATGGCCGCCGAATTCGCGCTTGGCCTGCTCGAAGGCGAGGAACGCGCAGCGGCGATGCGCCGGGTGCTCGCCGAGCCCGGCTTTGCCGCCGAGGTCGAACGCTGGCGTGATCATTTCGGCGTCATGTTCGCTGCCTGGCCCGAAGCCACTGCCCCCGCCGACGGCGCCGCCCGGATCGAAGCCGCGCTGATCGCCAAGCCGGTCGTCGCCAATGACAATGACGGGTCGGCATTGTGGAAGGGAATCGCGGGCGCCACGTCGCTCGCCGCCGCTGTTCTGGTGGGCGTGCTCGTGCTGCGCCCCGCACCGACCCCACCGGCGCCGCAGATCGTGCGCGTGTCGACTGGTCCGACGCTGGTCGCCGCCATTGCGCCAACCGGCAAGGGGGCACCGATCGTCGCCGTCTATGATGCCAGCCAGAGCGCTTTGCGGATCGCCGCTGCGGATCTTGCCGACAAGCGGCATAGCGCCGAATTGTGGGTGATCCCGGCGGGTGAAAAAATACCGCATTCGCTGGGCGTTTTGCGTTCCGGGTCGATCACTCAGGTAGCGCTGCGTCAAGGGAACCGGCAGCGCGTGAGTGCCGGGGCAACACTGGCGATCACGATCGAGGCGCCGGGCGGCTCGCCCACCGGCCTGCCGCAGGGCCCTGTCATCGCTGCCGGGCCGCTCACCACCATTTGACTTTTTGCATTTGATTTTTGCGCGAGGTCATTTCGCGTGCGAAACGCAAATGCATCTTTTTGGCACGCGATACGTATCTCCGCCGCACCCTTGAGAGGTGCGTCCCCCAAAGGAGATTTTTCGCGATGAACACCGCTCTTCGTTTTTCGCTCGTCGCCAGCGCGTTCGCGCTCGGTGCGGGCTCGCTGATCGCCGCCACCAACCCGATGGTCGGCGGCGCCGCGATGTATCCGACCAAGAACATCGTCGAGAACGCCGTCAATTCGAAGGATCACACCACGCTCGTCGCCGCGGTGAAGGCCGCTGGCCTGGTCGAGACGCTGTCGAGCAAGGGCCCGTTCACGGTGTTCGCGCCGACCAACGCGGCGTTTGCGAAGCTGCCCGCCGGCACCGTCGACACGCTGCTGAAGCCTGAAAACAAGGGCACGCTGACGGCGGTCCTCACCTATCACGTCGTCGCCGGCAAGGTGAGCGCCGCGCAGCTCGCCTCGAAGGTCAAGATGGGCGGCGGCAAGGCGATGCTGACGACCGTCCAGGGTGGCACGCTGACCTTCGCCAAGGCCGGCAACGGCTACACCGTCACCGACGCCAAGGGCAACGCCGCCAACATCACGATCGCCGACGTCAACCAGTCGAACGGCGTCATCCACGTGATCGACGGCGTGCTGCTGCCGTAAGCTTTACAAAAAAAATCGTCCGCGGGGTGCAACCTTTGCCGGTTGTGCCCCGTAAACTAGCTGTCCCCTTCGAGTGGACGCCCAAGGCACCGTTTGTCCCCCCCTTGACGGTGCCCGATCGGGGCCTGCCCGCCATGTGCAGGCAGGCCCCATTTTGTTGCGGCGGCACCATGGGATCGGCGCAGTGATTGTCAGCCGCCTCGGCTTGGCCTATCGGGAATGCCACGGCCCCCTGTCCGTTTCGGGGCGCTGAGGAGATCGACCGGCATGAAACCCCCGCGCAACCGCGCTGTCCGCAGTGCGGTTCACCGTCATGACCATCTGAGCAAGCAGGGCCTGCTCGAACGCGCTTTCACCTTCGCCTTTCGCGGGCTGGTCTATGCGCAGATCTGGGAAGACCCGGCGGTTGACCTCGAAGCGCTCGCGGTCACGCCCGATTGCCACATCGTCCAGATCGCGTCGGGTGGCTGCAACGTGCTCAGCTATCTGACCGCCGACCCGAAAGCGATCACCGCCGTCGACCTCAACACCGCACACATCGCGCTCAACAAGCTGAAGCTGGTCGCCGCGCGCGAGCTGCCCGACTATGCCGCTTTCTACCGCTTTTTCGGCCGCGCCAACACGCGCGAGAATATCGCCGCCTATCGCAAATATGTGCGGCCCCACCTCGACGAGACAACGCGGCGCTATTGGGAAGGGCGCGACATCATCGGTCGCCGCCGCATCTCGGGCTTTGCCAAGGGTGTCTACAAGCGCGGGCTGCTCGGCAATTTCATCGGTGCGGCGCATCTGCTCGCGCGGCTCAACGGCGTGAACCCGAAAGTGATCCTGCGCGCCTCGTCGATCGAGGAGCAGCGCGAGATTTTCGACCGCGACTTCGCGCCGTTTTTCGACAAGGCGTTCGTGCGCTGGCTGACCGACCAGCCCGCGTCGCTGTTTGGCCTCGGCATTCCGCCCGCGCAATATGAAGCGCTGGCAGGCGATTCGAAAATGGCGGTGGTGCTGCGCGAGCGGCTCGAAAAGCTCGCCTGCGATTTCGATCTGCGCGAGAATTATTTCGCGTGGCAGGCTTTCGGTCGCGGCTATCAAGACGCGCCCGATGCCGCGCTGCCGCCGTATCTTCAGCAGGATAACTACGATGCCGTGCGCGCCCGCGCCGACCGCGTCGAAGTCCGCCACGCCAATTTCATCGATTATCTGAAGTCGATGCCCGATGCGTCGCTCGATCGCTATGTGCTGCTCGACGCGCAGGACTGGATGACCGACGAGATCCTCACCAGTCTATGGACCGAAATCAGCCGCACCGCCAAGCCCGCCGCGCGCGTGCTGTTCCGCACCGCGGGCGCGCCGTCGATCCTGCCGGGCCGCGTGCCCGATGCGATTCTCGATCGCTGGGATTACCGGGCTGACGAGTCGCTGGATTACACCCGCCGCGACCGCAGCTCGATCTATGGCGGCGTCCATCTTTACGTGCTGAAAGGCTGAGCAGCATGGCAGCGACCGGCGATCATGCCGGGCATATGGATGCGATCTATCGCAGCCAGCGCCACATCTATGATCTGACCCGCAAATATTATCTGCTGGGGCGCGATCGGCTGATCGATGAACTTGCGCCGCCGCGTGGCGGCACGGTGATCGAGATCGGCTGCGGCACCGGGCGCAACCTGATCGCCGCCGCGCGGCGATGGCCCGATGCGCGCTATTTCGGGATCGACATCTCAGAGGCGATGCTGGCCACCGCGCGCGCCAATGTCGCCAAGGCGGGGCTGAGCGACCGGATCATCCTTGCGCAGGGCGATGCGACGGCGTTCGACGCAACGGCGCTGTTCGGGATCGCGCAATTCGACCGCATTTTTCAGAGCTATACGCTGTCGATGATCCCCGACTGGCAGGGCGCGTTGCGCGAAGGGGCGAGCAAGCTTGCCCCCGGCGGGCGGCTCGACGTTGTCGATTTCGGCCAGCAGGAGCATTTGCCGGGCGCGTTTCGCGCGCTGCTGTTCGGCTGGCTCGCCCGGTTCGACGTGACGCCGCGCGCCGATCTGGCGGCCGCGCTTGATCGGATTGCGGCGGCGACCGGCCTGTCGGCGCGCTTCACGCCGCTGTATCGTGGCTATGCCTGGGCGGGGCGGCTGAGCGCCTGATGCCGCCGACGCTCGCTCGCCTGCTCGGTTTCGCCGGACTGCTGCCGCTGATCGCCGCCGTGCTCGTGCTGCTCGAACGCAACAACGAGCTGCGCTATTTCGCGCTGTCGATGGGCTATGCCTATGCCGCGCTGATCCTGAGTTTTCTGGGCGGCATCTGGTGGGGTTTCGCCGCGCGCGCCAAGGAGGCGCCCGGTTGGCTGTGGGTCGCCGCCGTCCTGCCCTCGCTGATCGCGCTGGCGAGCTTCCTGCCCTGGGCGACGGGTGAACCGTGGCCGGGCCCGTCGCTGGTGGTGATCGGCGTCGCGCTGATCGGCGCGCTCGGCGTCGATTGGCAGTTGCAACGGATGGGGCTTGCGCCCGACTGGTGGCTGCGCCTGCGGCTGCCCTTGTCGATCGGGCTCGGCAGCCTGTCGATCGCGATGGCGGCGCTTTAGCAGCGCGACATTCGCGCGAGTTGAGCTAAGGCTGAGGCCGTGCTGACCCGGCTGGACCTTACCGATTTCCGCAACCATGCGACCGCGAGAATCGCGCCGGGACCGGGCTTTGTCGTCCTCACTGGCGAAAATGGCGCGGGCAAGACCAACATTCTCGAAGCTGTATCGCTGCTGGCGCCCGGTCGCGGGCTGCGGCGCGCATCGCCGGGCGAAATGGCGCGGCAAGACGGCCCTGGCGGCTTTGCGATCGCCGCCACGCTCGTGCCCGATGTCGAGATCGCGACGGGCACCCAGCCCGATGCACCCGAACGGCGGCTGGTGCGGGTCCAACGGGCGCCCGCCGCCGCAACGTTGCTTGCGGAATGGCTGACGGTGCTGTGGCTGACCCCGGCAATGGACCGGCTGTTCGTCGAGCCGGCGAGCGAGCGGCGGCGCTTTCTCGACCGGCTGACGCTCGCCTTGCACCCCGGCCATGCTGTCCACGCCAATCGCTACGAAGCGGCGATGCGTGCGCGCAACCGGCTGCTTGCCGACATGATCGACGGCGGCCAGCCCGATCCGGCGTGGCTATCGGCGCTCGAAGCCCAGATGGCCGAGCATGGCTTTGCGATCGACATCGCACGGCGTGAGGTCGTGGCGCTGCTGACCGACCGGCTCGCCGATCAGGCCGACGGGCCGTTCGCGCGCCCGGACCTGCGCATCGACGGCTGGTCAGGCACCGGGCTTGCCGAAGAACTCGCCGCCGGGCGCCGGCGCGACGCAGCCGCCGGCCGCACGCTTGCCGGCCCGCATCGCTGCGACTTGCTCGTCACGCACCGCGCCAAGCAGCAACCGGCCGCGCTATGTTCGACCGGCGAGCAGAAGGCGCTGCTGCTCGGCCTCATCCTTGCCCATGCCGAACTGGTGACGGGGCAGACCGGGCGCGCGCCGGTACTGCTGCTCGATGAAGTCGCCGCGCATCTCGATCCGCGGCGGCGCGCGGCGCTGTTCGACCGGCTGGCGCAGCGCGGCCAGGTGTGGATGACGGGCACCGAACCGGCGCTGTTCGACGGGATCGGCACGGAGGCAACACGCCTCCACATTGCCGACGACGGCATTCACACGGCTTGACCCGGACGCCGTAGCGTCCGAAACCGGACGTCATGAAGCCAGACAAGCGCCAGGACCTGCTCGACCGGCTGACCGACCATGTGCTCGACAACGGCATCGGCGACACCGGCTTGCGCACGCTGGGCAAGGCGATCGGCACCAGCGACCGGATGCTGCTCTATTATTTCCCCGACAAGGCGGCGCTCATGACCGCGCTGATGCAGAATGTGGCGGCGCGGCTGATGGGCGATCTTGGCGAGCTGGCCGCCGGACCGCCGCAGTCCGCCGCCGTGCTGGCGCGCGAGCTGACGACGCTCGCCACCGGGGAGGCGTTCTGGCGCTATATGCGCTTCTGGCTTCAGACGGCGGCCATGGCGGCAGGCGGCGATCCGGTGTGCCGGTCGGTCGGCGAAGCGATCGGGCGTGGCTTTCTCATCTGGATCGCCGGGCGGATCGACGGCGATCCGGCCCAGCGCGACCAGCAAGCCGCCATGCTGTTGCAGTTGATCGAAGGATCGATCCTGCTCAAGGCCATCGGGCTCGACGATGTGGTCAAGGTGGCGACAGCGCCGTAAGCGCTATCGCCCGCGCGGCTGCATGATGAAGCCCAGCGCGAGTGCCACGCCGACGGCCCAGAGCAGCGCCCCGGCACAGCCGCGTGCGAGCGCCGGGTCCGCAGAGTAAAGCGCCGGGAAATAACCGATCACGATGCCGTCGATCAGTAGTGCGGTCATCGCCACCACCGCGACCGACCCGACGGTCTCGCTGCTTGGCAGGCCGGCAAGGCGGGGCGTCAGCGGGATCAGTGGGACGGTGCCGACGATGACCAGCGCATAGGCAACGAGTTGCGTGGTCCCGTGCAGCCCGTCGATCGACGCCAACCAGCGGAGAATGACCACGCCGATCGCCCAGAGGATCGTGCCCCAGGCGATCAGCACGGCCATCGGCTTCAGCGCCATGACAGTTGGTGCAGCAGTTGCTTGGGCCATCGGACATCTCCCTTGTAGTGTTCGCTACAAGCGTACCAGCCTTCTGTAGCGAACGCTACAATAAACACTGAGCGGGGAAATGGGCGCGGCGCGGGCGGGCCAAGGCCACCATCCATTTTGCTTTCGTTCCGCCAAGCGAATCCCTATATGCTCGCTATGGCAGAAGACCCCAATACCAACGACTATGGCGCCGATTCGATCAAGGTGCTCAAGGGCCTCGACGCGGTCCGCAAACGCCCCGGCATGTACATCGGCGACACCGACGACGGCTCGGGCCTGCACCATATGGTGTTCGAGGTTAGCGACAACGCGATCGACGAAGCCCTTGCCGGCCATTGCGACCGGATCGACATCACGCTCAATCCCGACGGCTCGGTTTCGGTAGAGGATAATGGCCGCGGCATTCCGACCGGCATTCACTCAGAAGAAGGCGTCTCGGCCGCCGAAGTGATCATGACCCAGCTGCACGCCGGGGGTAAGTTCGAGAATACGTCCGACGATAACGCCTATAAGGTCAGCGGCGGGCTGCACGGCGTCGGCGTATCGGTGGTCAATGCGCTCAGCGAATGGCTCGACCTGACGATCTGGCGCGACGGCCATGAACATTACATGCGCTTCGCCCATGGCGACGCGGTGGCGCCGTTGAAGATCGTCGGCGAAGCGCCGGGCCGCAAGGGCACGCGCGTGACGTTCCTGCCCTCGCCTGCGACCTTCAAGATCACCGAATTCGATTTCGACAAGCTCGAGCATCGTTACCGCGAGCTCGCTTTCCTCAATTCGGGCGTCCGGCTGTTCCTGACCGACGCCCGCCACGAGGAGGCCAAGACCGTAGAGCTTTACTACGAAGGCGGAATTGCCGCGTTCGTCAAATATCTCGATCGCAACAAGGTGCCGCTGATGCCCGAGCCGGTGGCGATCAACGGCACGCGCGACGATGTGACGATCGACGTCGCGCTCGAATGGAACGACAGCTATTACGAAAACGTCCTGTGCTTCACCAACAACATCCCGCAGCGTGACGGCGGCACCCATCTCGCCGCCTTCCGCGCGGCGCTGACACGCACTCTCAACAATTATGCCGACAAGTCGGGGCTGCTGAAAAAGGAAAAGGTCACGCTCACCGGCGACGACATGCGCGAAGGCTTGACCGCGATCGTCTCGGTCAAGCTGCCGGATCCCAAGTTCAGTAGCCAGACCAAGGACAAGCTCGTCTCGTCCGAAGTCCGCCAGCCGCTCGAAAGCCTGATGGCCGACAAGCTTGCCGAATGGCTCGAGGAAAATCCGGCGCATGGCCGCGCGATCGTGGCAAAGATCATCGATGCCGCCGCCGCCCGCGAAGCCGCGAAAAAGGCCCGCGAACTGACGCGGCGCAAGGGCGTGATGGACATCGCCTCGCTCCCCGGCAAGCTCGCCGATTGTCAGGAGCGCGATCCCGCCAAGTCCGAACTGTTTCTGGTCGAAGGCGATTCGGCAGGCGGCTCGGCCAAGCAGGGCCGCGACCGCCATTTCCAGGCGATCCTGCCCCTGCGCGGCAAGATCCTGAACGTCGAGCGCGCCCGGTTCGACCGGATGCTGTCGTCGAAGGAAATTGGCACGCTCATCCAGGCGATGGGCACCGGCATTGGCCGCGACGACTTCAACGTCGAGAAGCTGCGCTATCACAAGATCGTCATCATGACCGACGCCGATGTCGACGGCGCCCATATCCGCACCCTGCTGCTGACATTCTTCTATCGGCAGATGCCTGAAATCATTGCCAACGGGCATCTCTACATCGCTCAGCCGCCGCTCTACAAAGCGTCGAAGGGCAAGTCCGAAGTCTATCTGAAGGACGATGCCGCGCTCGATGAATTTCTGATCGACAATGGCGTCGCCGGGTCGGTGCTCGAAGGCGCCGGTGGTGCGCGCTCGGGCGCTGATCTGCGCGCGCTCGTCGATCATGCGCGGCGGATGCGCACGCTGATGCGCTATGTTCCGCGCCGTTACGATGCGACGATCGTCGAAGCGCTGGCGATGGGCGGCGTGCTCGATCCCGCGCTCGGCAGTGCGGCGCGGGCCGATCTGCTCGCGGCGACCGTCACCGCGCTCGACGCCGCTGACGAAGATGCGCGCTGGGCCGCGACCCTGACCGACGAAGGCAGCATCCATTTCAAGCGCGTGTGGCGCGGCGTCACCGATCACCACATCATCGAAGCTGCCTTCCTGCTGTCGCAGGAAGCACGCAAGCTGCACGCACTTGCCATCGAGCAGCGTGACGCCTTCGCGCGGCCCGGACGGCTGATTTCGGCAAAGGCGGCGGCCGCGCTGACCGAAGGCGATGCAGCGGCGGAGGACGACGATGCGCCGGCTGCGACAGTCAAGGGCGAAACCATGGTGGCGCGGCCGAGCCAGTTGCTTGACGCGATTCTGGCGGTCGGCCGCAAGGGCCTGTCGATCCAGCGCTATAAGGGGCTCGGCGAGATGAACGCCGACCAGCTTTGGGAAACAACGCTCGATCCGCAGAACCGGTCAATGCTGCGGGTCGAAGTCGAACAGGCCGATCTGGCCGACGAGATTTTCACCCGGCTGATGGGCGACGTGGTCGAGCCGCGCCGCGAGTTCATTCAGGACAATGCGCTGAGCGTCGCCAACCTCGACGTTTGATTGTGAACTCTTAACGGACCCAATTAGGCTCCCGTTGGCCTCAATTGGACGGTTATTGGACTCGATTAAGCCGGCGGGACGTTCTGCAGTCGGCGCGCAATGACGGGCATTCGCGAGTCCTGCGCGGCATCGACCGGTCAGCGCATTGGTCGCCGACCGGTCGTTCACGACACCCGCGGCGGCCTACCCCGGCCACAGGTCGCCGCAACCGAAACTCTCTCACCGCTTGGTGATCGACGTCAGCCTTCCAGTCTTGCCGTCCCAATCGAAGGCGAAGTCGACCTTGTCACCCACCTTCAGCCCATCCATCGTCCCCGGCTTGCCGGAGAACGTCATCGTCATAGCCGGCCAACCGAGCTCGGTCACCGGCCCGTGCTGGAGCGTGACCTCGCCGGAGTCGGCATCGATCTTGGTGACGGTCCCGCTGCCGTGGCTGGACTTAGCCTCTGACGACATGTTCATGCCCGCCATCGACCCGTTGTCGGGTCCGGGCGCCTGCGGCGCCGGCTTGCCGCACCCGGCGATCACGAGTGGCAGAGCCACCGCGAGCAACATCCTGTGACTCATTTCGCTACTCCTTCGTTGGGATTGGAATGATGGCTGCCTCGTCGCCGCAACAGCAGGTATGCAGCCGGGATCACGAGCATCGACAGCAGCGGTGCGGTCAGCATGCCGCCAACCATCGGCGCGGCGATGCGGCTCATCACCTCGGAGCCCGTGCCGGTGCCGACGAGGATCGGAAGCAGACCGGCGAGGATGACCGCGACCGTCATGGCCTTCGGCCGGACCCGCAGGAGGGCCCCCTCGCGCACCGCCGCCTGGACCGCCTGTCCATCCGGTGACGGTCCGCGGTCGGCAAGTGCGTGCTTCAGGTATATGAGCATGACCACGCCAAACTCGGCCGATACGCCCGCGAGCGCGATGAACCCAACGCCAGTCGCGACCGACTGGTTGTAGCCTAACAAGTAGAGCAGCCACACACCGCCAGTCAGCGCGAACGGCAGCGTCCCCATCACCAGCGCTGCCTCGTCCAGCCGCCGGAACGTCGCGTAGAGCAGCAGGAAGATGATCAGCAGCGTAGCCGGCACGACGATCTTCAGCCGTTCGACCGCTCGCTGCAGGAACTCGAACTGGCCGGTGTAGCTGACGCTGATCCCAGGCGGCAGCTTCACCCGCGCGCCGATGGCCTGCTGGAGGTTGCCGACGATCGTGGTCAACGGTGCGCCCCGGCCGTCGACGTAGATCCATGTCACCGGCCGGCCGTTCTCGGTGCGCAGCATCGGCGGCCCGTCGCTGACCGAGATGTCGGCCACCGTGCCCAGCGTCACCTGTTGCAGTGACGGGGTGAGCACCGGCAGGTCGCGCAGGGCGTCGATGTTGTCCCGGAGCTCGCGCGGATAACGGACGCTGATCGGATAGCGCGCGAGCCCCTCGACCGTCTGGCCGACCGTCTCGCCGCCGACCGCGCTCGAGACGACCGACTGCACGTCGGCGACGTTGAGTCCGTAGCGCGCCGCCGCCGCGCGGCTGATGGTCACGTCGATGTAGCGCCCGCCGGTCAGACGTTCCGCTAGGGCTGAACTCACCCCCGGCACGGTCTTCGCGACCTGCTCGATCTCCCGCGCCGTCGCGTCGATCTCGGCCAGATTCGAGCCCGACACCTTGATGCCGATCGGACTTTTGATGCCCGTCGACAGCATGTCGATACGATTGCGGATCGGCGGGATCCAGAAATTGGCAAGCCCCGGCACCCTGACCGCCCGGTCGAGTTCGTCGATCAGCTTCGCCTGAGTCATGCCGGTCCGCCACTGGTCCTTTGGCTTGAACCGGATCGTCGTCTCGAACATCTCGAGCGGTGCGGGATCGGTCGCCGTGTCGGCGCGTCCAGCCTTGCCGAACACGCTTTCCACCTCGGGCACGGTCTTGATCATGCGGTCGGTCAACTGGAGCAGCTGACCCGCCTTGGCCGTCGAGATGCCGGGCAGCGCCGAGGGCATGTAAAGCAGGTCGCCCTCGTTCATCTGCGGGATGAACTCGCCGCCGAGCTGGCTGATGGGCCAGATGCTAGTCGCGAACACGAGACCGGCGATCACCAGCGCCTGTTTCGGTCGCGCCAGCACCCAATCCAGCGCGGGGCGATAGGCGCGCGTGAGCACGCGGTTGATCGGGTTTGCGCTTTCCGAAGGAATGCGTCCCCGGATCAGGTAGCCCATCAGCACCGGGATCAGCGTGATCGACAGGATCGCCGCTCCGGCCATGGCGTAGGTCTTGGTGAAGGCGAGCGGCGCGAACAGCCGCCCCTCCTGACCCTGCAGCGAGAAGATCGGCACGAATGAGAAGGTGATGATCAGAAGCGAGAGGAACAGCGCCGGCCCGACCTCGGTTGCCGCTGCGGTGATGACGCGCCAGCGTTCCGGACCCGACAGCGTCTCGTCGGGATAATCGCGATCCCAATGTTCGAGATGCTTATGCGCGTTCTCGATCATCACCACCGCCGCATCGACCATCGCGCCGATCGCGATCGCGATGCCGCCGAGCGACAGGATGTTGGCGTTGAGTCCCTGGACGCGCATCGCCATGAACGCCGCCAAGATGCCGAGCGGCAACGTCAGGATCGCGACCAGCGCCGACCGCGCGTGCCACAGGAACAGCCCGCAGACGAGCGCGACGACGATGAACTCCTCGATCAGCTTGCCGGTCAGGTTATCGACCGCGCGGTCGATCAGGCCCGAACGGTCGTAGGTCGTCACCACCTCGACGCCGGGCGGCAGGCTCCTTTTCAACTCGGCGAGCTTGGACCGCACGCCATCGATGACCTCGCGGGCGTTCTTGCCTTGCCGCATGACGATGACGCCGCCGGCGACCTCGCCCTGGCCGTTCAGTTCGGCCACGCCGCGGCGCATGTCGGGACCGACCTGGACCGTAGCGACGTCGCCGAGCGTCACCGGTGTGCCGCCAACATTCTTGAGCGGGATAGCCCGGAAATCGTCGAGCGAGGCGAGATAGCCGGTCGAGCGGACGATGTATTCGGCCTCGGCCATCTCAAGCACCGAGCCGCCGCTCTCCTGGTTCCCGCGCTTGAGCGCCTCGATCACCGCCTCGTGGGTGATGCCGTAGGAAGCAAGTTTCTGGGGATCGAGGATGACCTGATACTGCTTGACCATGCCGCCGATGCTGGCGACCTCGGCAACGCCCGGCACCGTCTTCAGCTCGTAGCGCAGAAACCAGTCCTGGATGCTGCGGAGTTGGGCGAGGTCATGGCGCCCGGTGCGGTCGACCAGCGCGTATTCGTAGATCCAGCCGACACCGGTCGCGTCGGGACCGAGCGACGCCTTTGCCCCATCGGGCAGACGGCCCTGAACCTGGCTCAGATATTCGAGCACGCGGCTGCGCGCCCAGTAGAGGTCGGTGCCCTCGTCGAACAGCACGTAGACGAAGCTGTCGCCGACGAACGAGTATCCGCGCACGACTCGCGCGCCCGGCACCGACAGCATCGTCGTCGCGATCGGATAGGTGACCTGGTCCTCGACGATGCGGGGCGCCTGCCCCGGATAGGTCGTGCGGATGATGACCTGCACGTCCGACAGGTCGGGCAGCGCATCGACCGGGGTCGACCTGACCGCCCCGATGCCGATCGCGACGAGCGCGAGCGCCGCGAGCAGGACGATGACGCGCAGCCGGACCGACGCCTCGATGATCCGGGCGATCACTTGGCGTCGCCCGAGATCGGACGCGCCTGGATGCCGGTCAGGCTCGCCTCGCTGTCGAGCAGGAACTGGCCCGAGGCGACCACCTTCTCGCCGGCCGAAAGTCCGGCGAGTATCTCTGTCTGGCCGCCGGCGTCGCGCCCGACGCGCACCTCGGCGGGGCGGAACCGGCCCTTCCCGTCGGCGAGCATGACGAGCGTGCGCTTGCCGGTGCGGATCACCGCCTCGCTTGGGACCAACAGCGCCGAACGCGATGTGTCGCCGAGATGGACGGTCGCGAACATGCCGGGGCGCAGCCGTCCGCCGCGGTTTGCGAGTTCGATGCGCACGGTCAGCGTCCGGCTGTCGGTCTGCGCGGTCGGCAGCACAGCGATCACCCGACCCGTGAACCGCTCGCCGGGGAAGCCCGCGAGTTCGGCGGTAGCCGCCTGGCCAACCCGCACGTCGGCGGCGCGGACTTCAGGCACGGCGGCGTTCAGCCATACCGTGCCGAGGCCGTTGACTTGGGCGAGGGTCTGCCCCGCCGCGAGCGTCACGCCGGCACGCGCGTCGAGCGTCGTGATGACGCCGCCGATCGGGGTGCGGACCGTGGTCATGCCGCGTCCGCCCGTCGCGCCGCCGGGTCCGCCGAGCAGCCTGAGGCGCTGTCGCGCGGCCGCGATCAGCGCCGGATCGCCTGTTTTCGCCACCGCGGCGTATTCGCCTTGGGCACCGCCCCATTCGGGCACCAGGACATCGGCGATCGGCGCACCGGCTCGGATCACGTCGCCAGGCGCCCGCCCATAGACGCGTTGGACGAATCCGGCGGCGCGCGCCTGGATGATCGCGACGTCGCGCTGGTTGAAGTCGATCGCGCCGGTGACGTCGAGCGAACCGGCGAGCATGCCGTTGGTCACCGTCGCCAGCCGGATGCCGAGGCCCTGCATCGACGACGGATCGATCCTGACGCCCGGAACAGCGGACGGGCCGCCGCTGTCGTCGGCGTATTTCGGGATGGTCTTCATGCCCATCGACGACAGCGAGTCCGGGTTGTCGTAGTGCTCGCCGGGAACCATGGGGTCATAATAGTATAGCGGCTTTCTGGCCGGCCCGCTGGCGCTCGATGGCGCGGACTTGGTCCCCGCAAGAAAGTATCCACCCGCGCCTGCGGCGAGCGCGACGGCGGCGAAGGCGGCGGCGAGTTGCGAACGCTGAAGCGAATTGAGGGTCATCGGTCGGCGCTCCCGAACAGGAGATTGAGCCGCACGCCATCGGCGGCGACGGTGGCTTCCCGGTCGAGCGTGTCCAGCATCGCTTCAGCCAGCGCGGAGTGGGCGTCGACGAGGTCGACGAGGCTGGCCCGGCCGGCGGCGTAGCTCGCCACCTCCAGCGTCACCCGTTCCTGCGCGAGCGGCTGGAGCACATCGCGCGCGCGCATCCATTGGTCGTGGTGCATGACGTGGTCGGCGAGGCCGGCCTCGAGGTCGGCGGTCAGCGCGCGCAAGGCGGCGTCCGCGTCGGCGCGGGCGCTGCCGGCGTCGGCCGCGCGCGCCGCGATCAGCGGGTCCTGCCGGCGCTTCTTGAATAGCGGAAGCCCGATCGTCACGCCTGCCGACACATAGTCCCCGAAGCGTGGGTCACGCCGCTGATAGGACAGGTCGACGCCGAGGTCCGGGCGGCGGTCAGCCTGCGCGAGCCGCAGGTCGGCGTCCGCGCGGCCGGCCAGCGCTGTCAGCAGGGCGAGCGAGGGGTGCCGTTCAAGTCCTGCACGGAGCTCCACTGGATCGACGGTCAGGTCCGGAACCGCGCCGGCGATCTCGGGTTCGGCCTCGCCGGTCCAGCGGGTCAGGTCCGCCTTCGCGCGCGCGACGGCCGACACCAGCTCGTCGCGGCGATCCTGCAGGCGGGCGAGCGCCGCGCGTCCCGCAAGCGTCTGTGCCGGACGAGCGTTGCCCGACGCCACCGCGCTGGGGGCCGTCCGGACGATGCGGCCGAGCCTGGCGAGCACGTCGTCGAGCGCGGCGAGCCGCCGCTCCGCATAGGCTAGGTTGATCCAGGCGATCGCGGTCTGCACCTCGACGGTGCGGATCTCGACGAGCGTCCCGGCGTTGGCGACCGCGATGTCGGCGTCGGCCCGCCCGCGCTGGGCGCGGCGCTTGGCGAGGTTGGGGATGTCCTGCGATATGCCGACCCGCCCCCAGGTAAAGTTGTCGCGCGAGGGTTGGAATGCCAGCGGCCCCGATATCGGGAAGCTGTCGATCCCGAGCGCGAGCTTGGGATCAGGAAGTTGCCCGGCGGCGATGCGGGCCGAGCGCGTCGCGTCGGCGCTCAGCGCCTTGGCCTTGACCGAGGGAGCGCCTGCCTTCACCTTGGCTAGCGCGTCGTCGAACGTCAGCGGTCCGGCCAGCGCCGCCGATGGCAGCGCCGCAGCGAGCAGCAATATGCATAGTGTCTTCATCACGGTATCCCGATGGATGGGAAGCGGACGCGGTCCATCGCGCGGAAGCGCAGCCGATGGGCCCGACCACCGGCTGCCCCCCGCGTCGATGGCCCGTTCAGCCTCTTGGGTCGGCGCGATCCGTCGCGGACATGCCCATGCAGGCGGACGCCTGCGCTTGGCCGCCCCACATCATCGGGCAGTCGCAGGCCGAGTTGGTCGCCCTGGCGTCGCCGACCCACACGCGGACCGGCGCGCGCGTGGGCGCGCGGGGGCCGTAGGATGGCTGGGCTCGCCACTCGAAGTGGCCGGTCTGCGAAGCGGGTGCCGTGTCGGCGAAGGCAGGAAGAGCCGAGACGGACCAGGCGAATGCAGCCGCCATCGCGGCGGCGCGGACATAGGTGTTCATGGTAATTTCCTTGATTTTGACGCGGTGGGGCGTGGGACGGTCACCCCGCGGCGCGTGCTGGGCACGACACGGCGAGGCGCGATCCGGCACCGTTCGGTTCAACCAAGGAGTGTGGGGGGCTCGGGTTCCGGTGCGGTCGACCTGCCGTGCAGTGCCGCTATGGTTGAGGGTCTATCCAGCCGCTTGGTCGCGACGCTGGGGGCGATCGCCGAAGTCCCGTCGGCGAGCATCAGGCTGGCGCCCGAGGCCATCATGGCGATGCATCCGCCCATGCCGCACTTGCAGGGCTTGTGCTCTGCGTCTTTCGACATCTTCGCCATGCAGTCTGGCATCGCCGCCATGTCGGCCTGCGACATCTTCGCCATGCTCATCGCGGCCATCGGGGGAGTCGCTGCCTGCACCGGTCGGCCAGCGAGGCCGACGATCACTCCCAGAAGGAGAAGCAGGGTGGCGATACGCTTCACGTCTTCATCCTGTGGTTTTCGGGTCAGGCTGTCAATCGGACTATGCGCTGTGTTCCGCGAGAGGGAGCCGTTCGGTTACAACCGACATCAACATGGTGTGTCGAATTCCTCCGTGCTCGACCCCGCCCCGGGGAAGGGGCGGCGCACCGCTCCCGTCCTACTCCCGCTAATACTTGCGGGCCGAGTAGATCGAGATGGAGCCTGTGATGGTCCGGATCACTTCATGCTCCACCACGCGGGAAAATCCGGCTTCCGCGAACAGGCGGGGTAGCATGCCATCGGCGTTTGGCTGCGTGTTCTCGAACCCATCGAGGCGCTGAATCTGCTTGAACAGGAGCCGCATCAAGCGGCTGCGCTGCTCCCCGTAGTCGGCGACCACGATCAAGCCGCCGGGCCGCAGTGTCTGAAACATTGCGGCCAGGATCGCCCGTTTCATGGGAAGCGGGCATTGATGCAGAACCAGGCTCGATGTCGCCTTGTCGGCCGTTCCGATGCCTGCCTCCGCCAGCTCGTCGCCCATCGCCTGAAGCCACTCGACCGCAGCGCCGGCATTTGCCGCTTTCGCGCCAGCGATCGTCAGGACCGCCGGATCGGGATCGACGGCGATCACGAGCACGTCGGGGCAGGCCCGCTTCAGCATGATCGCGAAGCTGCCCGTGCCGTACCCGACATCGACGATCGTCTCGCCTGTGCTCGGCGCGGTCAGCCGCAGAAGCGCGGCTCGCCAGCGTCGCTCGCGAGTCAACACGGCTATGGCAAGATCGTAGAGACCAGTAAGCTCGGCGCGACCTGCTGCGGGCACGAAGTCGCGCGCGGGCGTGGGAGCCGGGTCAGCATCGCCTGACCGTTTTCCAGTCATTTGGCCACATTCCTCCGTGGTCGACCCCCCGCCCCGGGGATGGGACAGGGCGGGGAGGGCCGCATCGCCGCACTGGGCGCTTTGTGCGCTCCAAAGCCACCCCTGCATCTGGTGAAGCAGCGGTCAGCTATGGACGGCGCTCAGAACCGGAAGCGGCGTCCGACCGCTGCTCATCGTCGATCGCTCGGTTCCACAACGGCTTCGCCAGCGCTGGCAGGGATCTGACATTCAGCGCGAAAATGACCGCCGCAAGCCCGATATAGGCCCACGCAAGCCAGGTGAGGCCGGCGATCGTTCTGGCCTCGTCGCCTTGCCACAGCACCGCCAGCGTCACCTGGACCGCGAACAGCCCGGCGAGCGCTGCCGCGCTAGCGAGGCCTAGCCGAAGTCGGAGCAGCAAGGCGATGCCGAAAAGGGACTGTGCCGCTGTCAGGAAGAACTCCTCGTGCTGGCGCGCGTCGAGCGGCAGGGGCGAGAGCTGGCCAGCGCCCAGGCTCAGGGCGAGCGGCAACATGCCGACGAGCAACGTCCACTGGTTGATCTTGTCGGAAATCATGGTCGCCATGCCGGTTTCAGCGCGTCCGGACAGGACAAACAGGACAGCGATCACGACGGCTGGCGCTTCACTGGCAAGGGGAGCCAACCACTGAATCAGAAGAAATTCATCGAAGCCGAGCAGTCGCCCCGAATCGACCATCGCTTCGGCGAAGGGTTCGGCGGAAACGAGGATCACCGCGGCGGCGACCACGGTTAGGGCGCCCATCGCGAGCCATTGCCGCGCAGCTGGCAACTCGGCGAGGGCGGCTGCGGGGCCTGGCTCGTCATCATCGTCGTCCTCGGCGCCTTCACCCTTGTCGCTGGCCCGCCACATATACACGCCGAACAGAGCGACGAGGATGACGGTGTCAACGACCGAGATGGCGTCCTTCAGAAGGATGGTGAAGGCATAGACGCTAGGCAACAGGAGGAAGAGAACCTCGGTCCGGTTGGCGGGGAGCAGGGGGATCGCGCGCTCGCGCGTCCTGTGCCAGTGGAGCAGCACCAGCAACGGCCAAGCGAGGCCGACGAGCAGGCGGTTTGCCCCGGTCATGTTCGCCGCGGCGTAGTGAACGTAGTTGGAGCCCGGGTTCGCTCCTGCCGAGTAGGCGTAATAGAAATCCACGGCATATTCGGGAAGCACGGTGATCAGCGCGACGATCGCAACGATCAGCCCCGCCGATATTCGCTTCTCGGCCGCCTCTGCTCCCCATGACAGGAAGAAGCCGCCCGCGAGGATCGCGGCGCCGAACAGGAAGGCGTCGAGGATGGGATTGGGTCGCCACCCCTCGATCCTGAGCACTATCGCCGGGATCATCGCGGCGGCCGTGATCGCGACGAGCGTCATAAAGCGCCGCATGGAGGGGCGGGGCTCACCGGATGGTCGCATGTCGGACGTTCTATCCATTGTTATCCCTCCTTGCTGGACTGTTGCGACGCGCCGTCGCCGGAGTGCTGGTTTGGCTCGACGAATAGCGCCGATGCCGCCTCCCCACCGACGATTTCGACCGCTTCCAACGTGATCAGGGCGATACCCGGAACGTCGCCCAGCGTCGGGGCGAAAGCGCGTAGCCGTTCCTCCTGGTCGATGATCTCGACGACCACGGCTCGGTCACTCTCGAGAACATGCCGCCTGTGGACGTGAGCCGATCGGCCGAAACCGATCAGCGCCTCCAATACCGTCGCTCCCGCCAACGTCGCATCCCGCGCTCGGGACGCGACAACTTCAAACACCTTGCGGTCGCCGAAATAGGCAGCCTCATCAGTGTAAACGCGGAGCAGCTTTGTTCGCTCGCTCATGGTCGCCTCCTTCATCACGCGAACCTGGACACGCCGGCTTCGGGGTCTCTGGGCGTGGTCCGCCGCTCGCCCCAGCCCAGCACCACACGGGCGATGGCGGGAAGGACGAGCAGCGTCAGGATCGTGGCGGCGACCAGACCACCGATCACCGTAGTGGCCAATGGCTTCTGCACCTCGGCGCCGGTGCCGTGCGCGAGCGCCATCGGCACGAAGCCGATCGCGGGCACGAACCCGGTCATCACCACCGCGCGCATTTTCTCGCGGCACCCGTCAATGATGGCCTGCTCGATCGGCGCTCCTTGCTCCAGCCGCTCGCGGATCGCCGTCATCACGACGAGTCCATTCAGCACCGCCACACCGGCAAGGCAGATGAATCCAACGGCAGCCGACACGGAAAACGCGATGCCCGTCAACGCCAGGGTGAACACGCCGCCCGCCAGCCCCAATGGCACAGCGAGGAACACTGCGGCCGCTCGCGAGAACCCGCCCAAGGCCATGTAGAGCAGCCCGAAGATGGCGAGGAAGCACAAGGGCACAACGATCGCGAGCCTGCGGCTCGCATCCTGTAGGCTCTGGAACTGCCCGCCCCATTCGAGATAATAGCCGGCTGGAAGCTGGACCTGAGCGATTTTCGCCTGTGCTTCCGCCACGAACGATCCGGCGTCCCTGCCCAGAAGGTTGACCTGGATAGCGAGGCGCCGCTTGCCGTTCTCGCGTCTGACCTCGTTCAGTCCTTCGGTGATGCGTATCTGCGCGACTTGCGCGAGCGACACCTGCTGACGAGACTGGCCCGGTTTTTCCGGAAGTAACACTGGCAACGCTTGGATTTCATCCAAGTTGATCCGCGTGGTCTCGGGGACTCGCACCGTAATGTCGAACCGCCTGTCGCCCTCGTAGAGCAGCCCGGCTTCGCGTCCGCCCAACGCCGCCGATACCGTGTCGGCGACTTCTCGAACGGTCAGGCCGTAACGGGCGATCGCAGCCCGATCGAGCTTGACATCGAGCGTCGGCGCGCCGCCAACTTGGTCCGCCTTGACGCTGCCCGCGCCGGGAATCGACTGCAGGATGCGGACGATCTCGGCGGCGGTCTGGGCCATTTTGTCGAGATCGTCGCCGTAGAGCTTGATCGCGACATCGCCGCGCACGCCGGCGATCAGTTCGTTGAAACGGAGTTGGATGGGCTGGCTTACCTCGTAAAGCTGGCCGAGTTGGCCTCGAGCGACTTTCTCGATACGCTCGATCACGTCTGCCTTGGAACGCACGCCCGCGGGCCACTGATCCTGAGGTTTGAGGATTACATAAGCGTCCGACATGTTCGGCGGCATGGGGTCGGTCGCAACCTCCGCCGTGCCGGTCTTGGAAAACATCAACGCCACTTCGGGGAGGCTGGTGACAGCTCGCTCCACGCCGCGCTGCATCGTCAGCGATTGTTCGAGGCTCACGGATGGCACGCGCGTCGATGCGAGCGCGATATTCTTTTCGTCGAGCTGGGGAATGAACTCCGAGCCTAGCAGCCCGAAGGCAGGCACCGCCGTCAAGAAGAAGGTGAAGCCGCCGAGGATAAAAGGCCACGGCCGCGCCACCGCCTTGTTGAGCAATGGCAGGTAACGATCCTTGGCCTTGGCGATCAGCCACACTTCCTTCTCGGCGACGCGGCCTCGAATTAGGAGCGCCACCATGGCGGGCACGAAGGTAAGCGCCAAGATGAAGGCCGCGACGAGCGCGAGCATGATGGTGATCGCCATCGGCGAGAAGGTCTTGCCTTCGACACCGGTGAACATGAGCAGCGGCGCGAAGGTTCGCACAGCTCGGCCCGACCCTGGCAACAGTCCTTCACTAGGAAGACCATCAGCGCGCGAAGCGCGTCCATGTCGACGCGCTGGACCAGGTTGCGTCCGCGCTTTTCGGATTGGACGAGGCCGGCCTTGGCGAGCACGGCGAGGTGCGTGGAGAAGGTGCTCTGGCTCAAGCCGGTCGCGTCGACCAGCTGACCTGTTGTCATCCCGTCCGGCTCGTGACGGACGAGGATCTGGAAAGTGTTCAGGCGTGTCGGGTGGGCGAGCGCGGCGAGAGCGACCAAAGCTGCTTCGTTGTCCATCCATCGAAATTGCCCGATGGAACGAGGTTCGTCAACACTCATCGGGAAATGTCGATACATTTTGCCGGACCTTTAACCGCAGCCGCTTGGTCTTAATCGGCGATGGCCGAACATAGGCGATGCTAGATCCGGCCTCGATGGGCCGAACGATGGGCGCCATGCAGTTAGGATATCCCTGGCCCGGCTGTCGGGACACGGACTTCGCGTCGTTCGAGCAGGCTGCAAGGCGGCGGCTCGCCAAATGGCGACACCGCCGCCTGCCTTCACGCCACAGTCGTGGGTTGCCGGCGTCCAGCCTTCGCCTCCGCCTTGGCGCGACGGCGGCGTTCGGCGCGGTTGCCGGCGGGCCTGTACTCGGCGATGCGGTCGAGCGCCTTGCCGAGCGCGAGCGCGCCGTCCGCGTATCCGAGCCGGGCGAGCGCGTCGACGGCATGGATGTTGTCGTCGGAATACATCCAGTCGTAGAACCGGTCGCGCGCGGCGGAAGACGCAAAGCGGTGGACGTATAGGGGTTGGTAGAACAGCCCCTGCGGACCGTGCATGGATTCCGAGATCGCGATTTCGACGGGGTCGTCCAGGCGGGTCACCATCGTGCCGATGCATTCCGCCGGTGGCTCGGCCTCCATGCGCTCGCGCATGTGCTGGTAGAAGGCCGCGGGGCCCAGGGCCTCGGCGAGCTGGCCCCATTCCTGCCAGCGGTCGCGGCGGATCGCGACCCAGCGGAGCAGCGCGGCCATCGACCGCGCGTCGCCGGCCTCGCGGTGCCAGAGCGGTTCGACGGGCCCTTTGGCCTCGAGCATCGCCTGCGTGGCTAGCACGATGCGCAGCGGGTTCCGGTTGTCGATGAGGATGCGGTAGTGTTCGTCGTTGTCGATGCGGTCCTGAAGCATTTCAATGTCCTTCGATGGTCATGTCCGGCCATCGACGTTCAGAAGCCTTTTTTCCTCCTGTTGCCGTTGGCAACCATTGCAATCCCACTTCCCCGGAAACGGCCCGCGACCGGTCGGTCGGACGTGCCGCGTCTTGCGCCCCATGGATGGACGTGACGTGGCGGGCGGCAGTCACGTCATTCCCCATCCGGCGCGGCCGTGCCGCCTTCGCGACCGATCGCGCCGAGGCGGAGTTCGAGCACCGGGCCGTCGTCCCATTCCAGCACCTGGCGGAAGCCGACGACGAGGCTGCCGACGGTCGCCTCGGTGCCGTCGTCGAGTTCGTAGGCGAGGCTGACACGGCCGCCGGCGACGGGCGCGTAGCCGATCCGCCGCAGGTGCCCCGCCGAGGTCAGCCAGGCGGTGCCTCGCGGGATGTCCGCCGCGAAGACCTCGACTCCCTCGATCGTCACGACGTGGCGCCCGCGCTCGCGAGGCGTCCGATGGTATGAGACGGCGAAGCCGGCGAGGGGGTCGTCGCGTCCGAACGGCAGCCGTCCGAGCCGGTCGATCGAATCCTGGTGCGCCACGATGAGGATCGGCCTGTCGCCGACGCGGCGCACCAGATCCGGCATCGCGCGCCAGAACGACGGATCGTCGAGTTCGCCGTCCGCGTCGACCGATTCCCTCGGCATCCGCGCAAACGCGGCGAACGCGTATCCACCCGCCGCTTCGCGGGCGTGCTTGGCGATGAATTCGGTCCAGTTCGCGCTCGCCTGCTCCATCTCCGGTCGGACCAGCTTGCCCTTCCCGATCCCGTTGAACAGCGTCCGCCGCTCGTCGCCCTGGCCCTGATCGGCGAGGAACACACCCACCTCGTCGAAAACCGGCACCATCGCCGGCTCGGCGAGCACGTCGGCCTCGATGGCGGCCCGCAGCTCCTCCATCGCGGGCGCGTCGATCTCCTTTGCCAGTAGCCGTTCGCGGCGGCGGCGCGCGATCGTCGCGGTGGCGTCGTCCATCACGCGGACGAGGTTCGCGATGGCGGTCACGGGGTCGGCGTCCGGCGCCAGCGCCTGGATAGCGCGCGGCAGGCCTGGCGGCTGGGTGGCGAGCATGTGCCGGTAGCGGTCGAACTCCATCAGCACGTCGCGCAACGACCGGTCGCCGAGCGGCGGCAGCGCCTCGTCCGCCGCGATCGCGTCCAGGTCGTCGGCGACGCCGCCGGACCCCTCGCTGGGCGCGAGCGCGGCGATCAGGGCCATGTCGCCCATGACCAGCTGCTCGCGGTCGTGCATCGTGGTCGGCGTGTAGACGCGACCGGGGACGACGGCGTCCTCGCGCATGTTGTCCATGCTGGAGACCAGCCTGTCGAGCCAGTGCCCGTGGGTCCCGTCCTGATAGCGCTCGCCGACGAGCTGTAGCCTGATCAGGCCCTCCACGACCGTCTTGAAGTCGAGGCCGCCCGCGTTCGGCTCCGTCGGGTCCGAGCCCATGCCGCTGACCAGTTCGCGCGCCGTGACGGCGGCAAGATCGCCGACGGCGCCGCCGCCGATCGACCAGACCAGCATCATCGCCGCGGTGACGAGCAGTACATCCTGCCGCGCCCCGTCGACGATCTCGGCGAAGATGCCGCCGGGCGCAGGTTGCGGCAGGAACGGATGGTCCATCCTCGCCGATCGGCTGGCCGCCGCGGCCCAGCCGCCTTCGAGCAGTTCGGGCATCAGCAGCCAGGGGAAGCGGTCGAGCCCGTCGCGCTGCACGTCGAGCAGCGCCGAACCCGGCCAGCGGACCAGTGCCTCGCGGAACAGGCGCGCGCCGGTCTTGTCCCCGTTCCACACGGCGACCGCCAGGCAATACGCTGTGTTGCCGAGGTGCTGGCGCAGGAAGGGCCACGCCGAGACGTAGCGCGCCCATACTTCCTCGGCGGTCGTGCCGGCCTCGACCTGCCATCCATAGACCGGCGACGCGGTGTTGAGGTTCGCCTCCCATCCGCCGACCATGCTAGGCAAGACCTTGGCGAGGGCGCGGGCGTCCGAACCGCTCAGTCCGACGTGTTCGCCAGCGGCGTTGGCGTCGCCCTCGATGATCGACCGGCGGGTCACCCAGGCCTCGATCGCGTGCATCAGTATGGGCTGGAGATCCAGGATGCCCTCGACGACCGTCTTGGACAGCCGGATGCCGGGTTCGGCGTCGAGCAGGCGATATGGGACGTAGGCGAGCGCGTCGAGGAAGCGCTGTTCGTCCGGGATGCGCTCGGCAGCGCGGTCGAACAGCCGGCGGTATTGGCGGATCCAGTCTCTGTGGGGGGCGTGCCAGGCCGCGCCGCTCACCTCGGCGTAGCTGAAGGGTCGTCCCTCCTCGGTTTCGGTCGCATGCAGGCCGAGCAGGAAGCGGTGATAGCGGACGAGTTCGTCGAGCGCGCCCTCGAACGCGACTGGTGCGCGGCGGTCGATCTGGGCGATGGCGCGGTCGGCCAGCTCCTCCATGATCTGCTCGGGTGTCGGCAGGTCATCCCTCATCGCGGCGCTCCTCGAAGCGGAACGCGCGGCGCAGCGCCCACCGCTCGAACGCGGTGAGCGGCACGCCGCCGTTGCGCCGGCACCATGCGACCCTGCCCCGCATGGAGCGGTCGAGCGCCGGCGTGAACCAGATCCGCGGCCCGGAGCGCGCGGCGCCCCCCGTCGGTGCAGGTTCAGCCGAGCAACGCTTCGCCCATCTGGCCAGCACCCACCGCACGACGCCCATGTGCACGTCGACGAGCACGGTGCTGGGCGCGAACTCGCGCTCGATCTCTATCTCGCCGCCGGTCCCGAACGAATACCCGAAGAAGGCGCCCGGCATGCCCGGGTCGGCGCGACCGCCGGCCGCGCCATAGACCTGCTGGCGAAGGCGGTCGGTGAGTTGCCGCGGCACGACCACGTTGGCGGTGTATCGCTCCCGCAGGCGTTCCCGCGCCGAACGCTGCACGAAGCGGAACGTCACCGACACGAAGTGCGCGACGGCCCACAGGTTGACGACGAACCAGGCGGTGTGCGCCGCGACCAGCGCGAGCTTGAAGATCGGCGAGCCCGATCCGCCCCCCAGTCGGTGTAGGGCTGTCTGCAGCGGCCATAGGAACTGGACGGACAGGACCGCGGCGAGCGCGATGCCGCTCGCCGTGATCCCGAAGAACATCGATTCGTGGTAATACACCTTCACGTCGGTGGTCGCGTCGTCGCGCTGTGCGATCAGCGTGACAAGCGCCAACGCCAGCGAGATGATGCCGAGCAGGCCAATCTGCGCTCCGAGCAGATAGCTCGGCACGGTCTTGACGATGTCGACGATCTGGGCCGCCCGCGCCGTCGACACCACAGCGGCATCGGGAGCAACGATCTGGGACCATGCCTCGACGTTGAGCACGGCGAGGTCGACGATCAGGTAGCGGGCCAGGAAAAGGCTGAACGGCGCGCCCATGAGGCTGCGCAGCAGGCGGTGGCCGGCGGGATAGCGCGCGCGGCGCGCGACCGGGTTGCCCGCGAGCTGCCGCCGGACCTCGTGCGCCACGAACCTGTTCACGCTGTCGGTCGGGCCGCCCGGGCCCCAGCCGATCCCCATCCTACGCCACGCCCCCAATCCGCCCCGGTGGCGTCATCGCGGGTGATGCCGTGCCATTCGGGTTTTTCAGCTTCTCGTTGGAACGGCGCCATCATACAAGTGGAGGTGATGAACATCGGCCAGGCATCGAAGGCGAGCGGCGTCTCGCAGCGGATGATCCGTCACTACGAGAAGCTGTCCCTGATCCCGGCCCCGCCGCGTCGCGACAGCGGCTATCGCGACTATTCGGACGCCGACGTCCATCGGCTACGCTTCATCGCCAACGCGCGCGACCTGGGCTTCCCGATAACCGAGATCGCCGACCTGCTGTCGCTGTGGCACGACCGCGGCCGGGCGAGCGCGGACGTCAAGGCGCTGGCGCTCGCCCGCGCGGCCGATCTCGGCCGCAAGGCGGTCGCCCTCGAGCGCATGCGCGCGGCGCTCGTCGATCTCGCTGGCAAATGTCACGGCGATGATCGGCCCGATTGTCCGATCATCGATACGTTGTCGGGGCACGTCTCTCCCAATTGAGATGCCACCTGCTGCCGTTGTGGCCCACGACTATCGGGTGCCGAAATGACGCCCAGATGATCAACGGAATCCCGAGGGCCCCAGGCAGAAGCCAATAGGCAAGGCTCGGAAGTTCCTTCCACAAGGGCAAGACCTTTCCGTTGTCCACGTAAAACGCGGTAAGCATGAGAACGTATGAAGCGCCCATCGACACTAGGTGGAGGCGGGGCTTTCGTCGCAGACGTCGGCCCGTGTAGGCGCATGTGAGGGCCAGCACGCCTAGGATGAAAAGCGGATAGTCCTCGGACCACCGCATGGTCGACAATGCTGCCATCGTGACACCCACGCCGGCGAGAAGCCAGAAATAGGCTTTGCCGAAGGTTGAGTGCCGCCCGCGACCTTTTTGGCTGAGCATTGCCATAAGGCCGGACAACACTACCGCGATCCCGAATAGGATGTGGATTACCACGAGCGTAACGAAAATCGGGCTGCTCGACGGGATCGGTAAGCCGAGGATTGTCGTGCCGCTCGCCATGCTTCACTTTATCACGAACAAGGCCGGGTGGTTAGGTCAGCTTGATTGGAGGTGATCGTTACGATTTGCGGTTAGCTCCGTGGTGATCCGGTATGGGGCGGCGGTGCTGAATCTTTCCAGCCCGACACGCCGACAGGTCCACGCACTTCCTGTGCTCGACCCCGTGTTCTTTGTTCGTTCTTGACAGAACCCTAACATCATGTCAGGGTTTAACTTGCACGGGCGATTTCGTGCATCGGCGCTTCTGCGTGCCGGACGACCGAAGGGAACTGACGAAAGGGACGACCGATGCAAGAGAATGTCATCGCGGAGGCGCAGGGCCTGCCGCAGCTCATGGATATGCTGACCAACGTGGTCGTGACGCTGGACGCCGTCGGGGCGGATTCATACTCCGACGTGTTCCTCTACGTCGCGGGGTGCCGCGATGGGCGGCCGATGGGCGAGCTCTCGCTCGAGCGCGGCGACATGTGGATCTCGACGCACGCGGACCACCGTCCGACGCCGGGCTACGTGCGGGCCAACGACGTGGCCGATCGGCGGGCGCTGCTGCTCGCGGACCTCGTCTACCTCATGTGGCACTGGCGCTGGGACAGCGCCGAGGCCGCGCGGGTCCTCGGTGTCGGCGAGCAGATCCTCGACCATTGGATCGGCCAGGCGATCGAGGACGGCGGCGACGGCATCCCGCCCATCGTGGCGCAGCGCGCGCGTCGTCTGATCGTCGTTGAGCAGCTGCGCCTGATCGCCGGGGTGGAGGATGCCGCGACGGCCGCCTGGGTGCGTGACGCACGGGCGGCCTTCGGCGGCCGCTCGATCCGCGACCTGCTCGTCGATGACGGCGAGGTCGGGTTCCGCCGCGTTCTGCTGCTGCTCCTCAACCAGGTCGCCGCGACCAGCCACACGGTTCACTGAGGGTCGCGTCGTGGACAGGCCGAACGAGGTGGAGGTCGAGCGGGCGCGGCGGTTGCTGCTGGCCGATGGCCGGTTCAGGGTGCTCGAGCGTGTAGCGCTGCCCACCCGGCGGGTGTCGCTCGGCCCGACGGCGGGATCGTGGATCGGCGTCTGCCTCGACACCGAGACGACGGGCCTCGACCCGGCGAACGACGCCATCATCGAACTGGCGCTGCGGCGTTTCAGGTTCACATCGACCGGGGAGATCGTCGCGCTGGACGCGCCGTTCTCTTGGCTGGAGGATCCGGGCCGGCCGCTGGATCCGGCCGTGTCGCGGCTTACCCGCCTTTCGGACGCCGACCTCGCCGGCCGGACGATCGATGACGGTGCCGCCGTCGAGCTGATGCTGTCCGCCGCGCTGGTCGTGGCGCACCATAGCCGGTTCGACCGCCCGTTCGTCGAGAAGCGCCTGCCGGCCGTCGCCGGCTTGCGCTGGTCCTGCAGCATGGAGGAGGTCGGCTGGGCCGAGGCGGGTTATGAAGGCCGCGCGCTGCGCTGGCTGCTCGATCAGGCGGGCTTCTTCTACGAAGCCCACCGGGCGGGTGACGATGTCGATGCGCTGATCGAGCTGCTCCGCCACCGGTTCAGCGACGAGTCGACGGTGCTGTCCCAGGTCATCGCCGGTGCCCGGCGGACCGGCTGGCTCGTCCGGGCGAGCGGCGCGCACTACGACCGCAAGGATGTTCTTCGCCGCCGCGGATATTTCTGGAACGGCGCGTCCGGCGAGTGGATGCGCGAGGTCGCTGACGAACTGCTCGACGACGAGCGCGAGTGGTTGCGGCTGGAGGTGTATTCGCCCGGGCATCAGCCGCGGGCGTCGGGACCGACCGTCGACAGGATCGACGCCGGCAGCAGATACCGCCGCCTTCAGTGACGCGGCACCGGGTTCAGCGCCACGGCGATGCGACGAGGTCGGACCGGTCGTGCCCGGGAAGGATTGCCGAGAACCTGCTCGGCAGGCGAGCCAGCGAGCGTTCGGGCACATCGATGATCGCCCGCGTGTAGCTCGGCCCGGTCCAGGCCTTCAGCACCTCGTATCGACGTTGAGCCAGCAGCGGATGCCCGACCAGAGCCGACACCGGCCTTCCGCTCAGGCCCACGGCGATGGTCGCGGGAATCCGGCGGCCGCGCGCGACGATTTCATGCCGGGTCGAAAGGAACGTGTCGTCGCCACCCTCACGGTAGACGACACCGCCGCCCAGGTCGATCGTCGCGCGCAGCAGGTCGCCGACGGGTGGGCGCTCTACGCGGAGCGACGCGATCCACTTGGGGGTGCCGGTCGCCGGATCCCTAAGGTAAATGTCGATCGGCAGCGCGTTGCTGTGGATGGGCGCCCACCGCACGCGGTCGAGCATGTCCTCCGCAGGCATTCTAGCCATCGCCAGCGCATCGCGAAGGACCCGCGAGCAGCGCCAGGCCCACGCCGGTGGGTCCCATGGCAAGCTGCCGTCGATCGTTATCAGGCTTTCGCGGATCTCGGCACCGCGACATGCCCGCAGGATATCGGCAAAATCCTGCAGCCGCCTGGCGCGGCGCTTGGGCCCGAAGGCGTCCGGGACGATGACCCGGCGCTGGTCGACCTGGAGGAGATATCCCAGAGGGTGGCCGCATCCGACCGTCGACGGTGGCAGCCTGGTGAGGCCGGCGCCCGCGATCGCTGCCGCCACCTCGTCGTGCCTGTGCGCCGGCAGCAGGTCGAGCAGCCATTGGATTTCGGGATGTTGCGGCATCCGCCGACGATAGGCGGGCGTCGCGGTATATTCGGTTAATGGGAGGCGCTCAGTTCCGGTCCTCGTCGAGGTCGAATAGCAGCGGCCGACCGCCGCTCTCGCCGAGCCGTTCGACGAGGACGGTCGCGAGGTTGGTGACGACGACGGACCTCGCCTGTTTCAGCGAGAGGACCGGATGCGTCGCCGGATCGAAGCCGGCCGTAGCACCGTCTTCCTCGTGACCCGCACGGGCGAGCAGGCGCAGCCGGCCGAGACGCGGCCCGATCAATCGGGCGGTCGGGGCGCCGAACGGAAGTTCGGGCGAGCGGCGTCCCGACATCACGATGCCGGACGACTGGAACCGCTTGATCAACCTCGTCCAGTCCGCCGCATAGGTGGATCCGAAGACGATCCGCGGCCGCACCGCGGCGCCACCCAGCTTCGCTGACCGGAGCGTCGCGTCAACGATGGCGGCGACGACCATGTCGGCACTTGGCGGCGCAAGGGCGACGGCGTGGCCGATCGGCGCGCCCGTGAACAGGTCGATCGCCAGCGTGAGGGTCGGCCGCCTGGGGGATGGTCGGTCCTCGGCGAAGATGTCGACCAGGCAATGGTCGAAGACGATGACCTCGCCGAAGCGGCGCGCCACCTCGTTCGCCTCGCGTCGGATCACCTCGCCGTTCTCGGTCTCCTCCCGGGCGATGGCCTGCAGCACGAACCGGCGCAGCGTCTCTCGCGCCGGCGGCTTGGTCTGATCGCCCCAGCCGCGCGCGACGGCGTCGACGATGACGTTCGGGGTGCGTTCGCGGGTCGAGCCGAGGGCACTGCCGATCCTGGCCTCGATCTCTGCGACGCGCTCGGCCTTCACCGACGGCCGCTTCGGCACGACCGGTTCGCTGTATGGCGCCAGTGGGACGGGCGATCCCGTCCGCTCCCACAGCTTGCATAGACCGTAGAAGCGCGACCGGCCGATCCCGAGTTCGGCGGCGAAACGATCGGCCTGTTCCGCCGAACGCCTTTCCAGCGCTAGGTAGCGCTTGATCACCTCCATGCGTGTCAGCGCCACCGCGCGCTTCTCGAGCGTCAGCTCGAGCCAGCGCGGGTCATCCCGCCAGTCCTCGCCATCGACCGTCATGAACGCCCCTGCATCATCGCGCGCGACGATAGGCGATCGTTCCTGTGGCAGCAAGAAGCGCGTCAGCGCGTGCTGCCACGAAGGAACGTGATCGGAATGGGATTGACAGGGCATAGCTTTTCCTCTCTTATTACTATCACGTTCAAGCAGGATGAGTCATCTGATATGAGTGGAATGGAATGTGAGGTTGCGACAGTGCGACTGATGACGAGAATGGTTCCGACGATGCGGCCTTCCGCAAAGGGCGTGGTGGAGCGCCACCACCGCGCGATGGTGTTCGAGCAGGCTCGCAGGGCGATGTCGGCGACGGCGTCGGAGCCGGGGTCGGGCGTTCTCGGCCCGCTCGCCATCCACGCCACGCTTCGCCCCGTCGGCTCGTTCGCCACCGAAGCCGCGCTGGCGCTGCTGGGGGAATCGGCGGCCCCGGTGCCGTTCGACGCCGTCGTCGCGGCTCTCGGCTCGCGCGTCGCGGCGCGCTACGCGGTGCTCGAACTCGTCGGGCGCGGGGCAGTCCGCGTCCTGACGCCCGGCTATCTTTCCGGCGCGACGCTGGTGGAGGCCTGCCAGCATTCCGCACCGGCGGGAGGTGGCGGATGGCACTGAGGTTCGACGGATGGACGTTCGCGGGCGGACGTCTCAGCGAAAGGGTCGAGCGGGTGCTCGCCCACGCGATCGGCACCGAGTTCCTCCCTTCGATGCCGCCCTGCGCCAAGCGGGCGCACGACCGAGCGCTCAGGGAGCTCCGCGATGCAGGGCTGCCCTACGTGTCCTGCGAGGCGGTGCGGCGGCGGATGGCGGTGATCCAGCGCTGGTTCGATCTGCGCCGGGAGATGAAGCTGGCGTTCAATCGCCAGATCCCGCTCGACCTGATCGTTGTCGACGCGAACGGCGCGCCGATCGGTAGGCCGCTGATTACGCTCTCGGGAACGGTTCGGGTTGAAGGGGATCGGGGTTGGCTCGATGCGCGGGCCGAGGTCAGCTTCCCGAGCGCCGCGTCCAGGACGCCGATGGGCGTGTGGCGCGCCACGGAGTGGAGGGACGGTCCTCCCCATTTGAAGGACAGGGCGGCGGAGTGGGGCGTCGGTGACGCTCGTGGCGGATCGGGACGCGCCACCTTCCCCCGGCGCGCCCGGCTCGCGCGGGTGGTGGACGACGCGAAGTCCGTTCTGGGCATCTTCCACAGGCGCGGCCACGCCCTGTCGTTCGGATTCCTGGTGTCCGAGCTCGGCTCGCGCTGCGGGGTAGAGGCCGCCGTCCGCCACCTCATCCGGGAAGGCAAGCTCTGGTCGCCCGAGGAACACGAGTTCGGCGACGACAGCATGATCCACTTGGCATCCGACGATGCCTACTGACGGCGCGTTGGTCGCGAGGCCGGACGGACCGCAGGAACCGATGCCGGTCCCCGCGCTGCGGAACCGGCATGGTGCGGGTGCCGGCTTCCTGCTGCCGGACCTCGCATCCGATCTCGTCCGTGATCCGTCGCGCCGCACCAGCTCGCAGTCCTGCACCGGCGAGTTCATGTCGTTGACGACCTCGAAGCGGCTGGTGTTCGAGAGCGCCGGCGAGCGCGACCTGCTGGTCATGCTGGACGTCGACTACCGCACGGTCGAACTGGTTTCGCAGCCCGAGCGGTTCCGCGTCCACAACGGTTCGCGGTGGACGACCTACGTGCCCGACGTGTTCGCGGCATCGGTTCATGGAGAGCGCTGCTTCTTCCAGGTAAAGCCGGGCGCACGGTTCGGCGCCGACCCCACGCTCAAGGGCCGGCTCGAGTCAATCGAGGCCGAGAGTGCCGCCCGCAACGCCATCCACCGCCTCTGCCCGCGCGAGGCGCTGCGCGTGGGCACGCGGCTGTCCAACGCCAGATGGATCCATGCCGCGGCGACCGCGATCGACCCCTTCGAGGCGCGCAGGGTCTACGCCATCCTGCGCAGCTTCACGTCGCCTTGCCCCATAGGCGACCTGCGCGCCGCAGGCCTCGACGTGCGGCTCCGCAACTGCCTGCTCGGCCTCGTCGGGCACCGCGAGGTCGCGATCGCGCTCGGCGCGGCCATCGACGACGAACTGGAAGTCTATTGGTGATGGAACACGCTCCCTCCAACAGACTGGCGATCGGCGTCGGTGACACCCTCCAGATCGGTGAGCCCTCCGGCAATCTCCTGAAGGTCGTCCGCCGGACGCGCGGGGGTTGGGTCGTCCAGCCGCACGGTTCGGACACGACGGAGTTCGTGGCGGATCTCGATCTGGTCGTCGCTTACCACGGCCGGCGCCTGCGGCGTTGGGCATGCGACCTCGAGGGCCTCGACGAGCGCGTCGCCGCCAAGCTCAAGTCGGCGTTCGACGCCTGGCCCCCGCACTGCCAGCGCGAGTGCCTTCGCCGGCTCGCCTTCGTGGAAGCACTCGATGCCGTTCGCAACTGCCACCGCAGCGTCGAGGCCGCGGCGACCGCGGTGGTCCCGGATGTCTGGGAGCGCATGTCGTCCGAATGGCAGGACCGCGAACGCGAGGCCGCCTCGGCCACAGCCGCCAAGGTGCGGCAGCGTGACGGCGCGGAACCCGACGCCGAACCGGCGCGGATGAAGGTCGTGGCGAGGCCGCAGCCATCGACTGTCTCGACCTGGTATTCCGTCTGGATCGACTCCGGGCGCAACGAGCTGGCCCTGATGCCGGACTACGGAAAGCGGGGCTATCGCGATCCCCGCTACCCCGTGGCGAAGTCAGAGGACGAGACGGACACCTACCAGCTCATGGAGGAGGCCGCGAAGGGCGCGTATCTTGATCTCATCAAGCGCTCCAAGCAGGTCGCCTACGAGTTCTACCGAAAGCTCTGCGAGGCGAGCGGCATCCCGGTCGTGGCATCCCGCACTTTCCGACGCTTCCTGAAGAAGCACTACGACGACTACGACCGCTGCGCCGCGCGCGAGGGAAAGAAGGCGGCTTGGCTCAAGTTCGGGATCTTCGTGCTCCGCGACCTGCCCGACCGCCCGCTGGAGGAGGTGGAGGTCGACCATTGCCTCGTCGACCTGGTGATCGTGGACGAGAACGGCCGCCCGATCGGCCGGCCCTGGATCACCGTGTTCCTGGACCGCGCGACCAAGTGCATCGTCGGCATCCACGTCAGCTTCCTGCCTCCAAGCTACATGACGATCCAGCGCGCCCTCGCGCACAGCATGTATGAGAAGGATCTCTCGGCGTTCCCCGGGCTAAAGAACGACTGGCCGTGTTTCGGTCTGGTCGAATGGCTGATCAGCGACCGCGGCAAGGAATTCCTGAGCCGCAGCTTCCGGACCGCCTGCCTGCTGCTGCACGTCTACCCCATCGCCCTGCCCGGCAGGAAGCCGTGGTTGAAAGCCGCGGTCGAGCGCATATTCCGCACCGTCCACGCCCGTGTTTTCGACCTCCAGGAAGGGACGACCAAGGCATGGAACCCGGACACCTACAACTCGGCGAAGCGCGCGAAGGTGTCCCGGCCCGAGTTCGACCGGATGTTGGTCGAGTGGATCGTCGACGACTACCACCAGGCGCCGCACCCGGCGCTCCGCCGCAAATACGGCCGGGAAATGACGCCGCATGAGGCCTGGACTCTGCTCGTGGAGCGCTATGGCGTCCGCTGGGCACCCGACCCCGACAACGCATACCGCATCACCGGCGAGATCTTCGAGCGCAAGATCCTGTCGACCGGAATCCACATCAAGAATCAGATCTACGTCGACGAGCCCCTGCTCGCGCGCCTCCTGCGCCGCACCGGCGCGAAGGACCGCATGTGGACGTTCCGGCGCGACCGGGCCGACCTCGGGCGCATCTGGATCCTCGTCGAGGGCGAGGGATGGCTGGAGATCCGCAACATCGACTTCGCGCTGACGGACGGCGTCTCCGAGCAGCAGTATGCGATCTGGCGGGGCGACGCCATCGATCACATCGGACGCGACGAGGCGCCCTGCGTCGAGGATCTGGCCGAGGCCCGCCTGCGCGTGGAGGCGGCGCGCGCCCAGGCCCTGGAGGGCGGCACCACGCTCGCCACCGCGTTGAAGTGGGCGCGTTACGGGGACATGGGCGACACGTTCACACCCGTGCCGGGCTTCGGATCTTGCGGTCGGCTGCTGGCGGCGTCGGCGCAGGCGCAGGCGTTGCTCCCGGCACCGCCGGCCGACGCAACGCCGGCAGACGACGATGTCGATCCCGCCGACGAGGCCGGCGACACGCCTGCCGTGACGACCCTGGAGGCCGGCGCGTCGCTGCTCGCCGACATCGAATCCGAGGCGATGCGGCTGATCAGGGAGATGCAGTCGTGAACGAATTGACGGGATACGAGCCGGGCGAGGTCGCCGCAGCGACGCTCGCGGCCAGGCTCGAGAACGGCATCATCCCGCATCCGTCTATGAAGACGGCGCAGAAGGCGCTGCGCATGCACCAGCTCCGCAGCTTGCCGCTGGATGGACGTGGGCCGCAGCCCGGACACCTCCTGATGCTGACGGGCGCGCCCGGCGCCGGCAAGACCACGCTGCTGCGGCAGCACAAGCGGCAATTCGACGATGTGCGCGACGAGGACGGCCTTCGCATCACCGCCGTGCTCGCGGAGATGCCGAGCCCCTGCACCAAGAAGGGCGTGGTCGAGGCGATCTTCCGCGCGATGCGCCACGAGGTTCCGCGCGACTGGAACTCGGCGGACATCATCGAGGAGATCGCGAACCTGGTTCAGAAGCACCACACCCTCCTCATCATGCTGGATGAGGCAGACCGCATCTTCGGCGTCGACACGGACGCGGTCGCCAAGTTCCTCGTATCGCTGCTCAACGTCGTGCAGGCGCAATTCGTGCTGGCCGGCGCGCCGCGCATCCTCAACCTCAACACCGGCTACGGGCTCGAACGCCGGACCGAGGAGGACATCGTGCTCGCGCCCTACCGGTGGGACACGTCGGAGGGGCAGCGCAACTTCCGCGCCCTTCTCGAGGTGTTCGACATTCGGCTCGGCCTGGGGGCGCCAGTCGGCTTGAAGGAGTTCGACCTGGCGCGGCGGATCTACGTCGCGACGGGGGGTCACGTCGGAATCGTGTCGAAGCTGCTCGTGGCGACCCTGCGCCGCGCGGCGGAGGGCGGACGGGCGTTCGACCGGACGCTGCTCGGCGAGGTCTGGATGGATCTTCGCCGAAAGGATGTCGAGCAGGAGGCGATCGACTTCGACTGCGATGTCCTGCTCAAACCCGCGAAGCCGCAACCTTCCGTCCCGGCGTCCCAGAACCCGTTCCTGTGCAAGTCGGACAAGGTGAAGGACATCTGGATCGCGCAGATCGAGGCGGCAGCGCGGGCGGCGGCGGACGCCGAGGCCCAGCGCAGGGCTCGGCGCAGGATCGGCCAGCAGTCGGTCGCGAAGGCCTGAACGGTGGACGGACGCTTCCCCCTCACCCTTCGCGGCCGCGAAGGTGAACCGTGTCACGCGGCCGCCACGCGCCTTGGATCGCGGTGGGGTGTCGGGGACGGTTTCCGACTGGCGAGGGATCTCGGTCATCCGATGCCGGAAATGGTCACGGGTGTCGGCGTCCGGCCCTTCGCCGAGAAGGCCGGTCTTGATGCAGATGTCGTCGCTTTCCACTCACCGGTAATTGAAGCCGCTTCGCGCACCGTGCGCTTGCGCGCCCAGGCGTTGAGGCTGGGCGATTGGTCCGTCCGTTCGCGACGTCGCTGCCCGCTCTGCATCGACGAGGACAAGGCGGAAGCGCGCAGGATGGGGATCGAACCGACCTGGTGGGCGACCAGCCTCGCCTGGTGGGACATCCGGTCGGTTGACGTGTGCCACCGCCACGGCGTCCGCATGACCGACGAGTGCGCCGCGTGTGGCCAGCGACAAACATGGCGAGGTGGCCTGCTCCGTTGCGTTTGTGGGGCCGAGCACGGCTCGAACGCCGCGGAGGAAGGCGACCCCGCGGTCGCGTCCTACATTCTATCGCGCCTCTCCTACGTGCCTCCCGTGGCCGTCCCGGCGCTCGACGGAATGGCGCTGGTCGACGCCATCAGGACGATGGAGTTGCTCGGCGCGGCGCGGCTCGATTGGCGGCCCGTCAAACCGCGCCGTCCAGACGCCGACCTGCCCAGCGATCGTATTCACGGGCTCCGGCTGGCCATGGATTGGCCGATGAGCTTCCGCGCGCTGCTGGACGGACTCGTTGTCGCGCGGCCGGTCGACAGGGCCGATGGACTTCTGTCCGCCTACGGATGGCTGTATTCCGATATCTGCGTGGGCGACGCGCCGCGCGCGGCCGCGGAACTTGTCGCCCCCGTCCTGCGCGAGCATGCCGTAGCCAACGGGATCATCGCGCGCGACGAGGAGCGGCTTGGCGCGACAGTTCCGCATACCATGAACGCCACGGCCGTCGCGCGACGAATCGGTCGGTCCTACGCCACCACACGCCGCATGCTGGAGGCTACCGACGGGATCCCGGAAGGTTCCCGTCGCGGCGTGCCGTTCGCGCTGGACTTGGCTTTGGTCGACGATCTGCTCGGGGCGGTGGCCCCGACGGCGGCGCAACAGCGGGCGGCGTTGGGGGTTGGGCGCGGCCAGGCGCGCCGCCTCGTCAACGACCCGATCGTCCTCGGTTCGCTGCCCGGCGGGACCACGGCCGTCGCGGACGCGCTGCTCCACGAGGTTCTAGCTCGAGCGGAGCCGCGGCCCGGACGCGACCTCGTTTCACTCCCGCTCGCCTGCCGCAACATGTCCGTCCCGCTGAATGTCGCTTGCCGCGAGGTGCTGGAAGGGAAGCTGAGGGTGTCGAGGTGCGGAACGGCAGCCGACGGGCTGTCGGCTGTGGCCGTCGTCCAGTCAGACCTGGCTGCGTTGCGCGCCACGAAGGACTCCCTGTGCGTGCAGGATGTCGCGAGGCTGCATGGCATCCATCATGAGGCGGCACGCAGCCTCATCCGCATGGGCGTGTTCGGTGCGCGAGACCCTGATGGTCGAGTGAGTTCGTCATCGGTGTTGGACTTCTTCCGCGACCATGCCACCGCCGCCGACTACGCCCGCGCACGGCAGACCTCGCCGAAGCGCGTTCGCGAGACGTTGGAACTTCTGGGGATCCGCCCAGCATTCGGACCTCCGTCCTGTCGTCAGCTGATCTATCGCCGCGACGACCTTCCCGTCATCCACTGATGTCCAATCGCGGGTTCGTCCGGACCGTCGATCCGTCGCGGGTTGATCTGGCGCCATTGACCGTCCGGTTTCGCCCCGACGAACCGGCAGCGTCCCTGCTGGCCCGCCTCGCTGTGCGGCGGGGGAGCCGAACCGTCACTGGATACCTTGCCACACTGCCCTTCTGCCCGAGCCGGCTGGCCGCCGACGTCCGGACCGGTCGGGCGCTCGACACCCTTGCGCGGATATCCGGTATCACGGTGTCGCTGATCGAGGCATCGACGCCGGTCAGGACGCCGCAGGGGTATTCGTTGAGCGGTGTGTTGCTGGAAGACCGCGGACATCTCGCCCATCCCCGCACGCTCGGCCGCGTGTGTCCGCAGTGCTTGGCCGAGGACCGCGATGAGCTGGACGGTCCGGTCGAGTGCAGACCCCATCGACGCTTCTGGTGGGGTTCCGAGGCGATCAGCGGCTGCCCGCGTCACCGGATTCCCCTCCTTGCGACCTGCCCGCACTGTTCCGCCCCGCTCTCGCTCAAGAACCTGCGTCCGGACGTCTGCCCGTGCGGTGCCCACTTCGCCGACTTGAAGGCGGATGGAGAGGTCACGGGCTATGACGCGCAACTGCTCGCCATGATGCGGGGCATGGAAGGCCCGTCCTGGGCCGATGGGCTAAGTGCCGACCTGGCCGCCGGCCTCGCCCTGCGCACCGGGATCCTTGATGAGCATGGCTCGAAGGTCGGCCTGGTTAGGACTCTTCCGCTCGGCGATCGGATGGAGTTGACGGCGCGGGGCGGCTCGATCCTCGAAAAGGGCCCGGACGCGTTCTCCGGCGCGCTCGATCGGGCGGCTCGCCGCGGGCTCCTAAGGACGCCTGGAGAGGCATATGGCGATCTCTACAAGTGGCTCGACCGCAGAGGCGCTGCGGCGTTGTCGCCTTTCCGGGAGGCCGTCTTCCACCACGCCGGTCGGTCGCTGAAGTGTGGTCATTCGACGCGACTTTTCGGACGCACGATTAGGGAGGTGCCTACTTCCGCCGCCGTCGCTCCGTTCGAAGAGGCGCCTGTGTTGTCGGGACGTGCGGCGCTCGAGCAGGCCATAGCCCGTGCCCGCGCGGTGTTCGGCCCTGGTCGCAAGTCCGATGTGCAACAGATCCTTGGACTGAGCCGCAACCAGTTCCGCGGAGTGATGGAAAGAGGCGGCAATCCAGATCTACTGCCGGGGGCCCGACCGTCGACCCCCAAGACCCACTTCTACGATCTGGAGGGCGTCATCAACCTGTTCGAACGTGCGCTGAGCGCGCCGGTTTTCAAGGTCGTTCCGCCCCACCTGATCCGTGTCGTGGATGCCAACAAGCTGTTTCGACGCTGGGTGACGGTCTATTGCGCGCTGCGCCAGGGCAGGCTGCAGGTCGCTGGCACACTGTCAGGTGAATCGGGCTTGTCGGCCTTGTTGGTGGAGCGCAACGACGTGCTGGCGTCCGTTCCGCCCGGGAGAGCCGCGGATGACGAGCCGTCCGCCACCCCTGCGGAAGCTGCCGAGATGACTGGATTGAACACAGTCACCCTGTCCAAACTGCGCGCGGCGGGACATCTACGCTTCGTCAGGCGCGCGGCGCGCAACGGTCAGATCGCGCACGGACCCGCCCTGGCTTCGCTCGCCGATCTCGAGCGGAATTTCATATCGATCGGCGCCTTGGAGAGAGCGACGGGGATCGCTAGAAATATTCTGCTGTCGGCGCTCGCCGACGCTGGCGTGCGATCAGTCGTGTCGGGATCGAAGGACGTGAGGCCCATGTTTCAGCGCCCCGAAGCGCTCACCGTTTTGAAGACCAGCGTATTTGAGTCCAAGCGCGAACCGAAGTAAGTCGAATTGCGGCCAAGGAGGCTCTAATCATGGCCAAGAGGGGCGGTTTTGTGCAGCTTAATTGGGTCTGCTAAGA
>NZ_LSIJ01000102.1 GCF_001556185.1 Sphingomonas sp. CCH10-B3 | reverse complement strand
AGAGTGAATCACGCCTCCATCGCCGTCGCAAGCACGCGTTTTTCAACAGTCTCGATAGTTTTCGAACCAGCAGCGCCGCAACGCCGTGCCGCCCTTGAACGCGAGCCGCTCACGCAACGGATGCCGGGCCAGCGCAGTTAGAAACCACGCCAGGCAATAGTCGCGCTCGATGACAGCTTCGGGGATGCGGCGCCCGCCCCCGGCTTGAAACAGTGCGTTCGCGATGCGGGAAATGTCGCGTTGCGGTATCATCAGCTGCTCCGGATCGCGTCTAGTTCATCGGGTTCGAGGTTGATGCGGATGCGCCAGCGCGCGAGCATCCTGCCTTCGGCTGGGAACAGCGGATCGAGGCGTTGATAGGTCGAGGTCAGCTTGGCGCGCAGCGGCTCCAGCGCTGGGGACTCGGCGAGGCCGTAGAATTCGAGCAGGTAGCCGAGGCGGCGAATGACGGCGCCGACATCAATCCGCACCGCATACTCGACAAGGCGGGGGATATGCAGCGTGTCGCGCTTCATCCAAAGCCCTTTGGCGACTTCGGTGATGCCCCCGACATATTGCGGATGGTTCAGACCGTCGATGATGGTTCGCTCGGGATCACTGACCCTGACCTGCTCCTCGTGCGTGATCCAATGATCCATGAGCCCGAAGAAGTTGGCTTGCTTGACGTGGATGAATTGGAATTCATAGCCGTGCAGTCGCTGGGGGCGCAATCGCTTGGCGACTGATGCCGTAATCGCAAGCTGGGGCTGCGTGACCATGCGATGCAGTTCAAGCGCACTGGCATGCGAGATGAAGTAGGGCGTGTCGCCGACCAGGCTTTTCGCGATCAGATAAGGGTCGCTGACATGCTCAGTGTCACGGCCGCGCTCGAACGGAACGAGGTTATAGAGCCCGGGCTTGAGGCGTGTAACGATCCCGCGCGCTTCGGTGTTAGCGACGAGGCTGCGGGCCGACGGAAGGCTCAGGCCGGTGATCTCTGTGACGTCCTCGAGCGAAAAGATGGTCTTGCGCCGCTCGTTCAGTTCGACGACGAGCTGCGCGGCGCGTGGACCCAGTGTCTTCGACTTATAGTTTGCGCGCATTTCGTCGCTCCAGATGCGATGTTACGAGCACTGGATATAACGACTATTATATTTATTGGCAAGAACGTAGCCCAAAGGGGCATAGAGTGCGCGCAAAATATAACGCTCTATGCCGCGCGCGGGGTGCGTCAACCACCCAATCCGCCTAGAATGGGGCCAATACCGACGCTCGCACAAACAGGACCGTGAAAGTTGGCCGAACCCGACGATACCGACCGCCTGATTCAGGACGTGCTCGCCGAGCTTGGCTGGGCGAGCGATGCGCGTCGGATTGCGGACAAGGTCCGCCAGCTCGACCGCGGCCTGCCTGCTGAGGACGAATTCATGGCGGTCTGCGCCTGGCTCGGCCAGACCCGGTTGATCCACAAGCTCGACCAGCACCAGTCGCCACCCGCGTCTCGAGAGACCTATCAGGTTCCCGACCTGCTCGCCGACTTTCAGTCATCAGGGCCAGTCCTGATCGAGGTAAAGGTGAAGCGGAGCCAGACGCTCTCGTTCACCCCAGAATATCTCGGCCGATTGAACGCCTATGCCGACCTGCTCGGCAAGCCACTGCTCATCGCCTGGAAATTTTACAGCGTCTGGATGCTGTTCGAGGTGCGGCATCTCCGAAAGGCGAGGAAAAACTTCAATATCCGTTTCGACCAGGCGATGCGGCAGAACCTGCTCGGTGTGCTTGCCGGCGACGTGTCCTACAAGATCGCGCCAGGTGCCGGGATCGTCTTGGAGTGCCTCAAGGAAGAATTGCTCGAAACCGAAACCAGCGGGGATACCACGACCGAGCAATGGCGCATGCGGATTGACCGCGTCCGGTTTACCGCCAGCGGCGGGCAGCCGCGTGACGATATCCACGAAGACGTCGCCACCTTGTTCACGACTTGGGATCTGGAAGAGCGGCAGACCTTCACTCCGACGCATATCCACATCGCCTTCCAGGCCGGCGAAGAGGGGATGATGTTCGGCCATATGGCGCTAGTCCAGCTCATCGCCTGGCGGCAGCAACCGGGAGAACAAATCAACTGGCGGCACGCAATCCGCCGAGACAAGGTGGTATCAAGCATCACCAATTTCACGGCTGCGCTCGATCGCGCGCTTGAACAGGACGTCGTGACGCTGATCCTCCATCAGCAGCCAGCAGAAGTGCCGCCGTTCCTGCGTCCCGCAGAAAGGGCCTAAGTCGGCTGCTCTGCTCCGCCCGCCCATCCGGGCAGCCTGCCGAGATCGTCGAGCTCCGCGCGCCGCAGCCCGTCGAAGACCTCCGGAAACAGTCGCGCGGCCCCCGCCCAGACGGGATGGCCGGACTTGACCTGCTCGGCCATCGCCGCGGCTTTGGCGAACGCTGTCTTCAATGACGCGCGATCGAGACGATCGCGCGCAGGTCCGGCCCGAAGCATGGTCTCGATCAATGACGCATAGGGTGCGAAAAACTGTGATGAGAGCTTGGCATTGAGCATCGCGACCAAGGCGCCCTCGCCGGTATAGCGCGTGACGTAGACGCGATCCTTGGCCGTCGCGGCGGTTCGGGCGATCGAGAAGAGGATCGCCGCCAGTTCCGCAAAATGCTGATCACCCCGCATGAATTGCGTCGACCAGCATTCGCGCTTCCACGGGCTGAGCGCTGGCACGAAACCCTTGATCGAATCCCAGGCGCGATGAAAGCAGGGTTCGCTGAACGGAAAGTCGAAGTCCGACGGCGGCGCTTCGCGAAATGCCTCCCACCATTTTTCCCGGCCGAGGCGGCAATATTCGAGCAGTCGGTCCGAGCGACGATCCTCGATGAAGACAGCGCGCCCGGTGCTGCGATCGAGGTCGTCGAGCGATGCCTGCCGTGGTTTGAGAAATCCGCCGCGATCGGTCTCGAGAAGGGCGGTCAGCACGAGCTTGCCCTGCGCGATCGATGCTGCGAGCGCCGCGTCGTCGAACAGGAAGACGTTGCCGCGCTGGAGCGTGATGACATCGTGAAAGCCTTGCGGCAGTTCTGGAGGAAGTTCGCGGAACACCCACAGCAGCGCCACGCCCTCGGCTTCATAATGAAGGTGACGCGCGATGATCTCGGGCGCGAAGGGTTTGGAGAGCTGTACTTCGATCGCGAATTTTCCGAGCCCGTCCAACTCGGCATAGACATCGGGAAAACGTCCCCGGGCCGCGATTGCGGGGCGCCGGTAGGTTTCTACGGTGACGAGCTGGCAGCGCGGGTCTTTGCCGAGCACTTCGGCAATCGTCTCGCACAGCCAGCGATGCAGCGCCGATTCCTGATGACCCTGATATTGCGCGGCGCGCGCGTCGTCGGGCTTCAGGTTGACGCCCTGATACCAGGGACAGTCGGTCGGACTCTCGGGATAGTGTGCGAAGACCGGTGCATGTTCGCCGTCGGCGAAATGCGCGCGAATGAAGATCGGCCCCTTGCACAAGCGGCACCGCGCGATTGGATGCGCGGGATCGGTCTGACGGCGGCGGGTTATCTCGCTGCGCAGATGATCCCATACCGACCGCGGCATCGCCATCAGCTGCTGGATCGACACCGCCCCGCGCGGCAGTTCAAAGTCAGCAATCTCGATCGTCCGCTGCATGGTGCGTCTGGGCGTCATCGCCATCCGCCTTTGCCGCAATTGGTATAGGCACCGATCGCCGATAGCACATATTTCGCCTCGAGATGGACGTCCTTGGGCATTTCGTCATGCGTCTTGAGTCCGTCGAAGAAGGTCGCGACCGCCGCCGTCTTCAAATCCATCACGTGGTTGACGAGCCGCTCTTGCCGAATCTCTTTGGCCTCGCCGTGACGGATCCAGCGTGTCAGGAAGATCACGACGCAAAGTGCGTAGCGGAACACAAACGTGTTAAGCGTGCATGGCGTCGTCTTGGGGTAGAAGCGCTGCTCGATGTTGAGCGATCGCAGCAACACTTTGTGGATGTCCATGCTGAGGTGGATGAGCTTGCGCTGCAACGCTTCCGAATAAGGAATCCGCTTGCGCAACCTGTCGAGCTCACCACGCTCGAAGATCGTCACGCAGCGCTCGAATAGGTTGAGGATGTTGCCGACCGACGCTTGCAGGTCGGCGACCTGCGCGCGCGACTGCTCCTCCATCAGCGCGAAGTGCGCATCGACGTGCTCGTCGTCGGGAACGTCAATCACGGTGCGGCAATATTCGCCGAATGACCCGGTCTGTTTCGGCTCGATGAGGCGGTTGACCAGCCCTTTGCTGTCACCTCGATCGCGATAGAGATCGAGCGTGCTGCGTAGGATGATGACCTGGCGCGGGTGCCGACACAGGATTTTGAGGAGCTGGCGCGCCTGGAACGCCGCCGCTTTCTTGTGCACCTCGACCAATGTCATCTCCGCGATCACCGCGTAATTGTCGGTCGAGCGGCCAAGAAACGCGGCCAAGTCATCATAGCCGAGATAGTTGGTATCAATGACGTGACGCTTCACCGCCACCGTGACGTCCTTATCGATCCGTTCGCCGGCGTGGGGTGGCTCCCGCATGGATTTTCGGACGGGGGTTGGGTGACCAAACTGACGTGCATATCACTCTCTAATTTACAGACAAACTGCATCATACCGACAGCCATGACCACGATCGATCCCTCAGCGACTTTTGTCCTCGACGGCGCCGCCATCGCCAATTTCGTGAAATTGCAGCGGATGTTCTTCCGCTGGAAGCAGCAAACGCTGGCATGCGAAGCCCGTGTCTCGCTCGCGACGGTGCAGCGCGTCGAGCGCGGCATCCGGGTGCGCCCAGCGCAGCTCCGCAAAATCGCCGTCGCGCTGCGCCAGCCCGAGGATGAATTCCTTCGTCCGCGTATGCGCCCCACGGCCGAAGAGGCCGCCGCCAATTTCGTGGAGATGTTCGCTTGGACCGAGGGCCGCGTACCGGTACCGGTGGCACCATTTCGGAGCGAACTACAGCTCAAGGCGATGCTCGCCACCCACAGCCTGCTTTTTCAATCCGATCTCGGGCCGGATGCCGCTGACGACCTCGCAGAATTGCGCGAATGGCTCGATCTCGCGTCCTTCGTCCAGGCCGAACGCCTCGGGCTGATCGGGCGCAAGCCCGAGCGCGACTTCCGAGTCAGGCCGCTGTGGCGCGACCTCCTCGCCTGTGTCGAGCGGATCGAGCGCACGCACGCGGCGGCGATCCTCACCGGCACCTATGACGCTGAACCGACCCACGGCGGTGAGCCGATCGCGATAGCGCTCCTCGCGGTGCGCTCGCGCCGCTCAAATCCCGCCGCAGGGACGATCCCGATCTTGTGGGCAGACGCTCGGGTCGACGAGCAGCAGATGCTTGCCGACTATTTCGCCGAGGACGACTGATGGCGAGCGAGCCCAGGCCGATCGACCGGTTCACCGGCGCGTTCGTCGAGGAACTCGGCAAATGGGCGGCGCGCGTGGTGATCGCCTTGGTGGTCGCGGCCACCAGTGGCTATATCCTGCTACCATCCTGATGGTATATCCAGGCATGACGCCGGGGGTTGTGGGAAAGAGGGGGCGGATGGCGGATTTTCGGTTGATCAGCGAGGCGTGGGAGCGCGAGCTCCTGGCGGCGCGACGCGCCCATCCTTCCGGTCTCCGGATCGTCTGCCCGTTCGTTAAGGCGACGGCGCTACAACGGATCGTCCGCGAGGGCACGGCCAAGAACATCGAACTGATCACGCGCTTCGATCTAAACTGCTTCGACCAGGGCGTCAGCGACATCGCGGCACTGCGCGCGGTGTTGGCGGCGGGCGGCAAGGTGCGCGGCGTGCGCGGGCTGCACGCGAAGCTCTATCTGTTCGGCAACGCCAGCGTGATCGCGACGAGCGCCAACGTCACCGAGGCGGCGATGCGGCGAAACCACGAATTCGGCTTCGCCGCCGGCGATCCCGCGATCGTCTCGACCTGCGGCGACTATTTCGAGCGGCTATGGAAGCTGGCCGGCGCCGATCTCACCCCGGTGAAGCTCAAGGAGTGGGAGAAAATCCTCGAAGCGCGGCGCGTCGCCAATCCGGGAAAGCCCAAGCAATCGCTCCCCGATTTCGGCGCGAAGGTTCCCGCCGACAGTCCGTTCGTCACGTCGACTGCGGCCACGCCCTCCTTTGCCAATCAGGCCTTTGTCAAATTCTCAGGAACGGGTGACAACAAGGCGAGCCGTGATCTCCGCACCGACGATGTCGTCGCGGAGTCGGGCGCTAATTGGGCGTTCACGTATCCCAGCGCAATCCATCCCCGGCAGGTCAAGGACGGCGACGTTCTGTATCTCGGGCGCCTCGTCCATAGCCCGGACGATCTGATGATCTTCGGCAAGGCAATCGGCCGCGAACATCGTGACGATGTCGATGTCGCCAGCAGGGCGGAGATCGCCCTGCGGCCGTGGAAGCAAAATTGGGCCAATTATGTGCGGGTGCACGATACTCGGTTCCTCGACGGGACGCTCGACGATGGCGTGTCGTTCCGCGCGATGATGGCGGCGATGAAATCGGACAGCTTCGCCTCGACGCAGCGAAACGCTGCGGCAGGCAGGGGCAATATCGATCCGATGATCGCCTATAACCGCAAACCGGGCATGGTGCTCACCGACCGATCGCGGGCGTGGATCGACGAACGCCTTGAAGACAAATTGCGGACCTTGGGCGAGCTCGACCTGTCGAAGAAGCGATTCGCGCCGCCCGGACTTCCCTTAGGCAAGCTCGGCTATCCCCAACACTGAGCGCCGATCAAGGAAAGGCGCAGTCGATCGCCCAGGCGCAGCCTTCGAGTACGATCATCGTCATTCCCGGCGTGTGGATGTCGGTGGTGCCGTGCGACAGGCCATTGCGCATCGCGACCAGCGACTGCGCGCGATCGATCGGTTGCGCGCGAGACCATTTGGGAAAGATAGCGTGTTTGCGCGCGCGCTCGACGAGGTTGTGCAACGTGTCGCTCGATTGCCCCGCCAGCCGTAATCGAAGCGCGAGTTCGACCGCGCCGAGCGCCTGGATTTCGGCATTCACCAATAGATCATAATCGAAATAGGCATAGATGACGAGATTGCGCGCACGGTCGAATGCATCCCGCACCTCGCCCGGCGCGGTGCCGCGCAGCGTGACGGACGCGACGGCGGCGTGGTGCGCGGGCAGGTCGATCGGACGAGCGCCGTCGCCGTCGACGACGACAAGTCCTGCATAGCGAGCGTCCGCCGTGAGAATCTGATCAACTCTTTTGAATGCCATAGACCAACCGCTTCGTTGCCGCCCAAGTATAGCTTGTTACCGCGGCAGGCGTCACCAAATCTCCTGCCCGCTGCGCGCGCGCAAAGCGCCAGTTGATCGCGTCGGTGCACATGCCTCCGCCGACTTACTTGCCAAGATGCTTGCCTTATGAGCGGAGGGCCGCGTAGCCCCTCCACAGCTTAAAAGCCGACTTTCCGGATTGTCCAATCAAGCGGTCATTTGAGGCTCATACTACGCTAGCCTTTCTGCCTTTCCGCTAAGATACGCCGCCCGCAACTCGCTGTTGCATTCACCCGCTTTGATGTCTCTTTGATCTGCCTCACGAGCGCAGCCGATGATTGGTTGCCTCGCCGACACGAGGCAATTCATGAGCGTCATCCCCATCCAGTCGCAAGCATCGTCGCGCGGAGCGCGCATGCTGCGCACTGCGCTCGGGCCGGAGATTGCCGCCTGGCTTGAAGATGCCTCGGTCATCGAGGTCATGCTCAATCCCGATGGACGGCTGTGGATCGACCGGCTCGGAGCCGGGATCGCCGATACGGGGAGCGGGATGTGTGCTGCCGATGGCGAGCGGATCATCCGCTTGGTGGCGCATCATGTCGGAGCCGAGGTTCATGCCAAGGCGCCGCGGGTGTCGGCGGAGCTTCCCGATACGGGTGAGCGCTTCGAAGGTCTGCTGCCGCCGGTGGTGGCAGCGCCGAGCTTCGCGATCCGCAAGCCCGCCGTCGCGGTGTTCACGCTCGCAGATTACGTTGCAGCGAACATCATGTCTGCATGGCAGGCCGACGCGCTGGTTCGCACCGTTGCGGCCCGGAAGAACATCTTGGTCGCTGGCGGCACGTCGACCGGCAAGACCACCCTCACCAACGCGCTGCTGGCCGAAGTCGCCAAGACCGACGACCGCGTGGTCCTGATCGAGGACACGCGCGAACTGCAATGCGCAGCGCCCAACCTTGTCTCGCTGCGCACCAAAGACGGCGTGGTCACGCTCTCCGACCTGGTTCGCTCGGCCCTGCGCCTGCGGCCCGACCGCATCCCGATCGGCGAGGTGCGCGGAGCCGAAGCGCTCGACCTACTCAAAGCCTGGGGCACCGGCCATCCCGGAGGCGTCGGCACGATCCACGCAGGATCGGCGCTTGGGGTCCTGCGGCGCATGGAGCAGCTGATCCAGGAAAGCGTCGTCACTGTGCCGCGCGCGCTGATCGCCGAGACCATTGATGTGATCGCCGTCCTGGTCCGCGACGGGACCGGACGGCGGCTCGCCGAACTCGCTGAGGTCACCGGGCTCGATGATCGCGGCGACTACCAGATCCTACCAATCACACCCCCAGCCACAGGAGTTTCATCGTGATCCGCACCCTATCGCGCGCCCGTGCCCGCCTCTCCGCTGCCATGCTCGGCGGCTTCGTTGCTCTTGCCATTACGGGCCCTGCCCATGCGGCGGGCTCATCGATGCCGTGGGAGGCGCCGCTCCAGTCGATCCTCGAGTCCATCCAGGGCCCCGTCGCCAAGATCGTCGCGGTGATGATCATCATTGCGACTGGTCTAGCACTCGCTTTCGGCGACACCTCGGGCGGGGCGCGACGGATGATCCAGATCGTGTTCGGCCTGTCGATCGCCTTTGCCGCCTCATCCTTCTTCCTGTCGTTCTTCTCGTTCGGCGGCGGGGCTCTCGTCTGATGGAGACCGCGGCGCCAGAAGCCGTGCCGGGCTTTGTCGTTCCGGTTCACCGCGCGCTGACCGAGCATATCCTGCTTGGTGGCGCACCGCGCGGGCTGGCGATCACCAATGCGACGCTGGCCGCCGCGATCGGGCTTGGCCTGCGCCTGTGGATCGCCGGCGTGGTGATCTTCGCGCTGGGCCACATGGTCTCGGTCTGGGCGGCGCGGCGCGATCCGCAATTCGTCGATGTCGCGCGACGGCATCTGCGCTTCCCCACTTTCCTGAGGGTCTGATCCCATGCTTTCGCTTCGCGAATACCGGAACAAGGCCGACCGGCTTGCCGACTTCCTGCCCTGGGCTGCGCTGGTCGCACCCGGCGTCGTGCTCAACAAGGACGGTAGCTTTCAGCGCTCGGCCCGCTTTCGCGGTCCCGATCTCGACAGCGCGACGCCCGCAGAACTGATCGCGACGACCGCGCGCCTGAACAGCGCGCTGCGGCGACTGGGTTCAGGCTGGGCCATCTTCGTCGAGGCAGTGCGCCGCCCGGCGCTGGACTACCCCGACAGCGACTTTCCCGATCCCGCTTCTGCGCTAATCGAGCGCGAACGCGCCGCGCAGTTTGCCGAGGAAGGCGCCCATTTCGAAAGCCGCTATTTCCTGACCCTGCTGTGGATGCCGCCCGCCGAAGACGCGGCCCGCGCCGAAAGCTGGCTCTACGAGGGCAAGGCCGAAAAGGGCATCAATCCCAAAGAACTGCTCGACCTCTTCGTCGACCGCACCGAGCGCCTGCTGCGCCTGATCGATGGCTTTGTGCCCGAGGTCGCGTGGCTCGATGACGGTGAGACGCTGACATACCTGCACAGTTGCGTTTCCACCCGCAGTCACCGCGTCCGCGTTCCCGAGATCCCGATGCATCTGGACGCGCTGCTGGCCGATCAGCCGTTAACTGGCGGGCTCGAGCCGCGCCTCGGTCGCGCGCATCTGCGCACGCTGACCGTGGTCGGCTTTCCCAGCAGCACCTTCCTGGGTCTGCTCGACGAGCTCAACCGGCTCGCCTTCGCCTATCGCTGGTCGACCCGCGCAGTCATGCTCGACAAGATCGACGCCACAAAGCTGACCGCCAAGATCCGCAGGCAATGGTTCGCCAAGCGCAAGTCGGTTGCAAGCATCCTCAAGGAGGTGATGACCAACGAGGCTTCGACGCTGCTCGACAGCGATGCCTCGAACAAGGCCGCCGATGCCGATGCCGCGCTGCAGGAGCTCGGATCGGATTTTGTCGGCCAGGCCTATGTCACCGCGACGGTGACGGTGTGGGACGAGGATCCGGCGCTGGCTGCGGAGAAGCTGCGTCTGGTCGAAAAGGTCATCCAGGGCCGCGACTTTACCGTGATCGTCGAAGGCATGAACGCGGTCGAGGCCTGGCTCGGATCGCTCCCCGGCCATGTCTACGCCAATGTCCGGCAACCGCCGATCTCCACATTGAACCTTGCCCACATGATCCCCCTGTCTGCCGTGTGGGCCGGGCCGGAACGGGACGATCACTTCAACGCCGCCCCATTATTCTATGCGCGGACCGAAGGCTCGACCCCATTCCGGTTTTCGCTCCATGTTGGCGACGTCGGGCACACTCTGATCGTCGGCCCGACCGGGGCCGGCAAGTCGGTGCTGCTCGCGCTGATGGCGCTGCAGTTTCAGCGCTATGATCGCGCCCAGGTCTTTGCCTTCGATTTCGGCGGCTCTATCCGGGCAGCGGCGCTCGCATGCGGTGGGGACTGGCAGGACCTCGGCAATTCGTTGACCGGTTCCGGCCTGGCTGAGGACAGCACTGGCACGGTGCTGTTGCAACCGCTGGCCCGGATCGACGAACCGGCGGAGCGCAATTGGGCGGCCGAATGGCTCCAGGCGATCCTTACCGCTCAAGGCGTAACGGTTGATCCCGCTACCAAGGAGCATCTCTGGTCGGCGCTGACCTCGCTCGCCACCGCGCCCATGACCGAGCGCACGCTCACCGGGTTGGCCGTCCTGCTCCAATCGCAGGCCTTGAAGCAGGCGCTGGCGCCCTATTGCATTGGCGGGCCGTTCGGGCGGCTGCTCGATGCCGAGAGCGAACGTCTGGGCGAGGCCAGCTTTCAGGCCTTCGAAACCGAAGGACTGACGGGCTCGGCCGCAGCCCCTGCCGTGCTGTCCTATCTGTTCCACCGCATCGAAGGCCGGCTCGACGGCTCGCCGACGATGATCATCATCGACGAGGGCTGGCTTGTCCTCGACAGCCCGGCCTTTGCCGCACAACTGCGTGAATGGCTCAAGACGCTGCGCAAGAAGAATGCGAGCGTGGTGTTTGCGACCCAGAGCCTCGCCGACATCGAAAGCTCGGCGATCGCGCCTGCCATCATCGAGAGCTGCCCCACCCGCATCTTCCTCCCCAACGAACGTGCGGTCGAACCACAAATATTGGCGATCTATCGGCGCTTCGGCCTCAATGACCGGCAGATCGAGATCATCGCGCGGGCGACGCCCAAGCGCGACTATTACTGTCAGTCGGCGCGCGGCAACCGATTGTTCGAACTTGGCCTGGGCGAAGTCGCGCTCGCCTTCACTGCCACCTCATCAAAGGCCGACCAGCTCGCGATCGATGCGATCACGGGCGTGCACGGCTGCGCCGACTTTGCTCCGCGCTGGCTGCGCCATCGCGGTCTGGCCTGGGCAGCCGAGCTACTGCCCGGCCCTTCGCCCCTTCCCCAGCCCGGTCCCCGGTTGGACCAACCCCAGGAGTAGTGCCCATGAAACGCCATAGACTCGCCTCGATGCTCGCTGCCGGTGCAGCCGTCCTCTCGGTCAGCGTCAGCGCCATGCAGCCGACGGCCGCCAGCGCCCAGATCGGCGGCGTGGTGTTCGACCCGCGCAACTATGCCCAGAACATCCTGACCGCCGCGCGCACGCTCGAGCAGATCAACAACCAGATCTGGCAGCTCCAGAACCAGGCCACCTCGCTCGTCAACGAGGCGCGCAACCTGCAATCGCTGCCACTCACCGTGCTCGAACCGCTGCAGGCGCAGATCCGGCGGACCCAGGCCTTGCTCGGGCAGGCGCAGCGCGTGGCTTACGACGTCCGTCAGATCGAACGCGAGTTCCAGAACAACTATCGCGCGGGCTCGATGACCGGGCCGCAGCGCGAGCTGGTCCAGGGTGCTGAAGCCCGGTGGCAGAACAGCGTCGGCGCGTTCGAGGATGCCCTACGGGTTCAAGCCGGCGTGGTTGGCAATATCGACGGCACGCGCGCCGCCGTCGACAGCCTCGTTGGCTCAAGTCAGTCGGCAACCGGCGCGCTTCAGGCCGCCCAGGCTGGCAATCAGCTACTGGCAGTGCAGGCGCAGCAACTCGCGGACCTGACCGCCACGGTCGCCTCGCTCGCGCGCGCACAATCGCTCGACGCCGCTGCGCAAGCGACCGCCAAGGCGCAGGCACGCGAACAGCTGCGCCGCTTCCTCGGCGATCGCCGGCCCTATGTTCCGGGCAATGCCCGGCTGTTCGGGAACTGAGGCGATGGACAGCAAGCTCTTTGCGCGGATTGGGTCCAGCGCCTTCGTCGCCATTGCCATCACCATGGCCATGCTCGAATTGCGCGAAGAGCCTGCGCCGCCGCCAAGCGCTCCGATAGCTGCGGCGGATGTATCCGGAGACGGTGCAAAGGCCACCCTTGGCTATTGCTCAAGACTGGGCATTGAGGCGGCATCGGTCGATATCTGCACCGCAGCCTGGGCAGAGGAACGCCGCCGGTTCCTGGGGCAAGCCGAGCGTGATGCGGCGGTCGTGCCCCCTGTGGCTGACAACAGCGGGGATCCCACCCTCGATATGGCGGGGGATCGCTGACATGGGTGGCACCGGCGTCGTCGACCGCTTCCTCGACATCTTTTCGCGCTACATTGACAGCGGGTTCGGCCTTCTGGGCGGCGAAGTCGCCTTCATCGCGACCACGCTGATCGTCATCGACGTCACGCTGGCAGCGCTGTTCTGGTCATGGGGCGAGCAGGACGACATTCTTGCCCGCCTCGTCAAGAAGACCCTGTTTGTCGGGATCTTCGCCTACATCATCGGCAACTGGAACAGCCTCGCACGCATCGTGTTCGAGAGTTTCGCCGGGCTTGGCCTCAAGGCCAGTGGCACCGGGTTTACGGCTGCCGAACTGTTACAGCCAGGAAGGGTCGCGCAAGTGGGGCTCGATGCCGCCTATCCCTTGCTGGAATCGATCTCCGAGCTGCTCGGCTTTGTCAGCTTCTTCGAGAATTTCCTGCAGATCGTGATCCTGCTGGTCGCCTGGGCGATCGTCATCATCGCCTTCTTTATTCTATCGATTCAGCTGTTCATCACGCTCATCGAGTTCAAGCTGGCCACGCTCTGCGGCTTCGTGCTGATCCCGTTCGGCCTGTTCGGCAAGACTGCCTTCATGGCCGAGCGCGTTCTTGGCCATGTCGTCTCGTCGGGCATCAAGGTGCTGGTGCTCGCGGTGATCGTTGGCATCGGCTCGACCATCTTCTCCGAGTTCACAACTGCCATCGCGGGCGAACCCACGATTGAGGACGCGCTGTCGATCGTGCTGGCAAGCCTGGCGCTGCTCGGCCTTGGCATCTTCGGTCCCGGGATCGCCAATGGCATCGTGTCGGGCGGACCTCAGCTTGGCGCCGGCGCCGCAGCCGGCACCGCGCTGCTCGCGGGCGGCGCTGCCGCAGGCGCTGTCGCCGGCGCGAAACTGGCGGGCGGCGCGGTCGCCAGTGCTGCCTCCAATGTCGCGCAAGGGACGTCGCGCGCCGCAGGCGGCGCGACCATGGCTTACGCCCTCGGCTCTGCCGGCAAGTCGGGCGGCGCAGCGGTGGCAAGCGGCGCGCGTGCCGTCGGCGAATATGCCGCCAGCGCTGCAACATCGCCGCTGAGGAAGGCCGGTGACGGCGTGAAGCAATCGTTCCGCGAAGGCAGCCGCGACGCCATCACCAAGACCGGCGGCAGCATCACGCCCGGACCTAACACGCCGCCGCCATCGCCGCCTGCGCCGTCAGATACCGGTGCCGACCAGCCAGCCTGGGCCAAGGCGATGAAGGACCGGCAGACGATTTCCCACGGCGCGAGCATCGCCGCGCACACACTCAAATCGGGCGACAGCCACGGCGGCGGCGCGTCGATCGACACTTCAGAAAAGGACTGACGCACATGTTCCGACGACCTTCGATCCGCTACGGCAAGACGCCCGAACCGGAGACGCCCTACCAACGCGCAGCCCAAGTCTGGGACGAGCGCATCGGCTCGGCGCGGATACAGGCGCGAAGCTGGCGCTATGCCTTTTTCGGCGCGCTCGGTCTGTCCGCCTGTCTCACTGCGGGGATCGTCTGGCAGGGTTCACAGGGCTCGATCATTCCATGGGTGGTGCAGGTCGACAAGCTTGGCGAAGCCCAGGCCGTCGCCCCTGCGGTCAGCGACTTTAACCCAAGCGACCCGCAGATCGCCTTCCACCTGGCGCGGTTTATCGAACAGGTGCGCAGCATTCCCGACGATCCGATCATTGTCCGCCAAAACTGGCTGCGCGCCTATGACTTTGTCACCGACCGCGGCGCATTGGTGCTCAACGATTATGCCCGGACCAACGATCCCTTCGCGGCTGTAGGCCGCGAACAGGTCGGGATCGATGTCACCAGCGTCATCCGCGCCTCGCCGGCCAGCTTTCGCGTTGCCTGGGTCGAACGCCGCTACCGCGATGGTAGCCTTGCCGAGACCAGTCGCTGGACCGCGATCCTGACGATCACCGTCCAGACCCCGCGCACCCCCGATGCCCTGCGCAAGAATCCGCTCGGCATCTTCGTCAATGCCATCAACTGGTCAAAGGAACTTGGCTCATGATCTCGCCCATTCACGGTCGCCTTGCGGTCACCCTCTTGCCCGTTCTGCTTGGAACAACCGCCTGTCCGGCTTCAGCACAGATGGTGGCCCTAGAACCGGCGCAAGTGGTCATCGATTCGGGGACCAGCGCAACAATGCAGACGCAATCCGAATCGCGGCGAGCCCCCTCCCCCGCCGCGCGCCGCTCCCAACCTTCCTTGCCCCGGGATCGGGTGGGAGCGGCAAACGCCGCCGCGCGCGTGCAACCCGAGGGCGAGCAGTTCATCAACGCGATCCAGAACTACGCCTGGGCGCCCGGCGCGCTCTATCAGGTCTATACCGCGCCGGGACAGGTGACCGACATTGCGCTGCAGGAAGGCGAGCAGCTGGTTGGCGCCGGACCTGTCGCTGCCGGCGATACCGTGCGCTGGCTGATCGGCGACACCGTAAGCGGACGCGGGGCCAGCGCCCGTGTCCACATTCTGGTCAAGCCGGTCCGCTCCGATATCACAACAAACCTCGTCATCAATACCGACCGGCGCACCTATCATATCGAGCTGCGCGCCAATCCGTCGGTCTACATGGCGTCGGTCTCCTGGACCTATCCGCAGGACGAGTTGATCGCCTTGCAGCAGGCGCAGGAAGCCGAGAGGCGCGCAGCACCAATTGCTGCCAATATTCCGGTCGAGGCGCTCAATTTTGCCTACCGTCTGTCGGGCGATCGGCCTGCGTGGCGACCGGTGCGCGTGTTCGATGACGGGCGGCAGACTTTCATCGAGTTTCCCGAAAGCGTTTCGCAAGGTCAGATGCCGCCGCTGTTCGGGCTTGGCGAAGGCAATCAGGCCGAGCTCCTCAACTACCGCGTGTCAGGCCGCTTCATGGTCGTCGACCGGCTGCTCGAGCGCGCCGAACTGCGCCTTGGCGACCGCCGTTCGCAGCAGCGCGTCGAGATCCGCAAGGAACGCCGGAGGACGCCGTCATGAGCGACGAAGCTGCTCCAACGCCAGAAGAGGCGGTCAAGCTGCGCGGAGATCCGCCGCGCGTCATGCGGCTGTCGCGCAAGGCCATCGGCATCGCGTCGGCTTGCGGCTTTGCCCTTGTCGGCGGTGCGTTGATCTATGCCCTGCAGCCCGCGAGCCGGGCCGAGCGCGAGGAGCTGCTCAACACCGAAGGCGCGGCGCGGCCCGATGCATTGGCCGATGCCCCTCGCGACTATGGTGATGTCCCCAAGCTGGGCCCGCCCCTGCCCGGCGATCTCGGCGCGCCGATCCTGGCGGCACAACAGCGCGGCGATGTCGCCGAGCTCCCACCGATCGGCGCTGCGCCGCCCACTGGTCCTGCGCCAACGCCTGCGCAAACGGCAGCCGAGACCGAACGACAGCGGCTTATGCAGGAACGCAGCGCCGCTCGCGAAAGCCGCCTGTTCTTTGGTGGCGGTGCGGGGGCAGCTGCTGTCGGTGACGGATCGGAAGTTGCCGATCCCGGCGGTGGGCCGCCGGTGCCGCAACTTGCAGCAGAGGCTCAGCGTCCCGCCTTTGCCGACCGCCACGCCGAGCGCCGGACGGTATCAGCGAGTCGGATCGAGCCACCTGCGGGCACCTATGTCTTGCAGGCGGGCAGTATCATTCCTGCTGCCCTCATCACCGGGATTCGCTCCGATCTTCCAGGTCAGGTCACCGCGCAGGTCACCGAGCCAGTCTATGACAGCGTCACCGGCCGCATCCTGCTCATCCCCCAGGGATCGCGACTGATCGGCGACTATAATGCCGACGTGTCCTTCGGCCAGCGCCGGGTCCAACTCGCATGGAACCGCCTGATCTTGCCCGATGGCCGGTCGATGGTGCTGGAACGCCAACCCGGCGGGGACCCATCCGGCTTTGCCGGGCTGCAAGACGGCGTGGACTTCCATTGGGGCGGCGTTCTGCGGGCAGCACTGGTCTCGACTCTGCTGGGTGTTGGCGGCGAGCTTGGCGCTGGCAATGACGACAATCTCACCCGCGCGCTGCGCCGCGGCTCGCAGGACAGCATCGACCGCGCGGGCGAACAGGTGGTCAGCCGCGAGCTCGACGTACGGCCGACACTGACGATCCGTCCGGGTTTTCCTGTGCGCGTGCTGGTGACCCGTGACCTCGTACTGGGAGGCGGATCGTGACTCGATTGAAATTGGCCGATCTGGCCGACGAAAAGCCGGTCAAGGTAACCATCGAGCTGTCGTCCCGCCTTCACCGCGAACTGCTCGCCTATGGCTTGGCGATCAACGGCGGCGATACCAAAGATGCTCCATCACCTGAACGACTGATCCCGCCGATGATCGAGCGTTTCATTGCGACCGACCGGTCCTTCGCCAAATTGCGGCGCTCGGGTCAGGCCGGGTAGCGTTCGCTGATCAAATCGAAGAAACGCTTCAGCGCCGGATTGTCGTTTTCTTCGCGCCAGTAGAAAGCATAGTCGAGCCGCGCAGGGCCGCCCTGATCCATGATTTCGAGGAACGTTAGTTCCGGCCAATGCACTCCGATCGAGGCTTCGGTGGCCAGCGTGATGTACCGGCCAAACGGTACCGTGCTCAGAACACTTTCGAGGCTTGTGTCTTGCATGATCAGGTGCGCACGATAGCCCTGATCCGACAATCGGCGCTTCAACGTGCGCGCCATCGCCGGGCCCACGCCCTGACTGGGCAGCACAAAAACCTGGCGGCGCAAATCGCTCCAGTGAATCCGGTCTGATGTGGCCAGTTGATGGTCTTTCGGCAAAGCCACCAGCAAACGCTCCGACCAAGCCGAGCGCCGGAGGATGCCGGCGTCGTGCGCGTCCGACGGCATCAGAGCCACGTCAATAATCCGTGCCTTCAGGTCACTGAACATACGCTCGGGATCCGACTCGATCCCGTCAAACTGAATGTCGGGGTGACGCCGCATATATTCGCCAATGGTCGCGCGCATGTTGCCGGCCATCAGGGACGCACAAAAGCCGACCGCGATCCTGCCCTCTTCGCCATAGCTGACCGCGCGGGCTGTCGTCTGAAGATTGTCGATATCGGTGAGAATGCGCCGGGCAACACTCAGAAACGCCTTGCCTTGTTCGGTCGGTATCGCGCCGCGCGTGCTGCGTTCAAAGAGCTTGATCCCGAGACGCGCCTCCAAGGTGGCTATTCGTCTGCTCAACGTCGACTGCTTGATGCGCATTGCTTCGGCGGCGCGTGAGAAATTCTGGGCATCGGCGGTGGCTACTGCAAATCTGAGCTGACGCACTTCAATCATAAGGCTTTGCGACCCTTATCTTCGCCTCCGTGCTTCGCGCTATCACCAATAGCCCGAAGCCCTAGCTTCCCAAATCCAGTCTAAATCCAGCGACAAACAACCGCTGCGCGATGCTAGGCTGCGGACCGATAAAATTACGGGAATATAACGCGACCGCCGATTTTTCATCAGGCCGTTACTTCACAATTGCCCCCGGATATTCATATAGTGAGGCGATCGACTAGGCGAACACCTATGCTCGCGTTTCGCTACCATATTTTCAAAATTTATATTATGTGCCTCCGCCAAAATGAATAAAGCAACACCTCAGCCGCAGGAGCCCAATCTATGCGTCAAACGCCTGATTCTTGAGAGCGCGCCTGATATGCAGCCGGGTTAACGCCGAACCGCGTGGTAAAGGCACGCGAAAAGCTGCTCAGGCTCGCATAGCCCACGCCGCGCGCGACCTGCTCGACAGATGCGCGGCTATGCAGCAGCCGGTCTGCCGCAGCGAGCAAGCGCAGTTCGCGCAGCACTGTGGCGGGAGGGTGCCCGAACGACGCCCGGAACCGCTTGATGAAGGCTGACCGACTTAAGCATGCCAGCTGCGCCAGAGACATCACACTGTGTGCCGCACCGGGCTCATGCACCATGGCGCTAAAGGCGCGCATCACCTGCTCATCGCTAACCAGATCAAGCGAACCAAGCCAACTCTGCTGTTCGGCGAGCCCGCGCCGCAACAGTATCACCAAAACCTGGCGCAGCATCGCTGCGGCCATCGTCCGGCCGCCCGTGTTGTTCTCACTGAGCTCGGTGCGGATCAATGGCATCAGACTGCCGACACTATCTTTGCCGGAATACTCGACCACCGGTGCATCAAGCGCACCGAACAGGTCGCGATTGCCAGCCTGTATTGCACGGAAATGGCCGCAGACGATCTTCAGCTCTGGCTCGTCACTTCCTGCCTGCCAGCGCTTCAGTGTGGGTTGTCCAAGGTCGATGGTTACCGCGACCACACCCCCACAACCTGTCCGTGCCTCTGGAGTAGACCGCGCCTGGATGCGGTAAGGGGTGTCCCGCGGGGTAACAAGCAGCGTTTCCGGGCCGAAGGGAACAGGCGCGTCCGACCCTAACACCAGTTCACCTTCGCCATGCAACACATAGTGAAGACCTGATGCCGGGGTGGCTGAAAAGGCCAACGCCCAAGCGGGGGCAATGAAGCATTCGGAAAAAGCGATCGGCTCGACACGCAGTTGATCGAACAGCGCATCAAGGTCGATTCGCGACAAGAGACGTTTGGACAAGAGAAAGAGCCCTTCTGCACAAATATTTGATCTACATGGCTTTCATCATGAAGAAACAAGCATTGCGTTAGCAAATGCCTACGTCAACAGGGAGATATCTCATGCTCATTCCGAAAGGGTCGCTTCTGTTTGCAGCCTCAGCTCTTTTGCTAGCCGGGTGTAGCGAGCCGACCGAAACGGGAGTGGAAAAACAGGGCGGAAGCGCGACGCAGACAGGGGCAGAGCGTTATCTCCCCGAGTATACTGCAGACGGCAATCTGGTCCTGCCAAAGAATTTCGAACGGTGGGTGTATATGGGCTCGCCGTTGACCCCGCACGCACTGAACGGCGGCAAGGCCAACTTCCCGGAGTATCACAACGTCTATATCCAGCCCTGGGCCTACGACGAATACAAAAAGACCGGTGTCTTCCCTGAAGGGACAATCATGTTCAAGGAGCTTCAACTGACCTTGAAAGGAACACATCCAGACGGTTCGCGAGACGAGACATCGGGGCGCGGATATTTCCCGGGGAAGCTCAACGGCGCGGATGTTTCAGTTAAGGACAGCAAGCGTTATGCAGACACCCAAAATTGGGGATACTATAACTTCAATCATGGCGAACCCAAATTTGCGACCGCGACGTTGAGGTCTGCCGCTGAGTGCGCGCAATGTCATATCGATGGTGCCAAGAAAGATATGGTGTGGACACAATTCTATCCCCGGTTGGACCAATAGACATGCAATACTGCAGTGCGGCTGTCGCTGGGTTGTGCGCGTTATCGTTGGTCGGTGTACTGATTGTGTCGGCCTGTGCGCCGCAATCGAATACGGGTGTTGCTGTCAATAGCGGCGCTGACGCCGCAGGCACCTTGCGCGTACCTGCCGATTATCGTGATACCTATCAATATCTCGGCACTTGGGCTGTGGCGGCCGATGGCACACCCGGATCAAAGGAGATGCATATCGTCTATGCCTCGCCCGGTGCTGCAGCCGGGCATCGCGCTACCGGCAAGTTCGCGGACGGCACGACGCTAGTAAAAGAGGTGTTCGAGGCGACGACGGGACCAATGACAACGGGCACTGTCAGCCATACGAAAGCCTTGAAAGGCTGGTTCGTTATGGTGAAGGACAGCAAGAACAGCCATCCCGACAACAAGTTGTGGGGCGACGGCTGGGGCTGGGCATGGTTTGATCAGGGCGCCCCGACCAAGACGAAATCGACCGATTACAAGACCGATTGTCTGACTTGCCACTTGCCAGCCAATGCGACTGACTCGATTTATGTCGATGGCTATCCGGTGCTCAAGAAATAAGCGGAGCGGTGCCTCTGTTGGGATCCGCACACCGCCTCGCCTTGCGACAAGCGGGCCCGCTTTCACGGGCTCAACGCTGTTGGCTGATTCTGCAAAGGTCAGAATAGTGAGGAATTGAGTTCCGTACGCGTAATTTTTCTGCCGACTGAATCATGGCGCTGAGGGCGTTGGGCTATGGCTCAGGTCGTGGAGCGCCAAACTCCAGACGTGGCAAACCCTGCATGCCGTGATCGGGGCATGCAGGGTGGCATTGTTGATAACAACTCTTGTGTCCTTGATAGACGTGCTCAGGCAGCGGCGTTCTGTCGGCCTGATTGGTTGGCTCGCGAGGTACAGGTAACCACCGCGATCACGCCAGCTGCCATAACCGGGTAGTAGATCGAAGCCAGAGCGGTGAAGCCAAGCAAGAATGGCGCGGCAATGAAGGCTACTCCTGCGGCAAGATCGAGCAACAAGTGTGCATCGAACGACACCAGCTTGACCGCACCGAATGCATAGTCAGTGAGCAGGCTGTAGGCAATCAAGCCCGCCCCACCGGCGACAGAGAGCCAAAGCTCAATACCCTGAAAGCCGAGCAGGAATGGCAGCACAATAAGGGCGGCAGCGGCGACATAGTCAAGCACGCCATGCAGCGCAGGGGTAAGGAATTGCAGTTTCATGGCAAAGGTTCCCTCTGAATGTTGTTGAGGAGCGGGCCGATGTCCTGCACCGGCCCGCACGCAATAAGATCAAGCCGCAATCGCCACATCGACGACAGGGAAATCGATCTTGGTCTGGGCGACGTTGTTCATGAAGTTGGTCAGAACATTGTGCGCGACATTGCCGACGATTTCGACGATGTGGGCGTCGTCGAGGCCGGCAAGCCGGGCTGCTGACAGATCGCTGTCGCTCACCTGGCCGCGTGTTTCAACGATACGCAAGGCAAGCGTCGCGATCGCATCGTCGAGGAAGTTTTGGCCCTTGCCCAGGCGAGCGGCGCGGATAGCCTCTGGCGAAAGACCGGCACCCTTGCCCATCAGCGTGTGCGCCGACAGGCAATAGTGGCAGCCGTTATACTGGGCGACGGCTAGCGCAACGATCGCCCGCTGTGCAGCGGTCAGCACACCACTTTCTAGTGCATCTGCGAGGGCGAGGTTGCCATTCAGCACGGCGGGAGCATGGGCGAAGGTCGCAAAAAGGTTCGGGACCATGCCAATCTTCGCCTTGACAGCGCCGAGGGTGGCCTGGACGCCGGTGTCGGCATTGGCGAGTTCTACAGGGTTGATGCGGGGCATTTGCGTTTCCTCAGTTGGTCAGTGCGGGCTTGCACAACGCCTCTATCGGCTGTTATCGGTGCAGATTGGTGCCAACTTCATTGCAGATCGTTCACATGGATATCTTTGCGGCTCTTTTTGCCCACACCGCTCCAAGTGCCCGGACGTTCTTCGCGGGCAACTTGTGCGCAACCGCGCAGTTTACCGAATGCGGCTACCTTCATCTTCTCAAGAGCGGAACGCTGACGCTGAGCCGAACCGGCGAGACGGACATTATCCTCAACGAACCCACGCTTCTCTTCTTCCCGCGCAGACTAGCGCATCGGTTCACGGGCGCAGCGGAAGGCGGGACCGATCTGGTGTGCGCAACGGTCGATCTGGGCGGCGATACCGGCAATCCGATTGGCAGCGGTCTGCCTGACCTTGTCGTATTGCCGCTGGCTGACCACGCGGCGCTGCGGCCCGTTTGCGATCTCTTGCTTGTCGAAGGATTTGGTGAAAACGACGGGCGGCAGGCCGCCATCGACCATCTGTTCGATTACCTCTTGATCCTGATTGTGCGGCATGTTGTGGCCAGTGGCCTGGTGCGTGACGGCGTGCTGGGCGGCCTTGCTGATCCCCGGCTGGCCAAGGCGTTGACGGCGATGCACGAACAGCCAAGGCATTCATGGACTCTTGATGATCTGGCAGAGGTGGCGGGCATGTCGCGCACCCGTTTTGCCACGCATTTTCGCGCCTGCGTTGGGCGGACGCCGATCGACTATCTGACCCGGTGGCGAATGACGATTGCGCGTGACCTTCTTGCCGCAGGCAAGCCGGTCAAGACCGTGGCCGACAGCGTCGGATATGATAGTGCCGCAGCCTTCTCACGGGTGTTCGCTCGCGTCACGGGCGAAGCACCGCGCCAAGTGAAGCAGAGATTAAGGTAACATGATCAGTTGGTAGACATGGATGCGGCAGTGAACGCGAGACCGCCTGGACATGGATCGCGTGGCGGCATGGCGTTAGCGTCCGCGCTCGTGGTGTAATTTCCGGTGTAGGCGATGGTGTATTCCGGG
>NZ_LSIJ01000101.1:85000-110886 GCF_001556185.1 Sphingomonas sp. CCH10-B3 | reverse complement strand
AGCCCGCCCCGCCCAAGCCCCGCGACGTGGCGACGGCAGCGCCCGCCAAGCCGAACAAGCCCGCCGCCAAGCCGGTCAACGCGCCGACCACCCCGACCAAGCCCGCCGCCAAGCCCGGCACCGGCACGCAGGTTGCAGCGACCAAGCCCAAGCCACGCGGATCGCGCCTGTCGGACGATATCGTCGCGGGGCTGACCGACAAGCCAAGCCCGAGCAGGGTCGTCGCGCCGGTCGGCGTCGTCATCGATGCCAAGGCGCTGGCCGGGATTCAGGATGCGATCCGCCGCCAGATCCAGCCCTGCGCCGATCGCCTGTCGAACGCCGGCATCCCGCAGGAAGCCAAGCGCATCGTCATCAAGTTCAACCTGCGGCTCAACCGCGACGGGAACCTTGCCACCAAGCCGACAGTTCTCAGCCGGTTGAACACCGATTCCGAAACCGAACGCTATGCGCAGCAGATCGCCGATCTGGGCATTGCCGCATTTCGGCAATGCGCGCCGCTTAAGCTGCCCGCTGAATACTACCAGACGGCGAATGGCGGCTGGAGCAACATCAACTACAATTGGCAACTCCGGTGAGGATGCGCATGACCCGACGCTCGATTTTCTGCTGGACCGTTGCCGCCGCGCTCGGCGCGGCGCCGCTGCTCGCCCAGACCGCGCCGCCTCCCGCCGCGCCGGCGTCTGCGCCACCTGCTGGTCAGACGGCGCCGGATGAGCAGACGCCGCCGCCGCTCGAAGTGTCGGTGACGGGCGGCATTTCCGCGCCGCTGCCGATCGCGATTCCGGCGATGCCGACCAATGCCGCGGTCGCGACGCCCGCAGGCAGCACCGATGCGCTCGGCCGCCAGCTCGCGGAAGTGATGACAGCGGACCTGAAGAATTCGGGGCTGTTCAACCCGCTCGGCCCCGACCGGCTGAAGCCGGTTGCCTATGGTGAAGTCACCGCGCCGCAGTTCGATTATTGGGGCGGCACCGGTGCGCAGGCGCTGGTGCAGGGCTTTGTGCGTGCGAACGGCGACGGCACGCTGACGGTCGGCTGTTATCTCTACGACGTCGCGGCGCGCAGCGAGCTGGTGCGGCAGGGCTTTGTCGTGACGCCTGCCGACTGGCGCCGGGCGGCGCACAAATGCGCCGACACCATCTATGCCCGGCTGACCGGCGAAGGCCCCTATTTCGACAGCCGCGTCGTCTATGTCTCCGAAACCGGCAGCAAGGGGCGGCGGATCAAGCGGCTGGCGATCATGGACCAGGACGGCGCCAACCACCGCTTCCTGACCAATGGCCAGTCGATTGTGCTGACGCCGCGTTTCGCGCCCAATCAGCAGTCGATCGTCTACATGAGCTTCATCGACGATCGGCCCGCCGTTTATGTCTATGATGTCGGCAGCGGTCGCCAGCGGCTGGTCGTGAACAATGTCAGCACCACCTTCGCGCCGCGCTTTTCGCCCGATGGCCGCTGGATCCTGTTTTCGATGGCGACCGGCGGCAATACCGACATTTACCGCGTGTCGAGCGGGGGCGGCACGCCGCAACGGCTGACCAATGCGCCCGGCATCGACACCGGCGGCAGCTATTCGCCCGACGGCAGCAAGATCGTGTTCGAAAGCGACCGGTCGGGCGGGCAGCAGCTCTATGTGATGGACGCCGATGGTTCGAACCAGCGGCGGATCAGCTTCGGCGGCGGGCGCTATGCGACGCCGGTATGGAGTCCGCGCGGCGACCTGATCGCGTTCACGCGCGTGAGCGGCAATTTCCGCATCGGCATCATGAGCCCCAATGGCAGCGGCGAGAAGTTGCTGACCGATGACTGGCAGGACGAAGCGCCGAGCTGGTCGCCCAATGGCCGCGTGCTGATGTTCTTCCGCGCATCGCAAGGGTCGTCGGGCAAGGCCGATCTCTGGTCGGTCGACCTGACCGGCGTCAATCTGCGCCGCATTCCGACGCCGCTCGACGGCTCCGATCCGGGTTGGGGGCCGCTGCGCCCCTGATGCGCCACGAAATCACCACAAGCCACCGCAAGACTGCGCACCATCAAAGCGGGGAAATTGCTCGAAGGAGAAATACCATGGCCAAGCTGACCACCAATTTGATGTTCACTGCCGCGCTGCTGGCCGTTGCCGGTTGCGCCAGCAAGCCCAAGGATATCGCGACTCTGGGGCCGAGCACCGAACCGCCGGCGCAGACGAACACGGGGACGGGATCGACCGTCACCGATACCGTCGTCCCCGGCTCGGCGGCGGATTTCAAGCGGTCGGTCGCGAGCGACACGATCCGCTTCGCGCTCGATATGTATGACATCGATCCCGAAGCGCGCGCGATTCTGGACACTCAGGCCGCGTGGCTGCTCAAATATCCCAACGCCCGCGCGACGATCGAGGGGCATTGCGACGAACGCGGCACCCGCGAATATAATCTCGCGCTGGGCGACCGGCGGGCGACCGCCGCCAAGAACTATCTTGCTGCCAAGGGCGTCGATCCATCGCGGCTGACGACGATTTCCTATGGCAAGGAACGCCCGATCGCGCTGGGATCGGACGAAGCCAGCTGGGCACAGAATCGCCGCGCAGTGACGATCGTCCTGAGCTGATCAATCGCCGTCCGGAGCGCCATAAGGGGCGGCGGTGCGACGTGCACCGCCGCCCCTTTTCCGTGGCGCCGCAACAGCTTGCCGAATCCGCTTGCCGCTCACTCAAAATAATATAAATATGATATCATAATTTGCGGGAGGCAAGAATGACCGAGTCGACTCAAATAAGTGATCTGACACGCAGCCGTGAGGTGCCGGCAAGCGCTTCGAGCGGCTATCTGATGCTGGGGGTGATGCTGGTGTCGCTGGCGGCCATCGTCGTTGGCGCGCTGGGGCTGGAGACCAACCCGACGCTCGGCCTGACGCTTATCATCGTCGGCGGGATCATCTTTTCGCTGGTGTCGCCGGGCTTCTACATGCTCCAGCCCAATCAGGCAGCGGCGATCACGCTCTTTGGTTCCTACAAGGGCAGCGACCGCTCGACCGGCCTGCGCTGGGTGTTGCCGTGGATGGGCAAGAAGAAGGTGTCGCTGCGCGCGAACAACCTGATTTCTGACAAGATCAAGGTCAATGATCTGCGCGGCAATCCGATCGAGATGGCAGCGCAAGTCGTGTGGCGCGTGGCCGACACCGCGCAGGCTTTGTTCGACGTCGATGATTACAAGGCATTCGTGCTGGCGCAGATCGAAGCAGCGGTGCGCACGATCGGTTCGCGCTATCCCTATGATGATTTCACGCATCAGGAAATTACGCTGCGCGGCAATCATGATCAGGTCGGGGCGGAACTCCGCGCCGAATTGATGGAGCGCATGGCCGTGGCCGGGATCAGCGTCGACGAATGTGGCTTCACCCATCTGGCCTATGCGCAGGAGATCGCGGGTGCGATGCTGCGGCGCCAGCAGGCCGAAGCCGTGGTTGCCGCGCGCAAGACGTTGGTCGAAGGCGCAGTCGGCATGGTCGAGATGGCGCTCGCCATGCTGAGCGAGAAGAATGTCGTCGAGCTCGACGACGAACGCCGCGCGGCGATGGTGTCGAACCTGATGGTCGTGCTGTGCGGCGAGCGCGAGACCCAGCCGGTCGTCAATGCCGGCTCGCTCTACCAGTAATCATGGCCGAGGCGTCGCCCAAAAAGGCCTTTGCGCTCCGTCTCGATCCGGCACTTTACGCCGCGATCGAGCGGAGTGCGGCGGGCGACCTGCGCAGCGTCAACGCTCAGGTCGAATGCCTGCTGCGCGAGGCGCTGGCGCGGCGCGGGGTGAAGCTGGCGGCGCCGGTTGCGGCCAGGCGGGGGCGACCGCCGAAGGCTGATGAGAACGACTGAAAGGAAATGACGATGCGTGTCCTGATTGGCGTGATGGCGCTCGCACTCGGCGCGCCTGTCCAAGCCCAGACCAGCAGCGAGATCACCGCGCCCGGGCCGATCGGTGCGCTGCATGGCACCTTGCTCAAGCCCGATGCGCCGGGCCCGGTGGTGCTGATCATCCCCGGATCGGGGCCGACCGACCGCGACGGCAACAATCCGATGGGATTGAAGGCGCAGCCCTATAAGCTGCTTGCCGAGGCATTGGCCGGCCGGGGCATCGCCAGCGTGCGGATCGACAAACGCGGCTTGTTTGGCAGCAAGGGCGCGGTCGCCGACCCCAATGCCGCGACGATCTCAGGCTATGCCGATGACGTGCGCGCGTGGGTCAAGGCGGCGCAGGCGGCCACCGGTGCGCCCTGCGTCTGGCTGCTCGGGCATAGCGAGGGCGGGCTGGCGGTATTGGCTGCGGGCGAGGGTGTCGGGATTTGTGGCCATATCCTTGTGTCCGCCTCGGGCCGCGCGTTCGGCACGCTGATCCGCGACCAATTGCGTGCCAACCCCGCCAATGCGCCGGTGCTGGCGCAGGCGGAAACCGCGCTCGACAGCCTCGAGAAGGGGCAGCGAGTCGATGTCGCCGCGCTCCACCCGGGCCTCGCCAACCTGTTCGCACCGCAAGTGCAGGGCTATCTGATCGACCTGTTCGCCTACAAGCCGGTCGATCTCGCCGCCAAACTGAAGGCGCCGATGCTGATTGTGCAAGGCACCAAGGACCTGCAGATCGGCGAGGATGATGCGCGGGCACTGGCGGCGGCGCGGCCCGATGCGACGCTGGCGATCGTTCCCGGCGTCAATCATGTGCTCAAGAACATCGGTGCCGACGGTGATCGCGCAGCCAATCTGGCGAGTTACGGCAATCCTCATCTGCCGGTGGATGCCGGCGTTGTGGAGGCGGTTGCGGGGTTTGTGCTGAAAAAGCGTTAGCGGCTGTTCGCTTCGAACCGGGTCGTCATCCTCGCGAAGGCGGCGATCCATATTGGTTGACGGTGGTGAATCGGGCGGCGCTCGGTGACAATGGATTCCCGCCTGCGCGGGGGATGACGGTGCACTTGATCAGGGCAGCGTTAGCCCGCGAACGCCTCATCCAGCAGCCGCGCGAGCCGAAGTCCGGCGCGCTGGATCTGCAGCCGCTGCACTGGCACCAGCCGTGCGATGGTTGCGTCATTGAGTGTCAGCCGCGCGGTCGGCGTGACGCAGGGCTTGTCGCCGGTCGCGCTCGGATAGGCGACGGTGCGCGCGATGTCATAGCTTTCGCGGCTCCAGTCCGCGGTGGTTCCCGTCTGGAGCGGCTTCGCTTCGGCAAGGGAGTAGCGGCGAACGAGCTCGGGCCCGTCGGTGATCGCTCGCTCGGCAAGCTGGCCGTCCCAGATGCCGTGCAGATTGAGCCGTTCGGGCGCGTAAATGCCGTAAGCGGCCTTGATTGCATTGCCGCCCGAATCGTTGTGCGAGCCCGAATGCAGCGGCATGTGCATGTCGCCGACAAAATGGATCAGGAAGGCAAGCGCCTGCACCCGTTCGGCGAGCGGCGTGTCCTTCGCTTGCAGCAGCTTCACGTCGCGGTCGATTTGTGCCGACACGCAATTCCCATCGCGGCACGCCGTCTTCAGGTCGAAGCTGCCGCAGATGTCGAGCGTCTGGTAATGCCAGCTCGATGCATAGCCGAAGCGCAACGAATAACGCGCGCGCACGCAATCGGCCCAAACGCTTGCGTCCTCGACCGTGCGCGCAGGACACTGCGGCGTCGCGAGCGCGCTTGATCGCGCGAGCAGCGCGCGGACCTGCGCGGCGGTCGTCGGCCGCACATTCGCCATCGCAATCCGGCCGATCGTGCCATGAGCAAATTGGCCGTAAGCGTGAGCGGGCTGAGCGGCGAAAGTCGCCGTGGCAGCGGCGGCGAGGGCGAAGGTGCGAATCATGGCGCCTGCTTTAGCCGTCCGCCCGCTCTTCGTCGCCGAAAATGGCGACGTCGCGCGTGCCCGATGCGTCGCATCGGCCGCGGAACATGCCCGGCGTCGTGAAGGCCCAATGCGCGCGGCCGTCGGGGCTGGCGACGATCACACCGCCCGTGCCGCCCAACGCCTGGACGTCGCCGAGGACTGCGGCGACGGCAGTCGTGACATCTTCGCCGCCCAGCCGCATTCGCGCGGCGATTTCGTGACCGACGCCTGCGCGGATGAAATATTCGCCCGACCCCGTCGCCGACACGGCGCAGGCGCGGTCGTCGGCATAGGTCCCTGCGCCGACCAAAGGCGTATCGCCGATCCGCCCCCAGCGCTTGCCGGTCACCCCGCCGGTCGACGTCGCCGCGGCGACATGGCCGTGGGCGTCGCAGGCGACCGCGCCGACCGTGCCGTATTTCATCTCGGCATCGAACCAGCCGTCGACGCGGGCGCGCAGCTCCTCGAGCTGGCGGCGGCGTTCGGGGGTCGCGAACCAGCTTTCGTCGGCGAGGTCAACAGACTGTTCGCGCGCGAACTGATCGGCGCCGCTGCCGCTGAGCAGCACATGCGGCGTCGCGGTCATGACGCGGCGCGCGAGGCTGACTGGGTTGCGGGCAATGCTGACGCCTGCGACCGCACCCGCGCGCCGGTCGCTGCCGTCCATGATCGCCGCGTCGAGGCAGACGCACCCGTCATAGCTCAGCACGGCGCCGCGGCCCGCGTTGAAATGCGGATCATCCTCCAGCACGCGCACGGCCGCCTCGACAGCGTCGAGCGCGCTGCAGCCCCGCGCGAGCACTGCCGATCCCGCATCGAGCGCAGCGTTCAGCCCCGCCCGCGCGCCCTCCGCCTGATCGGCGGGAAGCGTATCGGGGCGCAGGATACCGGCGCCGCCATGGATCATCAGCGTCCATTGGGTCATCATCAAAATCCTATGCCGGTTGCACGTCTGGCGCACGCGCCTTGCGACCGCGCAAGCCGATCAGCGGGCGCAGCCAGCCGATCTCGCGCCCCACACGGTAGAACAGCCAGCAGCCGACGACCGTTGCCGCAAACAGGATCGCAAATTCCGCGAGCGGCCCGATACCGGCCCCCAGCAAGGCGCCCGCCACCAGCACGATCACCGTCTGATGGATGATGTAGAAAGGGAACACGGCCTCGTTCAGCATCTTGCGCGACGGATGATCGACGTTCAGCCAGCGGTCGGCAATGCCGATCAGCGCGACGATCGTCCCCCAGCATTGCACCGCGCGGGCAATGCCGAAAGCGAACCAGAGTTCGTCGGACACGCGGGTGTTGCCCGGATAGCTGATCTCTACCCAGGCAACGAAGCCATAGCCGAGCGCGCCGAGCACCAGCCCGGCAGGCCACCAGCGCTGGATCGCCGTCCAGACCGGTTCGCTGCCGCGGAGCAGGAAGCCGAACAGGAACATCGCGAAGTAAACGCGGTGGATCGGCAGATCGTCGAAAAAGGCATGGGTTTCGGGCGCGCCGGGAAAATTCCACGCCATCTGCGCAATCAGCAGCGCGATCGGCACGATCAGCAGCAGCGGACCCTGCAGCACCCATGCCGCCGCTCGCGCAATCGCTGCGCGCGCCGCGACGGGCAGGATCGCCAGCGCCAGTGCCAGTACCACGGTATAGGCCCAGAGATAGGCGACGAACCACAGATGCTGCCAGGTCGGCAGCACAATGCCGCCCAGCTTGCCGAACTGCCAGTAATCATGCGTCCAGAAAGTCCACAGGCTGGCGGTATAGCCATGCTGAGTGGTCAGCTCGATCCAGGGCTGCGGCGGCACGATCAGCACGACCCCGAACAGCAACGGCGGGATCAGCCGCTTGGTACGGCCCCAGGCAAAGGTGCCCGGTGCCGGCCGACCGGCGAAAATCGCGCGGCTCGCATAACCCGACACAACAAACAGCAGCGGCAGCCGCCACGCGTTCAGTGCCTGCATCGGGATCGTCACCCATTCGATCGGCTGCGCGGTCTTGGCGTGGAAAGCCCAGGGCACAAACACCATGCCGATGTGGTAGAAGATAAGCAGACCGAATGCGCCGATGCGCAGCCAGTCCATGCCGTAATGCCGACCCAAGTCACTCTCCACCGGGCAGGCACCGATTGTCGCCGCCGAACTCGCCCCTTACGCGCTGGCGCTGCTATCGTATCGACGCGCCGCGCTGGCAACGCTATATCGCGCTCAATCAGATCAAGGAACTCTTCGCATGTCTCTTCGTCCGTGGCGCGACATCACCCGGCGCGAATGCCGCCAGATCATGGTTGGCAATGTTCCGGTCGGCGGCGGGGCGCCGGTGACGGTGCAGACGATGACCAACACGCCGACGTCCGATCCGGTGGCGACGATCAACCAGATCCGCCGCTGCGAAGACGCGGGTGCGGATATCATCCGCGTGTCGTGCCCCGATGTGGAAAGCACGGCTGCGCTGAAGCAGATCACGCGCGCCGCGCGCGTGCCGATCGTCGCCGACATCCATTTCCATTATAAGCGCGCGCTCGAAGCGGCGGACGCGGGCGCGGCTTGCCTGCGCATCAATCCGGGCAACATCGGCTCCGCCGACCGCGTGCGCGAAGTCGTCAACGCGGCCAAGGCCAATGGCTGCGCGATCCGCATCGGCGTGAATGCAGGCAGCCTCGAAAAGGATCTGCTCGAGAAATATGGCGAGCCGTGCCCCGAGGCGCTGGTGGAAAGCGCGCTCGATCACATCAAGCTGCTGCAGGATCACGACTTCCACGAATTCAAGGTCGCGGTGAAGGCGTCCGATCTGTTCCTTGCAGTTGCGGCCTATCAGCAGCTTGCCGAGATCGTCGATTGCCCGCTGCATCTGGGCATCACCGAAGCCGGCGGGTTCGTTGGCGGCACGGTGAAGAGCGCGATCGGCATCGGCTCGCTGCTATGGTTCGGCATCGGCGACACCATCCGCGTCTCGCTGTCGGCCGAGCCCGAAGAGGAAGTACGTGTCGGCTTCGAAATCCTGAAGGCACTCGGCATCCGCAATCGCGGCGTGCGCGTGGTGTCGTGCCCGTCGTGCGCGCGCCAGGGCTTCGATGTGATCCGCACTGTCCAGGCGCTTGAGGAGCGTTTGCAGCACATCCGCGTGCCGATGTCGCTGTCGGTGCTTGGCTGCGTGGTAAACGGCCCCGGCGAAGCGCGCGAGACCGATATCGGCCTGACCGGCGGCGGCAATGGCAAGCACATGGTTTACCTGTCGGGCGTCACCGATCACACGGTCGAAAGCGCCGACATGATTGACCACATCGTCAAGCTGGTCGAAGCCAAGGCTGAAGAACTCGAAGCAGCCGATCAGGCGCAGGCAGTCGCGGCCGAATAACATGGCTTGGCTGCTGCTGGTGCTGGCCGGCCTGTTCGAGGTCGGCTTCACGACGTGCCTGCGCTATGCCGACGGCTTTCGCAATCTCGGCTGGAATATCGGCTTTTTCGTCTGCGCATTCTTGAGCTTCGGCCTGCTCGAGCGCGCTGCCAAGACAATCCCGCTCGGGACGGCCTATGCCGTATGGGTCGGGATCGGCGCGGTCGGCACGGTCGTGGTCGGAATCGCCACCGGCGCGGAGACACTGACGATCATTCGCGGTCTGCTGTTGGTGGGGCTGATCCTGTGCATCGTCGGGCTGAAACTCGCGAGCGGGCACTGATCCGCGCGCCCTCCACACTTTCTTTGCCATGTCGATTAGCCGCATTCTAACGCCGCCGCGCTAACGCTGGGCGATGCGCTTCGCCCTTGTTCTCGTCGTGCTGGTCGGCACTGCCTTTGGTCTGATGGTGCCCACCGGCGCACGCCGGGCACCGGCCGCGGCCCCGCCACCGCTTTCCGGCAGCGGCTCGTCCTCGCCCGTCACGGTCGCACCGCCGATCGACAACCCGACCGAAACCGTGCTCGATCGCTCACCCGGCGGCCATTTCGTCGCGATTGCCGAGGTGAACGGGATGCCGCTGCACTTCGTCGTCGATACCGGCGCGGATACCGTCGCACTGACCGAGGCCGATGCGCGCCAGGCCAATGTCAATTTCGACCCCTCGCAATATGACGTGATCGGCAAAGGGGCGGGCGGCGATCTGCGCGGGCAGGAAGTCTATATCGACACGATCGTGCTCGACGGCAAACGCGCAAACAACGTCCATGCGGTCGTGATCGAGGGCGCCGACATCTCGCTGCTCGGCCACACCTATCTGCGGCAATTGCAGAGCGTGAGTATTGAAGGCGACAAGATGCGGCTGCGCTAGGCAGTCCGCATCGGTTACTTCTGCGCGTTTGCCGCCAGACGATCGGCAAGGAATGCGAAAACATCGGCCCATTCGTTGATCTGCACGTCGCGTGTCGAACCGATGCCGTGTCCCGCCTCACCGTCCGCGCGGACCAGGATAAGCCGCTTGGCACCGAAGCGATCGCGTGCGGTCGCCGCGAATTTCGCGCCCATCCACGGCGCGACGCGCTGGTCGTTGAGGCCGATCGTGATCAGCGTGTCGGGAATCCCCTTGGCGCTCGCCAGCGCGAGCACTGCATCCTCGCTGACCATCGCGCGATAGCCGTCTGCCGTGCGCGGATCGCCCACTTCCGAATATTGATTCGCACCATTTGCCGAGGCTTCGAGCCGACTGGCGTTGAGCATGGCGACCCGTGGGAGCAGCGCGCCGAACAGCTCGGGGCGTTTCTGGGCCGCGATTGGTGCAAGCATGCCGCCCGCGCTGGTGCCGGTCGCTGCAATGCCGCCCGGCCGCGCGATGCCCACCGCGATCAGCTTTTCAGCGCAGGCGATATAGTCGGCATGCGCATTAGGCTTGTTGGCAGCGCGTCCGCCTTCGTGCCAATCGCGCCCGCGCTCGTTGCCGCCGCGCGTCCCGCAATAGGCGACGGCGCCGCCGCTGCCGGTCCAGCTGAGAAGGGAGGGGTTGTACCAAGGCGTCGTCGATGGATAGCCATAGCTGCCATAGCCTTCCAAAATCGTCGGCCATGGTCCGGAGCCGCGCGGCTGCACCACAGCGAGCGGGACTTTGGTACCGTCCGCGCTGATGGCTTCGAGCCGCCGTACGACGAATTGTTTGGCGGTTTCCCAGCTTCCCGAATCGAGCCCGAGCGGCGTCAGTTGACCATTTTCCGCACGGTAGGAACGCTGCGCGGTTGTCCAGCCCGCGAGCGTCAGCGTGAAACCGCGGCCATTGATCACGGGCGCCAACCCGCCGATGTCGCATTCGAACGGCAGCGGCACGTCGCGCAGCGCCGAGTCGGCGTCGGGCGCATACAGCAATCGGCCAGCGCCATCGGCCTGCCCCATCACATAGAATCCGTCGGCCGTACCGATCATGTCGATGAGCACGACGCCCGATGGCGTGGCGACCGGCGTGATAGTGCCGGTTTTCAGATTCCTGCGCTCGATCCGGCCATTGGAGGCGCCCTTTGACGTCAGCATGAAGGCGTCGTCGCCCCGCAGCGCGACGATCGAAACCCGGTCGGCGAGCGTCGACAGCGTTTGCCAGCGCGGTTTGCCGGCGATCAGGTCGCTGCGCAGCGTCGCGAAAAAGCGCTGGTCGGCGCGGGCATTGGCGGCGACGCCCAGCACCCAGTCACTGCCTTCCTGATTGATAACGAGCGGAAATTCGCTGGGGTCCAGCTCCGGCGCACCGGCCACTCCGGCGCCGAGGATCGGCACTTCATTGCCGCCGCCGACGTCGGCGACGAAGGCGCGCATGCCGAGCATCGGATCGGCGCCGCTCGCCATGATTTTGGTATAGGCAATGCGCGTCGGCGACAGCCACGACACTCTGAACTCACCCCACACCGGCTCGATGCGCGGACGGGTTTCCCGACCAGTGGCGACGTCGATGAAGCGGACGGCGCCGCGCTCCGACCCTTTTTCGGAGAGGTGGACAGCGATCGTCGCGCCATCGGGGGAAATCGACCAGGCGCCGATCGCGGCATTGGCCCCGCCGGCGCCTGGATCGATGACGAGCCGCTCGCCGGTAGCATCGCGCACCATCAGCTTGGCGATGCTGTCGGCTGGATCGAGCCGACGATAGGAGAGCTTGTCGCCATGGGCCTGAACGTCGGTGAAGCGCGTGCCGGTGCGGCTTGATTCCTGAAGGGTGGCGGCAAAGGCGGCGCGTCGCGGCAATTTGGCGAGCTGCGCCGTCGTCGCGTCCGAGATCGACCGCACATAGGCGACCATTTCGTCCTTGCGTGCCGGATCCTCCATCCAGCGATAGGGGTCGCTGGTGGTGATGCCGAATCGGGTTTCGGTCTTGGGTTCCTGCTTGGCGGCGACCGGGGGATTGACGAGCTGGGCATTGGCGGACGTGGCCAAAGCAAAGGCAACGATCAAAAATCGCACGGTCTTCCCCTCCCACGACACCCCGAGTCGCGGCGCAAGGCTAGCCAGCGTGGACGAGCATCGCAAGCTGCGCGCCGCTTCCCGACAGGACGGCATGGCGCCCGCCGCGCGCGACGTGTAGCGGTCGCGTTGTGTCGACCAAGACTTCGCCCGTAACCGCCTTCGCCGTCGCCTGCCTTGGCATTTTCAGCTATTCGATCATGGATGCGCTGATGAAATATCTGTCGCTGCAAAGCGGCGCCTATAGCGCGGTGCTGTGGCGATCAGTCGCGGGTGTCGCGCTGACCGGGGCAGTGTTCGTCGCGCGCGGGCATCGCTGGCCGGGCGGGGCGGCGCTCAAGCTGCACGTGCTGCGCGGGCTGGCGGCGGGGATGTCGGTACTACTGTTTTTCTGGGGGCTGGTGCGCGTGCCAATGGCGCAGGCGGTTGCGCTGACTTTCCTTGCGCCGCTGATCGCGCTGTTCCTTGCCGGGCTATTCCTGAAAGAGCGGATCGGGCGTGGCGCAGTGCTCGGCTCGCTGGTGGCAAGCGGCGGCGTGCTGGTGATCGCGCTTGGCCAGTCGCGGGGCGAGAGCTCGCCCGATCTGCTGCTGGGATCGGGCGCGGTGGTGCTGGCGTCGGTGCTTTACGCGGGCAGCCTGATCCTGCTGCGGCAACAGGCGCAACTGGCGAGCCCGCTCGAAGTCACCCTGTTCACCAGCCTCGTCATCGGCGCGCTGATGCTGGTGGGGGCGCCGTGGCTCGCGACCTGGCCGAGCGTCGCGCAATTGCCCTGGGTGGCGGCATCGGCGGTGATCGGCTCGGCGTCGGCGTTCGCGCTCGCCTGGGCCTATGGTCGCGCCGAAGCGCAATTACTGTCGATGGTCGAATATACCGCCTTCATCTGGGCGGCGATTCTTGGCTATGTCGTGTTCAGCGAGCAGGTGTCGGGCTATACCGTCGCCGGGGCGGGGCTGATCATCATCGGCTGCCTCGTCGCCGTGCGCGGCAGCATCGCCCCCGCGCCCCAGACCGAGGCCGCTGCATGACCGTGATCCGTTTTGCGACCCCCGCCGATGTCGGCACGATCCTGCGCTTCGTGCGCGAACTGGCCGAATATGAGCGCGAACTCGACAAGGTGGTCGCGACCGAGCCGATGCTGCACGAAGCCTTGTTCTCGACGCCACCCGCCGCCGAGGCGCTGATCGCCGAAGCGGACGGCGCGCCGGTGGGCCTTGCGCTGTTCTTCCACAATTTCTCGACCTGGACGGGATGGCGCGGGCTCTATCTCGAGGACCTGTATGTAACGCCCGAAGCGCGCGGCACCGGGGTCGGCAAGGCGTTGCTCAAGCGGCTTGCGCAGATTGCGGTCGAGCGCGGCTGCCAGCGGTTCGAATGGGCAGTGCTCGACTGGAACACGCCCGCGCAGGAATTCTACAAGGCGATGGGCGCGAGCATCATGGACGACTGGCGCATCTGCCGCATGTCGGGCGACGCCCTCACCAGTTTCGCGGCAAGCTGATGCCTGTCATCGCGCGCCCCGCCACGCGCGCCGATGTTGCAGCGATTCATCGCCGGTTGCAGCATTTCGGCGCGCATATCGGCCATCCCGAATGGGTGTCGGCAACGCCCGGGCGGCTCGACGCGGCGCTGTTCGGGCCGGCACCGCAAGGTCACGCGCATGTCGCGACGCTCGACGATCGCGTTGTCGGCGTGGCGCTGTGGTTCCTGACGTTCAATTTCTGGATGGCCCAGCCGATCCTCTATCTCGAGGATCTGTTCGTCGATGCCGAGGCGCGCGGGGCGGGTGCAGGCGAAGCGCTGATGCAGGCGCTGGCGGCCGAGGCCTGCGCTCGCGATTGCGCCTGGATGGACTGGATCGTGCTCACCGACAATCTCGGCGGGCAGCGCTTCTATGAGCGGATCGGTGCGCGGCTTCAGCCCGAATGGCGGCTGTGGCGGCTGGAAGGCGAGGCGCTCGCTGCACTGGCAGGCGAGCGCCCCGACTGACTTTTACTCGGCCTTGGCTGCCTTGGCGGCCTTTTCGCGCTCGATAGCTTCGATCACGATCTGGCGAGCTTCGGCGGCATCGCCCCATTTGCCGACGCGCACCCACTTCTCCTTTTCGAGATCCTTATAGTGGGTGAAGAAATGCTCGATCTGCTGGAGCACGATCGAGGGCAGGTCGGTGCGTTCGCCGACGTCGGTGTAATAGGGGAAGGTCGAATCGACCGGCACGCAGATCAGCTTTTCGTCGCCGCCGTGCTCGTCTTCGAGGTTGAGCACGCCTATCGGCCGGGCGCGGACGATGCAGCCCGGAATGAACGGCGAACGCGCAATCACCAGCGCGTCGAGCGGATCGCCGTCGGGCGACAGCGTGTGCGGCACGAAGCCGTAATTGGCCGGATAGCGCATCGGCGTGTGCAGGATGCGATCGACGAACAGCGCGCCGCTCGCCTTGTCGAATTCATATTTCACCGGCTCGCCGCCGGTCGGCACTTCGATGATCACGTTCAGGCTGTTGGGCGGGTCGTCACCGACCGGCACCATATCGATGCGCATGGGGAAATTCCTGTTATCGCGGTGTCAGCAGCCGATCGAGCCCGGTGTCGCCGGTCCCGATCTTGGCGAGGCGCGGATAGCGCAAGCCGCCCTTATAGTCGATCACTCTTGTCTCGATCCGATCGCCCTTCTTGACGAGCAAGGTGATTGGCGCGCCGTCCTTGGCGGCGGTGATCGCGTCCTTCAGCTTTTCCGGGCTATAGGCAAAGCCATTAACGCCCGTGATCGTATCGCCATTGTCGAGGCCCGCGGCAAAGGCCGGGCTGTCCCAGATTACCGAGCTCAGCCCGCCTTCGCGGTTGACGACCACGCCGATCGAATAGCTGAGATCGGTGATCTTGCGGTCCTTTTCATTGAGCTTGAAATAGGGCGTCGGCGTATCGGTGAAGACCAGCCGATAGCCATTGGCGATGAAGCCCGCGAACGGCGCCGGCTGGCCGGTTTCGGTCAGCCGCTGGGTCAGCATCTGCTTCCAGTCATAGACCGGCACGAGTTGGTGGAGCGTCGCGACGACATCGTCGAAGGTGTAGGTCACCTGGCCCCAGTCGCCGTCGTTGATGCCGAAAAAGGCCTTGGCGAAATCGTCGAGCGACTTGGTGCCGTTCGTCTGGCGGCGGATGATCGAATCGACTTCCATCCACACCAGCAGGCCTTCGTTGTAATAATCCTCGCTGCGCTGCCAGCTCGACCAGCCCTTGGGCTTGCGCTGCGCGATCGTCGGATCGTTGGTGGTGTCGACCATCGGCCGCCAATCGCGCCCTTTGGTATTGCCAAGGCTCGCCAGCACCAGCGCATAGGCGTCGAGCGTATCCTGCTTCGATACGAGGCCCGATCGCGCGGCGAGCACATAGCCCCAGAACTGCGTCTGGCCTTCATAGACCCACAGCAGCGAATCGCGCATCGGCGTGCGGTAATCGGGGGTCCACAGATCGGCGCCGCGGCGGAATTTGCCGTCCCAGCTATGGGTGAATTCATGCGGCAACAGGTCGCGGGCCGGGGTGCTCGACTCCCAGTCGATGAAATAGCCGGGCTTCACGCCATTTTCGGAACTGCGATGATGCTCGAGCCCGATGCCGCCGAGTTCATCGGAGATCGACAGCAGGAAATGATAGTTGTCGTAATGCTGCGAGCCGAAAACCTTCACGGCCTGATCGACCAGCGCCTTGTGCGCATCGATCTGCTCGGGCTTGGCGGCGAGTTCGGCGGCCGTGTCGGCGACGACGTCGAGCGTCACGCGCGGGCTGAGCGGCCACGCCTTGAAATGGCGACCGGCGATCACGGGCGAATCGACTAGAACCTCGTAATTGGTGCGATCATAGCGGTACGTGCTGCCGGTCGCCTTTGCGGGCAGCGCTGATGCCGCTGTCCAGCCGTCGGGATAGGTTACGGTCGCCTCGACCGGAATCTGGCGCGTGAAATAGCCCGCCGGATAAAGGCTCATCGACTGCCATTGCAGGCTGAGCATGTTGGGCGTCATCACGACGCGGCCCTGATTGCCCGCCGTCGCTGAAAGGAACTGAAAATCGATGTCGAGCGCCCTGGCGCCGACGGGCACTTCGACATGGAAGGCAAAGACATCGACCGGATCGCGCTTCCACGGCACCGGCTTGCCGTTCGCACTGATCTTCAGGCCGGCGAGCTTTTCGATCTGGCCGGTCGGCGAGTGGTTGCCGGGCAGCCATTTGGGGAACAGCAGCACCATATGCCCCGCCTTGGCCACGGGCATGACTTCCTTCACCTTGAAGATCGCGCGGCGCGTGTCGGTGGCGTCGATCGCGAGGCTGATCGTGCCGGGATAGGGAATGTCCTTCGCCGCCGGGATGGTGTCGACATGGGGCACCGGCTGCGGCTTCGAATTTTCGGCGACCGCGGCGGTCGATGCGAGCAGAATCGCGGCAAAAGTGAGCGTGCGGATCATGTTTGGCTTTCGGTCGAGCGGAGCGATGGCCAAGTCTAGGCAGGCCGGTGCGCCGCCGTCCAGCCCCGGGTCAAAGCGCTTCGTCATTGCGAGCGCAACGAAGCAATCCAGTCCACCGCGCCAGATTGCTTCGCTGCGCCGGCAATGACGGCCCGATGTGATGCTGCCGCTTCGGATCAACCGCTGCTGCCCAGCACGTTGATCGTGAAAGCCAGCACGCCGATGTTGAACACAAAGGCCGCGAGGCAGTGGCCGATCACCGTCTGACGGATGCCGCTATGGCTGATCGCGACGTCCGACGTCTGGAACGTCATGCCGAGCGTGAAGCTGAAATAGGCGAAGTCCCAGTAGTTGGGATCGCCATCGCCCGGAAAGTCGATGCCGCCGCGATCCTCGCCGTCTGCCTGCGAATAAAAGAGGTGCGCATAATGCAGCGTGTAGACGGTGTTCGAAAATAGCCAGGACAGCGCCAGCGTGCCGACAACCAGCGCGACGGTGGCGGGGCTCGGCTTGCCCTGAAGCTCGCTGAAGATGGCGACGAGAATCACCAGCGAGACCAACCCGGTGATCGCCAAAAGCAGCGTGCGGTTGGCGTCGTTGTCGCGCGCATGGTCGCGCATGCGATCGGTCGGGCTCCAAAGCAGCGGCGCCACCAGCAGCAGGAACAGCATGGCCGCAATGTCGAAAGCGGCGAGCGTGCCGCGCGCCCAGCCGATCACGGGCACCAGCACTGCCAGCCCGGTCGCCAGCGCGACCGCGAACAGCAGGAAACGCGGCGGTGCGACATGCTGGCCGAGGCGAGTGAGAAACGCAAGGAACATGGCACCGGCTTACGCCGTTCGCGGCACGCGACAAGCCCGGCTGCCGCGATTTCGTGCATTGGCAAATTGCGACATATTCGCCTAGAGAAGCCCGCTTAATGAGCCGGATCACCACGCCCAACCGCATCCGCGGGACACAAGATATCTTCGGAGACGATCAGCGACGCTTCGCCCGCGTCGTCGAAACGTTCGAGCGCGTGCGCAAGCTCTATTGTTTCCAGCGGGTTGAACTGCCGGTGTTCGAAGCGACGGCGGTGTTCGCGCGCTCGCTGGGTGAGACGACCGATGTCGTGTCGAAGGAAATGTACACCTTCGAGGATCGCGGCGGTGATTCGATCACCTTGCGGCCCGAATTCACCGCCGGGATCGCGCGCGCTTTCCTGACGGAGGGGTGGCAGCAATATGCGCCGCTGAAGCTCGCCGCACATGGCCCGGTGTTCCGCTATGAGCGCCCGCAAAAGGGTCGCTACCGCCAGTTCCACCAGATCGACGCCGAAGTAATCGGCGCTGCCGAACCCGCCGCCGATGTCGAGCTGCTGGTGTTCGCCGACCAGCTGATCCGCGAGTTGGGCATTGCGGACGGGGTGACGCTCCAGCTCAATACGCTGGGCGATGCCGAGACGCGCGACGCCTGGCGTGCGGCGCTGGTGGCGCATTTCGAGGCGCATCGTGGTGAGTTGAGCGAGGATAGCCTCGCGCGGCTCGACAAGAATCCGCTGCGCATCTTGGATTCGAAAGACCCGCGCGATCGGCCGATCGCCGATGCGGCGCCGGGGATCGATGGGTTTCTGACCGCCGAGGCGGGGGCGTTTTTCGAGAGCGTGACCAAGGGTCTCGATGCGGCGGGCGTGGCGTGGACGCGCAATGACACGCTGGTGCGTGGGCTCGATTATTATCGGCATACCGCGTTCGAATTTGTCACCGACCGGCTGGGCGCGCAGGGGACGGTGCTTGCGGGCGGGCGCTATGACGGGCTGATCGAGAGCCTGGGCGGAAATCCGACGCCGGGGGTTGGCTGGGCGGCTGGAATCGAGCGGCTGGGGATGTTGGTCGACGGCCTAGCGGAAGACCGGCCAGACGTCGCGCTTGCGATTGAGAGCGATGCGCTGTTGACGGTCGCGCCACGCATCCTGCGGCTTTTGAGAGATGAAGGATTTTCGGCTGAGGCGGTAACATCCGGGTCGCCCAAGAAGCGCTTCGACAAAGCCGCTAAAATGGGCGCGGGGATGCTTTTTGGTATTGGGATCGAAGACGGGAATCCCGTCCATAGCTTGCGATCGAGCGAGGACGGGCCTTTGGTCGACACCGCTAGGCGGATCGTGGCGCAAGAGCTGGCGGCACTATGACCACCATCTCCCCCGAACGTATCGCCCAGATTGCCGCGCGTCGGGATGAACTCCAGGCGCTGATGGCGACCGGCGATTTGCCCTCCGACCGCTTCGTCGCGGTGTCGAAGGAATATGCCGAGCTCGAGCCGGTGGTGAAGGCGGCCAATGAAGTGCGGCGGTTGCGCGCCGAACTGAGCGTGCTCACCCATATGCTCGAGGCCGATGAGGAACCCGACATTCGTGACATCGCGCGCGAGGAAATCGCCGACCTCAAGACGCGGCTGCCCGATGCCGAGCGCCACCTCGCGCTCGCGTTGCTGCCGCGCGATGCCGCCGACGAGCGCGCGGCGATGCTCGAAATCCGCGCCGGGACCGGCGGCGATGAAGCCGCCCTGTTCGCGGGCGACCTGCTGCGCATGTACCAGCGCTATGCCGATAATCAGGGCTGGCGGGTTGAGCTGATCTCGGCGAGCCCCGCCGAGCTTGGCGGCTATAAGGAGGTCGTTGCCTCGGTCGAGGGCAAGGGCGTGTTCGCGCGGCTGAAGTTCGAAAGCGGCGTCCACCGCGTCCAGCGCGTGCCCGCGACCGAAGCCGGCGGGCGCATCCACACCAGCGCCGCCACCGTCGCTGTGCTGCCCGAGGCCGAGGAAGTCGACGTCAAGATCGACGAAGCCAAGGACTTGCGGATCGACATCTATCGATCGTCGGGACCGGGCGGCCAGTCGGTCAACACCACAGATAGCGCGGTGCGGATCGTCCATATCCCGACCGGCCTCACGGTGATCCAGCAGGACGAAAAGTCGCAGCACAAGAACAAGGCCAAGGCGCTGAAAGTGCTGCGGACCCGGCTCTACGAAGCCGAACGCGAGCGGCTCCACGCCGAGCGGGCGGGCGCGCGCAAGTCGATGGTCGGCTCGGGCGACCGGTCGGAACGCATCCGGACCTATAATTTCCCGCAAGGGCGGGTGACCGATCACCGCATCAACCTGACCTTGCACCGCCTGCCCGAGATTATGCAGGGCGAGATGGACGAGCTGATCGGCGCGCTGATCGCCGAGGACGAAGCCGAACGGCTGGCGAGTTTGGATGGCTGAGGTTCCGAATAGCCCTCTCCCCCTAGGGGAGAGGGTTGGGAGAGGGGGAGCAACAGGCGACACGGCCCAGGACGGCCCCTCTCCCCCACCCTCTCCCCATGGGGGAGAGGGAGTCAGGGCGGCGCTGGTTGAAGCCGCCGCCCGCATCGCACGCATTTCCGAATCGCCGCGGCTCGATGCCGAGCTTCTGATGGCGCATGCGCTCGGCGTGCCGCGCAACCGGATGCTGCTCGCGCACCTCGACGATCCCGTGCCCGACGGTTTCGCGCCGCTGGTCGAGCGGCGGCTGCAGCACGAACCGGTCGCGCATCTGACGGGCCTGCGCGGCTTCTGGACGATCGACCTCGAAGTCGGCCCCGGCGCCTTCATCCCGCGTGCCGACACCGAAACGCTGATCGACGCGGCGGTTGCGCATTTCGGCGCGCGTGCGCCCTCGACGATCCTCGATCTGGGCACCGGGCCGGGGACGCTGCTGCTGGCGGCGCTCGATCAATGGCCGCAGGCGCGCGGGCTGGGGGTCGAGCGATCGGATGCCGCGCGCGGCTACGCGCTGCGCAACACGGCGCGGCTGGGGCTGGCCGATCGCGCCACCATCGTCGCCGGCGTGTGGGCGCAGGCGATCGACGCGCGCTTCGACTTGGTGCTGACCAATCCGCCCTATGTCGCGACATGCGACCTCCTGCCGCGCGAAGTGCTCGATTATGACCCGGCCGAAGCGCTGTTCGGCGGTGAAGACGGGCTCGATGCCTATCGCGTCATCGCGCCCGACCTGCCGCGCCTGCTGACGCCCGGCGGCATCGCCGTCATCGAGATCGGCGCGAGCCAGGCCGATGCCGTCGCCGCGATGTTGAGTGCGGCCGGGATGACGGTTGCGATGCGGCGTGACCTGGGCAACCGACCGCGTGCGCTGCTCGCGCAGATCGCGGACTGCAAGACAAACGTCACATAATTCCGCTTGGAGATTGACCTGCCAGTCGCTATTGAGAGGTACGGGGCACACATTTTCAACTTAAGTTGTTGAAAATGGGCCGTTGCCCAATCCTTCGTCATGAAGCCGCTGACGTCCGGTGGCCGTGGCATACGCCGCCCGCCCCGAACTTTCGGGTTGGCCGGCGCGGAGGGGCTTGCATCCGCAATCTGGAGCATCGCCGGAGTTGATTTCGCCAAGGTTGGTTTAGGGCACGAGGACAACAGGACTTGATCAATAATCGTCAGGCCGGCCGCCGTCGCGGTCGTGGTGGGCAGCGCGCGCAGGGTGGCAATTCGGGGCGCCCCGACAATGGCAACCGCATCGACAATCGCGCGCGTGGCAATGCCGCCCAGTTGCTGGAGAAATACAAGTCGCTGGCACGCGATGCGCAGATGCAGGGCGACCGGGTGAACACCGAATATTATTTGCAGTTCGCTGATCATTACTTCCGCGTGCTCAACGAAAACCGTTCGCGTTTCGAGGAAAACCAGCAGCGGCGCGGCGGCGCCAATGAAGCGTTCGACGAGGAATCCGACGAGGATTTCGACGGCGAAGGTTTTGCCGACGACCGGGTCGACGGCGAGCGCGCCCAGCAGGCGAACGGCAACCGCCGCGATCAGGGCAACCGCGACGGCGGCAACCGCGAGCCGGGTGATGGCTATCGCGAGGCACGTGACGGCCGCGATCAGGGCAATCGCGATCAGGCCAATCGCGATCAGGGCTATCGTGGCGACCGCCGTGACGGCAATCGCGAGCAAGGTCGAGATCAGGGTCGAGATCAGGGTCGAGATCAGGGTCGAGATCAGGGCCGCGACCAGTTTCGGGGCCGCGCTCCGCGCGATCAGGATGGCCAGCCGCGCGACGACAGCGATACACGCTATGCAGCGCCCGCGCGCGATGCCGGTCCGTCGGAACAGGCCGATGGCAATCCGATGGCGGCACCGATGGCTGATGCCGATGCCCAGCGCCCGCGTCGTGGCCGTCCACGGCGTGCGACTGCACCGGTTGCCGATATGGTCGCCGACGAGCCTGCAGCGATCGAGATCGACCGGCTCCCGCCAGCGTTGAGCCTGTCGGCAATCCCGGACGACGCCGAGCCCGAGGAAGCGGCGAAGCCGCGCCGCCGCCGCACCCGGGCCGCGGCTGCCGATAGCGCGCCCGTCGAGACCACGCCCGCCGACTGACGTGCCCGCCCCGCCGTGGCCGCGCCGTTCAGGCCTGCGACAGCCGATCTGCGGTTGAACCCGTTCGCACCCCCGCCTAGGGTCGGTGCACGGGCGGGATGATCGGGAGAGCAGGCATGCGGCACGGGCTGGCGACGGTTTTGGCAATCCTTCCGGCGGCGGCGATCGGCCAGTCGGTGCCCGATGCAGGTGCGACCCGCAGCGCGCAGGGTGACGTGGCCGTCACCATCTACTCGAATGGCGTCGCACTGGTGCAGGACGTGCGCCAGCTGTCGCTGCCCTCGGGCGTGTCGCGCCAGGAATTCCCCGACGTGTCGAGCCAGATCCGCCCCGAAACGGTGCGGCTGAGCGGCGGCGACGTCTCGATCGTCGAGCAGAATTACGATTACGACTTGCTCAGCCCTAATGCGCTGATCGAAAAGGCAGTCGGCCAGACCGTTACCTTGCTGCGCACCAATCCAGCCACCGGCGCCGAAACGCGCGAGCGTGCACAAGTGCTGGCGGTCAATGGTGGCGTCGTGCTCAAGATCGGCGACCGGATCGAAGTGCTGCGCGACGATGGCCTGCCGGTGAGGGTGATCTTCGATTCGATCCCGTCCAATCTGCGCGCGCGGCCGACGCTGTCGATCACACTCGATAGCAGGCGCAGCGGCGCCCGCCCGCTGACGCTCAGCTATCTGACCGGGGGGCTTAGCTGGCGCGCCGACTATGTCGCGCTCTTTGATGAAGCGAAGAGCACGATCGACATGCAGGGCTGGATCACGCTCAACAACGGTGGCGAGACGCCCTTCGCCAATGCCGATGTCGTGCTCGTCGCGGGCGAGCCGGGTAACGCCAACCGCCCGGTGCGCTACGGCCGTCCGTCGAACGGCGGGCTGGTGAAGCCGGGCACCGAGACGTCGGATCGCGCACGGCTCGGCGATTTCTATCTCTATCCGCTCGGCCATCGCACCACGGTGGCGGCGAACCAGCAGAAGCAGGTCAGCTTCCTGTCGGTCGGCGGCGTCGCGGCGAAGAAGGTCTATCAGTTCCGCAATTACTGGCTCGGCACGTCCGAAGACCCGAGCAGTGCCGAAACCGCCTATAGCTTCTCCAGCTCGCGCGACGGCGGGCTGGGCGACGCGCTGCCGGCGGGAGCCGTTCGGCTCTATGTCCGCGACGCGATGGGCCAGCCGCAGTTCATCGGCGAGAATGCGATCGATCACACGCCGATGGGATCGACGCTGTCGATCAAGACCGGCGATGCCTTCGACGTCAAAGTGAAGCCCGAAGTCGTCAAGCGCGAGAAGATCGCCACCGAGGAGTGGGAACGCACCGCGCGCTTCCGCATCACCCGTGAAGGGCAGAAGCCCGAAGTCGTCACCGTCGAACGCGCGCGTGACTATTATCGCACGACGATGCGCTACATGATCACCAATGCAAAGCCCGACGCCGTGACGGTCGACGTCACCCAGGCGGGGCTCGATAACTATTGGGGCGACACGCGCGTGCCGAGCGAGAGCTTGCCGGGCGAGCAGCGCTCGCTCGATGAGCGGGTGTGGCATGTGCCGGTGCCCGCCAACGGGACGGCGGTGCTGACCGTCAGCTTCGACACGCGGTATTGAGCCCGCGGGCCGTGCGCCGCGACCCGAACCCCGCTGGCCCTGCCCGCGCCGCGCCGCTGCTTTCGGCGGCGCTGTCGGTCGCTCTGTCGCTGGGATCGGCCGTGGCGCTGGCGCTGGGAGTTGCGGCCGTGATGGGCGTGGCGCTGTCGCGCGTGCTGGGCGTCATCCTCGCGGTCATTTTGTCCGCGCCGCTCGCAGCCCAAACACCGACGCCCGCCGTCGTCATCTCGGCGGCGCCCGATTCGGTCGCGGTTTCGGTCTATCGCGCACCCTATCGCAGCGCCGAGACGCCGATCAGCCGGGGGGAGCCGCAGGGCTTCGCGCTCATCACCGAGACGCGCACCGTGACGATCCCGGCGGGCCGCGCGGTGGTGCGGTTCGAAGGCGTTGCGGGCAACATCTTCCCCGAAACCGCAATCGTCGAGGGGCTGCCGCGCGGCGTGCGCGAGAAGAATCTCGACGCCGATCTGCTGAGCCCGCGCAGCCTCTACGACCGCGCGCTTGGGCGGCGGGTGATGGTGCGGCGGACGAACAAGGCGACCGGCAAGGTCACCGAGGAGCAAGCGGTGATCCGTTCGTCGGCCGACGGCGCCGCGCTGGTATCGATCGGCGGCGGGGTCGAAGCGCTCAAATGCACCGGGCTGAACGAGACGATCGTTTACCCGGACGTGCCGCCGGGGCTGTCGGCCAAGCCGACCTTGTCGATCGAGACCGAAAGCGACCGGCCGGTGACGGCGAAAATCACGCTCGCCTATCTGGCGGGCGGGTTCGACTGGCAGGCGGATTATGTCGTGCAGCTGGCGCCCGATCGCCGGTCAGCCGAGTTGTTCGCCTGGGTGACGCTGGCGTCGAGCGACCCGACGTCGTTCCGTGGCGGTGCGGCAGTAATTGCAGGGCGAGTGAACCGCGATGCCGATAGCCCGACGCCCCCGACCGCGCGGCCGCTGGCCCTGCGCTGCTTCCCCGTGCCGCCTCCCCTCGCAGAGCGGGGCGCGGAGAGCTACGCATTCGCGCCGCCGGCGCCACCACCCCCGCCACCACCGCCGCCGATGATGGCGATGGCGCGGTCTGCTGAAGCTCAGGACGTCGTGGTAACGGGGGCGCTTGCCAAGCGTGAAGACCTTGCCGACCTCAAGCTTTACCGGTTGAATAGCCCGGTCACCGTCGCCTCGCGCGCGCAGAAGCAGGTCGGCTTTCTTTCCAAGCCGCGTGTCACCGTCGCGCTGATCCATGAAAGCCGCGTCTATCGGGGCGATGTGTCGCAGACTCAGCTGATCGTTCGTGCGCAGAACAAGGCGATCGCCGGCCTCGGCGAACCGCTGCCCGCGGGGCATGCCGTGGTGCTCGCGGCGAATGGTGCGCGCCCGATCTTGATCGGCGAGAGCTCGACCGCCGACAAGGCGGTGGGCGAGCAGGTCGAGTTCAAACTGGGGCCGTCACCTAATGTGCGCGTGTCGACCAAGCCGATTCCCGTCACGCCGCGCGACGGGCGTCGCAATCGCTATCGCTTGACCGTCACCAATGCCAATGCCTGGCCAGTGCAATATGAAGCGCGGATCGAACCCGGCGGCGACAGCTACCGTCTGGAAACGCCGAGCGCGCGGTTGACGACCAAGGACGGCAAGCCGTTCTGGTCGGTGACGGTCCCCGCCAACGGCAGCGCCTCGCTCGATTACACGATTCGCGAGGTCTATTAGGTCTAGTCGATATCCTTGACGCGCTCGTCATAGCCGGTGCCCGAGCTGAGGAACACCAACCCCATCAGCGCCGCCGTCATCATCGCGGTGCCGCCAAATCCGCCGATCGCCGCCGCGATCGCAACCCATGACAGCGGGCCATAGAGATAATCGAGCGCCACCACGCCGCCCGCCACGACCACGCAGGTCGCGAGCGCCATCCAGCGCAGGATCGCGCGATAACGGCTCCAGGCAAAGGCGGCATAGTCGGGATCGTCCAGTCCGGGGTGCGAATCGTCCATCGCTTCCCATTGACCGTGAAAAGTGCGAATCTCAAGCGCCTGAACGACTCGGGGGCCGCGCGAAGCCTCCGGCGAGCCGAGGAGAGCGCCATGACGATCGCCGCCATTTTGTCCGGCAAGGGCCGCGAAGTAATCTCGATCGAGCCGACACGGTCGGTGATGGAGGCTGCCGCCATGCTGGCCGAGCGCCGGATCGGCGCGGTGCCTGTCGTCGAAGGCGATATGGTGGTCGGCATCTTTTCCGAACGCGACGTGATC
>NZ_LSIJ01000101.1:0-80000 GCF_001556185.1 Sphingomonas sp. CCH10-B3 | reverse complement strand
CCATAGCGGGTGACAGCCCCGTATGCGAAAGTGATGTTAGAAGACTCGAGTAGGGCGGGACACGTGTAATCCTGTCTGAACATGGGGGGACCACCCTCCAAGCCTAAATACTCGTACATGACCGATAGCGAACTAGTACCGTGAGGGAAAGGTGAAAAGCACCCCGATGAGGGGAGTGAAACAGTACCTGAAACGGATTGCCTACAAGCAGTCGGAGCTCCTTTGTGGAGTGACGGCGTACCTCTTGCATAATGGGTCAGTGACTTAATGTATCGAGCAAGCTTAAGCCGATAGGTGTAGGCGCAGCGAAAGCGAGTCTGAATAGGGCGACTGAGTTCGATGTATTAGACCCGAAACCCGGCGATCTAGGCATGACCAGGATGAAGGTGCGGTAACACGCACTGGAGGTCCGAACCGATTAACGTTGAAAAGTTACCGGATGAGTTGTGTTTAGGGGTGAAAGGCCAATCAAGCCGGGAAATAGCTGGTTCTCCGCGAAAACTATTGAGGTAGTGCCTCGAGTATTACCGTGGGGGGTAGAGCACTGGATGGATGCGGGGGTCGCGAGATCTACCAACTCTAACCAAACTCCGAATACCCACGAGTACAGCTCGGGAGACAGACGGCGGGTGCTAAGGTCCGTCGTCAAAAGGGAAACAGCCCTAACCTACAGCTAAGGTCCCCAAGTCATCACTAAGTGGGAAAGCATGTGGGATTTCCAAAACAACCAGGAGGTTGGCTTAGAAGCAGCCATCCTTTAAAGAAAGCGTAACAGCTCACTGGTCTAAATAAGAGATCCTGCGGCGAAGATGTAACGGGGCTAAAGTGATGCACCGAAGCTTAGGGTGTGCGTAAGCACGCGGTAGCGGAGCGTTCCGTAGGCCTGAGAAGCGATCTGGTAATGGGTCGTGGAGGTATCGGAAGTGCGAATGCTGACATGAGTAGCGACAAACAGAGTGAGATGCTCTGTCGCCGAAAGACCAAGGGTTCCTGCGCAAGGCTAATCCGCGCAGGGTGAGCCGGCCCCTAAGACGAGCCCGAAGGGGGTAGTCGATGGGAACCACGTTAATATTCGTGGGCCTGGTGGTGTGTGACGGATCTCGTGAGTTGTCAGTCCTTATTGGATTGGACTGGCTTCGAAGAGGTCCCAGGAAATAGCCCCACTGTATAGACCGTACCCGAAACCGACACAGGTGGTCTGGTAGAGTATACCAAGGCGCTTGAGTGAAGTATCCTGAAGGAACTCGGCAAATTGCCTCCGTACCTTCGGAAGAAGGAGGCCCTGGCTCAGCGCAAGCTTTGTCAGGGGGCACAGGCCAGGGGGTAGCGACTGTTTAGCAAAAACACAGGGCTCTGCTAAGTCGGCTTCAAGACGACGTATAGGGCCTGACGCCTGCCCGGTGCCTGAAGGTTAAGTGGAGGGGTGAGAGCTCCGAAATGAAGCCCAGGTAAACGGCGGCCGTAACTATAACGGTCCTAAGGTAGCGAAATTCCTTGTCGGGTAAGTTCCGACCTGCACGAATGGCGTAACGACTTCCCCACTGTCTCCAGGATATGCTCAGCGAAATTGAATTCCCCGTGAAGATGCGGGGTTCCCGCGGTTAGACGGAAAGACCCCGTGCACCTTTACTGCAGCTTCAGAGTGGCATTAGGAAAGAACTGTGTAGCATAGGTGGGAGGCTTTGAAGCCCGGGCGCCAGCCTGGGTGGAGCCATAGGTGAAATACCACCCTGTTGTTTTCTGATGTCTAACCTCGCACCGTTATCCGGTGCAGGGACCCTCTGTGGCGGGTAGTTTGACTGGGGCGGTCGCCTCCTAAAGAGTAACGGAGGCGCGCGATGGTGGGCTCAGGTCGGTTGGAAACCGACTGTTAGAGTGCAATGGCATAAGCCCGCCTGACTGCGAGACTGACAAGTCGAGCAGAGACGAAAGTCGGTCATAGTGATCCGGTGGTCCCTCGTGGAAGGGCCATCGCTCAACGGATAAAAGGTACGCCGGGGATAACAGGCTGATAACCCCCAAGAGCTCATATCGACGGGGTTGTTTGGCACCTCGATGTCGGCTCATCACATCCTGGGGCTGGAGCAGGTCCCAAGGGTTTGGCTGTTCGCCAATTAAAGTGGTACGTGAGCTGGGTTCAGAACGTCGCGAGACAGTTTGGTCCCTATCTGCCGTGGGCGTCGAAATTTGAGAGGAGTTGACCCTAGTACGAGAGGACCGGGTTGAACATACCTCTGGTGTACCTGTCGTTCCGCCAGGAGCGCAGCAGGGTAGCTATGTATGGACGGGATAACCGCTGAAAGCATCTAAGCGGGAAGCCTCCCTCGAGATAAGATTTCATAGGACGGTCGGAGACCACGACCTTGATAGATCGGATGTGGAAGTGCGGTAACGCGTGGAGCTAACCGATACTAATTGTCCTATTCGCGCTTGAAAGTCCCACCATCAATGACAGCGTAGGTTTCGCCCTGCGTCCATTGAAGTGGATGATTATACGCCTGATTGGTTGTGCACGATCTTAAGAACCGCTTACCCGAATACACGCAGCACCTGCTTCATTGCCTGGTGGCTATAGCGTCAGTGAACCACCCGATCCCATCCCGAACTCGGCCGTGAAACCTGACTGCGCCGATGGTACTATTGCTTAAGCACTGGAAGAGTAGGTCGTCGCCAGGCATTGAAGCCGGTGTTGTGTGTGCACGGAAAAACGGACTCAAACGAACCCATTCACGATTTCTTCCCTGTCGACCGCTTGTCGATTACGGAAGCTACCCGTTTGGCGCGGGGTGGAGCAGCCCGGTAGCTCGTCAGGCTCATAACCTGAAGGTCACAGGTTCAAATCCTGTCCCCGCAACCAACGCAACGATAAGCAACAACGCCGCGCCTTCCCCAAGGCGCGGCTTTGTCGTGTGTGGGGTCGGCGACTGCCGGCGATCAGCGCGGCGAGCCACCTGCGCGCACCCAGGCGTCGTAGTTGGAGATCCGGCTTTCGATGCTCGGAATCCCCAGCCGGTCGGGGGTGGCCCTCGCAATTTGTAATATGCCCCCCTTCATCCAGGTCGATGTTCCGAAGGGTTCGCCGGTCTTGCGATCGATCTGCTTCGCACTGAAGACCTCACCGTCGAGGCCGACGACCAGCCACGGGTGGTTGCCCGTGTAGGCGCGCGGCTTCCAGCCGCGCAGGATCTGCATTCCGGGGCTATAGCCATTGTCCTTCATGGTCTTGCTGCCGCTGACGATGGTGCCGCTGATCGTCCCGTCGGCGCCCAGCACCGTTTCAATCACGCCACCGTATTTGCGCGAGGTCCAGCGCCCGAGAAGCGGCGCCCAGCGACGGCACTCGGCGACGTAGCGATGCGGTGGCGGCTGATCGCACACATTCGCTACCGATGCACTAGCAGCCGGTGCTGTCGGCTTGTCCGCCACCGGCACGCCAGTTGCTCCGGGTGCAGTGGTCGGCGGCACTGGCTCGGGACACACCGGCTGCGGCGGATTGGCGATTGCCGCGCGGCGCCGGGCGAGTTCGGCCTTTCGCGTCGGCGACGTCGCGGCGCGGATCGCGCGGTCGAAGGCGACCAGCAGCCGGTCGCGGGTGCCGTTTTTGCCGCATTGCGCGCGATATTCGGCCATCAGGTCGCCGAGCGTGCGCGTCTGGCCCTGGGCGGCGACAGCAGTAGGCATGGTTGCCGAGATCGTCACGAAGACGATGGCAGACAAGGTCTTGAGATCGATCGTGATCATGGGGCGGTCCTCGGTTGACGGTTGGGGTCTGGTCAATCGCTAGCTAAAAGTCCCAGTCGGTACGCACATGATGCAAACGTACCATCGCGTGATATTTCTCGATCAGAAGTCGGCGAGCAGGCGGACCAGCTCGGCCTGGCGTCGCACGCCGGTCTTGTCGAATACCTGCTGCAGCTGGTTGCGTGCGGTGTTCCGCGTCACGCTGCGCGCGTCGGCATAGCCGGTCAGGCTGCCGCCGCCAGCGATGTGCAACGCCAACACGGCTTCGGAACGCGTCAGGCCATAGCGCGTGGCCAGCCGCTCGCCGCGCGCGCGCTCATCGTCGGGAACCTCGATCGTCAGATCGATGCCCATTTCAGCATAATCGCGCGCCACTCCGGTGATGATCTCGACCGCGCGCTCCGCCATCTGAGGGTAGAGCCGCCCGTAATCGGCGAGTTGATCGGATGCGGAGACCATCGCCTGCACGGCTTTGCGGTCGGTCCCCTTGATGCGCATTGTCGCCACCCCCAACATCTGTGACAATAGTCCAGATTGCCTTTCGGGGAAATGCGGATGGCGGCGCTCGCGCTCGACTTGCCGGGGGTCACTGTCGCGGCCATGCCGCGCCGGACGCCGTGGCTGCGCCATATGTTGCTTGAACTGGGCGTCGCGCTGCCGTGGCAAATCGGCGGCGCGCTGATTGCGGCGGAACTGTCGCGGGCGGCGCGGATCGAAGACCGCGGTGCGCGTGCCGCGCGCTACCGGCATTTGCGCGAGCGCTTCGTTCGCGCCGACGCGAGCGGCATCGCGCTGATGAATGTCGCGATCCAAGGGCTGTCGGTCGAGCGCCCGCTGGCGCGCGGGGCCGGGCTGTCGTCGATCGACGGCCCTGACTTCGGGGACGATGCGCTGCTGCTCTATGTCCCCGGCGGATCGTTCGTGGTGCCGCGCAGCCCGCATTTCACGGCGATGGTCGCGCGGGTCGCGCGTGCCGCCGGTATCCGCGCAATCGTGTGCGACTATCGGCTGGCGCCCGAGCATCCGTGCCCCGCAGCGATCGACGATGTCGAGACCGCGATCGAGGTCGCGGTGGCGCAGGGCCATGCGGCGGAGCGTATCGTGCTGATTGCCGAGTCGACCGGCGGCGGCGTTGCGCTGGGGGCCGCGCAGCGCCTTGCCGCGCGGGGCGTGTCGCTCGGTGGGATGGCGCTGTTGTCGCCGTGGCTCGACTGCGATCCGGAGCGGGGCGACATTCCGCCGGTCGCGCGGCTATGCGCCCGGCTGTACCTGAACGGCGCCGATCCCCGCGATCCGGCCATCAATCCCGCGCGCGGCGCGATGGGCAAGCTGCCGCCGATCGCGATCCACGCCAACCGCCATGACCCGATGTTCGTCGATGCCGAGCTGCTCGCCCGCCGTGCGGCGGCAGCCGGGAACTCGGTCGAGTTGCGCTGGTGGCCCGGACGGATGCACGTCCTCGAACGCCATGACGACCCCGACGCGCGTGCCTCGATCGCGGCACTCGCCGATTTCGTCGTCAGACAGCTGGGCTACCGGCGGGCGGCCTAAGCAAGATCATGGAGTGCCGGGTGCGGATCAGTTCGACCAATAGACATATTCCTGGCCCTTCTTCCACGGCGCGTTGAGCGGCACGTCGATGCGGATCGGCGCCTCGATCAGCGCGGGCCAGAGCGGCTTGCGCTGGTCGCGGTCGTGGGCGGCGATCAGCGCGCGCATCGCCTTCACCCGATCGGGCTGCGCCATTGCATGATCGCGCCGCTCGGTCGGATCGGTGCCGAGGTCGTAGAGCCACGCCTTGTCGGGCTTGCCGGCGACCTGAAGCTTCCAATTGCCCTCGCGTACGACCTTGTTGTCGCCCGATCGCCAGAACAGGATCGAATGCGGGGCGGCACCGCTGCCGGCTTCGGCGCTGGCGAGCAGGCTGGCGCTGTCCATCGGCCGGTCGCTCGGCACCGCGACGCCCGCCGCGGCCGCTGCGGTCGCGAAGATGTCGACGTGATGGGCGGGGCCGGTCAGCGTCGTCCCGGGCTTGATCCGCCCCGGCCAGCGCAGGAAGAAAGGCACGCGCAGGCCGCCTTCGAAATAGGTCGCCTTGTAGCCGCGGAACGGCGCGTTGCTGTCGGCGATGCCCGTGTACCAAGCGCCACCATTGTCGCTGGTAAAGATGACGAGCGTATTGTCGTCGAGCCCCTGCTCCTTGAGCGTCTGCAACACGCGGCCGATGTCGCGGTCGAGCTGGCGGATCATCGCGCCGTACACGCGCTGGGTATGGTCCTTGATCTGCGGCAGCGCGTCGTAATCGGCCTTGGTTGCCTGCAACGGCGTGTGCGGCGCGTTATAGGCGAGGTACATGAAGAAGGGCCGGTTGCGATTGGCCTTGATCGCGGCGATCGCATTGTCGGTCCAGTAATCGGTCAGATGCCCCTTGGGCGCAAAGCGCTGGCCGCCGTTCCACTGCACGGCATAGGGCAGGTTGGGCCACAGGAAGCGGTCGATCGGATCCCAGGGCAGCTTGGCGTTGACCACGCCAGGGTCGTTCGGGTCCATGAACATGCCGCCGCCCGCCAGAAAGCCGAGCGCTTCGTCAAAACCCTGACCGGTCGGCTGAAGCGGCTTGGCCTCACCCAGATGCCATTTGCCGATCTGGATCGTGTGATAGCCATTCCCTTTCAGCAGATCGGCGATCGTGATCTCGCTCTGCGGCACGCCCATGTCGGGGTAATCGATCAGATCCTTGGTCAGCTCTTCGTGAAAAATCCCGCGAGGGTGATCATTTTCGGCCCTTTCACCGCGCGACACCGCGCGCGCGAACTGGACCGGGACGGCAGTGAATTCGAAGCCGAAGCGCGTCGGGTAGCGCCCGGTCATGATCGCCGCGCGCGACGGGCTGCACGTCGCATTGGCGGCATAGCCGGTGTCGAAATTCGCGCCCTCGCGGCCGATCGAATCGATGTTGGGCGTGGGCACCGCGCCGCCTGCCACGCCACCGCCGAAGAAGCTGATGTCGTTATGGCCGAGATCGTCGGCGAGGATGACGATGATATTGGGCGGCCGCTTGCTCGCCGCCGGAGCCTCAGGTCCCTTGGCCCAGGCGACGTCGTGATAGGGCTGGATCGGATCGCGCCAGCGGCTGATGATGCCGGGGATGTAATATTTATACTGCTCGAACACGGCATAGCCGACCCCCGCCAGCACCGCCAAAACGCCGAGCCCGATCCAAAGCCGCCGCATCATCGCTCTCCCTTTCGGGCATCTTGCCAAATGACACAACAAACGCCAATAGTTTGTTTGGCCAAGGGGGATTTATGGGCAAGATGGTGGCGCGCGGCTTTCTGGCGCTGTGCGGAGTGATGGCGCTGGGGCTTTTCGCGATGGTCTGGTTCGATCAGGACCGGCTCGCGCGCGTGCTGGGGCCGGTGGCGCCGAGCCCGCTCGCGGCGGCGACGCTCCGTGCCGATCTTGGCGGGTTTTTCGGTGCCTGGGCGATCGGCGCGCTGCTGGCGGCGTGGCGCGACGACAAGCAGCTGGCGCTGCTGCCGATGCTGTTGCTCGGGCTCGCTTTTGTCGGGCGGCTCTACACCTATGCGCTCACCGGCGATGCCGCGATCGTCCAGCCGATGGTGGTCGAGGCCGTGCTGGCGGTGCTGATCGGCCTCGCGCGCACGCGGCTGAGCTAAAAAGCCAGGATCAGCCCGCGATCGGGCGGAGTCCTGCCCGCGACCATCTCGGCATAGGCGGCGGCGATGGCGTCGGCGCCGCGGGTCTCGACCACCGACATGCGCGCGCTGAGCGTGGCGCAGGCGGCGATATTGGCCTCGACCGCGCGGCGCATCAGCACGCCCGCGCCCCAGTCCTGATCGCGCTTGGCGATTTGCGCAGGGGCGAAGAAGAAGGCGGGGCGCGCGCCGGGCAAGTCCCTGGGCGCGCGACCGGCGCCCCAATGGGTGGCGCCGACGCCGATGCTGGCCTTCACCTGATCGCCGAAATGCTGGTGGACCGCCGACACCACGGCGCCGTCGCCCGACATGTCGACGAACACGCTGGCGACGCTCGCGTCGAGCGTGTCGATCGCGTCATAGGCGATCACTCTGTCGTAGAGCCCAAGGCCTTCGACAAAAGCGACATTGCGTGGCGAGGTGAGGCCGATCACTTGCTGTTCGCCCCGATGGTGGAGGTAATAGGCAAGGCCGAACGCGGTTTTCGACGAAGCGCTGCCGATGATCACCTGGCTCGCGCCAAAGCCGCCATTGTCGGCGATATAGTCGTCGATCACGAACGAGGTCGTCAGCAGCGGGAACATCAGGCTGCGCAGATCGGGAATGGCGGCTAGCGGCGCGGGATCGTCATTGGTCCGCGCGTACATATTGTACACGTAGGGCAGCTCGCGGCGGTGGGCGATGCCGTCGGTGATGCCGTTCGCGCTGACCTTCGACGGCGCCATCACCAGCTCCGACGCCATCGGGAAAAAGCCCCAGTAACGGTCGCCGACCGCGATGCCCTCGGCGCGGCTTTCGGTCACTTCGCCGAAGCCCCAGACCGGCACGCAGCCCCAGCCATCCTCGGCATCTGGGAAAAAGCGCCAGTATCCGATCGCTTCGCCTGACAGCGCATAGCTGATGTTGTTGGCGGTGAGCGCAAACCGGCGCGTGGCGACGCGGATCTGGCCGTCCTCGATCGGGGCGGCATCGCGCTCGACGATTTTCGCCTCGTCGATCTTGGCGCGGTTGACGATCAGCTTGGTAGTCATCCCGGCAATGCTCCACGACGGCGCGGCTGCCGCAGCGACAGCCAGAGACAGAGGACTATTATCGGCACCAGCGCCAGACTGCCATAATGTTCGGGCGGATGATGGGCGCCGGGGGGCGGCGCTTTCCAGACCCAGCCGAAGATCGAGAGCAGGCAGCGCTCGACGAGGCTGATCGCGAGCAGCAGCGGTACCAGCGAGCGATAGCGCAAGCCGACCGCAATCATCATAAGCCCGTGCGCGAATTGGGTCGCGCCGGCCCAGGCGAAGATCGCGACGATGGTGCGTGCCTGCGCGCCGAAATCGATGCCCGCGATCACCCCTGCGCCACCATCGGGCAGGAACATGTGGATCATGCCCGGCACAACCCAGCCGACGCCGAGAAATACGAGGAACCACGCCGCCACGCGCGCGCCGCGATAATCGTCGTTGGTCGAGGGCGGGATTAACATCAGCCCAGCGCCAGCTGCGTCAGCGCCGCCAGCAGCGCGAGCACCAGCGCGAGCCAGATGCGCGGCCCCACGTAAAGCTGGAGCATCGGCGCGGTCGGGAAGGAAAAGGTCGCGAGCGTCCCCGCCAGCTTGTCGGGGTGATGTTTGGCGAATTGCGGATCGATGACGAGGTTCATCATGTCGCGGCGGCTGCGATAGCGCATCAGGCCGATGATGGTCCAACCCGGATCGGGCTCGGTCGCCCAGCTATCGAGATAAGGGCCGATCTTGCGGCGGACGATTGCCGGGTGGCCGCCGTTGCGGACCAGCACCGGCACGAAATGCTTCGAATAGCGCTGGAGCAGCGACACGCCGGGGACTTGCTCGCCGCTGATCGGATCGGTGACGGGGGCTTGCGTTGCCTTGACGATGTTGAACATCACGAAATCGCGACCGTCGTCGGCTTCGAGGAATTTGCGCAGGTTGGCGCGCGCTTCGGGCGTGGTGTCGTCGCGGCCTTCGAGCTTGGCGAAATAGGCTTCGATCTCTGCCGGGGTCAGTTTCCCGCGCCAATTGTCATACCATAGCCGGAACGCGCCATAGAGCGCCGCCGCGATTGCCCAGATCACCCAGCCGCTCATGGCCCGCCCTCACTAATGACATTGCCTGTGTCATTAGCAGCATCCGCCGCCAGGCGAAAGCCGATATGCGCAGCGCTGAAGTCGGGCGCGACGGCAATCCGCGCGGCGGGGCGATAGCGCTGGCAATATTCGGCGGCGCAGAGGAACGATCCGCCTTTGAGGACGACCAGCGCGTCGGCGGACGCGGCAGGCGCGCAGCAGCCGCCGGGTGGTAACGCTGCGGCGGTCGTGGTCCACTCCCAGACATTGCCGGTCATGTCGTGGAGGCCATAGCCATTGGCCGGATAGCTGCCGATCGCGCTCGTCCCCGCTGCGCCGCGCGCATGCCACCAAGGAAAGCTGCCTTCCCAGAAGTTGGCCATCAGCTGGCCACCCGGCATCATTTCATCACCCCAGGCATAATCGGCATCGACCAGCCCGCCGCGCGCGGCCACTTCCCATTCGGCTTCGCGCGGCAAGCGCGCGCCTGCCCAATCAGCAAAGGCTTGCGCATCGGTTTGGGCGATATGCGTGACCGGATGGTCGGGCGCGCCGTCGCGCCAGCTCGCCCCGGCGGCGAAGTGCCACCATTGGCCGGGATCGCTCAGGTCGACCGGGCCTTCGGTCATCGCAAAAACGCTCGATCCGCCCGCGCGCTCTGCGGCGGTGACATGGCCGGTGGCGGTGACGAAGGCTGCGAAAGCCTCGACGGTGACGGGCGACGCAGCGATGCGGAAGGCCGGGAGCGCGATCGTGCGCCCCGGGCGCTCCTCGGGATAATGGCGATCCGATCCGATCCGCCAGACGCCCGCCGCAATCGCGACGGTCGGGCGCCAGGGCTCAGCCAAACAGCGCCTCGCAGCCGGTGCCTGCCAGCGCCGCATCAACGCTCGCCCGCGCACCGGCGTCGAGCGCGACATATTGGTCGCGCAGCGCCCTCAGGCACTTGGCCTGATAGGGGAACGGCGCCTGCTCCCACGCGCGCCCGTCGATCTCGGTGACGACCTTGTCGGCCCCAGCCATCACCGCCCGCGCGTTGGCGAGGAGCAGCGGCCCATAGGTACGCCCGATCTCGCCGAGCAGCGCGGTGATCCCGGCGGGCAGGGCATCGACCGATGCCCAGTCGGTGTCGTCCTCACCCGACAGATCCTCGATGAAATGCGTCCAGGCGATGACCCTTGGCGCGATGTCGGTTGCGAGCGCCATCGGCGTCGGGTCGAACAACGCGAGTTGGGTCAGCTGGCCATAAAGCGCAAAGTCTGACGGCGCCGGGCGCGCACCGAGCAGGAAGCGATGCGCGCCGAAATGCGCGTTCAGTATCTCCAGCAACCGCCGATAGCTTGCCTCGATCGTCGCGCCCGTCACCGCGTTCGATCCGACATAGGCGAGCCGCGAAATCTGGCGATCGGCAAACGCCTTGCCCATCGTCGCGAGCGCATCGTCGTCGAGCGGCTTGGCGTGCCAGTTGGGCAGCACTTCGGCCGATTTGCGGATGTCGGCGGGGTAGGACCAGCGATAATGGAACATCGCCTTGGTCAGCCATTCGTCGCCATAATCCTCAATCAGCGCGTCGATTAGCGCGAGCGCCGGGTCGGCGGGGACGATCGGGCGGTCGGCATGCTCGGCCTCGAGCCGCCGGATGATCGGCGTCGAATCGGTCATCGGTTGGCCATCGAAATAGAAGGTCGGCAGCAGCGCGACCTTGGGCTGCGGCAGCGTGGCGCGGGCGCGGGTGATCGGCAGGAAGACATAGGGCAGGCGCCGGTAGCGCAGCACCGCGAGCATCTTGCGCGTGTAAGGCGATCCGGGTGATCCGGCGATCGTGATCGGTGCGCCCATCGATGCTCTCCTTGACTTTTGCGCTCGCTCGCGCTGTTATTGGCACTCATAATGCCGATACATGACAAGAACAAGCGCGGGGGGACAAAATGGCCGGCCTTCAGGAAGTGACGCAGATCATGGGCGCGAACAACGCCTTTGTGCCCGGCAAGCGGATCAAGTTCGATTTCGGCAGCGACGGCGCGATCCTGCTCGACGGCGTCGCAGAGGCGGTGACCAACGACGACAGCGATGCCGACACGACGATCAAGATCAGCTTCGACAATTTCAAGAAAATGGCGAAGGGCGAGCTCAACGCGACCACCGCGTTCATGATGGGCAAGATCAAGATTTCGGGCGACATGGGGCTGGCGATGCAGCTGCAGTCGGTGACGTCGAAGATCAAGCTCGGTGGCTGACACGCCGAAGAAGGGGATCGACCGCCGTTCGCTGCTGATCGGCGGTGCGGCGGGCGCGGTCGGCGCGGGCGCGATCGCGGCGGGCGGGGTCTATGTGAAGGGCCAGCTCACGCCCTTCATCGCGCCGGTGCCGGTCGATGACGGCACGCCGCCGCAGATCGCCGAATCCTATGCCGCTTCGCGCCCCAGCGGCGACAAGCCGCCCAAGGCGCCCGCGGGCGCGCCCAACATCCTCGTCATCATTCTGGACGATGTCGGGTTCGCCGACTTGGGATGCTACGGCAGCGAAATCCCGACGCCCGCGATCGATGCGTTGGCGGGCAAGGGCCTGCGCTACGCCAATTTCCGCACCACCGCGATGTGCTCGCCGACGCGCGCGGCGTTCCTGACCGGGCTCAATCACCACAAGGCCGGGATGGGCTGGCTCGCCGATATCGACAGCGGCTTCCCGGGCTATCGCGGCGACCTGACCCGCGATGCCGCCGCCCTGCCCGAGGTGCTGCGTGATGCAGGCTATGGCACCTATCTGGTCGGCAAATGGCATGTGAACCAGTCGGCGTCGAATGGCCCGACGGGGCCGTTCCATAACTGGCCGACCAGTCGCGGTTTTGACCACGCTTATTGGTTTCAGGGGCATTCGACCGATTATTGGCGCCCCGGCGCGATCTTCGACGGGACTACCCTCGTCGATATCTCGGCGCGGCCCGACGCCGATCGATACTATGCGACCGACGATTTCGCCGAGCAGGCGGTGCGCTACATCAACACCCACCGGGCGGTGACGCCCGACAAGCCCTTCTTCGTCCAGCTCGCCTTTTCGGGCGCGCATTCGCCGCTCCACGCCAAGCCCGAAGACCGCGATGCCTTCAAGGGCAAGTACGACAAGGGATGGGACGCGATCCGCCGCGAGCGGCTGGCGCGGCAACAGGCGATGGGCGTGGTCGCGCCGACGACCAAGCTGCCGCCGCTCTCCAAGGGTGCCGAGCCGTGGGACGGGCTGAGCGCCGAACAGCGCGCGGTCTATGCGCGCTATATGGAAGTCTATGCCGGGGTGATCGCCGGGCTCGACCGCGCGATCGGGCGGGTGACGGCGGCGCTCGCCGAGCTGGGGGTCGCCGACGACACGCTGGTAATGCTCTTCTCCGACAATGGCGGCAGCCCCGAAGGCACGCCGACCGGCACGCCCAACATCTTCGCCTCGGCGCTCGGCCGCGCGATCCCGCTGGGCGATGCCGCGAAGCTCGGTCCGGTGATGGGCGAGGCGAGCACTTTCCCGCATTATCCGATGGGCTGGGCGAATGCGTCGAACACGCCGTTCCGGCTCTACAAGCAATATACCAGCCTTGGCGGCGTCGCCGATCCGCTAATTGTCAGCTGGCCCAGGGGCATCGCCGCCAAGGGCGAAGTGCGCAAGCAGTTCGTCCACGTCATCGATCTGTTCCCGACCCTGCTCGAGGCGGCGAAACTCAAGCGCCCCGAGCTATATCAGGGCCGCCGCCAGAAACCGATCGACGGCGCCAGCTTTGCCGCCACCTTCGCCAGCCCGCAGGCACCGACCCGGCGCGAGCAATATTATGAGCTCGGCGGCTACCGCGCCTATGAGGACGGCAAGTGGCGGCTGGTGACGATCCACGAGCGCGGCGGCGATTTCGCGGCAGATCGCTGGGCGCTCTACGACCTGTCGACCGACCCGAGCGAGCTGGTCGACCTCGCCGACAAGCATCCTGAAATCGCCGCGGCGATGAAGGCGAAATGGGACGCAGCGGCGCGCGCGAACAACGTCTATCCGCTCGACGACCGCAACCTGATCATCAAGATGAGCCAGCAGCGGACCAAGGAAATCCGCCCGCTTTGGGACTTCCGCCCACCGGTCCCCTATCTGCCGGTCGAGGCGTCGCCGCTCGTCTGCGGGCTCGATCACAGCTTCGAGATCGTCATCGACCGCCCCGCCGATGTGCAGGACGGCGTGCTCGTCGCGCATGGCTCGGCGCCTGCCGGGTACGTTATCTATCTGAAAGGCGGGCAGCTCTTCTACGAATCGAGCCTGATCCCGTGGCGCGAGCGGATCAGCGGCGGGCCGGTGCCGGTCGGGCGCTCGACGATCCGCTACGAACAGGTGATGAAGGTCCGCCCGTTCGAAGGCGAAGGCGCGCTGTTCGTGAACGGCGAGGCGCGGGGTCGCCATGTGTTCGACAAGATCATTGCCTCGCCCAGCTATGACGGCCTGTCGATCGGGCGCGATTTCGGCGCGCCGGTGTCGAGCGCCTACAGCGGGCAGAACGCTTTCGCCGGGACGATCGAGCGGGTGACGATCAAGGTCGATAAGCGCGCGCCGACCTTTCAGGAAATGCGCCGTTTCATCCAGGCAATGCAGATCCGCGCCTGACGATATGGGTGGGGCGCCGCGTCGGGCGGGCCTGCCTCGCACGCGGCGCCCCCCGGAGAGCAGCGTCAGCGCGATTGGCTACAGCCTTACCAGCGCTTCACTACCTCGACCCGGTCGCTATCGGCCGGCAGCAGCACCTCGTCGCCGTCATGTCCCACGATCAGCTGCCCCTTGAAGCGCGCGCGCGCGTCGCCGACGAAGGGCACTTCGAGGATCGAATAGGGCAGCGGCGGCACGATGTGGGTCAGCAGCAGTGTTTTCACCCCCGCGCGCTCGGCCACGTCGGCGGCCTGTTCGGGCGTCGCGTGATAGCTTTTGATGTCGTTGAAAATCTGCGCGAGATTGGCGCGGCCCGCGCGCACCGCCGCATCATGCTGCATCGCTACCATGCGCGTGCTCAGCGCTTCGTGGACGAGCACATCGGCGTGGCGCGCGGCCATTTCGACCGATTTGGCCGGTGCAGTATCGCCGGTGATCACGACGCGACGCCCCTTGTACACGAAGACATAGCCATAAGCGGGTTCGACGGGGCGGTGATCGACGGCGAAGGCGAACACCTGCAACCCGTTCGCCGCATAGATCAGCCGCGCGCTGCCGTTGGCGGGGACCGGTTCGGGGTGCGCGGCGAGGCCGAAGCCGCTCGGTGGTACGATCTTCGGCCCGTGGTGGGCGACGCGGTAGCCGCTGTCGAGCTTATATGCGGCGTCGAAGCCCGCCGTAACCGTCTCGACACCCGGCGGCCCATAGACCGGGAGCGGGGTCGCCGCCGCGCTCGACGCCCAGCGCTGGAGCATCAGCGCGCCGAGCGAGTCGATATGGTCTGAATGGAAATGGGTCAGGAACAGCGCCTCGACCCGCCCCGCGCCATAGCTCATCCGCGCCAGATTGCGCACGCCGCCTTCGCCGATGTCGACCAGATAGACATGCCGCCCCGCCGTGACGACGGTGCACGGCCCGGCGCGATCGGGCGAGGGCATCGGCGATCCCGACCCGCACAAGCCGACGCTCAGCCCATCGGGGCGCCCCTTGAAGGGATCGGCGGTGAGCGCTGCGTCCATCCCGCGTTCGAACAAAGCGATGGCGATGCGTTCGCGGAAGATCCACGCGCCGCTTGCAACCACGCCCGTGATCAGCGCGAGCCACGCCAGTATCCGCACCAATCTCATGCCATCCTCCGGTCGATTGCGGGCAGGCCGGTTGCCGCGCGCAGGTCATCCTCGATCATCCACAGCCGGTCCTGCCCCCACCAGCCGGGGCAATCGTCGACCTGAAAGCTCGGCACGCCCCACAGCCCGAGCGCGAACATGTCGGTGCGATTGGCCTCGGCAACGCTGCGCCAGCGCTCGTCGGCAAGCCCGGCGCGGACTTCGCCTTCGGTCACCCCGGCGCGCGCCGCGACTTTCATCAGCCCCGCATCGCCCGTCATGTCGATCCCGTCGGCAAAGGCGCCGCGCAGGAATGAAATTGCGAAGTCGAGCCCCTTGCCGCCCGGCATTACATGGTGAAGCACCGCCAGCCCGCGCTCGACGCCCAGCCCGACCGGATCATGGATCGTGCCGAAGCCTATGCCATAGCGCGCCGCCTCGCGCTTGGTGTCGAGCGTGATGTACATCCGTTTGGCAGCGGGCACGGGCAGCCCGCGCATCACCATCGGCAGCACGAATTTGAGGTTGAGCGTCGCGCCATAAGCTGCCGCCAGCGCGCCAATCCGCTCGGCAGCAACGAGCGAATAGGGCGACCGGAACGAGAGGTAGCAGTCGAGCCGGGGCGGGGTGGCGACCGACGGTGGCGCGACGGGATAGGGGCCCGGATCGAGCACCGGGCACAGCGGCGGTGCGTCGCTTTCGTCCTCAGCGGCGAGCCGCGCTTCGAGATAATGGAGCCGGTCGACGCCCCAATAGCATTCGCCCTCGAACGCCGTCACCGAGCCGAGATAATGGCCGAGCCGGGTGCGTTCTGCGGCGCCTTCGGCCAGTGCGGGCGCCGGATCGGTTTCGCCATAACGCGCCGCGAGCGCGTCCAGCGCGTCGCCGCCATCGAACAGTGCGCGCGCGATCGCCGCGAGCGCGCTTGCCGCATCCTCGCGGCCGAGCGTGGCGGCGGCGATCCGCTGCCCCTGCGCGACACGATCGGGCGCCGGTTCGGCCGCGACACGCCCGTCGCCGAGCCCCAGCGCCTGTTCGACCCGCGCGGCATCGCGGCGGCCGTAGGCGGCGAGCCGTGCCGCTTCGGGCGCGGCGGCTTGGTCGGGCGCGGGCACCAGCCGGAAGGCGATCGTCAGCGCGTGGCGATCGGCGAGCCGCGCGAGATAATGCAGCGCCGCCGGGCCATAGGGATCGTCGATCTGGCAAAAGAAATGCACCACTCGGTCAGCGCGCTTGATGCGCCGCAAGGCCCGCCGTGTGCCGCGCTGCACGTCACGCAGCGTCGGACTGGTCAACAGCGAAGTGAGCATTGGCTGGAGCATGCTCCAAGACTAGTCATTCGCTATCGGCATGTATAGTGTCATAAGTGGGCGGCGCGGGGGCCGGCGCTGGACGCCCCATGCTTCTCACGATAGGTCAGACGACGATATGGCCACGACAGTTTCCCCGATCCCCGACAATGATGCGCTCGACGGCCGCCACGCGCGCAGCCGCGCGACGCGCGACCGCATCGTCGCTGCACTGCTGCAACTGGTACGCGAAGGTGATGTCTCGCCGAGCGCCGCGCGCGTCGCCGAAACGGCGGGCGTGGGCCTGCGCACCGTCTTTCGCCATTTCGACGAGATGGACACACTCTACCGCGAGATGTCGGAGATCATCGAAGCGCAAGTGATGCCGATCATGCTCAAGCCCTTTGAAGCGACCGACTGGCGGGGGCGGGTGCGCGAAATGGCGGGGCGGCGGATCGGCATATACGAAACGATCATGCCCTATCGCATTTCGGCGAGCGTCAAGCGCTTCCAGAGCGACTTTCTGATGCAGGGCTATCACCGCCAGTTGCAGCTCGAGCGCACGTCGCTCCACGCCATCCTGCCGCAGGCGGTGATCGACGATGCGCCGACCGCTAGCGCGATCGAAGTGACGATCAGCTTCCAATGCTGGCGCCGCCTGCGCCACGATCAGGGGCTGGCGATCGCCGATGCGCGCGCGGTGATCGAAACGCTGCTCGAAGCGGTGCTGGCGCGGATCAGCGTGGCGTAAAGATGCGCGCCACGCGCCGCATCGAGCACCAGTAGATATCGTCGTTCCAGCCAACGCTCGGGAAGACCACGCCCTGCATCATCCCGCCGACGCGCACGCGCGCGATTTCGGCACCGGTGATTATGTCGAGCACGACGACCTGCTCGGTGCCGTCATAATCATTGGTCACGATCCGGCCGGCTTCGGGCAGCAGGATCATGTGGCTCGCGCAGCCGATGCCGGACTTTTGCCATAGCGGCGACAGCGCGTCATCGTCGGCGATCCGCCACGCGCGCATGAAACGGTTGGCCGAATCAAAACCGATCGCAATCCGCCGCGCGGGGTCGATCAGCGGCGGGTTGGTGATGCTGCCGCCGGGGAGCCCGCTGATTTCGGTCGCCTCGGCATCGTGCGCGTCGCTCAGCGAGACGCGGCTCAGCCGGTTGGGGGTCGGCGACACCCCGCGCCCGATCATGCTGGTGCGATAGCGGTGTCGGCCATTGTCCATGAACCATGCATGGCCGAGTGCGAGCACCACATCCCAGCCATAGCTTTGCTGCGTGCCGCCGACATAGTCGTGGCGCCAATCGTCCCATGCCAGCGCGCGTCCGTCCCAATGGCAGCGCAGGATCGAGCGCGTGCCGACGACATAGACGCAGACGCCATCGGCGGAGAGCCGCGCGATCGACGGTTCGGGACAATCGAGGCTGGCGATGATGCCGAGCGTTTCAGGATCGAGCACGCTGAGGCGGGCTGGCGTTCTGTCCGACAGATTCTTGGTCACGATCATGCCATCGGGCAGGATGACGAAGCTGTTGTGCGGCTGGTCGATCGGCAGCTCGCGCGCGGCCCTCACCCGGCAATCGCGGTCGAGCCGGTGTGCAAAGCGGCCATAAACGCTGTAGAGATCGCCATTGGCGTGAACCGCGACGCCGCCCGGCCACATCGGCCCGCCGGGCAGCCTGGGCGAGCGCGCGAGCGGGGCGAGCGTGACCGGATCGATGCGTTCCACCCGCGCGCTGGTCGGCAGGCCGAAATTGCTGCGCAGCACCGAATGGGTGAGCAGGAAAACATCGCCCGGCGCGCCCAGCACCGCCATCGTCGACATCAAAGTGCGCCGCGCGGTGCAGGCAAGCGGTGCGTTCAGGCTCGGCTCGGCGCCCGCAGCGGCGGCGAGCCGCGCGGGACCGCCATCCTCGCCCGGCCAGGGGCTGTCGAAATAGCCCCCGGTCACTGCGTCAGGCCAGCAGCAGCACGATCGGCAGCACTGTGCCGGCGGCGAGCATCACGATCGAGACGATGCGGCTCGACCGTATCGACAGCGCGATCCAGATGCCGAGCAGCGTCGACAGCATCAGCCCGATCGACATGATTCCGGTGAAGACCTTGAGCGGGAAGGGTGAATGTGCGGGGGCCGGCGGCGGGCCTTCATTGCCCGGTGCGCGCGCGGCCTGCGGGCGTGGCTTGCGGGGCTTGGGCAGGTCCTGCTTCTTGTGGATCTGCGCGATCACCTTGATCCACGGCGGCGGATTATTCTCTGCTTCGTGGAAATCGAAGGTCTGGAGCATCCCTGAAAAGGCGAAAAACAGGATCGCGGGCGCAAAGAACATGCCCAGATATAGATGGAACTGGCGCAGCGTGCGCATCGTCTTGGCGGTCATCGCGCGGGTCTCCCGGTCGGCCTACTCGCCACCGGTTAGCGGGCGAGACGCGCCCGCGCCAGCAATCACTGGCCGAAAACGCTCTTACGATAGAGCAGGGTGATCGCAACGCGGCGGTTGCGCGCATCGGCGGGATTGTCGGCGATCAGCGGTTCGCGGTCGGCGACGCCTTCGATCCGGTCGAACCGCGTGTCGGGCAGGCCCCCTTGCGCCAGCCGCTGGCGGGTCGCCTCGGCGCGGCTCGACGACAGCAGCCAGTTGTTGATGCCGCTCGCATTGCGGAAGGCGAGGCTGTCGGTGTGGCCACGGATCATGATCGTGTTGGGCAAGCCGCGGATCGATTCGGCAATCAGCCCCATCAGCCTGTCGGCCTCGGGCTCGAACATCGTCGTGCCGAGCGCGAACATCGAGTAATCGGCGTTATCGACCAGATCGATGCGCAGGCCGTCGCGCTGCGGCACAAATTTGATGTGCGTGGCAAGCTTCTGCAGGCGTGGGCTCGACTGGATCGCGCTCCTGATCTGGCGGCCGACCTGCTCGAAATTCTTCTTGTCCTCGGCGCGCATCGCCTTGTCTTTCAGCGTGCCCTTTTCGCCGGTGCCGACCTGGATGCCGCCGGTCGCTTCGACCGGGACGGTCAGCGACCGCGTGCCCGTCTGCGATGCGCGCGCGGGGTAATTATCCCTCTCGACGATTGAGGAACCGCCGAACAGGCCGTTCGACCCGGCGCTGTTCTCCTTTTTCTGGACGAGCGTCGGCGCGAAATAATCGGCGAGCGCCTTGCGCTGCTTTTCCGACGTCGCGCCGAGCAGCCACATCAGCAGGAAGAATGCCATCATCGCCGTCACGAAATCGGCATAGGCGACCTTCCACGCGCCGCCGTGGTGGCCGCCATGCCCCTCGATATAGACCTTCTTGTAGATGATCTTGGGGGGCTGATTGGTACCGTGCGGGGCGCGGGCCATTAATTGGCCTCACACGAAGGCGCAAAGGCACCAAGAGGAAGGATCATTCGCGCGGCGGCGCGGCGGCGCGAAGGATTGTTCGCGGAGAGGTGCTGAGGGCGCAGAGACCGTGTCGCGCGCGTCCGCGCATCGCAAAATTGCAGGCGCTTGAGTTCGAAAGTCGCTGCCGCGACCAGCCGCGACCCTTCCGCGCTCTCTGCGCCTCTGCGCGAAAAAAGAGTCTGAGCGCCGTCGTCGGATGGTGAGCAGCGGAACATGTTTACCGCCCGCGCAGGCCGTCGAACACTTCGGCGAAGCCCGGCTGGTTGGCGTGGGCGATGCCCGAGCGGGCGGCTTCGATTACCAGCGGCTGCGGATGGCCGTGGAGCGAGGCAATGATGATCTGCTTGACGGTGTGATAGATCGCCGCATCGGCATCAATCACCTGCTTCAGCCGGTTGGCGAGTGGGGCTACGATACCATAGGCCAGCAGCACGCCCATGAACGTGCCGACCAGCGCCGAGCCGATCATCGCGCCCAGGATCGACGGCGGCTTGTCGATCGACCCCATCGTCTTCACCACGCCGAGCACGGCAGCGACGATGCCGAGCGCGGGCAGCGCGTCGGCGAGGCTGGTGAGGGTCGTGTGTGCGCTTTCGACTTCGTGGTGGTGCGTCTTGATGCTGTTGTCCATCACTTCCTCGACCGCGTGCACATCGAGCGTGCCCGACGAGACCACGACGAGCCGCAGCGTATCGGCAATCAGGTTGACGAGCGTGTGATCGGCCTGCAGCCGGGGATATTCGGCAAAGATGGCGCTGGATTGCGGGTCCTCGACATGCGGTTCGAGCGCAATCGGCCCTTCGGTGCGCAGCATCTTCATCAGCTTCGACACCAGGAAGATCGTGTCGAGATAATCCTGCTTCTTGTACTTCGGCCCCTTGAACACCTTGACGAGACCGCCGCCGAGACCCTTCAATTCCTTCATCGAATTGCCGATGATCAGCGCGCCGACAGCGGCGCCGCCGATGATGAGCATTTCATGCGGGATGGCTTCCATGACCGGGCCGAGCGCGCCACCGGTGAAGGCGAACCCGCCGAACACCATGGTCAGCAACACGACGAGGCCAATAATCGGATACATTGGGCGTGCCTTCCCCCACAGCGGCGATGTCGATCCCCGCATGCGGGGAAACGACCATTCTCATGCTTTATTCACCAATTTCGTCGCCAATCGGTTAACCGCGGCGACGGTCAGCGCAGATAATCGAACAGCGACAGCTGGCTCAGCCGCGAGAGGCTCGATTGCGTCGCCTGCAAAATGGTGCTGGCCTTTTGCAGATCGACGATTGCCTTGGTGATGTCGGTATCTTCCAGCCCGCTGCGCTCGGCTTCGCGGGCGGTGTCGGCGGCTTCGATCCGCGCCGATTCGAGGTCGAGCCGCGCCGCGCGAGCGCCGACCGAGCCACGCGCGCTGCTGACCTGATCGAGCGCGGTCGTCAGCCCGCTGAGCGTTGCGCTTGCCGCGCTGCTGGCCGCGGCGGCGCCGGGCGTTTCGAGCGCGGTTGCAAAATTGCTGAGTGCGGCAAAGATGTCGCTGCCACCAAGGCCGAAGATGCGCTCGGCGCTTTCGCTCGGCTGGACGTCGAGACCGTCGCCGATCGGGATGGTCGGCGGATTACCGGTGCCGGCGAAGCTGACAGTGCCGCTTGCGTCGCGCGTGACGGCGGTGTCGCCGGTCGCGGCGCCGAACAGCGGCCCGCCGCGCGCGTCTTTGGTGTTCGCCAGGCCGACGAGATCATCAACGATGCCGCGTAGCTGGGTGGCGATGATCGCGCGGTTGGAATCGGATAGCGTGCCGCTGTTCGCCTGGATCACCAGTTCCTGCGCACGCTGCAACTGGCTCGTCACATCGCCGAGCGTGGTGTCGGCCTGGCCGAGCACGGTCTTGGCAAGATCGATATTGCTCTTGTTGACGGTCGCATCGGCGTTGCTGCGCGCGAGTGCCTGCAGCCGTTCGAATGCGACGGCGTCGTCCGAGGGCGCTTCGAGCCGGATGCCGGTGCTGATCTGGGTCTGTAGCCGCGTGGTCGCCGACGAAAGCGAGGCGAGCCGCCCGGCAGCGCGATCATAGAAAAGGTTGGTGCCGATCGTCGTCATCGCGGCGCCTAGCGGATGTCGAGCAGGGTCTGGAGCGTGTCGCGCGCGACCTGGATCACGCGGCTCGACGCCTGATAGGCCTGCTGGAAGCGCAGCAGGTCGACCGCTTCGGTATCGAGATTGACGCCCGACACGGCATCGCGCGCGGTGACCGCGGCATCCCGGATCGATGCTTGCGCATCGGCGACGGTCGTACGGTTCTGGAGCGTGGCGGCGTTGTCGGTGGCAAGCGCGGTGGTTGCGTTCTCGAAGCCGCCGCTCGTGCGCAGTGCGGCCAGCGCCGCCAGATTGCTGTTGTCGCGCGGGCCGCCGCCGACGGCAGCGGCGGCAATCCCGCGCGGCCCGGACAGCGTCACGCTGATGTCGGTCGGCGTCGTGCCGACCGCGAACAGCGCCGCGCCCGGATTGCCGTCGAGGTCGCGCCCCTGTGCCTGCACGGCGTTGACGCCGCTGACGAAGTCGCTGGCGACGGCGTTAAGCGCGTTGCGGGTATCGGTGATCCGCTGGGCGCTGTCGGCGAGCCCCGCGAGCGCGCCGCCGGTTGGCGCGATCGTGGTCGAGGAGCCGAGGCGGTGGACGGCGAAGGACGCTGCGCCGTTGCTACCCCGCACGAAGGTGACATTGCCTGCTTCGTTGCCGCTGACCAGCACGGGGCCGGCATTGCCGCCGATCGTGACGGTGGCGCGGCCTAAGGCGTCGGTCGCGACGCCGATGTCGGTCAGGTTGCTGAGCTGGTCGAGCAGCTGGTCGCGCTGGTCGAGCAGATTGGCCTGACCCGCACTGTTCGGGCTGCTGCGCGAGAGGCCGTTGTTGACGCGGGCGAGCGATGCCGCCAGCGAATCGATCGACGACACCGCGCCCTCGGCCGAACTGTCGAGATCGGCATTGGCCTGATCGAGCGCGCGACCGGTGGTGGCAAAGGCATTGGCGACGCTGCTCGCGGCTTCGATCGCGGCGGCGCGCGGGGCGCTCGCGGTCGGGTTGGCGGCAATGGCGTTGGCAGCGTTGAAAAAGCCGGTCAGCCGCGCGGCGAGATCGCTGCCGGCAAGCCCGCTTTCGATCCGCTCGAGCGCGGAAATGCTGGTTTCGGTGCGCGCGAGGTCGGCTCCGGCACTGCGCGCGGCGGCGGTCTTGAGCGGATCGTCCGCGCGGCCGACGCCAGTGACGACCACGCCGTTGCCCGCCGTGCTGCGCAGCGAAGTGAGCACGCCGCTGCTCGGCGCGACTTCGGCAAGCGTCGTCGTCCGGCGCGAATAGCCCGGCGTGCTGGCATTGGCGATGTTATCGGAAACCGTCGTCAACGCCGATTGATAGGCGCGCAGACCGCTGGCTCCGATCGAAAGCAGATCGCTCATGGCGGCGTTATGGCACGCGGAGTGTTATCAATAGGTTTCGCGAGCGCCGGGTCGGACTTGGCCAGAAACTCGGTGACGGCCTTGCCGATGCCCATCGGCTTGGCATTGGCCATGGCGGATGCGACCTGATCGTCCTGCATGTCGCGGAACGTTTCCATCGCCTTGTTCGAAAACAGGTCTTCGGCCAGATGCGTGTTGCGCATCGACTTCAGCATCATCTTGGTGAAGACCGCTTCGAACGCCTGACCCGCCTTGTCGAGATTGGCGCGCGAGGCCAGCCGACGCGTGTCGGTGCCGATCGCTGCGGTATCGACGGCGGTTGCCGGAAGCGTGGGGGCGACGGGCGCGGTCACAGGATGATCAGCTCGGCCTTGAGGGCGCCTGCTTCCTTCAGCGCCTCGAGGATCGCGACGAGATCGGCAGGCGAGGCGCCGATCGCGTTCATTGCCTTCACGACATCGGCAAGCTTGGGGCCGGGTTCGATCAGGAAGATCGGCTTGACCTCTTCGGTGACGCCGACGCCGCTTTTCTGCTGGACCGTGGTCTGGCCCTGGCTGAACGGCGCGGGCTGGCTGACGCGCTGCGATTCATCGACGCGCACGGTGAGCTTGCCCTGCGTGACGGCAGCCGGGCCGAGTCTGACCGCCGAATTGATCACGACGGTGCCAGTGCGCGCATTGACGATGACGCGCGCCGAGGGCTCGGCCGAGGTGACGGTGAGATTTTCGATTTCGCTCATCAGCGTGGCGCGCAGATCGGCGCCTTCGGGCGCGGCGATCGCGATCGACACACCATCGACCGCCTGCGCGCGGCCCGGTCCGAGCCGCGCATTGACCGCCGCTGCAATCGACTGCGCGGTGGTGAAATCGCTGCGGGCAAGGTTGAAGGTCAGCACAGGCGTCGTCGCAAAGCCGGTATCGACCGAGCGTTCGACCGTCGCCCCTTCGGGAATGCGGCCCGAGGAGGGGACGTTGACGACGATCTTCGACCCGTCGGCGCCTTCGGCACCCAAGCCGCCGACCGCGAGCGAGCCCTGCGCCATCGCATAGATCTGGCCGTCGGCACCCTGCAGCGGGGTCAGGATCAGCGCGCCGCCGCGCAAGGATTTGGCCTTGCCGAGCGCAGCCACCGTCACGTCGATCTTCTGGCCAGGCTTGGCGAACGGCGGCAGTTCGGCAGTGATCAGCACCGCCGCCGAATTCTTGAGCGACGGGTTGATGTTGGGCGGCAATTGCAGCCCAAAGCGCGATGCGACGCTTTTGAGCGACTGCACCGTATATTCGAGGTTGTCGTCGCCCGTGCCAGGCAGGCCGACGACAATGCCATAGCCGGTCAGCTGGTTGCTGCGGATGCCCTGAAAGGCGCCCAGGTCCTTCACGCGATCGGCCCAGGCCGGCGTCGCGAGCGACAGGCTCATCAGAATGGCGAGGAAAAGGCGGCGGAGCATGGTCAGGCTTCCCATCAGAACGGGCTGATCACGGAGAAGAAGCGGCTGAACCACCCCTGGCGGCTGGCGCGGGCAACGTCGCCCTTGCCGGTGTAGGCGATCTGCGCGTCCGCAACGCGGGTCGACAGCACGCGGTTGTCGGCGTCGACATCGGCCATGCGGACGATGCCCTTGATCTGGACGAATTCGTCGCCGCGGTTGAGCGTCACGCGCTTGGCACCCTGCACCAGCATCGTGCCATTGGGATAGACTTCGGCGACCGTGACCGACAGTTCGCCCGACAGCGTGTTCGACTGGTCGGCCGTGCCCTGGCCGTTGAAGCCGCGATTGCCGCCGACTTTCGACGAATTGGCGTCGAACGAGAGTGGGCCGGTGCTCGGCGGAATGAACGCCGCGGTGCCGCCGCTGTCGAGCTTCGAACTCGCCGACTTCGACGCGAGCGTGCGCTCGACCAGCGTGATCGTCAGCGGATCGCCGACCCGGCGCGCACGCCAGCCTTCGTGCAGCGAAGCATAACCGGTCGACGCCTGATAGATCGAGCCATTGGCAGGCGGCGGTGGCGGCGGCACCGGCTTTGACGCGCTGAAATCGGGCTGCGGCTTTTTCTTGCCGAACAGGCTCGCGACCGCCGGCTGCGGCACGGCGACGATGCAGGCGAGGACGCCGGCTGCCAGCAGGAACGCGGCCTTAGATGTTCTGGTTGACATATTTCAGCATCTCGTCGGTGGCGGTGATCATCTTCGAATTGACTTCGTAAGCGCGCTGGGTCTCGATCATGTCGACGAGTTCCTCGACGACATTGACATTGGATCCTTCGAGCGCGCCCTGGCGGATGTTGCCGCGCCCGTCCTGCCCGGCGATGCCGAGATTGACGGCGCCCGACGCCGCGCTTTCGGTCAGGTAGTTGTCGCCGATCGACAGCAGGCCCGCCGCATTGGGAAAGGTCGCGATCTGGATCTGGCCGACCTGGCTCGGTTCGGTCTGCCCCGGAATCACCGCCGAGACAGTGCCGTCGGTGCCGATCGTGATCGAGGTCGTGCCTTCGGGGATGGTGATACCCGGCTGGACCTGATAGCCCTCCGCCGTCACCAGCAAGCCCTGCGCCGAGCGGCTGAAATTGCCCGCGCGCGTGTAGCCGAGCTGCGCACCCGGCAGCTGGACCTGAAAATAGCCCTCGCCGTCGAGCGCGAGATCGAGCGAATTGCCGGTCTGCGCGAGCGTGCCCTGCGTGTCGATCCGCGCCGTGCCCTGAATGCGCACGCCGGTGCCGAGGTTGAGCCCGGTCGCATAGCGCGTTTCCGACGTACTCGGCGCACCCGGCGCGGTCACCGTCTGATACGCTAGTGTTTCGAACGCCGCGCGATCGCGCTTGTAGCCGGTCGTGTTCACGTTGGCCAAGTTGTTCGAAATCACGCGCATGCGCATGTCCTGGGCATCGAGCCCGGTGCGTGCGATGTGAAGTGCGGCGCTACCCATATACTATTCCCTTCAACCCGGCAGGCGCATCAACTGCGCGCTGCTTTCGTCCAGATCCTTGGTCGACTTGATCAGATTTGCCTGAACTTCGTAGCTGCGCTGGTTCTCGATCATATCGATCAGCGCTTCGGTGAGATTGACGTTCGACTGCTCAAGCGCCCCCGTCACGACCCGGGCGTTCAGATCGCGCGGCAGCACGCCGCCGCCGTCGACGTGGAGCAGATTGTCATTGCCCTTGACCGTCTTGGTGCCCTTGTCGCTGGCAAGCTTGATCGTATCGATCACCTGTGCGGGCGCGCCCGAGGTTGCGCCGAGCGGAATGATGGTGACGACGCCTTCGGGGCTGATCGTCACCTTTTGCGCAGGGGGTATGGTGATCGGCCCCCCCGAGCCGATCACCGGGAAACCGTCGCCGGTTTCCAGCACCCCCGATGCGGCCACCTGAAGGTCGCCGCGCCGGGTGTACGCTTCCTGTCCGTCCTTGTCCTGAACCGCGATCCACGCTTCGCCGTTGATAGCGATATCGAGCGGACGACCAGTCTGGTTGATCGTTCCGGCACGACGATCGAAATCAACGACCGATTCGGATGCCGGCTGGCGCGGGAAGCTCGACGAATTGCTGATCTTCAGCTGATCGAACACGACGCGATCGGCGCGAAAGCCGGTTGTCGACGCGTTGGCGATGTTGTTGGCGATCGCTGCCTGCGACGCGAGATGCGCCTTCAGGCCCGATGCCGCCGTATAGATCAGCTTATCCATTCAATTCATTCCCTGCGCCAGTTTCGCGAACGATTACTGGATGTTGAACAGCGTCTGGACGACCTGCTTGTCGGTTTCGAGCGCTTTGGCATTGGCCTGAAAAGCGCGCTGCGCCGCGATCAGCGCGACCAGTTCTTCGGTCGTGTCGACGTTCGAGCGTTCGATCGTGCCCGACAGCAGATTGCCGAAGCCGTTGCTGCCCGGTGACCCGGCGATCGCCGATCCCGACAGGCCGGTTGCCGACCAATAGCTGTTGCCGAGCTGGCGCAGGCCGCTCGGATTGGTGAAGGTCGCGAGCACGACCTGGCCCAGATTCTGCGTGTCGCCGTTCGAGAAGCTCGCCTTGACGAGACCCTTTTCATCGACCGTTACGCCCTGGATCAGGCCGACAGCAACTCCGTTCTGGTTGCGCGTGGCAATGTCGAACGGCAGCGCGCGTTGCGTGCTGGTGCTCAGATCGAAAGCAATCGTCTGCGAATTGGGGCTGCCGGTCGGCGTGAAGCTGTCGAAGCTGCTCGGCGCGGTCGGCGATGCGAGCACGCCCGCATTGTCGAAGGTCAGCGTGATCGCGGCATTGCCGCCTACCGTCAGCTGCTGGTCGCCGACGAAGCTGTAGACGCTCCAGGTGCTGGTCGGCGTCGCGGCATTGGCGACGGTTTCGCGTCGAAAATAATTGGTCAGCGTGCGCGGATTGCCCTCGGCATCATAGATCACGGTCTGGGTCGAATTATTGTAGCTCGACGGGTCGAAGCGATCGAACGCGGCGGCGCCCGGAACCGGCGAGCCGCCCGGCAGGTTGGCGGTCAGCGCAACCGTGGTGGTCGCGATCGGCGTGCCGCTGGTGGCCGGCAGGCGCAGGCTCTGCGCGCCGTCGATCCCCGAGGTAACGACCGCGCCGCTGCCATCGACCGGGTAGACCTGAAGATAGCTGCCCTTGGCATCGACGACATAGCGGTCCGAATCGACCAGAAATGCGCCGTTGCGCGTGAAGTTGGTCGCGGCTGCGCCAAGCTGCGGCTTGACCGCGAAGAAGCCATCGCCCGAAATTGCGAGGTCGAGCGACGACTGCGACTGGACCAGATTGCCCTGCGTGAACTGCTGGCGGTTGCCGGTCACGACGACGCCCGCGCCGATCGCCGAGCTCGGCTTGGCCGAGACCGAGGTGGCGATCACATCGGCAAAGTCAGTGCGGCTCTTCTTGAAGCCATTGGTCGTGACGTTCGCCAGATTGTGCGAAATCACCGAAAGATCGGTCTGCGCGGCCTGAATGCCGCTGAGGGACGTGTAGATCGACATGGTTACTCTCCTCGACGAAACTGGATGGGGTTGGATCAGCCGACCTGGCGGACCTTGCTGGCAGCGACCGTGCCGATGCCGGGCAGCGTGAGTTGCGGAGTGCCGTTGGCAGGCAGCGACACGGCGGTCACCGGCGCCCAGACCAACGGCGTGGCGCCGACGACCCGGCCATTGTTGTTGGCGCTGACATTGAGCGTGTAGGGGCCGTCGCCGGCGGGCTCGCCATTGTCGGTGATGCCGTCCCAGTCGAAATCGACTGTGCCCTTGGGCTGTGCGCCGAGTGACAGCGTCTTGAGCACCGATCCGTTCGAGCCGACGATCGCGACGCGCACGTCGCTTGCATCGCTCGCCAGATCGACTGCGCCCGTAATCCCGCCCGACTGGCGCGGATAGGCAATATTGCCTTCGGTCAGCACATTATGGCCGACATAGGCGAGTGCATCGCTGGTCGAGCTGCTGCCGAGCTTGTCCTGGATCGCCTTCAGCGTCGAATTGATCTCGCTGATGCCGCTCACGGTCGAAAACTGCGCGAGCTGGGTCAGCTGGTCGGTCGCATCGACCGGGTCGGTCGGGTCCTGATTCTTCAGCTGTGCGGTCAGCAGCTTCAGAAAATCGTTCTGGGTCAGCTGGTCGGCCTGCGTCGCGGTCTTTACCGTCGGCGCAGTCGACGTGCGACCGATCCCCAGATTTTGCAGCGTGGTATCGAAACTCGTCGCCATGATCAGCGTCCCAGCTTGAGGGTATCGAGGATCAGCGACTTCGCCGTCTGCATCACTTCGACATTGTTTTGGTAACTGCGCGCGGTCTCCATCATGTCGACGAGCTCGCGGGTCTGATCGACCGCCGCTTCCCAGATGTTGCCGTCCTTGTCGGCAAGCGGGTTCGACGGGTCATAGGTCTTGGTCGGGCGGTTGCCGGCCTGGATGACGCTTTCGACATTGACGGTGGACAGGCCCGACGCCTTGTCGAACTCGGTGCGGAACACCGGCTTCATCGTCTTGTAGGCAGCGTCTTCGCTCGACGCGACGACGCCTGCATTGGCAAGGTTCGACGCGGTCGTGTTCAGCCGCACGAGCTGCGCCGACATTGCGCGGCCCGCGACCTGGAAGATGTTGAGCGGTTGACCGGCCATCTTTTATTCGCCCCTCAATGCACGCGTAATCTGGCCGATGCGGCCGTTCAGGAACGACAAGGTCGTCTGATAGGCCACGGCATTTTCGGCAAAGGCGGTCTGCTCGGTCGCGAGTTCGACGGTGTTGCCATCGGCAGAGGCGACCAGTGGCATGCGATATTTGGTGGCGGCGTCGATCGCGCCGTCGCTCAGGCCGCGCGGCCCGCTCGCCGCCTTCATCGCTTCACGGAAATCGATGTCGCGCGCCTTGAAGCCCGGCGTCGACGCATTGGCGATGTTGGACGCCAGCAGCCCGAGGCGACGCGAACGCACCTCAAGCGCGGCACCGTGCACTCCAAAGAGAAGATCGTCGGCCATCGTGGCAAACCCTCACGCAAAAAATCCTGCGTGACCTATCAAGCAATCACCGTGCCAATTGCGGGCAAGGCGTGCGTTGCCGATGCGGCAGGGATGGGCGGCAAACGTGGCGGCAAGGCTTTGCCGGGGGGCGGCAATCGCCTGCCGCCGGGCCGGTCGGGTCACCGGTCCCGGATGCCCACCCGTGATTTGGCGCGGACCTTGCTAATCAATGGCTACATGAGCCCAACCGAAGTCACACAGGCGCTTGCGCCCTATCTTGACCCTGCCGCCGCTGCGATTGTCGTGGGCGGGACGCTCGCTGCATTGGTGTTGCGGACCCCGGCGCGCGATCTAGCGCGCGCGATCTCGGCGCTGCGCGTGCTGCCGCGCGGCCGGTTCCGCGCCGAGCCGCTGATCGAGCAGATCGGCGCCCTCGGCCGGATCGCCAAGCGCCACGGCGTGCTGGCGCTTGATCGCTCGGTGATCGCCGACCCCGATGTCGCGGCTGGCGTCGCGGCAATCGTCGACGGGGCCGATGGCGATGCCGTCGCCGACTTGCTCGCGACCCGGCGCTTGGCGCGGACCGAGCGGCATCTGGCCGCGATCGATGTGTGGTCGGCCGCCGCCGAGCTCGCCCCGGCGATGGGCATGATCGGCACGCTGATCGGGCTGGTGCGGATGTTCCTGAAGATGAACGATCCCAATGCGATCGGCGGTGCGATGGCGATTGCGCTGCTCGCCACGCTCTACGGCGCGGTGCTCGCCAGCCTGGTTGCGCTGCCGGTGGCCGCGCGGTTGCGCCGCGCCGCGCGCGAGGAAGCGTTCGAACGACTCCGGCTTGAAGCGCCGCTGCGCCTGCTAGCGGTCCGCGAGGCACCGCGCCGGATCGGGCCGGTCGCTGTCGAGGATGATGTGGAGATGCTCGCATGAATACGGCCTTTTTTCCCGATGCGCCGCCTGCGCGCCCGATCTGGCTGGTGACGCTGGCCGATCTCGCGCTGTTGCTGCTGGGCTTTTTCGTGCTGGTGATGGCGCATCAGGGGGCTGATCGCCGCGCGATTGTCGATGGCGTGCGGCAGGGCTTTGCGGGTACCGCTACGCCGCTGATGAAGGTGGCGGCAGAGCCCGCGCCGGTTGCGGCCGCGGCGATGTTCGATTTTGCAGCCGGCAGCAGCGACCTTCCGATTGCCCCTGACGCCGTGATTGCCTGGGCGCGGGAAGCGACGCGCGACGACCGCGTGGTCATTCGCGTCACCGGCTATGCCGATGGCAGCGCGAAAGATGTCGATCCGCTGACCGGCAGCGCCGCGCTGCTCGCGAGCGACCGCGCCCGCGCGATCGCGGCTGCCCTTGCCGATGCCAAGGCGCTGCCGCGCGGCCGCGTCGCCATTGGGTCGAGCGTGATGCCGGGTCGGCGCGGCGTCTATCTGACCATTGCCTTTGCCGGGGGGCGGCAATGATTTGCCGCCCGGCAACCCGAACTTGCCGCCCGCTGAAGGGCCATGAGGAGCTGAAGATGAAAGCGTGGATTGCTTGCCTGTTGATCGGCACTGCCGCACCGGCAATTGCCCAGACGGGATTTCAGGATACGGCAACGCTCGACCGAGCAGTCGCGAATTTCACCGGGCGGCCGATCGGTGCCGAGGGCGGAGCGCGCACGCCGGTCGATCCGCGGCTGAAGCTCGCGCCTTGCTCGACGCTGATGATGAAGTGGCGGCAGGACAATCACGACGCGGTCGTCATCACCTGTGCCGATGCCGAATGGCGGATTTTCGTGCCGGTCGTGATGCCCGCCGTCGCACCGCCGCCGTCGGTCGCTGCGCCCGCACCGGTTGCAGCGCCAGTCGTCCAGCCCAAGCCCGAGATCGTTATCAAGCGTGGCGATCCGGTCAGCGTCGAAGTCAACAGCGGCGGCTTTTCGGTGACGCGTGATGGCATTGCGATGACCGATGCTGCCGCCGGTGCACGGCTGCTGGTCGATGTTGCCGGCCCCAAAAAGCCGATTCAGGCGATTGCGCTCGAACCCGGTCGGGCAACTTTGCCGGGCTTTTCAAGGTGATGACCGCCCACTGAATTTTTTGTGAATTTTTCTCTTAAGTTTTGTTGAAGACCGTCGTTTCCCCCGTCGTAGCAGCAAAAGCAGCGAAGGTCGCAAAATGGTCGATCGGATCAGTGCAGCGCCAGTCACGGCAACCGAGCGGGTAGCAGCCGCGCGTACCGCTGCGCCTGTCGCCCAGCCAGTCGTGCCTGCGCCCAAGCCCAGCGCCGCCGAGCCGTCGACGACGGCATCGGCACTGCAGAGCCTGGTCGGCGAGCTTGCCGCCAAGCCGCCGGTCGATGAAAATCGCGTTGCGCGTATCCGCAATGCGATCGCGACGGGGACTTACCCGATTTCGCCCGAAAATGTCGCCGATCGCCTGATCGCGCTCAAGCTGAACTGGATCCCCCGTGAACCGTCGTGATGCACTGGTCAGCGTGATCGAAGCGCTGCACGCCGAAATCGCCGCGTTGAAGGCAAATGACGTCGTCGGCCTTGAGCGCGCGACGCAGAGCAAGCTCGTCGCGATCGACGCCGTTGCCGCGCTCGATCACACGCCGCCGACGGGCGATCTGCGCGCACTCGCCGAAGAAGCGCACCGGCTGAACGAGACCTGCCGGATCTATGTGAACCTGATGAGCGCCAATGTCCGCCGCCGGCTCCAGCAGCTGACCGGCGATGGCCGCGCCGCCTATCGCGCGGGCGGCTACGCTTTCGCCTGATCGGCGGGCCATCTGGCACGAACCTTGCTGATCTAGAGGCTGAATAAGCCTTAGGCAGCAGGGAAGCGATGAGCGTCAATCCAATCGCCAGCGTTCAGGGGGGTGTCCAGTCGGCGATCGCGCTGGCCTCCGCCAAGACCGGAATCGATTTCAACTATCTGCTTGGACAGGCACAGGTCGAAAGCGGGCTGAATGCCCAAGCCAAGGCGCCGACCTCGTCTGCCAAAGGCCTCTATCAATTCATCGAACAAAGCTGGCTGTCGGTGGTCAAGAAACATGGCGCCGAACATGGCCTCGGCTGGGCAGCCGATGCGATCGAGCCGGGCGCGGGCGGTCGGCTGCGGGTCAGCGACGCGGCAACGCGGCAGGCGATCCTCAACCTGCGGAATGACCCGCAGGCATCGGCGTTGATGGCCGCCGAACATGCCGCCGACAACAAGGCCGGGATCGAAGCAAGCCTCGGGCGACAAGCGACCGGCACCGATCTCTACATGGCGCATTTTCTGGGGCTGGGCGGCGCGCGCAAATTCCTTGGCGTGCTGCAGAACAATCCCGACCAGATCGGCGCCGCGCTGTTTCCGGCAGCCGCGCGCAGCAACCGCAACATCTTCTACGGCGCGAACGGCCAGCCGCGCACCGTTGCCGAAATCTACGAACGCTTTGCTGCCAAGCTCGACAATGGGGCGGGCCGTGCAGGCGCGACCGGCCTAGCCTCGGCTGTGCTGGGCGAGGGGATTGCCGACGGCGCCGAGATCATCCCCGGCGCGGGCGAGAGCCAGAGCGGCGCGGCGCGCTGGGCGCAGGCAACGCTCGATCAACTGAACGGCGGAGCGCGATCGACGCGCGCGGCTGCGCCGATCCTGCGCCCGTCGCCCGATAATGCGCGGCTGGCCTATCTGCTGCTCGCACAGTTGGGTGGCCTGTAATGGCCGGTTTTGCCTTGCCGCGTTTCAATGCAGGTCTTGCCGCACGCGGGGCAGCATTGCCGGTCGCGATCCTGCTGCTCGTGCTGCTGATGGTCGTGCCGATCCCGGCAGCCGCGCTCGACGTCTTCTTCATCATGAACATCACGATCAGCCTTGCCGTGCTGATGGTCGCGCTCAACGCGCAAAAGCCGCTCGATTTCTCGGCCTTCCCCAGCGTGCTGCTGTTCGCGACGCTGTTCCGGCTGTCGCTCAACGTTGCGTCGACCCGCGTCGTGCTCGTCCACGGCCATGAAGGCGAGGCAGCGGCGGGCAAGGTGATCGAGGCGTTCGGTACTTTCCTGATCGGCGGCGACTATGTCGTCGGGCTGTTCGTGTTCGCCATCCTCGTCATCATCAACATGATCGTCGTCACCAAGGGCGCGGGCCGCGTGTCCGAAGTGTCGGCGCGCTTCACGCTCGACGCGTTGCCGGGCAAGCAGATGGCGATCGACGCCGATCTGAATGCCGGCCTGATCACGCCCGACGAAGCCAAGGCGCGGCGCATCGAAGTATCGACCGAAGCCGATTTCTACGGATCGATGGACGGTTCGTCGAAGTTCGTGAAGGGCGATGCGATTGCCGGCCTGCTGATTCTTGCCGCCAACATCATCGGCGGGCTGATCCTCGGGCCGCTCAGCCACGGCATGACGATTGGCGATGCCGCGCATAATTATGTGCTGCTGGCGATCGGCGACGCGCTCGTCGCCCAAATCCCGTCGCTGATGCTGTCGATCGCCGCCGCGACGATCGTGACGCGCGTCACCTCGTCGCAGGATCTGGCCGGCCAGATCGGCAGCCAGTTCGGCTCGGCGCGGACCTGGACACCGGTCGCGGCGATCCTTGCGCTGCTTGGCGTGATGCCGGGCATGCCGCACCTCGTGATCCTGCCCGCAGCGGCGGCGGCCGGCTATGTCGCCTATCGCACCGCGCAGGCCGCCAAGCGCCCGAAGGTCGTGGAGGCAGCCCCGCCCGCCGTTGTCGATCCGTCGATCATCGGCTGGGAAGAAGTGGCGGACACGCTGCAGATCAATCTCGACATCGGCTATGGCCTCGTGCCGCTGGTCGACGAACGCCGCGGCAGCCAGCTGATGGGCCGCATCACCGGCGTGCGGCGCCAGCTGTCGAAAGAACTCGGCTTCGTCGTGCCGCAGGTACGCGTGCGCGACGACATCAACCTGCCACCCTATGCCTATCGCATCGTCGTGGGTGGTGTCGTCCTCGGTGATGATGTCGTCTCGCCCGACGAGATGCTCGCGCTCGATACGGGGCAAGCCTATGGCCGTCTGCAGGGCAAGGCAGCGAAGGACCCGACCTTCGGGCTCGACGCGGTGTGGATTTCGCCCGCCGATGCCGATGCTGCGACCGGCGCGGGCTATCTGGTGGTCGATGCCGCGACGGTAATCGCGACGCATCTCAACCATCTGCTCAGCAGCCACGCCGCCGATCTGCTCGGCCCGGACGAAGTGCAGAACCTGCTCGACAATCTGAAGGAGCGCGCGGCGAACCTCGTCGCGGCGCTGTCGCCGCAGCCGGTGCCGCTTACGGTGCTGACGCAAGTGCTGCGCGGGCTGCTCGACGAAGGTATTCCGCTGAAGGAATTCCGCCGCATCGCCGCCGCCATCGCGGTTGCCGCGCAGCGTACGCTCGACGCCGAGGAGCTGATTGAAGCGATCCGCCCCGATCTCGGTGCGCTGATCATCCAGAAGATGTGCGGCCCGCGCGAGGCGCTGCGCGTGATGACGCTCGAAGGCCAGCTCGAAGCGCTACTGGGGCAGGCGGTCCGTTCCGACCCGTCGCGCCGCCATGCGATCGAGCCCGATCTCGGCCGCCGCATCGTCGAGGCGCTGCAGCGCGCTGCGCAGCCGCTGATCGAGGAAGGCAAGCCGTTCGTGCTCGTCGTGCAGCCCACCATCCGCCTTGCGATCCGCAAGCTGGTAAAATCGGTGATGCCCGACACCCCCGTGATGAGCTTTTTCGAGGTGCCCGAAGACAAATCGGTCGAAGTCGTCGCCGTCATCGGCGCCCCGCAGGCGCTTTCATGACCGCGCCGCCGCTCCATCAGGCGTTCGAAGCCGCCACGCCGTTGGTCTATGGCCGCAAGGGCAAGATGCGCCCGGACATCGAGGCGCTGGCGAAGAAGCATGCCGGCCTTGTCCGTCGCGTCGCCTGGCACGTCCATGGCAGCATGAGCAGCGCGATCGAGATCGAGGATCTGATCCAGATCGGGCTGGTCGCGCTGATCGAAGCCGCCGGGTCGTTCGAGGATCGCGGGCTGGTGACGTTCGAGCAATATCTGCTGACGCGGGTGCGCGGCGCGATGATCGACGAGCTGCGGCGGCAGGCGACGATCACGCGCGGGGCGATGCGGCGCCGCAAGCTCTATCAGGAAACCGTTGCAGCGCTGACCGCCGAGACCGGCAAGCGGCCCGACGAGGCTGTCGTCGCGGGCAAGCTCGGCGTCAGCGTCGACAAATTGCGCGCCGATTATGCGACGGCCGAGCCGGTGATATTCGATTCGATCGACGACGTTTATCAGGATGAATCGGCGCTGTTCGCGAGTGGCGAGCCCGATGCATTCGAACAACTGGCCGAAGCCGACCAGCGCGCGATGCTCGCGGCCGCGATTGCCGCATTGCCGGAACGCGAAGCGCAGGTGATCCAGCTCTATTACGTCGAGGAAATGAACCTCGAGGAAATCGGCCAGGTGCTCGGCGTCGGCTCGGCGCGTGTGTGCCAGATCAAGAAGGCCGCGCACGACAAGCTGCAGCGCGCGCTCGCCCGCAAGCTCTAGCTTGCGGCGCTCCCCTTAGCGGAGCAGCTGGAGCACGCCTTGCTGCGACTGGTTCGCCTGGCTGATGAGTGCGGTCGAGGCTTGGCTCAAAATCTGCGCACGGGCCAGCTTGGTAGTCTCGACCGAAAAATCGACATCGTCGATCCGGCTGCGGGCGTCGGTCAGGTTGGCAACGCCGACCGTCAGGTTGGCGATCACCGAATCGAGCCGGCTCTGCTGGCCACCCAGCGTCGCCCGGAACGTCGAGATGCTTTTGAGCGCCGTTTCGGTCGTGTCGATCAGCGCGGTCGCGGTCGCGGCCGTGTTGTCCGGCGTCGAGAGCGTCGAGGTCAGATCGAGCCCGCCAACGGTGAGCGAGACGGTATCGCTGCTGTCGGATCCGGTCTGGATCGAAACCGCAGCGGCGGCAGTCGCAAGAATCGACACGCCGTTGAAGGTTGTTTCCTGCCAGATCAGGTCGACCTGCTGCGAAATCTGCGACACTTCGGCGAACAGGTTCGCGCGATCGTCGTCGCTGTAGGTCCCCGACGCGGCCTGGACCGCAAGTTCGTGTGCGCGCTGATAGAGGTTGGCGAGTTCACCGGCCGCGCCATCGGCGGTCTGTAGCAGGGCAATACCGTCGCTGGCGTTGCGGATCGCCTGTTCGCGTCCGCGGATCTGCGACGTGAACGATGCAGCGATCGACAGGCCGGCGGCATCGTCGCGAGCCGAATTGATGCGCTTGCCGGTCGACAGGCGTTCGATGCTGCTGTTCAGGTCGCTGGCGGCGCGGTTGTTGGCATTGGTGGCCTTCAGCGCTGCCACATTGGTGCCGATGACGGTCATCCTGTCCTCCCCCGGATCAACGGTTTCGCGCGCGATACGCGGCGCGATCATGAATCGAGTAACGACCAGACTGCGATGATTTTAACCATCCAAAGGGATGAAAATAACCAAAACCCCGGCGACACGAAGTCGCCGGGGTTTCTGTTGCCTGCCTTTCGGCAGGGTCGGTCCCGGCGCAATTGGGGGGAGGCGCCGGGACCGTTTACCCAAACGCGCCTTAGCGGAGCAGCTGGAGCACGCCCTGCTGCGACTGGTTCGCCTGAGCGATCAGCGCGGTCGATGCCTGGCTCAGGATCTGCGCCCGGGCGAGGTTGGTCGTTTCGGTCGAGAAGTCGACGTCTTCGATGCGGCTGCGCGCGTCGGTCAGGTTGGCGACGCTCGAGGTCAGGTTGTTGACGACCGACTGCAGGCGGCTCTGGCCGGCACCCAGCGTCGCGCGCTGCGTGTTGACCGTCGCAAGGTCGGTGTCGAGATCGTCGATCGCCGTCGTTGCACCGGCAGCCGTCGAGATGTCGACGGCCAGCGCCGCCGTCAGGTCGACGTTGCCGACGTTGAGGTCGACGGTGTCAGCCGAGCCGTCGCCGGTCTGGATGGTGACCGTGGCAGCCGCCGTGTCGACCAGCGAGACCGTGTTGAAGGTGGTCTTCGCCTGAATGTCGGTCAGCTGACCCTGCAGTTCGGTGACTTCGGCCTGCAGGTTCGTGCGGTCGTCATCCGAGTAGGTGCCCGAAGCCGACTGAACTGCCAGCTCGCGGATGCGCTGCAGGATGTTGGTGACTTCGCCCAGCGCGCCGTCGGCGGTCTGAGCAAGCGCGATGCCGTCGTTGGCGTTGCGGATCGCCTGGCTCTGGCCACGGATCTGCGAAGTGAAAGCCGACGCAATCGCGAGGCCAGCGGCATCGTCCTTGGCCGAGTTGATGCGCTTGCCAGTCGACAGGCGTTCGATGCTCGCCGACAGCGCCGACGACGCGGCGTTGTTTGCGTTGGTCGCCTTCAGGGCGGCGACGTTGGTTCCGATAACGGTCATTTCCGTGTCTCCATGTAACAGTCCGACGTCCCCACCGCCCCCCACCGGAAGAGCCGTGCCGTCGAACCAACAAACGGCACTGTGGGCGCAACATTAAGCAGATTCGCAAACGCCCCCTTTGCCGCTCATTCGGCATGGGACTTGCAATCCTTATTGACGGACGGCGGCAAGCCGGTCCGGCAAGGCGGAAAAAAATTGCCGGGCGGGGGTCTGGTTAACCAGTGATTTACCATGTCGACCGCACATTGCGTCGACCAAGGGGGCAAGTTTTGATGCGTTCGATTTTTCCATCTGCCGCTGTTCTCAGGCAGAAATATGCCCTGATTTCATCGCTTCGCGCGCAGGGCTTCCAACTTGGCTCGTTCGAGGACGGCAAGCCGGCAGCCGGAGACCTGTTCCTGGTTGCCGATGGCGAAATCCCGCCGGCGCCGGCCCGCACGGTCATCGTCGGTAACGAAGGGCGCTATGTGGTCCCGGCGCGCGACGGCAATCCGGCGCGCATCGCCTATGGCGACGACGATCAGGCGATCGGCGACGCCTTTGCCCGCGCGCTCGTCGCCGGCCCCGATCAGCCGACCGCTGCCGATCCCGAAAGCCTAGCACTTTATGCGCTGGCCGAACGCGTTGCCGCCGCCGACATCACCGTGCTGATCAACGGCCCGACCGGCACCGGCAAGGAAGTGCTGGCGCGGGCGATCCATCTCGGCTCGAGCCGCGCCGCCAAGCCGTTCGTCGCGATCAATTGTGCGGCGCTGCCCGAGTCGATGCTCGAAGCGTTGCTGTTCGGCCACCAGAAGGGCGCGTTCACGGGCGCCTCATCGGGCGGCGAGGGGTTTTTCCGCGCCGCGAACGGCGGCACGCTGTTGCTCGACGAAATCGCCGAAATGCCACTCAATCTTCAGGCCAAGCTGCTGCGCGCGCTGCAGGAACGCGAAGTCGTCCCGCTCGGTGCCTCCAAGCCCGAGCCGATCGACGTACGTGTCATTGCATGCGCCAACCGCGACTTGCAGGGCGAAGTCGCCGCCGGGCGGTTCCGCGCCGACCTTTACTACCGGCTGAGCGTGTTTCCGCTCAACACCAAGCCGCTCATCGACCGGCCGCAGGACATTCCGGCGCTCGCCGCAACGCTGGTGCTGCGGCACTCGCAGGGGCGCAGCGTCATCCCATGGCCCGATGCCTCGGCAGTCGAGGTGCTGATGGGGCACGACTGGCCCGGCAATGTCCGCGAGCTTGAAAATGTGATCCAGCGCGCGCTGCTGTTCGCAGCCGGCGACACGATCAGCGCCGCCCACATCCTGTTCGACCGTCCGGCGGCAGCTCCAGCGCCCCGGCGTGACGATGCCCCCGTCGAGACGCTCAACAACATCGTCCAAATGCGCGAATATCAGGCGATCCGCGACACGCTGGCAGCGTGCGGCGGCAGCCGGGTCGAAACCGCGCGGCGGCTCGGCATTTCGGAACGCACCTTGCGCTACCGGCTCGCCCGTGCGCGCGAGCAAGGCGATGACATCACCGCCGGTATCGGCAACGGCAAGGCAGTTTCGGCATGAGCGTGAACAGCATCGGTGGCGGTGGCGGCATCGACCGCGTGCTCGCGCTGCGCGCCCAGATTCTGGAGCGCAATCAAGCGCTTCAGCGCGCCAATGCGACTCCGGCAGCAACGCCGGTCGCGCCCGCAACCAGCGCGCCCAAAAGCTTCGCCGCGAGCCTTGAAGACGCGCTCAGCCAAGTCAACGCCGGGCAGCAGCGCGCGGGCGCGATCAGCGCAGCCTATGAACGCGGCGAGACGATCGACATCGCGAAAGTGATGCTCGCCCGCCAGGAAGCAGCCGTCGGCTTCGAAGCCACGCTGCAGGTCCGGAACAAACTTCTGTCCGCTTACAAGGACATCATGAGCATGCCGGTATAATCGATGGCCACGCAACTCACCCCTTCGCCCGCGCTCCCCGAGCGCTTTGCCAATCCGGTGCGCCAGATCAATGATCTGCTCGCACTGCCTGTGGTGCGCCGCAGCCTGCCGATGGTGCTGCTGATCGCGCTGATCGCCAGCGCCGCAGGCGCGTGGCTGATGCTCGCGACGCCGCCGCAGAAAGTGCTGTTCCAGTCGCTGCCTGACAGCGACAAGGCAGCGGTCACGTCGGCGCTCCAGGCCGGCAACATCGCGAGCAAGATCGACAGCGGCACCGGTGCGCTGACCGTCGCAGAGGATGATTATTCGCGGGCGCGGTTGCTGCTCGCAAGCCAGGGCCTGCCGAAGGCGGCGCCGGGCGGTTATGCGCTGCTCGACCAGTTGCCGATGGGCGTTTCCCGCGCGGTCGAGGGCGAGCGGCTGCGGCAGGCGCGCGAGACCGAACTCGCCAAGTCGATCGAGGAAATCGACGCGGTAGCCGAGGCGCGCGTCCACCTTGCGATGCCCGAGACGAGCGTGTTCGTGCGCGACAATTCGGCGCCGTCGGCATCGGTGATCGTCAAGCTCCAGCCCGGCCGCAGCCTGTCGGACGCGCAGGTCGCCTCGATCGTCAACCTGACGGCTTCGTCGGTGCCGGGCATGAAGCCCGACATGGTGACGATCGTCGACCAGATGGGCGCGTTGTTGACGCACGCCCCGGGCCAGGACGGTGGATCGATCGCGGCACAGGCGCGGATCGATTTCCAGCGGCGGATCGAGGACAAATACCGCCAGCAACTTGCACAGATGCTGACGCCGCTGGTGGGTGTCGGCAATTTCTCTGCCGAGATTCAGGCCGAAGTGAACCTCGACGAAACCCAGGCGACGCGCGAAACCTATGACAAGTCGGGGGCGCTGCGTGCCGAACAGGGCAATTGGAGCGGCGAGACGCGCGACGGCGCCAACGGCACCCCCGGCGGCATCCCCGGCGCCTTGTCGAACACGCCGCCGCCGCCTGCGGCGGTGACGGCCCCCAAGCCGACGCCTTCGCCCACGCCAACGCCGGCAGCGAGCGGCACACCCGCGGCAGCCGCCACAGCATCACCGGCTCCGGCGGCTCAGCCCGCCGTTCCCAAGGCGGCAGAAAACTACGCCCGCGCCTATGATCTCGACAAGGAAGTGTCGGTGACGCGCGCCATCCCCGGCCAGATCAAGCGGTTGTCGGTCGCGGTGCTGCTGCGCGACAATGAAAAGGGCAAGCCGCGCAGCCCCGCCGAAATCCAGCAGATCACCCAGCTGGTGCGTGCTGCCGTCGGCTATGATGCTGCGCGCAACGATCAGGTGATCGTCGTCGCCCGCAAATTTGCAGGACCGACGCCGCTCGACGAGAAGCAGCCGTGGTACGAAGCCGGCTGGGTCGCGGTGGCGGCGCGCAATGGCACCGCCATCATCGTCGCGCTGCTGCTGGTGCTGTTCGGCGTGCGGCCGATCGTCAAGTCGATGACGCGCAAGCGCCCGGATGACGGCCCGCGCCTAGCGCTCGCCAACAGTGGCAGCAGCGAAGCGCAGGTCGCCGTGCCCAATGAAGTGCCGGGCGAACCGCCGATCGCGCTCAACGCCGCTGGCCAGCAGGTGCCGGTGTCGATCGACATGCTCGACCAGGCGCGCAGCTATGACGAACGCATCGGCATGGTGCGCGGCTTCACCCGCGACAACCCGACGCGCGCGGCGCTGGCCGTGCGCGACATGATCAAGGCGGACGCACGCTGATGCCCGAGACCGCTAGCCGCAACGATGATGCGCCGCCGCGCAGCTACACGGGCGTCGAACGCGCCGCCGTGTTGATGATGCTGGTCGGCGACGAGGAAGCCGCCGCCATCCTGCAGAAGCTCGATCCCGAGGAAGTCCGCCAGCTCGGCAAGGCGATGTTCGCGGTTGCCGATGTCAGCGAGGATGAAGTCGAATCGGTGCTCGACGATTTCGTCGATCGCGCGCGGGAACGCACTGCCATCGGTTTCGACCCGCGCCCGCGGATCGAAGGTATGATGACCAAGGCACTCGGCCCCGAAAAGGCCGAAAGCGTGCTCGCGCGGATCACGCCGCCGCAGGATGCCGGCGCGATCGAACTGCTGGCCTGGCTCGACGCCAGCGACATCGCCCAGCTGGTCGAAAAGGAACATCCGCAGATCGCTGCCGTGCTGATCGCAAATCTCGATCCGTCGGTTGCGGCACAAGTTCTTGAACTGTTGCCCGACACCGTCCAGCCCGACGTGCTCCACCGCGTCGCCAAGCTGGGGCCGATCACGCAGGAAGCGATCGAAACGCTGAAAGCTGTGCTTGCCAAGCGGATCGGACTCGGTGGGCAGGCCGCCGGCGTCATGTTCGGCGGCACGCGCGAAGCCGCCAAGATCATGCAGTCGTCGCGCAAATCGACCGAACAGCGGGTGATGCCCAAGCTCGCCAAGATCGACCGCGAAGTCGCGCGCGCGATCGAGGAAGCGATGTTCGTGTTCGATAATCTGCTCGAACTCGACGACAAGAATCTCGGCACGCTCATCCGCAACATCGAAAGCGACCTGCTGGTGCGCGCGCTCAAGGGCGTCGACGAAGCGGCACGCAATCGCTTCCTCGGCTGCATGTCGGCGCGTGCCGCCGACGGCATCCGCGACGAAATGGAAGCGCGCGGGCCGATGCGTCTGTCCGAAGTGCTCGAAGCGCAAAAGGCGATCATCCAGATCGCGCGCGCGCTCGCCAAGGACGGCACGATCATGATGGGCGGGGGCGACGACGATTATGTCTGAGCTCGCAGGCTTCGCGGCCGGCTTTGTTGCACGCCACGACCCGGCGGCACGCGCGCACCTTGCGCTGATCGCCAGCGATCCGTTTGCGCCCGCAGACCTGAAGGCCCGCGCCAATCACGGGCGCCGCAAGACCGATCGACCGGCCGCAGGGCCGCATTCCTTTTCGCCGCAGCCGGTCGGCCCGCGCTCCTTTGCGCCGGAAGATCACGATAGCGAGGAAGCCGACACCGCGCGCGACACCTTTGTCGATCCGATCGCCACAGCCCGCGCACAAGCCTTTGCCGAAGGGATGGCGCACGCCCGCGCGCTCGATGATGCGGCGGGCGAGCGGGACGCGACGCTGTTCGCAACCCTGGCTTCGGCGCTGCGATCGGCCGAGCATATTGACCGCGAAGCGCTCGCGCGCCAGCTGCGCGAAACGGTGATGTTCCTTGTCACCAAGATGGTCGGCGAAGTCGGCGTTTCGGGCGAATTGCTCGCCGCCCGCATCGACAGCGCGACCGCGCTGCTCGCCGATGCGGCCGAATCGGCGCTGCTGCGGGTTCACCCCGACGATGTCGATCTGCTGAAGGACCGGTTGGCGGCGACGATCTTTCCGGTCGGCGATGAGAATGTCGCGCGCGGCTCGTTCGTGCTCGAAGCAGCGTCGACGATCGTCGAGGATGGCCCCGAAATGTGGCTCGAACAACTCGCCGCCGCGATCGACCGCGTGGCGCTGCCGCCCGCATGCTGAACCGCTTCACCGGCGATTATCTCGATTCGGTCGCGCGCGCTGATTTCGCGCCGAGCCCGCGCGTGTCGGGGCGGCTGGCGTCCTTCGACGGCTTGCTGATGGAAGCGACCGGGCTGGCGCTACCGGTCGGCACCGTCTGTTCGGTCGGTTCGGGCAAAGGCCGGGTCGAGGCCGAAGTGATCGGCTTTCGCGGTGACCGCACGCTGATGATGAACCTTGGCGGTTCGGCGCCGCTGCTGCCGCACGCGCCGGTGCGCCCGATCGGCCCTCCCGGCGAAGCCGAGGTCGGCCGGGCCTTGCTGGGCCGTGTCGTCGATGGCGCGGGCAAGCCAATCGATGGGCTTGGGCCGGTGCGCGGCGCCGGGCATTGGCCGCTCGGCGGCAAGCTGCAATCCCCGCTCGACAGGGGGCGCGTGCTCCAGCCGTTGGATGTCGGCGTCCGTGCAATCAACGGCCTGCTGACGATCGGCCAGGGTCAGCGCATCGGCATCATGGCGGGCTCGGGCGTCGGCAAATCGGTGCTGCTCGGCATGATCGTGCGCGCGGCGCGTGCCGATGTCATCGTCATCGGGCTGATCGGCGAGCGCAGCCGCGAGGTCGCCGACTTCCTCGAAACCAAGCTGGCGGGCGATGCGCGCGCGCGCTCGGTCGTCGTGGCGGTGCCGGCCAATCACTCGCCGGTGCTGCGCATCCGCGGCGCGCTGCGCGCAACCGCAATTGCCGAGGCTTTCCGGGCCGAGGGCAAGAATGTCCTGCTGATCATGGATTCGCTCACCCGCGTCGCGCATGCCGGTCGCGAGATCGGGCTGGCGCTCGGCGAGCCAGCATCGGCGCGCGGCTATCCGCCGTCGGCGATTGCGATGCTGCCCAATCTGATCGAGCGCGCGGGCACCTGTGTGTCGTCGGGCGGGTCGATCACCGCGATCTATACAGTGCTGGCGGACGGCGACGACGGCAATGATCCGGTCGTCGACAGCGCGCGGTCGATCCTCGACGGGCATATCGTGCTCTCGCGCCAGCTTGCCGAGCGCGGCGTCTATCCCGCGATCGACATCGGTCCGTCGGTCAGCCGGGTGATGACCGACATCGTCGGCAAGACGCACCAAAAGGCCGCGCGCATCCTGCGCGGGCATCTCGCGACTTATGAGGAGAACCGCGATCTGGTGCTGATGGGCGCCTATCGCGGCGGCGCCGACCCGGAAATCGACGCGGCCATCGCCTACCACCCCGCGATCCTCGACTATATCCGGCAGGACCCCGATCAGGTGGTGAGCCTCGACGAAGCCGCGACCGAGCTGATTGGCGTGTTCGGCGATGGCTAAGCGCCGGGCTCCGCTTGAACGCATTTTGCGCGTGCGCACGCTGCAACTCGGGCTGGTGCGTGCTGAGGAAGTGCTGGCGAACGAACGGCTGGCAAGCGAGTCCGCCTTGCGCGAACGCATCGCCCAGCTTGCCGCCAATGTCGCGCCCGAAGCCGAGCGCGCAGGCGCCTTCACGTTGATGGCTGCCGCGCATTACCGCGAGCGGCTGAACCAGTCGGCGCAGGCGGCGATCGCGCGCGAGCGTCAGGCCGCCCATCAGGCGCAGCAAGCAGCCCAGGCAACGCTCGACGCCAAACGCGACCAGACCGCCGTCGAGAAGCTGATCGCGCGGCGCGAGGCCGTGGCGGCAATCAAGGAAATGCGTGCGCTCGAAGAAGCGCCACCCGCGCGGCAGGTTCGGCACGATCCTTGCTGAACGCCCAGGGGCGATTGTGCCCGTGGGATTGATCAATGCTCGAAATTGCTCCGTCGCTGTCGGCTTCTTTGCCAGTGCTCTCGTCGACTGCAGGTGCGCCTGCGCCGGTTGCTGCCGGGGCAGGCGACTTTGCGCGCGCGCTGGCCGATGCGAGCCTCGATACGGCCCCGGCAAGCGACCGGCAAGATCTTGCCGCCCCCGGCAAAACCGCGCTTGCCGCTTTGCCGGGTATCGCACCTGCCGATGCCAAGCCGGGCTCAACCCCGGTGTCGCGCGTGCTGCCGACGAAGCCGGCGCCGATCGATCCGGGCGAAATTCTGCTTGATCCGGCGCCGCTCGCAACTGCGCCCGGCGATGGAGCGTCGGCTGTCGACGACCGTCCTGCGACGACCGACGAAGCAGCACCCGAGCCGCCATTGGGGCAGCCGGTGTCGGGCTATCTGCAAGTCGTGTTAATGCCGCCGACGGGGGCGTCGGTCGATGCTGATCCGATTGTGGCGGATGGTATTGCGACGGCGACCGCACCGACGCCCACGATTGCGGTGCCTGCGCAGCCGCCGCGTCCGACCGTTCAGGGCACACCCGCCGACGTCAGTCCCGTCGCGCCAAAGCCCGTGCCAGCGCCCGACACGCCGGTGTCGCGGCGGCTGTCGTTCAAACTCGATCCCTCGGTCGAGGTGATCGATGCCGGGCGACCGACCGCGCCTGCACCTGTCGATCAGCCGCCAGTCGAACGTCCCGCGTTAAAGCTCGTCACGCGCGACCTGCCGCCCGCGATCCCGCTTGCACCCAAACCCGAGGCAACAGTGGCAAGCAATGCGCCGCAGCCCGCCGCGCACGCCTTTGCCCGCGCGATCGCGCAGGCGCAGCCGCGACCGACGCGGATCGAGCCGCGCGCCGATGTCACCGACATCCAGACCGCCGCGCAGGCAATCGCGGCGGGCGAGGCGCGCCCGGTGGTGCTCGCCACGCGCGCGCTCGACACGACGCGCGAGGATTGGCCGCAGCGGCTGATCGACCGCGTCGAGGCGGCGCGCGACGCCGCCAATGCCGCCGACACGCGCATCCGGCTGGTGCCCGAGGCGCTAGGCAAGATCGACATCGCGCTGCGCCAGGAGGGCGCGACGCTGCATGTGCACTTCAGCGCCGATCAGGCGGCGACGCGTGACCTGCTCGCGCAGGCGCAGCCGCGACTGGCCGAACTGGCTGAGGCGCGCGGGCTGCGGCTCGGGCAGACGGGTGTCGACGGCGGCAGCGGCGACCAGCAGCGCCGCCCGCCGGTCGCCGGCGTAGCGTTCGCTAACCGTCCGGCAAGGGCGATTGTCGCAGAACAGGCATCGACGCCCGGTGACGACCGGCTCGCGTGACATCGACACGACAGCATCAAGGGGAAAACGACATGGCCAAGGCAATTGCGAAAGACGAATTGATCGAAGACGAGGCGCCCAAGAAAAAGAAGAAGGGCGGCATGATGAAGATCGTGCTGCTCGCGGTCGGTGCGCTGGTGCTGATCGGCGGGGGCGTCGCGGGCGGGCTCTACGCCATGCAATCGGGGCTGATCGGCGGCGGCGGCGCGCATGCTGCCGAGCCAACGTACAACAAGCCGCGACTGGTGCCCAAGAGCGAGGAAAAGCGCGTTAGCGCATCCGCAAGCGAAGGCGGCCACGGCGAAGGCGGTGGCAGCGCAAGCAGCCACGGCCCGATGGGCGCCGGCGGCGACAAATTCGCCTCGACCTATTACACGATGGAAAAGGAATTCACGTCGAACCTGAAGGACAGCGTCCACTTCGTCCAGGTCGGGATCGCGATTTCCACGCCCTATGACGAGCGCGTCATCGAATCGCTGAAAACGCATGAAATCGCGGTCCGCTCGGCGATCCTGCTCGCGCTCGGTGATGCGACCGAAGACCAGGTTTTCACGGTCCAGGGCAAGCGCGCGCTGCAGGTGCACCTCGCCCATTCCATCAACAACGTCCTTAAACAAAAAGAGGGCTTTGGCGGCGTTGGTAACGTTTACTTTACCACGTTCGTTGTTCAGTGAGGCATGGTTAACGAAGCTTCAGATTTGGCGACCGCGTCCGACCGCCGCACGCGCGACCGGGCGGGGCCGCTGATTGCCCGCACGGCCGTGCTGGGTCAGCAGAATCTGAATCCGTTCGGCGACTTGCACACGCTCCAGCATTTGTCGGCGTTGTTCGCGCGGTCACTGCGGGGCGTGTTCGAGCCGCTGCTGCGCCGCGAACTGCGCGTCTGGGCCGAGCCGCTCGTGGTCCAGCGCTTCGCCGATTATCGCGCCGAACGGCCGGAAACGCTCTCGGCCTGGCTGCCGCTGGCGATGTCGCCTGCGCCCGGGCGCGCGATGATGATCGCCGATGGCAAGTTCGTGCTCGAACTGCTCGACCTGTTCTTCGGCGGCAACGGCGATGCGCCGCACCCGATGCCGAGCGAATTTTCGCCCGCCGCCGAAGCGATGATCGTCCGGTTGGGCGAAATGATTGCGCCGCCGCTGAAAGCCGCCTGGGAGCCGCTGGCACGGATCGACTTCACGCCGGGTCATCCCGAATCGAACCCGGCGCTGCTGGCGAGCTTCGATGCTGACGATGCGGTTGTCGTGACGCGCTTTGGCATTTCGGCAGGGACTGCCAAGCCGACGTTCCTCGACCTGCTTTATCCGGTTGCTGCGCTGAAGCCACACGCGCCGCAACTGACCGGCAAGGTCGTCAGCCGCACTGCCGAGGCCGATCCGGCATGGCGCAACAGCCTGACTCGCGCAGTGATGGGTGTGCGCTTCCCGGTGCGCTCGGTGCTCGACGAGCCCGTCATTTCGCTCGCGCGGCTGATGGAATTGCAGGCCGGTGACGTCATCCCGATCAGCTTCGGCGTCGATGTGCCGGTAATGGTCGGCAACGACCGGCTCGGGCTCGGCACGGTCGGCACCGCCAACGGGCGTGCCGCGATCAAGATCACGCAATTGGCATTCAAGGACGAAGGGGATTTCGAATGAACGACCTGACCGGCGGATTCCCCGTCGACGGCGCGGTCGCCGCCAATTTTCGGCTGCTGCAGGACGTCGACGTCAAGCTGACCGTCGAAATCGGATCGACCAGCCTGTCGCTGCGGGAATTGCTCGCACTGAGCGAGTCGAGCGTCATCGAACTCGATCGGCAGGCGAACGACCTGCTCGACGTGTTCGTGAACGGTACGCTGATCGGCCGCGGCGAAGTGGTAACGGTGGGTGAACGCTTCGGCGTGCGCATGACCGAGCTCGTCAGCCCCGAAAAGCGCGCGAGCCGATAGATGATGTGGGAATATATCCTGAAGCTGGCGGTGATGCTCCCGCTGGTGTGCGGGCTGATGATCGGGTCGCTCTATCTGTGGCGCCGCCTGCAGGATCGCATTCCCGGCCAGACCGGTGACCGGCTGCTGAGCGTCAAGGAAACGATGATGGTGTCGACGGGCGTCAAGCTCGCGGTGCTCGAGTTCGAGGGGCGCAAGCTGCTCGTCTCGGTCAGCCGGGGCGGCGTGACGCTGATCGACCGGGGGGACAAATAATGGCGACTGTCCGTCGTCTCGGTGCCACCGACCGCCCGAGCCTGTTCCGCGAGGCCGTACCACCGCGCAAGTCGAACTTCGGGCGCTGGGTGATCGTGCTGCTGGCGATCGTTGCCGCGTTGATCATCGCCAATCCCGCCTTTGCGCAAGCCGTGCCGGCGCCGGCCGCACCGGCGGCACCGGGCGTGGGCGATGCGGTCGACCGGGCGCTGGGCGATCTCGGCGGGGGCAAGGCGCCGCTCGCGCTGTCGCTTCAAGTCCTCATCATCATGGGGCTGCTGTCGATCCTGCCGGGCATCCTGCTGATGATGACCAGCTTCACGCGGATCATCATCGTGCTGTCGCTGTTGCGTCAGGCCTTGGGCCTCCAGCAGACGCCGCCCAATCAGGTGCTGATCGGCCTGTCGCTGTTCCTGTCGCTGTTCGTGATGGCGCCGACGATCGACACGATGAACAAGACCGCGATCCAGCCCTATGCCGAGGGCAAGATTGGCGCGACCGACATGATCAAGACCGCCGGTGCGCCGCTGCACAGCTTCATGCTCAAACAGACCCGCAAGAAGGACATCGCGCTGTTCGCCCAGATCGCCAAATCGGGCCCTTATGCCAATCCCAATGACGTGCCTTATTCGGTGCTGCTGCCGTCGTTCGTGACGAGCGAGCTGAAAACCGCCTTCCAGATCGGTTTCCTGATCTTCCTGCCGTTCATCGTCATCGACCTCATTGTCGCCTCGGTGCTGATGTCGCTCGGGATGATGATGGTGTCGCCGACGATCATTTCGCTGCCGTTCAAGCTGTTGCTGTTCGTCCTCGTCGACGGCTGGGCACTGGCCATGGGCAGTCTTGCCAATAGTTTCATGAGGTAGTGCCGATGGACACCCAGTATTTCCTTACCGTCGCGCACGAAGCCCTTTGGGTGCTGGCGCTGGCCGCCGCGCCGATCCTGATTCCGGCTTTGCTGTCGGGCCTGATCCTCGGCATGGTGCAGGCGGCGACGTCGATCAACGAACAGACGCTGACGTTCGTGCCCAAGCTGGTGGTGGTCGCGGTGTCGCTGCTGATCTTCGGCAGCATGATCCTGGGTCTGCTCAGCGACTTCACGATCGGGGTTTTCGAACGGATCCCGGACCTGGTGAAATAAGTGTTGGGCTTCGGCCTCTCGATCGAACCGCAGCTCTGGTCGCTGCTGTTCGTGATGATCCGTGTCGGCGCGACCTTCATCGCAGCGCCGGTGTTCGGGGCTGTCTCGGTCCCGCTGCAAGTGCGGATTGCGCTGTCGGGGGCGATCGGCGTGCTGGTGCTCGGCACCCATTCGGTGGTCGCCCCGCCGCAAATTTTCGCGCTCACCACTTTCCTTGCGGTCGCGGCCGAAGCCTTGGTCGGACTCGCGATCGGCTTCGTGCTCCAGATCGCCTTTGCTGCCCCTCTGCTGGCGGGCGAACTGATCGGCAACTCGATGGGGATCGGCTTTGCCTCGGCGATCGATCCGCAAAATGGCCGCTCGTCGACGGCGCTCGGCATGTTCATGTCGACCCTGCTGACGCTCCTCTTCCTGTCAGTGAACGGGCATCTGATGCTCGTCGAGCTGATCGTCAAAAGCTATGATGCGCTGCCGCCGGGCAATGCCTGGATGGCGCCCAAGCAGTTCCGCGACATCGCGCTGTTCGGCGGCTATGCCTTTTCCGCCGGGTTCCTGCTCGCGCTGCCGGTCGGCTTCCTGCTGCTGTGCCTCAATCTCGTCGTCGGCATGCTGTCGCGTTCGGCGCCCGCGCTCAATCTGTTCGCGGTCGGTCTGCCGATGAGCCTTGCCGTCGGCGTTGTTGCGCTCGCCTTCGCTTTCCCGGCGATGGGCGATTACATGGTGGTCATCGTCCGCGAAGGCCTTGCCGCTGCCCAAAGCCTGGTGCTCGGCTGATGGCGGAGGATTTCGGCGACAAGACAGAAGCCCCAACAGCCAAGCGCAAGAAGGACGCGTTTGACGAAGGGCAACTTCTCCGCAGCCGCGAATTCGCGACTGCGCTGACGGTGCTGGCAGGGATCGGCTGGCTGGCGCTGTTCGGGCCAGACCTGTTCAAGGCTTGCGCCGGGTTGATGGTCGCAAGTTTTCAGTTCGGATCGGGCGATGTCGATGATTTTCAGCCGCTACGCCCGCTTGCGGCCGCCGGCTGGGCCATCGCGCCGTCGATTCTCGCGCTGCTGATCATCGCTTTCGTGGCGGCGATCCTCAGCCAGGCCGGGCTCGGCGCGATCGGTTTCAACGGCAAGCTGATCGCGCCCAAGGCATCGCGCATCAATCCCGCATCGGGCCTGAAGCGCATCTTCGGCCCGACCGGCTGGATCGAGCTCGGCAAGTCGTTGCTCAAGGTCGTCCTGCTCGGGTCGATCGGCTATTACATGCTGCTGCACACCACCGCCCAGTCGATCGGGCTGGTGTCGACCGATGTGAAGGCGAGTGTCGGATCGCTCGGCCAAATGTTGACCGGCGTGCTGTTCGCAATGGCGGGCGGGCTGGTGGTGATCGCGATGGTCGATGTGCCGGTGCAGATGATCCAGCTGTTCCGCCAGCTGCGCATGACCAAGCAGCAAGTGAAGGACGAGCACAAGGAAACCGAAGGCAATCCGCAGGCCAAGGCCGCGCAGCGCCAGCGCCGACACGACATCGCTAAGCGCGACATGCGCAAGGCCGTCGCCAGCGCCGATGTCGTGCTGACCAACCCGACGCACTTTTCGGTCGCGCTGCGCTATGATCGCGGCAAGGATCAGGTGCCGGTGGTGGTCGCCAAAGGGCGCGGCGAGATCGCGCTTGCGATCCGTGAACTGGCCGCCGAATCGCGCGTGCCGACGCTCGAATATCCGATGCTGGCGCGCGCGCTCTACTTCACCAGCCGCGAAGGGCAGGAGATTCGCGACGACCTTTATCAGGCGATTGCGACCGTGCTGGCGTTCGTCTTCGGCCTCACTGGCGGCGCCGATGCCAAGCCGCCCGCCATCGATGTCCCGCCGACCGCGCGGTTCGACGAAAATGGCGTGAAAATTGCTGAAAAAGCCTAAGGATCGACCGCGCGCGGTCGTTCCTTCTGACAGGAAAAAGGGTGCGCCATGGTCGATTCGATCGTCAATACGCTGGGGGCCGGATCGGGCATCGACATCCCCAGCCTCGTCAATCAGCTGGTCACCGCCAATTTCCAGGCCAAGAACGGCGCGCTCAACCGCCAGAACCAGACGCTCAGCAAGCAGATTTCGGCGGCGAGCACGCTGAAGAGCGACATCACCAGCTTCGCCGACGGGCTCAATACGCTCGCCAAGGGCGGGACGGTGTCGGCGCAGGCGACCAGCTCCGACACCTCGGTCATCAGGGCAAGCGCGATTTCGGGCGCCAAGCTGTCGGGCGTTTCGACCCAGCTTGAAGTCCGCCAGCTCGCCCAGGCGCAGGCAACCGCGAGCAGCCCGGTCGCCGACCGCACGGCAGCGATCGGCACGGGCACGCTGACGCTGCAGCTCGGCACCGCGACGACAACGGACGGCGTCATCACCGGCTTCACCGCGGGCAGCAGCGCGGCGGTGAGCATCACGATCGATTCATCGAATTCCAGCCTCAACGGCATCGCTGCCGCGATCAATGCTGCCAATGCCGGTGTCACCGCCAGCATTATCACCGATTCGTCGGGCGCGCGGCTGGCGCTGAAGGGCCAGACCGGCGAAGCGCAGGCCTTCACGCTGACCGCAACCGAAGACGTCGGCGCCGAAGGGCTCGCCGCGCTCGACATCGGCGTGGGGTCGACGGTCGGCACGGCGGCACAGGATGCGATCGTCGCGGTCGACGGCACCGCGCTCAAGCGTTCGACCAATTCGATCAGCGATCTGGTCGATGGTGTGAAGCTCGATCTGGTGACCGCGAAAGTCGGCACCACTGTGACGCTGACCAGCACCACGCCGACCGATGCGCTGAAGCAAGTCGTGAACGATTATGTCGCGGCCTATAACAATCTGCTCGCGAACGTGAAGGCGCAGACCAACGCGACCGACGGCCCGTTGCGCGGTGATGCAGCGGCGCGCAGCTTCGGCACCGCGCTCGGCCGGCTCAACCTGACCACGCTCAGCACGGTGACGACCTCGGGCGCACCGCGCACACTCGCCGAAGTTGGTATCAGCACCAATCGCGACGGCACGATTTCGGTCCGCACCGCCCAACTCGATGCCGCGCTGAAAAACTATCCCGAAGCGGTCGAAGCGCTGTTCGCCGACGGCACCGGCGCGACCGGTGGCGGGCTGGCCGCGGCGTTCAAGGCGATCGCCGACAGCGCGACCAGCACCACCATTGGTCTGGGCGCGACGATCGACCGCTACACCAAACAGCAGAGCAAGATCGCCGAGCAGCAGGACCGGGTGGCAAGCGAAACCGACAGCTATCGCGCCCGGCTGACCCGGCAATTCAGCAATTCGGATGCGCGCGTCGCTGCCTACAAGCAGACCTCGGCGTTCCTGACCCAGCAATTCAAGACTAATACGAGCGATAACTGATGCTGTCCCAAGCCGCGGCGCGCGCAAGCCGCGCCGACACTGCCTATCGATCGATCGACGTTGCCGGCCGGACTGCGCTGGGCGATCCGCATGCGTTGGTTTCGGTGATGTATGAGGAAGTCACGCGCGCGCTCGGCGCGGTCGCGGCGGCGATCCGCAACAATGATCAGGCGCTCAAGAGCGAGAAAATCTCGCGCGCGCTGACGATCCTGTTCGCGCTCGAAAGCGGGCTCGATTTCGACAAGGGCGGCGATGTTTCGTACACGCTGGCCAATCTCTATCGCGGCGCGCGCAAGCAGATCGTCGCGGCGAGCCTGGGCAATGATCCTGCCCCGTTCCTGAATGTCGCGCGCAATCTCGGCGAGATTGCCGCCGTCTGGCGCCAGATCAAGGCAGCCTAAACGCGCCCCAGCATTGCCCGCGCGCAATTGCGGCCCGGGCGACCGCTGACGCCGCCACCGGGGTGCGCGCCCGACCCGCACAGCCACAGCCCCTTGAGCGGCATCCGGTGCGCGCCAAGCCCGAACACGGGCCGCGCAGCCCAGAGTTGGTCGAGCGACATGCGCCCGTGGAAAATATCGCCGCCGACCAGTCCGAAGCGCGCTTCGAGATCGGCGGGGCTGAGCGCGATCTGCCCGACGATCGAGGCGCGAAAGCCCGGCGCAAATACCTCCACCGTGTCGAGCACCGCATCGGCCGCGGCACCCCGATGCTGGTCCCAATCGGCGAGGCGCGGGTCGAAATGCTGCGCGAACAGGCTCGCGACATGCGCGCCCGGCGGCGCGAGGCTGTCGTCGACGAGGCTCGGGATCAGCATTTCGACGATCGGGCGCCGCGACCAGCCGTGCGCGCGGGCGTCGCTGTACGCGCGGTCCATGAAATCGAGGCTGGGCGCGAGAATGATGCCGCTCTTCAGATGATCGCCCGGCTCGGGCATCGCCGTGAAGCGCGGCAGTGCCGACAGCGCGACATTCATGCGGAACGTACCCGATCCATTGGCATGGCGGGTGATCCGTGTGCGCAGTGCCGGGTCGAGTAGCCCGGGATCGAGAAGGTCGAGCAGCAGTGTCTTCGGGTGGCAATTGGCGGCCACGACCCCGGCCGCGATGCGCTCGCCGTCGGCCAACTCGACACCCTCGGCCCGACCACTCTCGGCCAGAACCCGCGCCACCGGCGCATTTGTACGGATCGTCACGCCCGCGCGCTCGCACGCCCGCGCCATCGCTTGCGTCACCGCGCCCATGCCGCCGATCGCATGGCCCCAGGCTCCGGGCTCGCCATTCACTTCACCGAAGACATGGTGTAGCAGCACATAGGCGCTGCCCGGCGTGTCGGGGCTGGCATAATGGCCGACGATCGAATCGAAGCCGAATACCGCTTTCACCGGATCGCTCTCGAAGAAGCCGTCGAGGACTTCGCGCGCCGACCGCGTGAACAGGTCGATCGCGTCGCGCTTCGCCTGCGCCGACAGGCCCAGCAGCCGCCAGCCCTGTTCGACCGCGCGCACGATCCCGGCGGCGTCGCCCGACGGTGGCACCCGGTCGGCGAGCAGCCGCAGCACGCGCGCGACATCGCTCAGCCGCCGCTCGTAATCGGGCAGCGCGTCGACGTCCTTCGCCGACCAGCGCGCCACGGCCGCTGCAGATTGCCCGCCGCCCATCAACAGGTGACGACCATCCTCGGTCGGCAGGAAATTGCTGTACGGCCGGCTGACAACGCGCAGCCCGTGCCCCGCCAGATCCATGTCCGCCATGATCGCCGGGTCGAGCAGCCCGAGCGTGTAGCTCGCGGTCGAATTGCGGAAGCCGGGGGCGAATTCTTCGGTCACTGCCGCGCCGCCGACGATGCCGCGACGTTCGAGCACCAGCACGCGCTTGCCCGCGCGCGCCAGATACCAGGCGCACACCAGCCCGTTGTGTCCGCCGCCGATGATGATCGCGTCCCACCGCATCTGCCTTGCCTGCCCGCGCAGGGCGGGTGCTGCAAGCGCGCGATTGATGGTTGGCGCGGCGTTAACCCGATTGTGACGCTATCGACGCTATTGTGCGCCTGACTGAATCGAGGAGTCAGGCGACCCGCCATGCAAGTGCTTTCGCGCGAAGACCCGAACGCTGCCTTTCGGCGCGGGCAGACGCGCACGATTCTGGCGATCGACGACAGCCGCACCAGCCTGAATGTGCTTGGCCAGCAGCTTGCGCAGCACGGCTATCTGGTGGTGCTGTGCGAAAGCGGTGCCGAAGCGCTCGACCTGCTGGCGGCGCGTGGCTTTGATCTGGTGCTGTGCGACCTTGTGATGCCCGGCATGTCGGGGCTGAGTGTGCTCCACGAAATCCGCAGCAATCGTGAGACGGCCGACCTGCCGGTGATCGTCATCACCGCAAGTGGCGATCCGCACGCGGCGGTCGATGTCTTCAAGGCCGGCGCCGACGATTATGTCGCCAAGCCGTTCACGTTCGACGTGCTGGCGGCGCGGATCGAACGCGTGATCGCGCGCGCGCGCCGGATCGCCGAACTCAAGCGGTCGAACGCGACGCTCGACGCGCGGATTGCCGCGCGCGCGATGGAACTGGGCGAGGCGCGCGCGGCGCTTGCCGAAACGCGCGCCGACCGGCTGCGGCTGATTGCCTCGCTGCAGAGCCTCAACGACCGTGTCGATGCGCTCAGCGGAACCAGCGCCGCTTGACGAAATAGCCCGCGATGGCGGTTGCCAGCAGCACGCAGACGCCGACCACACCGTCGAACGCCCAGGGTTCCTTGGCATAAGGGATTCCCTCGACATTCATGCCAAGCAGGCCCGTCAGAAAGGTCAGCGGCAGAAAGATCATCGCAACGATCGCAATCACAAGTGACCGGCTGTCGATCTGCTCGGCGCGCAAGTCGGTGAGCGCTTCGTGAGTCAGCGCGGCGCGCTCGCGGATCGATTCGAGCTCTTCGGCCATGCGCGCGGCGCGGTCGGCAGCGGCCGACAGATGCATCCGGTCATCTTCGTGCAGCCAGTTGACCTGCAACGACGCGAGCTTTTCGATTGCGGCGCGCTGCGGCGACAGGAAGCGGCGATAGCCGATTGCGGCAACCCGGATCTGAGTGACTTTGCGGCGTAATTCGAAAACCTTGTCAGCGTCCAGGTCGGCCTCGCAATCGTCGAGGTCGTCGCCCAGCTCGGCGACTTCGGGGTCAAGTTCGGTAGTGATCGCGGCCGCAAATTCGGCAATCAGATCGCCGGGATCATGGATCAGCCCCTTGGCAAGTTCCGCCTCAACCAAATCAAGCGCGGTCAGCGGGCGCCGCGTGACCGAGATCACGCGACCGGCCACTACCCAGATCCGCACCGACGCCAGCGGATCGGACATCGGCATGGCCGCGTCGGACCGGCCGCGCAGATTAAGGAAGGCGCCGTCGCCAAACTGGTCGCAGCGCGGGCGCGTTTCGTTCGCGGTCAGGGCCTCGACGATATAGTCGGGCAGCCCTGCTTCGCCGATCAGCCAGGCCTGCGCTTCGGTGTCGCTTTCGGTTAGGTGGATCCAAACGAGCTCGGCCTGATGATCGACGGCCTCGCGCGGATTGAGCTTCATTACCTGCTCGTGCTGCACGCAATAGGCAAAGCCGCTCATGCCATCACCACTTCGATCGAGATGCCGGGCAGCGCCGCTGCGGGGGCGGGGCCGATAATGCGCTCGGCGTCGGCGCGGGCGCGGTCGAGGATCGCGAGCGGCGCATCGGCGGCATGATAGACACGGTCGGCAAGCGCGAGCAGCCGCGCCTGCCGCAGCGTCAGATCGTCGGGGTCGGCGGAACGGAGCACCAGCCGCTCGGCACGTTGGACCGGCGCGTCGGCAGCCGCCAGCCAGCGCGCAACGGCATCATTGCCATGCACCGCGAATGGATCGAGTGCCGCGCCCGGGGCCAGCGCCGCGCCGATCGCGTGGCGACGCGCAGCGCCATCGGGAAAGCGGCTGCGCAACGCAGCGCGCGCGGCGTGGAGTGCCTCAGCAAGCGCCCCCAGATTGGCTGGCAACATTGCTTCGAGCCGTTGCCGCAGCGCCGCCGCCAGCCCGGCTGACGCGCCGCCGGTGCCAATCGCGACCAGCACGGGATTGCGCTCGACAATCGCAGGCAGCGTGAAGTCGCATAGCGCCGGGCGATCAACGGCGTTGACGAGAATGCCGCGTGCCTTCAGGCGCGCGACGGCGGCTTCCGCCTCGGCATCATCCTCGATCGCGACGATCGCCAGTGCCGCTTGTGCATCCTCGCCGACCACCACGGCGCCCGCGCGGTTGAGCAGCCGTCGCTTGGGCTCGGCCTGCTCGCCATCGCCCAGCAAAATCACCTCGCGCCCGGCCAGCCGCACGAACAGTGGCAGGCTGTGCAGGCCTACGCCAGCCATTCGGGCACGCGCTCGGCGCTCAGGATCGTCGCGGGGGCAATGCGATCGGCAACCACCGCATAGCGATCGCCGCTGACCATCACTTCGGGCACCAGCGCGCGGCTGTTGTAGGTGCTCGCCATCGTCGCGCCATAAGCGCCGGCAGTACGGAAGATCGCCAGATCGCCGCTTGCGACCGCATCGATGTCGCGCGCGGTCGCGAAGGTATCACCGCTTTCGCACACCGGGCCGGCGATGTTGGCGGTCATCCGCTTGCCCGACGGTTGAACGGCGACGAAATCATGCCACGCGTCATAAAGCGCCGGGCGCGCGAGGTCGTTCATCGCCGCATCGACGATGACATGCGGATGGACCGCGCCGGGCTTCACCCAGATCACCCGCGTCAGCAGCACGCCGGCATTGCCGCAGATGACCCGGCCGGGCTCGAACATCAGCGCCACGTCCCACCCCTGCGTCGCGCGCGCGACCATCGCGCCATACTCGGCGGGGCTGGGGACGACGTCGCCAGTGCGATAGGGCACGCCCAGCCCGCCGCCCAGATCGACATGAGTGATCGCATGGCCTGTCGCGCGCAGCTCGGCGACCAGCTGTCCGACCCGGGCATAGGCGGCCTCGAGCGGGGCAAGCGTGCCGAGCTGACTGCCGATGTGGATCGCCACGCCGCGCAGATTGAGCCCCGGCGTCCCCGCCAGCCGCGCGAAGATCGCCGGGGCCTGATCGATCGGGACGCCGAACTTGTTCTCGGCCTTGCCGGTCGAAATCTTGGCGTGGGTCCCCGCATCGACGTCCGGGTTGACGCGCAGCACCGCCTGCGCGGTCAGGCCTTGCGCGACGGCGATGGCGCCGAGCACGCGGCCCTCTTCCTCAAGTTCGATATTGACCTGACCGATTCCGGCAGCAAGCGCGGCGGAAAGTTCGTCGCGGGTCTTGCCCACGCCCGAAAAGACGATGTCGGCGGGCGCCATGCCTGCCGCCAGCGCGCGCGCCAGTTCGCCGCCCGAGACGATATCGGCGCCATAGCCCGCCTTGGCGAGCACGCGCAGCACCGCGAGATTGGGATTGGCCTTGACCGCAAAGGCCAGATGCGGGCGCTCAACCCCGCTCAACCCCGCGCGAAACACTTCGGCGTGGCGCTCGAGCGTTGCTTGCGAATAGACATAGACCGGCGTGCCGACTTCGGCCGCAATCCGGGCGAGCGGCACGTCTTCACAGTGGAGCGCGCCGTCCTTCAGCGAAAAATGATCCATGATGGTGTTTGCGGCTCAGTTCGGTGGCGGCAGGGCGAATTCGTCATTGCGCCGTTCTTCCGAACTGCGCAGCAATTCGTCGCTGCGTTCGGGCCGCGCCTGGCTCGACGGCGTTGCGAGCTGTTTGGCGGTCGGCACCGCGGTCGCGCCAAAAGGTTTGGGCGGCAGCATCTTGCCGGGCGCGGGCTTGAGCGCTGCGGCAGACCCGCACCCGGCCAGCAGCACCAGCGGTGCAAGCGGCAATAGCTTCATCGGCTTTCCTCCTGTCGGGCCCGGCGCGCGGCGGCGACGGCGGCGCGGACACGGTCCGGCGCGGTGCCGCCAAAACTAGCGCGGGCCGCGACGGATGCATCGACACCGAGCACGCCATAGACGCGTTCGTCGATCCGCGAGTCAATGGCTTGCAAGTCGGTGAGCGGCAATTGATCGAGCGCGACCCCGCGTTCCTCGGCAAGTTTCACTGCGCGCCCGGTGATGTGATGCGCCTCGCGGAACGGGATGTTGGCCGCGCGTACCAGCCAGTCGGCGAGGTCGGTCGCGGTCGCGAAGCCAGCCTCGGCAGCGGCGCGCATCCGCTCGGTGCGGAAGGTCGCCGACGCGACCATGCCCGTCATCGCGGCGATCGACAGCCCGAGCAGGTCGTGCGCTTCGAACACCGGCGGCTTGTCGTCCTGCATGTCCTTTGAATAGGCCAGCGGCAGGCCCTTCATCGTCATGACGAGCGCGGTCATGCAGCCGGCAATGCGCCCCGAATGGCCGCGCACCAGCTCGGCGGCATCGGGGTTGCGCTTCTGCGGCATGATCGAGCTGCCGGTCGACCATTGATCCGACAGCGACACAAAGCCGAACGGCTGCGACGCCCACAGGATGAATTCTTCGGCCAGCCGCGACAAGTGCAGCGCCACTTGCGTCGCTGCCATCAGATAATCGAGCGCGAAGTCGCGGTCGCTGACGGCATCGAGCGAATTGCGCGTCGGCGCGTCGAAGCCCAGCGCCGCCGCAGTCATCTCGCGGTCGATCGGGAAGCCGGTTCCGGCGAGGGCGGCGCTGCCGAGCGGGCATTGATTCATCCGCACCCGCGCATCGGCGAAGCGGCTGCGATCGCGCGCGATCATTTCGTAGTACGCCATCAAGTGATGGCCGAGCGTTACCGGCTGCGCGCTCTGGAGGTGCGTGAAGCCGGGCATCACGCTGTCGGCATGTTCCTCGGCGCGGTCGATCAGCGCGTCCTGAAAGGCGCCGAGCGCGGCATCGACCTGGTCGATCGCATCGCGCACCCACAGCCGGAAGTCGGTCGCGACCTGATCGTTGCGGCTGCGCGCGGTATGCAGCCGCCCGGCGACCGGGCCGATCTTGTCGGCAAGCCGCGCTTCGGTCTGCATGTGGATATCTTCGAGGCTCAGGTCGTCGGCGACACCGCTCGCGGCATAATCGGCGGCGACGGCGTCGAGTCCGGCACTGATCGAAGCAGCATCATCGGGCGCGACGATGCCTGCCGCGCCGAGCATCGCGACATGCGCTTTCGACGCCGCGACGTCCTGCCGCCACAGTCGCTTGTCGAACGGGATCGACGCGTTTATCTCGCGCATCACCGCTGCCGGGCCTTCGGCGAAGCGCCCGCCCCACATGGCATTGGAGCCCCGATTGTCCCGTTCGCTGATCACGCTTCTCCTGACCGCTGCGCTGGTCGCTGGCTGCGATAGGCAATCGCCGAAGCCGGAGCAAGCCGCCGCGCCCGCCGCCAATGTCGCGGCGCCGGCCGCCCCCGCCGCCGATGGCCTGATCGACCGCAGCCACAAGGGCGAGGCCGCGCCGACGACGGCCTTTAAGGGGCCGGATGGCAAGACGCTGACGCTCGCCGATTTCAAGGGCAAGCCGGTGCTGCTCAACCTGTGGGCGACGTGGTGCGCGCCGTGCATCGCCGAAATGCCGCAGCTTGACGCGCTCGCTGCGCGCGAAGCGGGCAAGCTGCAGGTGCTGACGGTGAGCCAGGATCTGGAGGGCGCGGCCAAGGTAACGCCCTTCTTTGCCAAGGGCGGCTACAAGGCGCTGAAGCCCTATCTCGACGATCAGGCGGCGCTCAGCACCGGCTATCAGGCCAATCTGCCGACGACCATCCTCTATGATTCGACCGGCCATGAAGTCTGGCGCTATTCGGGCGGGCAGGACTGGACGGGCGCCGCGGCCGCCAAGCTGATCGCTGAGGCGCGGTAACGACGGCGACGCCGCCGAACGGGATCAGGCGACCCCGTTCGCCTTGAAATGCGCCAGCAGCCGCGCCCAGCCGTCGGCTGCATCGGCGGCATTGTAGCTGGGGCGATAATCGGCGTGGAAGCCGTGCTGCGCATCGGCGTAAACGTGGATGTCCGATCCCTTCTTGCCGGCGGCGACCAGCGCCGCCTTCATGGCATCGACATCGGTCTGCGGAATGCCCTGGTCGAGCGCGCCATATAGCCCGAGCACCGGCGCCTTCAGCTCAGCGGCGCGCGCGATCAGCGGCTTCAACTGCCCGTACCACGCAACGCCTGCCTTGATGTCGGGATCGACCATAGCCGCGCGCCACACGACCGCGCCGCCCCAGCAGAAACCGGTGATACCGATCTTGGCAGGGCTCGCGAATTTCTGCGCCTTCAGCCACGCCGAAGTCGCCTTCACATCACCGTCGACCTGCGCGACGCTGGCTTGTGCGACGACCTTGCGGATTTCGGCAAAGTCGGTGAGCGCGGGCAGATTGACGCCCGAACGGTAGAAGAATTCCGGCGCGACCGCGACATAGCCGAGCTTGGCAAGGCGGCGGCAGACGTCCTTGATATAGGCATGCACGCCGAAGATTTCGTTGACGACGATCACGCACGGATGCCGCCCGGCGCCCTTGGGCCGCGCGACATAGGCGGGCAGCGGCTTGTCCGCGCCATTGGGGATCAGCGCTTCTTCGATCACCAGCCCGTCCTCGGGCGTCGTCACCGGCTTGGCATCGGCGGCAACGGCAGCCAGCGCATAGCCGGCGAAGAACATGCTCGCCACCGCACCGCGCCGGGTGAGATGCAGATCCTGGGGTTCGGTGCCGTCGGGGCGGGTAAGCGTGACCATGGATAACCTCCTGCGCTGTCCCATCATCGTGCCCCAGCGATACGGCAAAGACAATCCACCGATTGGCGGCGAAACCCTTGTTTTACCGATTGGACGGTATCCTCGGGCGATGTTGCGGATGCCGTCATGCGCGTTCTGATCCTGGCTGTGGCGATCGGCCTGATGGCGGCTGCGTGGTCGCTTGCCGGCGATCTGATGCAGCCGCGCAACGTCTATTCAGCCCCGGCCACGCAAATTCACGACAAGCTCGCGGTCATGGCGATCCCGAACGGCGGAGACGGTCCGCTCGGTGCGCATCCGGTGACAAAAACCATCGACAAGCCGCTTGAACTGGGCTGGACGGGCGGGGCACGCGGCGCGGTCACCTGCACTGCACGGCTCGAAGCGGTCACCGACGCGACGACTCGCGTCGTCACGACCTGCACGGCCGATGGTGCGCGTAGCGAGATGCTGGCGCTTGCGAAAATCGCCATGACCGAACAGGTCGATTCGACCCTCCGCGACCGACCCTACAACAAACAGGCAGTCGCGATCGCGGCGAGTGCCGTCGCGGCGCTCGGTGCCGTGCCACCGGCTGGCGGCGGTGCACCCGCCGCGCCGCTCGAGACTGCGCCGACCGAACCGAGCGCACCGCCTGCGAACCAGCCGACGATACCGGCAATCCCGGTCGGCTGACGACGTAAGCACGCTTGCCTATATTGCGGCAGCGAAGGCATAAGCCCGCTTCCCGCAATGCTCGCACGAAAGTCGATTTCCATGTCCGCGATGTTCCGAATCACGCTGCCCGACGGTTCCGTCCGCGAGGTAGCACCGGGGACCACCCCGGCGGACATCGCCGCCGCAATCGGCCCGGGTCTTGCCAAGGCGGCGATCGCAGCGCGCGTCGACGGCGAGCTGCGGGATATCATGCGGCCGCTGGAAGGCGATGCAGCGCTGGCGCTGGTGACGGCGAAGGACGAGGCCGACGCGCTCGAACTTGCGCGCCACGATTATGCGCATGTGCTCGCAGAGGCGGTTCAGAACCTGTTTCCGGGCACGCAGATCACGTTCGGCCCGGCGACCGATGATGGCTTCTATTATGACTTCGCGCCCAAGGATCGGCCCTTCACCGAGGAGGACCTGCCCGCGATCGAAGCCGAGATGCGCGCGATCATTGCGCGCGACGCGCCGCTGATCCGCGAAGTGTGGAGCCGTGCCGATCTGATCGCGCGCTGGCAGGCACAGGGCGAAACCTTCAAGGCCGAATGGGCGGCCGAACTGCCCGAAGGCGAGGAACTGACGGTCTACCGCGCCGGCAAGGGCGAAAATGCCTGGCTCGACATGTGCCGCGGACCGCACCTCGCCTCGACCGGGAAACTCGATCCGCAGGCGTTCAAGCTGACGCGCGTGTCGGGCGCCTATTGGCGGGGTGACCAGAAAAACGCGATGCTCAGCCGCATCTATGGCACTGGCTGGCTCAACAAGAAGCAGCTTGATGCGCATCTGACGATGCTCGAGGAAGCCGCCAAGCGCGATCACCGCAAGATCGGCGCGGAGATGGACCTGTTCCACCTCCAGAGCGAAGCGCATGGCAGCGTGTTCTGGCACCCCAAGGGCTATCGCATCTACCGCGAGCTCGAGGCCTATATGCGTCGGCGGATCGACGCGGCGGGCTATGCCGAGGTCAAGACGCCGCAGGTGATGGACGCCAAGCAATGGGAACAGTCCGGCCACTGGGGAAAATACCGCGAGAACATGTTCGTCATCCCCGATGAAGTGCCCAATGTCGACGACGACGGTCCGGTGATTTCGGGCAAGGCCGAGTGGATGGCGCTAAAGCCGATGAACTGCCCGGCGCACGTCCTGATCTTCCGCCAGGGGATCAAGAGCTACCGCGACTTGCCGCTGCGGATGGCCGAAATGGGCTGCTGTCACCGCAACGAGCCGCACGGCGCGCTCCACGGCATCATGCGCGTGCGCCAGTTCACGCAGGACGATGGCCACATCTTTTGCCGCGAGGACCAGATTGTCGAGGAAGTGCAACGCTTCTGCGACCTGCTCGACAGCGTCTACAAAGATCTCGGCTTCGACAATTACGCGATCAAGCTAGCGCTGCGGCCGGAGAAGCGCTTCGGCACCGAGGAAATGTGGGATCAGGCCGAGGCCGAGCTGCGCAATGCCGTGGTCGCATCGGGGCGGGCAACGGCGAATTATGGCTGGGAGGAACTGCCGGGCGAGGGCGCGTTCTACGCCCCGAAGCTCGAATTCCACCTGACCGACGCAATCGGGCGAACGTGGCAGTGCGGGACGATCCAGTCCGACCGTGTGCTGCCCGAACGGCTCGACGCCACCTATGTCGGCGCCGATGGCGAACGCCATCGCCCGGTGATGCTCCACCGCGCGATCCTGGGCACCTATGAACGCTTTATCGGCATCCTGATCGAACATTATGCCGGGCGCTTCCCGCTGTGGCTTGCACCCGTGCAGGCAGTGGTCGCAACGATCGTGTCGGATGCTGATGACTATGCCCATGCGGTGACGGCAAAGCTCGCCGCTGCTGGGATTCGCGTCGAGACCGATCTGCGCAACGAAAAGATCAACTACAAGGTGCGCGAGCATTCGCTCGCGAAGGTCCCCAATCTGATCGTCGTCGGCAAGCGCGAGGCCGAGGAGGGCACCGTCGCGCTGCGCCAATTGGGCAGCGAACGGCAACAGGTGATGGCGCTCGACGATCTGGTCGCCATGCTTGCGGCGGATGCGACACCGCCCGATCTGGCACGGGGCTGATTGCGACCGAAGCGCCGGACCGAACTTCCCAAATCGCGCGATTGCGCGTATATTGGGTGATTAGATAACCACAGGAGCAATACTCATACGTCCTCCCATGACCCGGCGCCCGCTTGCGCCCCCGCCGATCAACGGTCCGCGGTTCAACGAATTCATCCAGTCGCCCAAAGTCCGCGTGATCGATCAGGACGGCGAAAACCTGGGCGTGATGTACACGCGCGAAGCCATGGAACAGGCAATGGCCGTCGGGCTCGACCTTGTCGAAGTGTCGCCCAACGCCGATCCGCCGGTCGCCAAGTTCCTCGATGTCGGCAAGTTCAAATATGAGGCCCAGAAAAAGGCCAATGCCGCGCGCAAGTCCCAGAAGACGCAGGAGATCAAGGAGATCAAGATGCGTCCGAACATCGACGACCATGATTATGATACCAAGATGAAGAAGGTCGCCGAATTCATCGACGAAGGCGACAAGGTGAAGATCACGCTGCGCTTTCGCGGGCGCGAACTCAGCCACGGCCAGCTTGGCATGGCCCTGCTCCAGCGCGTGCAGGCCGACATCGCCGAACATGCCAAGGTCGAGGCGTATCCGCGGATGGAGGGGCGCCAGATGTTGATGGTGCTCGCCCCGAAATGAAGCCTGAAATGCGGCGCGCCGCGCTGGCGGTGCTGATGCTGGCGGGATGCGGGCAGCAGGCGTCCGATCCGGTTGCCCGACCGGCGGCAGCCGGCGCACCGACCCATGACATGCCCCACCATATGGCCGCTGCAACAGGCCCCGCGGCGGAATATGACGCGGCGATGGCGGCGATGCACAAGAACATGGGGGCTGCCTCGGCCGATGCCGATGAAAGCTTCATGCGGCTGATGATTCCGCATCACGAGGGCGCGGTCGCGATGGCCAAGACTGCCCTTAAATATGGTAAGGATCCCGAAGTCCGCGCGCTGGCCGAACAGGTCATTGCCGCGCAGGACCGCGAAATCGCGCAGATGAAGCAGTGGCTTGCCCGGCACGATCGGCAACAACGCTGACTGGGGTTGTCCCGGATCCGGCATCGGTGCCGAAAGCCGACGTTGACGCGCGGGCGCGCGCGCCGCACGGTTGCGCTATGCGCAAAATCGTCCTCACCACGATCGGGACGCGGGGGGACCTGCACCCGTTCATCGCGATTGCGATCGAACTGAAAGCGCGCGGCTTTCATCCGGTGATGGCGGTCGGGCAGGATCACCTTGCCGAGTGCCGCGCAGCCGGGCTCGATGCCGAGCCGGTGCTGCCGGCCTTTGATGACATCCGCCAGCGCATGGGGCTCAACGAGCATGATGCTGTGCGCCAGATCATGGACGATCAGCGCGAAATGCTCGATCAGGTGCTGCTGCCCTCGCTCGCGTCATCAACCCAAGCGCTGGCGGAAGTGGCCGAGGGGGCTTGCGCCATCGTTGCGTCGATCTTCGCGCTCGCAGCCCCCATTGTCTGCGAGAAGGCCGACATCCCGCTGATTTCGATCGTGCTGCAGCCGATGGCGATGCTGTCGGCGAGCGATCCACCCAAGACGCCTGATTTCTGGATGATGAAGCAGCCGCACGTCGGCGCCGTGGGCCGACTCTGGAACCGCGCGGCTTATGCAACGATGCGCCAGGTGATTGACCTGCTCTATCGTCGTCAGGTCAATCGCGTGCGGGTCGCCAATGGCGTTGCCGCCAAATCCGCGCGGCGGCTGCTCGAACCGCAAAGCCAGGGGCTGCTGACGCTCGGCACCTATTCCGAGCAGCTTGGCGCGATGCCGCCCGATGCACCGGCCAAGACGCGGATCGTCGGCTTCCCGTTGTTCGACGGCAACGCGGCGGCGGGCGAGGGCCTTGACGCAGAGCTGGAGGCTTTTCTGTCGGTGGGGCCGGCGCCGCTGGTCTTCACGCTTGGTACCTTTGCGGTGCATGGCGCAGGGACCTTCTACGACGAAGCGGCTGAGGTCGCGCGCCGTCTAGGCTGCCGCGCTGTGATGCTGACCGGACGCGACACGCCCGACCGTGGCGATGCGCAAATCCACTGGTGCAGCTATGCACGTCATTCGGTGCTGTTTCCGCAGGCGGCGGCAATCGTTCACCACGGCGGCGTCGGCACCACCGGTCAGGCGATGCGCGCGGGCAAGCCGCAGCTCGTCGTGCCGCACATGGGTGACCAGTTCGACCATGGCAATCGGATCGAACGCCGCGGGCTTGGTTACATGCTCGACAGCAGCCGCTTCACTGCCGATCGCGCGACGCCGCTGGTCGAGCGGCTGTTGCGCAACGATCGCTTCGCCGTCCGTGCGCGCGAAGTGGCGGCGCGGATTGCGACCGAGCGCGGCGCGGAAGCCGCAGCGACCGCGATCACCGAAGCACTGGTCCCCTATGACGCGCCACAAACGCGGGTCAGCGGCGCGCCAGTCGCGGTGCTGCCCTTTTCCCGGGGTGAGCCGATCACTGCCGCCGCATCCTGACGGCCCGCGCCGCGCTCACGCGGCGGGAAGTTCCCACAGCTCGATCGCATTGCCCTCGGGATCGTGGAGCCGGGCGAATTTGCCGGTTTCAGGTGCGTCCCATTCCGCTCGGGTTTCAACCGCAATGCCAGCAGCGCGCAGCGATTCGATCATCCCGTCGATGTCGGCGACGCGCAAGTTGAGCATGAACTGCTTGTCGGCGGCGAAGTAATCGGTGTCGGCCTTGAACGGTGCGAACACCACCGGACCGCCTTGGGTCTTCCACGACCATTCTTCGACCGGTCCGGTGTCCTCAGCCGAACAACCAGCGCCGATGCCGAGGTGCTCCCGGTACCATGCCGACAGCCCGTCGGGGTCCTGCGACCGAAAGAAAAGTCCGCCAATGCCGAGCACGCCCATGCTTGTCTCCCCTTATGCCGCCTGAGACCATTCGCCGTCATTTGCCGCTGCCCCCAGCAATCGCCGTTCGATTGCCCGCAATCGCTGGCCACTGCTGATCTTCTCGCCGAGCAGATCGGTGAGGTAGAATGTATCGACCGCGCGCTCGCCATAGGTCGCGACATGCGCCGAATGGATCGTGACCTTCGACTGGAACAGCGCCTGCGCGAGCCGGTTGAGCAATGCCGGGCCGTCGCGGGCATTCACTTCGATCACCGTGAAGCGGTTCGACGCATTATTGTCGATCAGCACCACCGGTGCGATGTCGAATGCCTCGGCGCGCGTGCGCGGCAGTGGCTTCGCCTTCAACCGCTCGGCAAGGCGATTGCGATTGGCGAGCGCATCCTCGATCATCGCTTTCAGCCGCGCAAGTTGCTCGGGCCGGTCGAACGGGCGCCCGAAGGGATCCTGCACCAGGAAGTTATCGAGCGCCATGCCGTCGCGCGTGGTGTGAATCCGCGCGTCGATAATGTTGCCGCCCGCCAGATGAATGGCGCCGGCCGTGCGATAGAACAGCCCGGGATGGTCGGCGGCGTAAAGCGTTACCAGTGTTGCGCCGCGATCGGGATAGACTTTGGCATCGATCGCCAGCTCCGCGTCGCCAGCGGCGGCAATCAGCCGCGCATTGCCCTCAAGCACGTCATCGGGTTCGGCGATCCAATAGGCTTCCGGCAGGCGCGCGACGAGCCGGTCATAGGCAGCGGCGTCCCAGCGGAGCGTGGCGGCGAGTGCTTGCTGCTTGGCGGCGATGCGCTCGCCGCGTCCTTTCTGCTTGTGCCCCAGGCGGAGCAGTTCCTCGGCCAGCTCATAGAGTTCGGTCAGCAGCTGGCGCTTCCAGCTGTTCCAGACACCCGGGCCGACGGCGCGGATATCGACCACGGTCAGCGCGAGCAGCAGGCGCAGCCGCTCGGGGCTCTGCACGGCGGTCGCAAAGTCGATAACGGTCTTATAGTCGGCCAGATCGCGCTTGAAGGCGGTGGCCGACATCAGCAAGTGCCAGCGGACCAGCCACGCGACCGTCTCGGTTTCGGCCTTGGACAGCCCGAGCCGGGGGCAGAGCCGTTGCGCAACTTCGGCGCCCAGCACCGAATGGTCGCCGCCGCGCCCCTTGGCGATGTCGTGCAGCAGCACCGCGACATAGAGCACCCGGCGCGAGACGATGTTGCGCATGATGCTCGCGGCAAGCGGATGATCCTCCTCCAGCTCGCCGCGTTCGATCCGCGCGAGCAGGCCGATCGCGCGGATCGAATGCTCGTCGACGGTATAATGGTGGTACATGTCGAACTGCATCTGTGCGACGACGCGGCCGAAATCGGGCACGAAGCGGCCGAACACGCCGGCCTCGTTCATCCAGCGCAGCACCGTTTCGGGATCGCGATTCGACGTCAGCACATCGAGGAACAGGGCGTTGGCGCGCGGATCGTCGCGGACATCGTCGACCAGCTTGGCGTCGCGCGCGGCGGCGCGCATCGTCAGCGGGTGGATTTCGAGCCCGTGCTTGTCGGCAAGCGCGAACAGCTCGACCAGCCGCACCGGATCCTGCGCAAAGAAGTCGTCCGATGGCAGCGACAGCCGCCCGCGATCGAGGATGAAGCCGCTCAGCTTGCGCGGCCGCCGCATCAGCGATGGCAGCCCAAAGCGACGGCCGCGCGTCGCAAAGGCTTCGTCGAGCTGCGACAGGAACACGCCGGTCAGGTCGCCGACGATTTTCGCCTGCAGGAAATAATGCCGCATGAAGCGTTCGACGCGCGATGCGCCGGGGCGGTCGGCATAGCGCATCCGCTCGGCGATCTCGCGCTGCACGTCGAAGGTCAGCCGGTCCTCTGCGCGCCCGGTGATGCAATGGAGGTGGCAGCGCACGGCCCAGAGGAAATTTTCGGCGCGGTGGAACTGGCGATACTCGGTCGCCGTCAGCAGCCCGGCGTCGACCAGCCCGGCTGCGCTGTCGACATTGTGGATGTACTTGCCGATCCAGAACAAGGTGTGGAGGTCGCGCAAGCCGCCTTTGCCTTCCTTGACATTGGGTTCGACGACGTAGCGGCTGTCACCCATTTTCTTGTGGCGTTCGTTGCGCTCGGCGAGTTTGTCGGCGATGTAGGCGCGCGCGCTGCCGGCCTGCACTTCGGCACGGAACCGGCGCGAGGCCTCGTCGTAAAGCGGCATGTCGCCCCAGATGTAGCGCGCCTCGAGCAAGGCAGTCCGGATCGTCACGTCGCCCTTGGCCTGGCGGACCATTTCGTCGAGCGAGCGCGCGCTGTGGCCGACTTTCAGGCCCAGGTCCCACAGGACATAGAGCATTGATTCGATGACCTGTTCGGCCCAGCCGGTCTGCTTCCACGGTGTCAGGAAGGCGATGTCGACATCCGAATGCGGCGCCATTTCGCCACGGCCGTAGCCGCCGACCGCCATGAGCACGAGCCTTTCGGCGTTGGTCGGGCTGGCGCACGGATGCAACTGTTTGGTGACGAAATCATAGAGCAGGCGCAGGATCTGGTCGATCAGGAAGGCCTGCGCGGCGGCGGCTTCAAGCCCGCGCGACGGCGCCGCGACCAGCCGTTCGGCAATTTCGGCGCGGCCCAGCGTCAGCGCGACCTTGAGCATCACCGTGGCCGCCAGACGGCGCTGCACCGGATCGTCGCCTGCGATCGCGGCAAGCCGGTCGGCGATCGCGCGGCGATCGATGATGGCGCGGCGATGCGGCACTCCGGCGAAGCGATTGCTCATGGCGGCGATATAGGACGGTCCCGGCTAAAGGTCACGCCAACGAACGATCGTTACCGGTTCATTTACCATTGCAGGGGTAGAACGAATGCCCATGCTGACCCGAACCGATCAAGGCTGGACATTTGCGGTCGGTGGCCGGCGATGGTCGCAGATCGAACTGTTGCGTTTGATCGGCATCGACGATCACAGCCGAAGCGAGCGGTTGCGCGCAACGATCGACACCGTAATGGGCTTCGGCGCTGCCAACATCCTTGTGCCCATTGCGATGTGCACCGTTTATGCGCTGCGCTTCGACAAGCCGCTGATGATTCTGGCAGCGGTTCCCTGTCTGCTGTCGGTGGCGATGCTGCGTCCGCTCTTCGGCCGCGATCGAAAACTGCGGCTGGCGATGCCGGACGCGCGGCTCGGCCTTGGTGTCTATCTCTATGCTGTGGTCAATGCGCTCGGATGGTTCGTAATGATCGCCGCGCTCGACATGGCGCCGCTGCTTGAGGACCGGATCGGCATCGCCTGCATGACAGTGGCGGTCATCAGCGTGGGCGGAACGATGTTCACGCTGATGCCCGGCGTGGCGCTCAGCTTCATGGGCATTCTCGGCCTGCGGCTGTGGCTCAACCTGTTGCCATCGGTGGCGGTGCCGTGGATCTATGGCGGGGCGATCACGGTATTCGTGATCCTGCTGACCATTCTCAATTCGGCGCAGGCGCGCCTGTTCAGCGACCGGATGCGTGCCGCGATGGAACTGGCTGCGCTCGAACGCCGTCGCGCCGAGGAAGCAGCCCGCGCAAACGAAATGCAGCGCGCACTTGAGCGGCAGCACGCCCGCGAACGTGCCGAAGAAGATGCACGGGCGGCAACCGAGCACCGCAAGCTGATGCTCGAACATGCCCAACGCTTCGAAACCAGCGTGCTGGCCGTGGTGACCGGCTTGGGTGATGCGGTCGGCCAGCTCGCCGGTTCGACCCGGAAGCTCACCCGCGTAGGGGACGCGAGCGCGGTCCATGTCAATGCCGTGCGCGAGCGCGCAATCAGCGCTGGGGCGTCGATGTCGGCGGTACAGACAGCGGCTGCACGGCTGCGCGATTCGATCGCGCGGATCGGCGAGCAGGTCGATGGCCAAGTACAGGCGACCGCGACGGCTGAGGCCACGTCCGAACGCGCACGCCAGCGAGCCGAGGCACTCGCCGAGAGCAGCCGCCTTGTCCGCGGCATCACCAGCGAGATCGAACGGATTGCTGCACGCACCAACACGCTCGCGCTCAATGCATTGATCGAAGCAGCGCATTCGGGTGAAGCCGGGCGCGGCTTCGCCGTCGTCGCCGCCGAAGTGAAGGCGCTTGCTGCCCAAACGCGCGAGGCAGCGGCGGGGATCGGGCGGCACATCGCCGACATGGATCAGAACACCGAGGATGTCGTCACTGCCATCGAAGCAATGGCCGCGAAGGTAGATCAGATTGCCATCGGCGCGGGCGACATCGCGCGCGCAATCGCGGGCCAATCGCAGGCGACCGACGGCATTTTCGCCAGCGTCGAGCGCGCCAGCGACACCGGCCATGCCGTCGAACTCGATCTGGGGGCGCTTGCCGATCAGGCCGGTGTTGCAATCGATCTGGCGAAATCGATCGCCGATGTCGCGGGCAATGTCCGCGCCCAGTCCGAATCGCTGAGCGCCGCGAGTGCGGCTTTCGACGCACGGCTCCGCGCGACCTGATCGCCTGCCCGTTGCACAGCGGCGTATAACCGTTAGGATTCGGTGCCGGGCTGGCCATGGGGAGAGGCAAAATGAAAAGGTTTGCGCTGGCGACATTCGCCTGCGTTCTGACGGCGTCGGTCGCGTCGGCGGCGATGCGCGACGCTGCGGTCGAAGCGCCGATCACGGCCTTCGTCGATGCGTTCAACAAGGGCGATAATGCAACCGCCAAGGCTCAGATGGCGGCGGGCGGTGTCGTCATCATCGACGAAGTGCCGCCCTATCGCTGGGGCGGACCCAAGGCGTTCGACGGCTGGGTCGCCGATTATGCGAGGGACGCTGCCGCAAACGGCATCACCGAACCAGCAGTCCGCATCGGCGCGCCGACGCGCACGCTGATATCGGGGCGCCATGCCTATGTGATTGTGCCGTCGGTTTACAGCTTCAAGCAGAAGGGCGTCGCGATGAGCGAGGCGGCGCAGATGACCTTCGCGCTCGATCGCGTGCCAGCGGGCTGGAAGATCGTCGCCTGGACGTGGACTGGGCCGGACGCGACGCCGGTCAAATGAGCCCCTTCAGCCGGTAGAGTGCCTCCAATGCTTCGCGCGGGCTGAGGGCGTCGACATCGAGATCGGCGAGCGCCGCACGCAGGCCGTCGGGGGCGGCTTCGGGCTCGGCCATGGCGGCGAACAGTGGCAGATCGTCGAGGCCCGCCGCCAGCCCGCCGGTCTTCGCGCGCCCGGCTTCGAGCTTCGCCAGCACGGCTTTGGCCCGCGCGATCGTGACCGGCGGCAGGCCTGCCAGTCGCGCGACGGCCAGACCATAGCTGCGATCGGCGGGGCCTTCGCTCACTTCGTGGAGCAGCACCAGCTCGCCCTTCCATTCGCGCGCACGGACATGGTGGAGCGACAGCGCGTCGCAGCGTTCGGCGAGCCGGGTCAGCTCGTGATAATGTGTCGCGAACAGGCAACGGCAGCGATTGTCGTCGTGAATTGCCTCGACCACCGCCCAGGCGATTGCGAGGCCGTCATAGGTCGAGGTGCCGCGCCCGACTTCGTCGAGGATGACGAAGCTCTGCGGCGTCGCTTGCGCAAGGATGGCAGCGGTTTCGACCATTTCGACCATGAAGGTCGATTGCCCGCGTGCAAGATTGTCCGACGCGCCGACCCGGCTGAACAGCCGATCGACCATGCCGATCCGGGCGCGCGTGGCGGGCACATAGCTGCCGGCCTGTGCGAGCACGGCGATCAGCGCATTCTGGCGCAGGAAGGTCGACTTCCCGCCCATGTTCGGCCCGGTCACCAGCCACAGCCGCGATGTTTCGGACAGGATGCAATCATTGGCGACGAAGCGGTCACCCGCAGCCGCGACGGCAGCTTCCACGACCGGATGGCGACCGCCTTCGATTTCGAGACAGGGCTCGGCGGCCAGCGACGGGCGGGTCCAGCCGCCTTCGGCTGCACGCTCGGCGAGCCCGGCCGCAACATCGAGGCGTGCGAGCGCATCGGCGGTTTCGGCAATCGCGTCGCGGCGGTCGAGCGCGCGGGCCGTCAGCTCCTCCAGATGTGCCGCTTCCGCCGCCAGCGCATGCGCGCCTGCCTGCGTCACCTTCAGCGCCGCTTCGTGTAGATCGGGCGCGTTGAAGCGGACCGCGCCCGCCATTGTCTGCCGGTGAGTGAAGCCGCTGTCGGGGCGCATCAGCGCGTCGCCGTGCTTGGCAGGCACTTCGATATGGTATCCGAGCACGGCATTGTGGCGGATCTTGAGCGCGGCAATGCCGGTCTGCTGGCGATAGCGGGCCTCGAGCGCGGCGATTGCGCGGCGGCCGCCGGCACCGGCGTCGCGCAGATCGTCAAGCGCGGCGTCATAACCTTCGGCGATATAGCCGCCGCCGCTGGCGTCGATCGGCGGCGCGGGAACCAGCGCGCGGGTCAGCAACTCGATCAGGCTGCCGTGGCCGCGCAGCTTGGGCACGAGCGCGGTCAGCAGCGCAGGCGGTGCTTCAAGCTTCCCGAGCTGCTCGCCCAGCCGCCACGCGCCATCCAACCCGTCGCGAATCTGGCCCAAGTCGCGCGGGCTGCCCCGGCCCGCCGCGAGCCGACCGAGCGCGCGGCCAAGGTCGGGAATGCTGCGAAGCTTGCTGCGCAGCATTTCGCGCAACATCGCATCGTCGTGGAACCGGCCGATCAGGTCGAGCCGCGCGTCAATCGTGGCTGACTCCATCAACGGCGCAGCGATATCGGCGGCGAGCAGGCGCGCACCCGCGCCCGTGACGGTCCGGTCGACGGCGTCGAGCAGGCTGCCCTTGCGGCTGCCGGCCTGGGTTGCGGTAAGTTCGAGACTGGCCCGCGTCGCGGCGTCGATCGCCATCGCCTGATTGCTGCGCGCGACCGATGGTGGTCGCAGAAAAGGGAGCGTGCCGCGGCCATTATGGTCAAGATAGGCGACCAGACCGCCCGCCGCCGCAAGGCCCGCCCGGCTGAAGCTGCCGAAGCCGTCGAGTGTCGCCACGCCGAACAGTGATTTCATCCGCGCTTCGCCGCGCGATGAATCGAACGTCGCGCGCGGGCGCAGCGTGCTGGCGAGTGCGGCAAAATCGCTTCCCTCGGCAACGATCGCCTCTGCCGGTCCGATCCGCGCAAGGTCGGCTGCAAGCATCGCCGCGCTGGTCTCGATCACGTCGAAACGGCCGGTCGAAATATCGGCAGCGGCAATCGCGATGTCGCCTGCCGCCTCGCCGATCGCGCAGCACCAGTTGCTGCTGCGGGCATCGAGCAGCGCTTCCTCGGTCAGCGTTCCCGCCGTCACGAAGCGCACGATCGCGCGACCGACCAGCGCTTTCGATCCGCGCGCCTTGCGGGCGGCCTCGGGGCTTTCGGTCTGTTCGGCAATGGCGACGCGGTGCCCCGCCTTGATCAACCGGGCGAGATAGCCTTCGGCCGAATGGACCGGCACGCCGCACATCGGAATCGGCGTACCTTCATGTTCGCCGCGTGCGGTGAGTGCTATGTCGAGGCAGGCACTGGCAATCCGGGCGTCATCGAAGAACAGCTCGAAAAAATCGCCCATCCGGTAAAACAGCAGGCAGTCGCCAGCTTCCGCTTTCAGCGCAAGATATTGCGCCATCATCGGGGTGGGAGCTGCCGTCGTCATCGGGGTCGATTAGCGAACAATTCGCCCGCCGTCATGAGATTGCCTCACGCCCGCGCGATGATGTCGAAACCGTAGCGGCCCGCCTGTCGTTCTGGAGCACCATGAAAATCAAAATCCATACCCAGCTCGATTATCGTTTCGCCGAACCCACCGATATTCTGCTCCAGCTTGAAGCCGCCGCGACGCCCGATCAACGGCTCGACCATGCGTGGATCGATCTGTCCGCGCTCGACCAGTTCGCGCGCGTGGCGGCGCAGGATGGGGTGGGCGACCGGCTGTGGTTGCGCGTGCAGGATCGGCTGGTGGTCGATTACCGGTCGACAGTCGATATCGTCCGTCCATCGATCGACTGGACGACGCTGCCGCAAGTGCCGTTGCATCGCTTGCCGGGGCACAGCGTCCAATATCTGATGGGATCGCGCTATTGCCCCTCCGACCAGTTCGTCTCGTTCGTCGAGGCGACGTTCAAGGGGCTGGAGGGTGGGGCGCTGGTGGCGGCGATCCGCGACTGGATCGAATCGCGCTTCAGCTATGTGCCCGGGTCGAGCAATGCCAACACCACCGCGATCGACTCTTTCGTCAGGCGCGAGGGCGTCTGCCGCGACTATGCGCATGTGATGGTCACGCTGGTGCGGGCCGCAGGTGTTCCGGCGCGGATGGCGAGCGTCTATGCGCTGGGGGTCAAGCCGCAGGATTTCCATGCGGTCGCCGATGTCTATCTCGACGGTGCCTGGCATCTGGTCGATCCGACCGGCATGGCAATCGATGGATCGATTGCGCGGATCGGCGTTGGGCGGGACGCCGCCGACATCGCTTTCATGACCAGCTTTGGCGATGCGGCGATGAACCGGCTGTCGGTATCGGTCGAGGAAGCCGCCTGAACCGTGCGTTCGGGCCTGCGCCGGGGTGACGAAAGCATCGGGACGCCGTAAGGCTGGTGCGAACCGGAGAGGGGCATGATGTCCGAAGAATCGAACGAACAACTCGATCGCGAAGCACTGCTGTTCCACGCCGAAGGACGGCCCGGCAAGATCGAGGTCGTCGCCACCAAGCCGATGGCGACGCAGCGCGACCTTGCGCTCGCCTATTCGCCCGGGGTGGCAGCGCCGGTGCGCGCGATCGCCGCCGATCCGGCCACCGCCTATGACTATACTGCCAAGGGCAATCTGGTCGCGGTGATCTCGAACGGCACGGCGATCCTGGGGCTCGGCAATCTGGGCGCGCTGGCATCCAAGCCCGTGATGGAAGGCAAGGCTGTGCTGTTCAAGCGCTTCGCCGACGTCGATTCGATCGACATCGAAGTGAAGACCGAAGACGTGCAGCGCTTCATCGAATGCGTCGAGCTGCTCGAGCCGACTTTCGGCGGGATCAACCTCGAAGACATCAAGTCGCCTGAATGCTTCGTCATCGAGCAGGAACTGCGCGAGCGGATGAACATTCCGGTGTTCCACGACGACCAGCATGGCACTGCGATCATCGCGGCGGCGGGGCTGATCAACGCGCTTTACCTGACGGGCCGCGACATCAAGGACACCAAGGTCGTGATGAACGGCGCGGGCGCGGCCGCGATTGCCTGTGCCCAGCTGATCAAGGCGATGGGGCTGCCGAGCGACAATCTGCTGATGTGCGACCGCAAGGGCGTGATCTGGCGCGGGCGCGAGGGTGTCAACCAGTGGCAATCGGCGCATGCGGTGACGACCGATCGCCGCACGCTGACCGAGGCGCTGGTCGGCGCCGACGTCTTCATGGGCCTCTCGGCGGCAGGTGCCGTTACGCAGGACATGGTGCGTGGCATGGCGCCGCGGCCGATCATCTTCGCGATGGCCAACCCCGATCCCGAAATCACGCCGCCCGAAGCCAAGGCGGCGCGCCCCGACGCGATCGTCGCGACAGGGCGGTCGGACTATCCGAATCAGGTCAACAATGTGCTCGGCTTCCCGTTCATCTTCCGCGGCGCGCTTGACGTGCGCGCGACCGGGATCACCGAGGAAATGAAGATCGCTGCCGCCAAGGCGCTCGCCGAACTCGCGCGCCAGCAGGTGCCCGAGGAAGTCGCGCTCGCTTATGGCGTCAAGCACAGCTTCGGCCCCGACTATATCATCCCGGCGCCGTTCGACCCCCGGCTGATGGAAATCGTGCCCGCCGCGGTGGCACAGGCAGCGATGGATTCGGGTGTCGCGACCCGGCCGATTGCGGACATGGATGCCTATCGCCAGTCGCTGAAGGCGCGGCTCAACCCGACGACGTCGGTGCTGACGCTCGCCTATGAAGGCGCGCGCGCCCACCCCAAGCGCGTGCTGTTCGCGGAAGGCGAAGAGGAAGTCGTGCTGCGCGCTGCAATCGCCTTCAAGGAAGGCGGCTATGGCACGCCGGTGCTGGTTGGCCGCGACGATGTGCCCGATCGGCTGCGCGCACTCGGCGTCACCGATCCCGACGCTTATGAACTGCACAACAGCCGCAATTCGCCGCTGGTGCCGGCGATGGTCGACTTCCTCTACAAGCGGTTGCAGCGGCGCGGTTATCTGCGCCGCGATTGCGAGCGGATGATCAACCAGGATCGCAACATCTTCGGCGCGGTGCTGCTTCAGCTCGGCGAGGCCGACGCGATGATCACCGGTATCACGCGCACCTATGCCCATTCCATGCGCGAAGTCCGCAAGGTGATCGACCCCGCCGCGGGCTGCACGCCGTTCGGCATTCATCTGATGGTCGGTCAAAGCCACACCGTGTTCATGGCCGACACCACGATCAACGAACGCCCGAATGCCGAGGAGCTTGCCGACATCGCCGCGCAGACCGCGCTGGTCGCGCGACGGATGGGGCATGAGCCGCGCGTCGCGTTCCTCAGCTATTCGAACTTCGGCAACCCCGAAGGACAGTGGCTGGAGAATATCAGGGGTGCGGTCGGCGTGCTCGACACGCGCCGGGTCGAATTCGAATATGAAGGTGAAATGGCGCCCGACGTTGCGCTCAACCCACGCCAGCTGGAAAAATACCCGTTCGCGCGGCTGTCGGGCCCGGCCAATGTGCTGATCATGCCGGGGCTGCAATCGGCCAACATCTCGGCCAAGCTGCTGCGCGAGCTGGGCGGCGATGCGGTCATCGGACCGATGCTGGTCGGGATGGAAAAGCCGGTGCAGATTGCGCCGATGACGAGCACGGCCAGCGAATTGGTGACGCTGGCGGTGCTCGCCGCCGGAGGCATCGTCGGCTAACGCCGGATCGGATCAACCGCGCGAAGCCGTGATGTCGATACCGAGCGCAGCCCATTGCGCTTCGGTGCGGCAGACCATGCCGGTCTTGCCGGGCACGATTTCGCCGCGCCGCACGCAGTAGCGGACCTGACGCTGATCACGGCGCGGTGCTTCGCGCGTGGACAGGGCGTGGTAAAGCGTGCTGGCGGGCAGCTCCATGCGCCGCGCCGCTGCCGCAACCGTATTCCAATCGGCACGGCCGATCGTGGTCGAGGCGTCGGTGGGCGCGGTCGACGTAGCAACCAGCGCAAGGATGGCGAACAAACTCATCGGGATACTCCTCAGCTTATGTGGCGACGACCGCCACATGAGCCGAGGTGCATTATCTATGCCATACACCTAGGACCGCAGAAAATCAGCGTTCTCGGCCAATTTTAAGCGGCTATAGTCGGCAAAAATTCCCAAAGCATGGCGTCAATTCCCACTAGGCGTCGATTGACGTCCCCAATGCGCCATAGACCAGCCCGCCGTCGACCGCGATCGTCTCGCCGACGACATAGTCGCCCGCGCGGCTGGCGAGATAGATGGCGGTGCCGGCCATATCCTCGTCGACGCCGATCCGCTTCGACGGGATGCCTTGCGCGATGACGTCGCCGTGGTCGCGGGCGGCCTTGTTCATTTCGCTGGCAAAGGCGCCCGGCGCGATCGAGGTGACGTTGATATGGTCGCGCACCAGCCGCGCCGCCATCCGCTTGGTGAGATAGATCAGCGCCGACTTTGAGGCGTGATAGCTATAGGTCTCCCACGGATTGAGCCGGAGGCCGTCGATCGAGGTGATGTTGATCACCTTGGCAGGCTGGCCCGCGCTGGCGGCGGCCTTGAGCGCTTCGTGGAGTGCTTGGGTGAGAAAGAAGGGCGACTTCACGTTCAGGTCCATCACCTTGTCCCAACCTTTTTCCGGGAAAGTCTCGAAGCTCTCACCCCAGGCCGCGCCGGCATTGTTGACGAGGATATCGAGCTTGGTCGTATGCTCGGCAAGCTGCGCCGCGAGCGCCTTGCACCCGGCGACGGTCGACACGTCCTGCGGCAGCGCGATGCAGTTCGGCCCGAGTTCTTGCGCCGTGGCGAAGCAGGCGTCGGCCTTGCGCGAGCTGATATAGACGGTCGCCCCCTGCGCGATGAAGCCCGCCGCGATCATCTTGCCGATCCCGCGCGAGCCGCCGGTCACGAGTGCGATGCGGCCGTCGAGCCGGAACAAGTTGGTGGTGTCCATCGGTCTTTACTCCCCTCCCGCTTGCGGGAGGGGTCGGGGGTGGGCGCCCGGCCAGCCGCAAACGGTGTCGTTGAT
>NZ_LSIJ01000100.1 GCF_001556185.1 Sphingomonas sp. CCH10-B3 | reverse complement strand
CAACCCTCCTTAAATCACAACCTCAAATCTGTGCCATTGGTGCTGACGGGGGACAGCTATCGGCCTGCTGTACGGTGCCGGGCTGATGTGGGGCCAGCATACCAATATCGCCATCATGGAATATTGGCGCTGGTGGGTCGTGCACCTGTGGGTTGAAGGCATTTTCGAGGTCTTCGCTACCGCGATCATATCGCTGCTGTTCGTCCGCATGGGCATCCTGCGAACGTCCACCGCGACCGTGATGGTGTTGTTTGCCACGATCATCTTCCTGTTCGGCGGGGTGCTGGGCACTTTCCACCACCTGTATTTCAGCGGAACCCCAACCTCGGTGATCGCGGTCGGGGCGATGGCTTCGGCTCTCGAAGTTGTGCCGCTGCTGGTCGTAGGCTTTGAGGCCTATACGCGCCACAAGGTGGAGCATGAAGCCGAGTGGGAGCGCACCTATCACTGGCCGTTTATGTTTTTCTCGGCCGTTCTGTTCTGGAATCTGGTCGGTGCGGGGCTGTTCGGGTTCCTGATCAACCCGCCCATCGCGCTCTATTACATGCAGGGGCTGAACACGACTGCCAACCACGGCCATGCCGCCCTGTTTGGGGTCTATGGGATGCTGGGGCTGGGGCTCACGCTCTACTGCATGCGTGGGTTGACCGACGTTTCGATATGGAGCCAGAAATCACTCAAGATCGCCTTCTGGTCGCTCAACATCGGCATTGCGATGATGACGTTCCTGTCGCTGCTGCCGCAGGGTATCCTGCAAGCCTATGCCAGTGTTGAACATGGCTATGCCTATGCGCGTTCGGCGGAATTCATCCATAGCCCGATCATGCAGGCGCTGGTCTGGGCACGGGTGCCCGGGGATGTCGTCTTCAGCGTGGGTGTGTTTGCGTTCGCCTGGTTCATGTTCCGAGCATTCGTGCCAGGCAATCGGCAAAGCCGCACCTGACAGCACCGATTTCTTCGTTCCCAATTTTCTCAACCCACAACACCAAAAGGAATAGCTGTGCGCAAACCACTGAGTGCCGAAACCAAAGCCATCGTAAAATCGACCGCGCCTGCATTGCAGCAGCACGGCCTTGCCATCACGACTCGCATGTATGAGCGGCTGTTCACCGACCCTGACGTGAAGGCCATGTTCGACCAAGCCGCGCAGGAAAGCGGGGAACAGCCGAAGCGTCTGGCTGGCGCTATCCTCGCTTATGCGCAGAACATCGACAAGCTGGAGGCCTTGACTGCGCCGGTGATGCGGATGGCTGCACGGCATGTGGAAACTGGCGTAAAGGCCGAACATTATCCTCTAGACCCCACTATTCATGAGGCCACCGCTCTGGGTTCGTCCGAGCATGATTTG
>NZ_LSIJ01000099.1 GCF_001556185.1 Sphingomonas sp. CCH10-B3 | reverse complement strand
TTCTCATGATGTCCGCCAAATCGTTGTCTGGCGCACAAACCTTGAGGTGACGCCTGTTCCGGGCGAAGCGTTCGGACCGGGTCAAGCTCGTCTGGTGGGATGGCACTGGCCTGTGCCTGATGGCCAAGAAGCTGGAGTCCGGCGGCTTCAAGTGGCCTGGCATCCAGGACGGCGTCATGCGACTGACGGCGGCGCAACTCGGCGCTTTGCTGGAGGGTCTGGACTGGCGCCGGGTGCATGGCGGGCGACGGCCGATCGCCCCGCAGATTGCCGGTTGACGGGGCTTTTGACTGCTGATTCAATGCCTCCATGCTCATGGAAGCGGACCTTCCCGAAGACATCGAAGCGCTCCGTGCGTTTGCCCTCGAACAGGCCCGGATACTGGCTTCGGAACGTGCCGCCGCCGCAGAGTTGGCGCTCGCAAAGGGCGAGGCCGATGCCGAGATCGAGCGGCTCCAGTCGATCATCGATGCGTTCATGCGTCATCGGTTCGGCGCGCGGTCTGAGCAACTCGATCCCGACCAACTTCAGCTCGGCCTAGAAGATGTCGAGACGGCCCTCGGTCAAGCCCGGGCTGCCCGCGAAGCGGTATCTCCACAGTCCAAGAGCGATCGCCAGCGCAAGACCAACCGCGGCTCGTTGCCCGCACACCTGGAGCGGATCGAGCAGGTCGTCGATGTCGAGGACAAGGCCTGCCCCTGTTGCGGCGGTGCGCTGCATCAGATCGGCGAGGACGTGGCCGAGCGCCTCGACGTCGTACCCACCACCTTCCGCGTCCTGGTCACACGCCGGCCGCGATACGGCTGCCGCTCGTGCGAGAGCGCGGTCGTTCAGGCTCCAGCGCCAGCTCGGATAGTCGAGGGTGGCATTCCCACCGAAGCGCTCATCGCGCAGGTGCTGGTGGCCAAGTACGCCGATCACCTGCCGCTCTATCGTCAGGCGCAGATCTATGCCCGGCAAGGCATCCAGCTCGACCGATCGACACTGGCGGACTGGGTCGGACGGGCAGCCTGGTATCTTCGTCCGTTGCGTGACCACATTCTCGAGCGACTGCGACGATCGGAACGGCTGTTCGCAGACGAGACGACGGCGCCGGTGCTCAACCCGGGAACCGGAAGGACCAAGACCGGTCAGCTATGGGCGTACGCGCGCGATGATCGTCCCTGGGGCGGCGCTGATCCACCGATGGTTGCTTATGTCTATGCCGCCGACCGTAAATCGGAGCGCGCCGAAGCGCATCTGGGCGACTTCGCCGGCATCCTGCAGGTCGATGGCTATGGCGGCTACACTGCGCTGGCAAAGCGGCGGCAGCAAATCCAACTCGCCTTTTGTTGGTCGCACGTGCGCCGGAAGTTTTACGAGCTCGCGGACAAATCGCCCGTCGCTATTGAGGTGCTGCGCCGCGTCGCCATGCTCTACGCCATTGAGGCCGAGGTGCGCGGCTCCTCAGCAGAGCAGCGCCGGGCCTTGCGCGTCGAACGCGCCCGCGGCGTGGTCGACGACCTGCGCCTTTACCTCGATGCCCGGCTTCGCCAGGTCAGCGCCAAGAGCAAGCTCGCCGAGGCAATCCGCTACGCGCTGAACCGTTGGGCTGGCCTGACCGTGTTCCTCGACGACGGCCGTGTCGAACTCGACTCCAACACCGTCGAGCGATCGATCCGGCCGATTGCAATGAACCGCAAAAACGCGCTGTTCGCAGGCTCCGACGAGGGCGGCGACAACTGGGCGGTGATCGCCACGCTCATCGAAAACTGCAAGATCGCCGGCATCAATCCGCACGCATGGATGACCGACACGCTCACCAAGCTCGCCAACGGTCATCCCGCCAACAGCGTCGGCGAACTCATGCCCTGGATCGCTGTGGCCTGAGAGCATCGGTTACTCTTATGTGGGTCGAAACCATTTGTCGTCGCGTAGCGCCCGACCTTAATCCGATCCGCGCAGCAATCGACTATCCTGAATCCGGTTCCGGTCGGGCGTTGGCCCCGCCTGGCAGTGCCGGTGCGCTATCCACGTTGTCGCCCTGTTCGCCCGCGGTTTTCTTGAGTGGACGTGAAAGTCGAAGAGTCAGGAAGGTGACAGCGCTGATGATGATGGCGATATCGTACAGCGAATATCCGACCGCGGCACCAACGGCCCCTGTCGCCCACAGGCTCGCCGCCGTGGCCGTCCCTGATGTTCGACTCCCTTGCTTCAGGATCGCTCCGCCGCCGATGAACCCGACGCCGGTGATCAGGCCTTCAAGGATGCGAGCCTGACCAAGCGACTCCCGACCAAGAACGGCTATCGCTATGAGCACAAAGCCACAGCTGGCGACGGCAACGAGTGGAAAGGTGCGAATGCCGGCGCTTCGCTCCTCTTTTTCTCGATCCCAGCCAATCGGAAGAGCCAGAACATAGGCGATCAGAAGACTGAGAAGGTGCCATAAGGCTTCTGAGAAACTACTGGTAACCAAGGTCAATAGTGATCACCCTTTGTTTGATTGTGACGGAGATACGGAGGAACTAGAGAGGCGCGCGGTCCTGTTTAACTCTCGACAATCTCAGCTCGACCAGCCTTTCAAAATAAGCGTTAGCCATTTTGCGATGGGCGTCGATCACTTCTGGTTTGGTAGAGTTCTCGGCAAGCTCGACCTCAACCTGCGCTCTGTGTTCGAAATATAGAAACTCATCATCCGACATAGAAAGTTCCTTGAGCGGGTCGTCAGATATCATCGCGATCGGTATTTCGGCCCTCGTTCGACTACGCAAGTCGGCGTTTTGGGCCTTGCCGAGCCTGACTGGGCGTCAGGTCGATCAGATCCTCGAGAAGCCGCGCCGAATTCGACCGGCTCTTCGAGCCGGGCCCCTGGGGTGCGGCACGGCACGTGATCATAGACGGGAGTGCTGATGACAGGCTTTTGCGAGAACGGGAGCGTGCAGGCCGCGAGCCCGCCGGGTAACACGGTGAGCATCAAACAGTTCACAATACGCATGGCTCGTTGCCTCCTACTTGATGAAACACTCGATCACACGTGCGTCCTGAAAAGACGGTGGCGCGCCGATGCTCGTGTTACTAATGACACTTTCTATAAGCGTCCTTTGTCCTAATCCAAAGAGATGCTGTTTTTGGTATGATCGGGATGCGAGAAAAGGACGCTATCTGGGCGGCCGACCTCTTCCAAGGAAGCGTCTGCATCCAGTTCCATCAGCGGTTTGATATGACCGTCGCGAATGTCGTAAATCCAGCCATGCAACCAAAGCGGTTGGCCGTCTTTCCACGCGCTTTCAACTATATCGGTTCTTGCCAAGTTGATCAGCTGATCCCTGACATTCATTTCAACGAGTCTGTTGAGCTTGGCTTCCTCACCATCCAACGCTGCAAGTTCATCGGCATGATCGCGCACAACGCTACTCGCATGATCGAGCCACTGCCTGAGTTGACCGGTAGCTCCTCCTGCGAATGCCCCCCTGATGCCACCACACCCATAATGACCGCACACAATGATGTGCGGAACCTTGAGCACCTGGACTGCATATTGCAGCGCCGCCATCAGGTTGAGATCGCTCGGATTAACAAGGTTGGCGACGTTGCGGTGAATGAACATACCTCCCGGAGGAGTCATGGTCATCTGTTCAGGGCTGACCCGGCTGTCCGAGCAACCGATCCACAAGAACGCTGGCTTCTGGCCATCGGCTTGTCGCGTGAAGAAGTCCGCGCGCTCGTCGATAAGTTCCTGCGACCAAGCCCGGTTGGCGAGAAGAAGCTGTCGATATTCTCTCATGCGAATCTTACTCCAACTACGGGGGCGTTGATCAAAGGAGATGTCCGTTCGGCAAGATCGCCACGAACGACCACATCTACCGACTTGAATCGAGCGGCTTTGATAAAGGAGTTAATAATCTCGACATTATCGAGATCAACATAGCTCGTCGCGGAAAGATCAATCAGAAGCCGGCTATTTTCGGGAACGCGGTTTAGTTGCTTCTGAAGTTCATATTTGTGGATAAAATACAGGTTACGCCGTGCACGGATGAGGCAATCATTGCCCTCGCATGCAAACGTTACGGCAGATCGAAAATTACGCGCTATGACGAACACGAACCCAATCACAAGGCCGATCAGGACGCCTTCGAGCAAGTTGGTGAACATGATCGCGATCACGGTTACTACGAACGGGATGAACTGGGTCCAGCCTTGTCGGTAGCGGTCCAGGAAAAGCTGGGGCGTGCAAAGCTTGTAGCCGGTTGCGATCAGCACCGCCGCGAGTGCCGCTAGCGGGATGAGGTTGAGCACCATGGGGATCAACGCGACCGACAACAGCAGCCATAGCCCATGCAGCATCGTCGACGCCTTGCTCTGCGCGCCCGCACCGACGTTGGCCGAGGAACGCACGATCACCGAGGTGACTGGCAGCCCTCCCAGCAGTCCCGACACGATGTTGCCGCCACCCTGGGCCATCAGTTCCCAGTTCTTGTCAGTGGTGCGTCGTTGCGGGTCGAGCTCGTCGATGGCCTTGATGCTGAGCATCGACTCCAGGCTAGCGACGATGGCAATCGTGGCTGCTGCGATCCAGACGGCACTGCTCCCGATACCCGAAAAATCGGGAAGGGAGAAAAGCTGAGCAAATTCGGCCGGGCTTTTGGAGACTGGCACCTGAACAAGATGCTCCGTGCCAATCTTCCAGGAAGGTAGAAACGCCCCGAGCAGCGCATTGCCGATGACGCCGATCAGGACGGCCACCAAGGGGCCTGGCAAGAAACGGAGCGGACCCTGCTTGGGTTTCGCGCTGTTCCACCAGAACAGGAAAGCAAGGCCCGCGAGGCTGATGATCAGCGCACCCGGCTCAAATTTGCGCCTCAGGAACACGAAAAGGTTGGTGAACGTGTTCCCGTCACCAGAAGAGAATTGAAAGCTACCCTCAGCCTCGACCTCATAGCCGATCGCGAACGGAATCTGTTTGAGAACAAGAATAAGTCCGATCGATGCCAACATCCCCGTGATCACTGAGGACGGGATAAATTCGCTCAGGATTCCCGCGCGAGCCGTAGAAAATGCCAACTGCAACGCGCCCGCCAAAACCACTACCGACAAAAAGATCGGATAGCTCGGTAGGGAATTGATGGTGTCGAGCACGATAACCGTAAGGCCCGCGGCAGGACCGCTGACGGACAACGGAGACCGGGACAGGCCGCCAACTACAATGCCGCCGACGATACCTGCTATCAGGCCAGAAAATAGGGGCGCTCCTGACGCAAGGGCGACGCCCAGACAGAGCGGGAGCGCAACGAGCGCAACGACGATGGATGCGGGCAGATCTGTCCGCAACGACGCAAGAGGTTGTTTCGAAGAGGACACAAGGGTCTCCATAACTGTATGCAGGATTTGGTGAGCGGCGAGCAAAGCAGGGTTGCCGCTTTTTTCAAAGCGGCGGATCGCCGCGGCGTTCGCAAGTGGGCCCGGGCCGCGTGACGAAGTCACCCGTTACAGCGACCATGCTCTACTCAGAGGCACTGTCGGCCGTTGCCGTAGCTTAGAGTTTTGGGGGTCTCAATGTCGGGGCGACAATCACCCCTTCGCTAATCCGCTGCCCGGACGTCGAATAAACCTCCTCAGGCTCCATCTGCGAGATGATCGCCATGGCAGGCACCTTCATGTGATCGCCGTGGCATTCACTATGCGCATGAGGGAAGCGTCCGGCAACGTCTCCGGGCACCTCGTCGCTTGGAGGCTCGCTCACGCTCGCCATCGAAAGGGCTAAGCCGGGCGTGCCGAAGCGGCTCATATTCGAGCTTTCGTCACTTAGATAGAAAGCCGAAGTCAGCCCCAAAAGCGAGGCAAACAGCAAGCCGATGACAAAAGGAAGCAGGCGGCTCATTCCGACCGTCCTTAGCGATCCTGCACGTTCAAGACCACTACCTTATCATCTAGCTCTTTTACGGTGCGCTCGTTAGATCGGGTGCGATCCTCTCCGGTACCCGTGTCAGGATTATTCCATCACGGCGAGCAGGTCGTCGATCGACGCCGTCGCGAACGCGGTGAAGCTGTCGGCTACCGCATAGGGAAGCAGCAGGTCGCGGCCGACCGCGAGCGCACCGCAGCTATAGACGACGTTGGGGACGTAACCGTCGCGTTCCTTGGGGCTGGGCGCCAGGACCGGACGCGGCGTGCGCGCCAGCAGCTTGGACGGATCGTCCTTGTCCAGCAGGCACGCGCCGATGCAGTAGTTGCGTACCGTGCCGACGCCGTGCGTCAGGACCAGCCAACCCTCATCCAGCTCGATCGGCGAGCCGCAATTGCCCATTTGGACGAATTCCCACGGATAGCGCGGCTCGATCAGCTTGGAGCCACCATTCCACGCCAGGATGTCTTCCGATGTCAGCAGCCAGATGTTCTTATTGTCCTGGCGACCGAGCATCGCGAAGCGGCCGTCGATCCGGCGCGGGAACAGCGCCATTCCCTTGCCGCCGGCGGCATCGCCGGTCAGCGCGCGCATCTCGAAGGTGGTGAAATCGGTGGTAGTCAGCAACTCCGACCGCGCGGCCGAACCGCTGAACGCGGTATAGGTGCCGTGATAAGCGAAGACGCCATCGCCCTCGTCGAACCGGACGAGGCGCAAATCCTCGATGCCTTGGCGCTGGCTCGCCAGCACCGGGAACAGAACCGTCTCCGAAAGGGTCCGACTGCCGCCGCAATGGAGCCGAACAGAAGCGTTGGCCGTATCGGCCTGATCAATGATTGGCGGCACCGACACGGACCCCGGATCGTCGATGGTCGGCGAGCCGCCCGGCGTCCACCGGCCGGTGCGGAAGGTCACGGAGGAAAGGTGGCCTTCGCCGATCCCGCGCAGCGACAGAATAAAGCGGACCTCGCCCTTGGCCACATCGACTTGGTCGGGATGGAGTACCGCGCTGGGATTGAACAGCGCCGCTCCCTCATAGGCGTACTCCTGACTGAAATACGCCCCGATCAGTCGGCGTTGTGCGTCGTTGCATCGATTGGCTCCGTCGAAACGGTCGGCCATTTCATCGAAGCGTCGTCGGAGAAACGCATCGACATCCCGGTGGTTCTCGTCGAGCGATGCAGTCACGCCTTCCAGCTGGCGGGTCAGTTCGGGCTCGTCGAGCGCAAGGATGAAATCGACCGTCTCCTGCGTACGCGTCTTGCCGCTATCGAAGCTAGGCGGATAGCCAGGTTCGAACGGCCGGACCACAGTGCGCGACGGGTCGGGCCGGAGAAGCACATCATGAAAACGGAGCCTCGCGCGCTCGGCCTTGGCGGACCTTCTTATGTTCATGAATGAGCTGTACGGGCGAACCGCTTTGAGCTCTATCGATAAAAGTTAGGCTCTCTGGGGCGTACGGCCTATATCTTAGTGCGCGGTCGCCAGGGCGCGTTCATCGCGGCGCTCGGGACTTTGGTTGTGATCGAGGCAGCGCCGAAGCTGATCAGCGGCGTTACGCCGTCGCAAGTACGATGTTTCTCTTCGGCACTTTCGTCGCCATGTTGCTATTCCGCTCCGCGCTTCGGGTTCTGCAAGCGGCATGGCCGCAATCGCGTGCCGAGCGACTACGGTGCGTCACTGGATTGATATTTCGTCAGGAGGAAAGACCATGTTGATGAAAATAGCCGGGCTTATGCTTTCAGCAGCTATCTTTGTTGCTCCGGCAACGGCAGGTCCGCCGTCGGCGGTTACCGCCGTCATGTACAAGAACCCAGGTTGCGAATGTTGTGATGGCCATGCCGCTGCGTTGCGCTCAGCGGGCATACAAGTGCGGGTCGTTCCGGTGAGCGATCTCGAAGCGGTGAAGTCGCGTTTCGGCGTGCCAGCGGAGCTGGCGGGGTGCCATACGACCATCATCGGGAAATATGCGATCGAAGGCCACGTGCCGGTAGCGGCAGTGCAGAAAATGCTTAAGGAAAAGCCGCGCATCCGAGGCATCGCGCTTCCGGGAATGCCTGCTGGCTCCCCTGGCATGAGCGGGCGGAAGGTCGCGCCGTTCAAGGTGCTCAGTTTCGGCGCGAAGGCCCCAGAGCTTTATCTGACGGTGTGAGGAAAGTCCGCACCTTAATGGGGTGGATCGAGCGCGGGCGCACCACGATGGGGGTGCCTGCTTATCGCGATCCGGTGAAAGAGGCATGATGTCCGAGCAGTGCGATGTTCTGATCGTAGGCGGCGGACCTGCCGGCCTGACCGCAGCCATTTACCTTTCCCGCTATCATCGCCGCGTGATCGTGGTCGATGCAGGCCACAGCCGCGCAAAGTGGATTCCGCGCTCGCACAATCATGCCGGGTTTCCGGACGGGATCAACGGCGAGGATCTGCTAGGCCGGATGCGCGAGCAGGCCGAGCGTTTCGGCACGACGATCGTCACGGGCCTCATCGAAGAGCTGGAAGGCGGGATAGACTCCTTCGAGGCACGCGGCGCGGGTATCGCTTTTACCGCTCGCGCTGTCGTTCTGGCGACAGGCGTGGAAAACCGACGTCCGGCGATGGATGCAGCAACGCATCGCGACGCCCTCGACCGAGGATTGCTGCGCTACTGCCCCGTATGTGATGGCTACGAGGTAACTGGACAGGCGATCGGTGTGATCGGCGCCGACCATCACGGCGTTGCGGAGGCGCTGTTTCTGCGCACTTTCTCGGACGATGTAACGCTCCTGACCCACGAGTCGGTTGAACTTTCCGAAACGGATCGCATCAGCCTGTCGAGTGCCGGCATCAACGTGCAGGAGAGTCCAATCGACGCGCTCGAGTTCGCCGACGCGGCAGTGGTTCGACTACGCGACGGCGGCCTCTACCGGTTCGACACCATCTATCCCGCTCTTGGTTCGGACAGCAACAACGCGCTCGCCAAGTCCCTCGGCCTGACGCTGAGTGACGATCGCTGCATCGTGGTCGATCCCAAGCAGCGGTCCAGCGCCGCAGGGATCTATGCCGCCGGCGACATCGTCATGTCGCTCGACCAGATCAGCGTTGCGATGGGCCATGCTGCGATCGCCGCGACAACGCTTCACAACGACCTGCGTCAGCGCGATGGCCATAGCCTTGTATAAAATATGTGGGGAGGATCGACGATTTGCCCGGATAGGGTCGCAGCTATTCAATAAGCTTGCTGCAACAGATTTTGGCGGGTCCCTATAGTCCTGAATAGTGTTCGAAAGAAATATGAGGAACATCCGGTCGCCGATCATCGCCGGCAACGTGCTCATTGTCAGTTAACCGCCAACGGCCCGAAACAAAAAAGCGGGTGGCAGACTTCACCTATATCTGGACCCGCCGAAGACTGGCTGTACTTAGCGGCTGTCATCGACCTGTTCTCACGCTGCATCGTCAGTTAGTCGATGAGCGTTGCGATAACGGCGCAACTGGTCAACGATGCACTGGTCATGGCTATCTGGCGAAGTGCGCGAGCGTGCGGTCGCCCGACACTTGGGCCCCTCCTTCGGCGCGGTGAGGCAGTAACGGGCAGACCGGCCGCACGCCTTCGCCACGCATTTTCATCCCGAGCCCCTGGTGCGTACTCAGCGCCGCCCGGGCGATCGGTCCGCAAGGCATGCGGCATCGCTCGCGACGTCTGGGCGGGGCCAACGTCGCGGCGGTCGTCGGTGCAACCGACGCGCAAGGCAGGCCCGAGGGCAGCCCGTGGAGAAGCCTCCGGGCCTCTGGCGCACACGCCCGGCGAAGCAGTTTGCTTTTTTTAGCAACAGACTTTAATCGCTAATGCGAACTACTCGCAGATAATTTCAGGGGACGTACGTTGGTTAACTTTATAAATGCCGTGCCGCTGGCTGCAATCGCTGTGACCATCTCGTCGCCGGTGCTCGCCCAAAATGTCGCCGACGATAATGTCGCCGACGTAAAAGCACCGGAAATCATCGTGATCGGAAACGCTGAGAGCCTGCTCGACATCGCGGGTTCAGGTTCGATTGTCACGCGCGAGGATCTAGATCGGAGCCGCGTCCTGACGGTCAACGATGCGTTGCGCCAAGTCGCTGGCGTCTTTCCACGGGACGAGGAGGGGACGGGGGCGCGGCCCAACATCGGGATAAGGGGATTGAACCCGACTAGGTCTTCCAAGGTTCTGTTACTCGAAGACGGGATCCCACTGGCCTTCGCACCATATGGCGACAACGCCAGCTATTATCATCCGCCGCTGAGCCGGTTTGATCGCATCGAAGTTTTGAAGGGCGCTTCGCAGGTGCGGTTCGGACCGCAGACGATAGGCGGCGTCATCAACTATATCACGCCGCGCGCTCCAGAGACGTTCGAGGGCAAGCTGTCGCTGCAGGGGGGCAACCGAAATGGCCTCGGCGCGGACGCGCAGATCGGCGGGCCGGTTCTGGGCGGACGCGCTTTCGTCACCGCCGATCATCGCCAGGCTGCGGGGAGCAGGGACAATCAGTTGCTCCGGTTCACCGACCTGTTCGCCAAGGGCGAATGGGATTTGTCGCCAGATCAGCAGCTAGTTGTAAAGGCAAGTTGGTTCCGTGAGCGGTCAGATATCACCTATTCAGGGGTAACGCGCGCAGAATTCGCGGCCGCGCCACGCGGCAATCCGTTCCCGCGCGGCAGTGACACATTTTCTGCTGATCGCTATGGCCTTTCGGCAGCCCATCGCTGGACACTCGCTACTGGAATCAGTCTGCGCACGGTGGCTTATTGGCAACGGTTTGATCGCGACTGGTGGCGACAGTCCTCGAACTCCACACAGCGCCCCTCCGATGCGTCGGATCCGCTATGTGGCGGCATGGCCAACCTGTTGACCGGGTGCGGCAACGAGGGAAGGCTTCGAAACTACGATACCTGGGGGGTCGAAACGCGAATCTCGCTGGGGCATCGCGACGGGCTGGGGCTCGGCTTTGGCGGACAGACCGAAATCGGCATCCGCTATCATGATGAACGACAGCGCCGTCGCCAGGTAAACGGCGACACCGCCGCTTCCCGAGTGGCTGGGAGTGGCGTCAATGCCGGCCTGCGCGAAAATCAGCTTCGCAATGCGTCCGCATGGTCGGGATTCGTGCAGTCCACACTTGAGTTCGGAAAGCTTGCGATCATCCCGGGCGCGAGGGTTGAAGTAATCGATTTTCGTCGCCGCAACTTGCCCATTGACGTTCTGATCGGTGGCAGGCCGTCGGGCGGGCTGACGACCGAGACCGCCGGCACAAGCAAGTTGCAAAAGATCATCCCCGGGATCGGGGCGACATTCGATATTGCCGATGGCATCATTGCTTATGGCGGCGTCCATCGCGGTTTCGCGCCACCGCGGGTGGAAGATGTCATCACAAGCGCCGGAGGTTCTGTCGATCTCGACGCAGAGTTGAGCTGGAACTGGGAACTAGGCATGCGCGGGACGCTGGTTCGTGGACTGTACGCGGACGCAACCTTCTTCGTGATGGACTTTGAAAATCAGATTGTGCCTCAATCTGTCGCCGGGGGAACCGGGGCCACGTTGACGTCGGCAGGCCGCACGTTGCATCGCGGTGGCGAGTTCTCGTTAAAAGCGTCGAGTTCGGATGCGGGACTGACCAGCGAGACCGATTTCTTTGCTCGTATGGCTGCGACCTGGGTGCCGACAGCGCGCTATGCATCGACCCGTATCGCCACGGCACCGTGCCTTGACGGCGGGGCGGTGGGAACGATGGTGGCGACAGGCAGCGGACCTGTGGCGTGTGGGCTCGCCCGTAACGTGCAGGGCAACCGGCTTCCCTATAGTCCTCGCGTTCTGTTGAGCGCAGCGGTCGGCATTGCCCGTCAGGGCTTTACCGGCCAGATCGAGGTCGTTGGTCAATCAGCAATGTTCGCTGATGACGTCAATCTTTTGGCCGTGACGCCCGACGGCCAGCGCGGACGCATATCCGGCTGGACGACGGCAAACCTCGCACTCAGCTATGGCCCTCCCAAGGGCAAATGGGAGATTTTTGCCAGCGCGCATAACGTTTTTGACCGATTGACAATCGTTGATCGTTCGCGCGGCATCTTGCCGGGCGTTCCGCGCACGGTGCGTCTTGGCGTGTCGCTTCGCATGTAAGCTTGTGAATAAGACGCAGGCGAGCACGCGCCAGCCTTACCATCGCGCGTCTCGCCCGCGAACGGTCGATTGTGGGAGAGCCCCGCCGATCGCGACTGAGCTGTCTTGATCGAGTTGTGGCGTATCTCAAATCTGCCCCTCGCTCCGAGGAAGGATTCACAGCTCGCTCTACATATGATAATGTCCTTTATCACACACTCTAGGGACCATGATCGCATGACCGGGACGGCCGCCACGACACCCCCGCAACGTCGCCCCGTCATCCGGGCCGTCAGTTTCGATGAGGCCGGCGCGGCGATCGGCCGCTTGCTGCCGATCGCGCGGCCGCCCACACGCGCGGCCGAAACCGGCGCATCCGGCAAGGTCGCGGATTTCCTGCTGGCCTGGTGGAACGGCGACGAGTGCGGGCATTTCCCGATCATCCACTTGTGCAACGTCGATGCCGTCATTGCCGAGGATATGCTTACGGTCATGGCCTATCTGGCGCAGGAGTCGACCACCTACGCCGATGCCTGGGGCTACCGCGACGCGATGGGCGACCTTTGGGTGCGCTATCGCGGCGACCCCGCAGAGAGCGTTTAAACGCCTCCGAAGATCCACCGCAAAAAGGGATGCCGGCATGATCGAAAATGACGACGAGGCTTTTGCCGACAACTACGCCGAGCGCGACCAAGCCAAGGCGCTGTGCGAGCAGGCGCGCGCGGGCGGGTTGCGTTTCGAGGCGTATCTACCCGGCGACATGGCCGATTGGCTGTTGGCGCAGGTCGAGGGGGGCCATTTCGTTGATCCGTCCGAGGCGGTGTTCGCGATCGTCAAGAACTTTATCGACATGGAGCCGCACCGCGATTTGCGCGACGAGCTGCTACGCCGGATATTAGACGAGTCGGTTGCGCGCGGGCTTGAGGACGTGAAGGCGGGCCGCGTTCGTCCCGCTGATGAGATGTTTGACGAATTGCGCCGGGAGCTGGCGAAGCCTCGCCCCGAGCCGGCCCGTTGGCAGAAGATCGCACGATGAACCAGCTCGCCCCCCTGCCCTCGCCGGCGCTGGCGTTGCCGGCCTTGATCGCGGCGGCCGACGACGCCACGCGGCTGCGCTTCCTTGAGTTCTTCGCCGTCACCATTCGCAACCCGCATACGCGCCGCGCCTATATGCGCGCGGCCGGCGACTTCCTGGCCTGGTGTGAGGCGCGCGGCGTCGCCTCGCTTGAGGCCGTGCAACCGCTCCACGTCGCGGCCTGGGTCGAGGCGCTGGGGCGCGAGCTGGCCGCGCCCAGCGTCAAGCAGCAGCTCGCCGGCGTGCGCCACCTGTTCGACTGGCTGGTGACGGGCCATATCGTGCCGGTGAACCCTGCCGGATCGGTGCGCGGGCCGGCGCATAGCCAGCGGCGCGGCAAGACGCCGGTGCTGGCCCCGGACGAGGCGCGGCGGTTGCTCGACAGCATCGACGTGACCACCCATGCGGGCCTGCGCGACCGCGCCCTGATCGGGTTGATGGTCTATAGTTTCGCGCGGATCGGCGCGGCGCTGGCGATGCGGGTCGAGGACGTGTTCATGCAGAACAGGCGGCTATGGGTCCGACTGCACGAGAAAGGCGGCAAGCGCCATGAAATGCCCTGCCATCACAATCTAGAGGATTATCTGACCGCCTATATCGACGGGTGCGCGCTGCGTGAGGATCGCAAGGGATCGCTGTTCCGCACGATCGCACGCGGGACTAAGCGACTAAGCGATACCCCCCTGCCCCAAGCCAATGCCTTCGCGATGGTGCGCCGGCGCGCAGGCGCGGCCGAGATCGGGACGGCGATCGGCAACCATTCGTTCCGCGCGACCGGAATCACCACCTATCTGAAAAACGGCGGCACGTTGGAGACGGCGGCGACGATGGCGAACCACAGCTCTACCCGCACGACTCAGCTCTATGACCGCCGGCCCGATGACGTGACGCTGGACGAGGTGGAGCGGGTGTTGATCTAGGCGGCGATCGCTGGCGCACATCCCCAGCGCCCGCCCTGCCAATGGAACCCTACCTGCTGCGCGTTGCTGATCGCGGGCGGCTCGCCCTTGTGCCAGAAACCGAGCATCTTGCCCCGATCGTCCAGATGAGCGTCGGCGACGATCGCGCGCGCGGCCTGGATGAATTGCCCATGCCCGAACACATAGACCAGCGAAGCGGCCGACATGGCGGCGAGGCGGGCAAGCGCCGCCTCGCAGCGCCGGAGCAGATTGGCGAAGCTCTCCGCCCCCTCCCCGTCGCAATAATCAGGATCGGCCTCGCTCCAATAGCGTTCGAGGTGCGGCATCCGCTCGGCGCTGCGCGTGCCGTTCCAGCGCGCCGGTTGCAGATAGGTGAACTCTTCTATCGGCCAGACTTCGACCGGGACGCCGGGGAAGCGCGCGATCGTCGGCGCGGCCGTCTGCCGGGTGCGGGTATAGGGCGACGTGACGATGAGCGCGGGCGCTTGCGTCCAGCTCGCCGCGACCTGGCGCGCTTGTTCGTGGCCGTGCTCCATCAGCTCGATCGTCGCGAGATCGCGACACGGCACGCCGGCGTTGCCTGTAGATTCGCCGTGGCGGATGAAGATCGCCCGCATATGCGTCATCTATCCGAATACCTCGCTATGCGAGCCAAGGCGCGCGAGGCGCAGCGTTTCGTCGTCGGGCTTGGCGTAGATCAGCACCAGATCGGGCTTGACGTGGCAATCGCGGTAGCCCGCCCAATCGCCGCTCAGATCATGGTCGCGGTATTTGGGATCAAGCGGCGTGTCGGTCGCGAGCGCGGCCAGGACGGGCAGAAGATCGGCATCGAGGGTCGCTCGATGCCGGCCCTTTGATTCCCGCTTGTAGTCGCGCTTGAACCGGGTCGAACGATCAATCGTCCGCATGGAGGTCCGCCATCAGCGCATCGACGCTGGCGAACTTGGTCCCCTTCCCCGCCGCCAGCTCTGCCATTGCCTCGCGTGTCGCGGCGTTCGGAACCTTGACCTCGAAAGGCAAGCGCCGTTCGTCGGCGATACGCAGCATCAGCAGCCGGATAGCGTCGGAGATCGAAAGGCCCATCGCGCCCAGCGCGGCGGTGGCGCGTTCCTTCGTCGTATTGTCGATCCTGGCGCGGACATAGGTGTCGGAAACAGCCATTGGGATTTCCTTCTGAAAACGTAGTCCCAATGTAGTCACAGAATCTGATTTTGGCAATGGGTGCGGTGATTATGCGCCTGCCGCTGGCGCGGCACCGTGGCTCTAGTCGCTCACGCTCCCCAAGCCCGCAAGCGGTCTTGGCCCAAGGTAACGATCCACATGGCGGAAGCGAGATCGCTGCGCGGATCTCGCGCAGCAGCGCCGGGGGAAAGGCGGTCCCGGCCGCCTCTCCCCCGCAACGGCAATCAGCGGGACCGTGGCTCACTCGGCTGCGCCTCCCTGCGCCGCGCACCACTCCCGCAGATTCCCGCTGCCCCCCTCTCTCGCCGGCGTTCTTGGGCGTCCGTGTTCCGGCCGATGGCATGGCCATCGCCGGACAGGCGATTTGAAGGGAGTAAAGACGATGACCCACGAAACCCGCGAAAGCTGGCTCAATGCCGTGGCGCAGGGCATGGCTCTGCTGTTCGAGGCGCTGGACGCCCCCCTGCCCGACCGCGTACGCGTGGCGATCGGCTTCACCAGCAGAGGCGCGAAGGGCAAGGCGATCGGTGAGTGCTGGGACAACCGACTTAGCGCGGACGGGCATTTTGAAATCTTCATTCGCCCGGACCTAGCGCACGCGCCCGATGCGATGCCGGCGCAGATCGCGGCCATCCTCGCGCATGAGCTGGTCCATGCCGCCGTCGGCATCCCGGCAGGGCATGGGAAGGCGTTTAAACGGGTCGCGCTGGGGCTGGGGTTGGTCGGGCCTATGCGCGCCACCACCCCCGGCGAGGCGTTCCTTGCGGCCGTCGCACCGATCCTCGATGCCGCTGGCCCCCTCCCCCATGCCCGTCTCGACACGGACGGGGAGTCGACCGCGCCCAAGAAGCAGAAAACCCGGATGCTGAAATGCGAGTGCGCGACGTGCGGCTATACCGCGAGGACCGCGCGCAAATGGCTTGAGCAGGCCGGAGCGCCGCTTTGCCCGATCGAGGATCACGGCCAGATGAGCCATGAGGCGCTGGACGATGACAGCGAGGATGAGGGCGGCGAGGACGGCTAGACGCCCTGCCCTTTCATCCGATAGCCGTTTGCGCTATGACCACATGCAAACATGAGTTCATGTAAGGATATTCACATGCCAACAATCGCGATCATCAGCCAGAAGGGGGGCGCGGGCAAGACCACCCTCGCCTTGCACCTGGCCGCAGCCGCCGAGGATTCCGGGCATACCGCGCTGGTGATCGACCTCGACCCGCAGGCGACGGCGAGCCAATGGGCGGCATGGCGGCAGGACGCGCCCCCGGTCGTGATCGACAGCGCCCCCCCTCGCCTTGCCGCCAAGATCGAGCAAGCGACGGCGCAGGGCGCGGAGTTCATCGTGATCGACACCCCGCCCCATGCCGACAGCGCCGCCAGCGCCGCCGTCGAGGCGGCCGACCTGGTGTTGATACCTTGTCGGCCGAGCGCGTTCGACCTGGCCGCGATCAAGACCACGGCCAGCCTTGTGAAGATGCGCGGCAAGCCCGCTTTCGTGATCTTCACGGCGGGAAGCCCGACCGCGCCACGCATGTATGACGAGGCGGCGCAGCTCGTGCAGGGTTACGGGCTGGACGCCTGCCCGCTGCATGTCGCGGATCGCGCCGCGTTCCGCCATGCGGCGACCGAGGGAAAAACCGTGATGGAGATCGAACCGAATGGCAAGGCGGCCGATGAGGTGCGTCAGCTTTACAAGTGGGCATGTGAACATGTAAACATGCCAGCAGATAGGAAGCGGAGGGCCAGCGCATGAGCCGGAAGGGATCATTGCTTGCATTGCGGGATCGGGACGCAGCGCCGACGCCGGCGACGGCCGAGCCGGAGGGAAGGGCGGCCGCGCCGATCGCCCGCAGCACTGGCGTAGGCACCGGCAGCAGTTCGAGCAGCAGCCCGGTTGCGCCGAGCCGTCAGGGCAAGAAGGCGATGACGGGCTATTTCAGCCCGGAAATGTCGTTCGCCATGCACATGACCGCCCGCAAGCACGGCATGAGCTTGCAGGACGCGATGGCCGAGGCGTTCAACGACTGGCTCCGAAAGATGGGGGAAAGTCCTGTAGGCAAGTGAGCATGTTCACATGCAAACATATAGCTTAGGGGAAAACTCATGGACGTGCTAATCGTGTCCGCCATCTTCGCACTGGTGATGATCGGATTGTCCATCCGGGCAAACGCCCGTTTCCGGCAGGAAAGGAAACTGCCGATGCAATGGCGGCTTTCACGATCAGAGCCGCTTTCCAATTTGGTGAATTGGTCCGCACCTCGCGTTCTAGCTCTCAGCTTCACGCCCTTCCTTGCGATCTGTGTGCTGGGGCTGTTCAATGTTACCGCGATGACCCTAACGCCGAGGCCGGGGCAGGAGGGGATGCTGTTACCGTCCCCGATCTTTATTGGAGGCGCGTTCGTGGCGGCCCATGTTTTCCAGCTTTGGTTGATCGGAAGGAGCCTGGGCCGAAGTTAAACTCAATGTCGTCATGTTCACATGCAAACATGGCAGTTAACGCCATGACACTGTCCTATTGCCGCCACGATTTTCGGCGAAGCAATCACGCTATGGTAGTTATTAGGCACGCGATCTTTCCTCGTGACACAGCTTCGGTGCTGGGCATCTGGCGTGAGTTCATCGCTAATTCGCCGGTCAATCTCGACTATCAGAATAATGACGCTGAGTTTGCAAACTTGCCTGGGAAGTATGCGGCGCCCAAAGGATGCGTGCTGCTTGCGGACCGGGAGGGGGAAATCGAAGGCTGCGTAGCGATGCGCCAAGTCACACACGAGATATGCGAGATGAAACGACTATATGTTCGTCCCCAGGCTCAGGGACGGCATCTTGGTCGCGCGCTCGCTGAACGTCTGATCGAGGAAGCTCGCACTGTGGGCTACAGCGAAATGAGGCTCGATGTGCAAGCGAAGTTCGTCCCCGCGCGCAAGCTGTATGAGACTCTTGGTTTCGTCGCGGCGGAGCCGATTTCCTTCAACCCGGTTCCCGGCGCATCCTTTCTTGGACTTCACCTGTAGTCGAGTCCGTAGCTATCGACCAGAAAGTGACAAAGGCGGATCAGTCGATATGTTTGCATGTGGACATGAACGCTTGTCCACATAAGGGATCAGCGCAGTGGCTTGCGTTCGTGCCGTTTCTTGCAGAAGCCTAGGAAAGCGGCGCGGGGGCTTTTCAGCTCGGGCTTGCCCATGTCGTGCCACCACGACACCCATTCGTCATAAAGCGCATACACGTCATAGCCTGGCGCGGCCGTCTTGGCGTCGTGCATGGTTTCCGGGTCGATATAGGGCGCATCGTCGCCGGCGTTGGCGAGCGGATCGGGCTTGGACTTGAGGCCCGAGCGGTTGCGGAACAGGATCACGTCATCATTCATCGTCACCGCATAGTCGGGGAAATGGCCGTGGTCCGCGTCATGCTCGCAGACCTTCTTGACCAAGGCCCGTAACACCCGGAGCGGGCTGTTCGAGCCGCATTTCTTTTGCAGCAGCTCCAGGCCGATCTTCCATTCGTCCTTCACGCCGCAATGCTTGCGGGCCAGCTCATACATGCGCCGCTCGAACGGCTTGCGGAGCCGGAAATAGTCGCGGTGAAGCGTCAGAACATTCTTGCTGATGACCGAGCGATAGACCCAATCCGACAGGGTGATTTCCAGATCGAGCATACGGCCGTCGAACGTCTTGCGTGTGATTCTGGCTTCTTCGATCAGCCCGAAAATCCGCGTTTCCTCGACACCGCCCGTCTGGATATTGGTCCGCACCGTGGTCCCGCGCAGGCGGGTGAGGGCGTCGGCCATCAGCCGATAGCCTTCGCCGCTGGTTTGCCGGTTGGTGGCGACGAGCATGTCATAGGCTTGCAGGCGCACCGTGCGGCTAGGTTGCTGGCCCTGATTCATCTTCGCGACGAGCTGCGAAATACAGTAGATCAATATGTCCTTGTCGTGGATCGTCGCCAGCCCCTTGCCCGAGGGGATAATCTCGATAACGTTGCCGTTATGCTCATAGCGCCGCATCCGGTTGTCGGGCTTGGTCGAGAGCGAGAAAACCGGATGCTCCATCGAGGCCATGTCGTCCTTGGGGATGGCGTCGAGAACATCGCAGATGAACAGGTCTTGGTTAGGGTGCCGCACCGGCAGCAGCGGCGTGCGATCGTCGCCGTCCACGGCCGTGGACGGCGCGGCGATCGGCGCGTCAAACAGGGAAGGGGCGGAGTCTATCGTCATTTCACTAACGCCACAGCTACTATCGTCATTTCACATACGCAAGCGGATTATCGTCATTTCAGATTCACCCCCGCGCTATCGTCATTCCGATTACGCTTGGAGGGGGCGGGCCTATCGTCAGAGTGGATTCACCCTATCGTCACTCTGGATTCGCTTTTTCGTCAGAGCGGATTCACCACGCGTCACAAAAACGCCAATTAATACATTATTTTCAACGCACTATAAAACCGCCCAAATCCCGTAACACGACTCTAAACCCATATATTAACACTAGGGCGAGGCTGTGGATAACTTTAGGCCGCCCCGCTTGATGCGACGTTGAAAGGAAGAAAAGCACCGCCTCTTGGGGCTCCGCCCCGCCGGCTCGCGGCCTTCGGCCGCCCCGGATCGCTATGCGATCCTCCCACCCGGCATCCCCAAAATGAGCCGGCTTCGCCGGCACGCTTTTGTTGATTTGGGGTGTGGTGTGACCGTCACACCCCTATCGCCAGCGCATCATTGAACCCAGCCGCCGAAAATGGCTTTCCAGAAAAGCCAAGCGGATATGTGGGCGTTCTGATCGAGAGGGTAGAGGAGGCGGAAACGTCCCCACAGGGGGCGATTTCCGGCCCGCCCGGCCTCATTCCGGGCGTAGGTCAGGGTTTTCGGCGTCGGAACCGCCTATGGCGCTCTACGGGCTTCCCAGGGCCGCCCGATTTTTCCGGCGCGAGATCCACGCACCGTTTAAACGGCCTCACGCCTTGTCGAAGCGGCCCGCGAACTCGCGATCGGCATAGTATTTGAGCTTGGCGGCGACGATCGGCCGTTGCCCCGCGAGGAACAGGAGCTGGTAATCCTCGCGCAGCGTGCGGACTTCATCCGGCGTGAGCAGCGGGCGAGCGACATGCTGCGCGCCGAACGATATGCCGGTTTCGTCGCTGTCGATCGCGCGGCTCATGGTCTCGAACACGACCGTCTCCTGGCCGAGCAGATCGGAGACGAGCTTGGCACTGTCGTGATCGTTGACCCCGAATATCTGCAAGACGCCGGCGTTGGACAAGAAGGTGCCGGCACGGCGCTCGTAGAGCGCGCGGAGCTGGTGAACGTCTTGCAGGATCGGCCAGAGCTGGATGCCGTAGCCGGCCATGAGGCCCATAGCGCGCTCGACGGGTTCGAGGCGGCCGAGGGCGGCGAACTCATCGAGCAGGAACAGGACGGGGCGGGCGGGGGAGGCCGGCGCGCGCGCCAGATCGGTCAACCCTTGCGCCAGCATCAGGCGCAGCCACCGGGCATAGGTGGCGAGCCGATCGGGCGGCAGCACCAGATAGGGGGCCGGTGAGAGAATGTTCGAAAACGTACGCTAAGCATCCCGACCGTT
>NZ_LSIJ01000098.1 GCF_001556185.1 Sphingomonas sp. CCH10-B3 | reverse complement strand
CGCACTCCGCTAATTTACGCCGCGACCTGTGCCAAATGTTCTGACGACGGACAGATCGCAATGCCGCAGAGCTTGCGCTGCGCCTGCATGACTTCCACGTCGCCAGCCTCACCGGCGTCTATCCGCTCGCGGCCCTGCTGCTGGCACCGCTCTGGGGCTGGCTCGCGGATCGGATGGATTACCGGATCCTGCTTCGCACAGCTCTCGTCGCTCTCGCATTCGCGACGGCGCCAGTCGGAGCGGTGCCGCTGCCGGCTCTCTATCTGCTCCGCGCGCTGGCGGGCATGGCCGCTGCGGCCATCATCCCGCTGGCGTTGCTGTCCGCGAGCTTCGCGGTTCCCGAGCGCGGCGAGCAGGCGAAGCGCTTTACCTGGCTAACGGGGTTCGTCTTCCTGGGGGACATGATTGGGCCTTTGCTCGCAGAGGGTTCCGCCGCCGTAACTCCCGGCGCACCCCTGCTGATGGTGGCGCTCGGTATCGCTGGCGTCGCCATCCTGCTGTGTTTCGCCCATCTGCCGCCTCGGTGCGTCGCCTGTTCCGAGATTCGCCACCCGCAATCGTCGTCCCGCCCCGCGATCTCGATGCTCTTGCTAATCGCGGTAGTTGGCGGCGGTGGACTCGCGGCCATGCATGTCGCCCTGCTCATCCCGCGCAGCACGGCTGCGCCCGACCGCCAGACGATCGCCTGGATGCTTAGCCTTTGCGGGTTCGCCATGCTCGCCGCCCAGCTGTTCCTCGCAAGAGTCACCTGGCTCGTGACCTCACCCAAACGTCTCGCTGGCATTACCCTTGCCCTGCTCGCGTCGAGCCTCTTCCTGTATTCCCTCAACCTTGCGACTCTTCCTTTGGCCGGCACCATCTTTGTGGCCGGCTGGAGTTCCGCGAGCCTTCGCCTGATCACCAGTTTCTGGATCGGCGGAAACACAGCTCCTTCGGGCTCGAGACTGGGTTTGCAGCATGCGGCGGCCAGCATCGGCCAGGCGCTTGCACCCTTGGCCTTCGCACTGGCATCGCCGCAATATCAACCCGTCATCCTCTGGAGCATCGGCAGCCTCGCGCTGCTTCTCCTGCTTGCTCTGCCCCTTGTCTGGAGAGGGGCGACAACAGAGCAATGATAATGGACGTCGGCAACGGCCACATACTCCACCCGGGTTTCACGAGCGCGACCGCACTGGGTTTTGGCCGCCCTCTGGGCTGCCCGATGCGGAGACCGCGCAGAGTTAGAACCCGAAACAAGGCTAGCAGCCGCACCCTGCGCCGCCTTCGCCGTCCTCGTCACAATCTCCAGGTTCGGCGCATTCGCACAAGCGGTGCAGCGCCTCGAGAACGGGAGTTCGGATGAAGGGTTTCTGGATCACTTCTGCATAGCCGCAAGCTTTGGCCCGCAACCTCAGCTCCTGGTCGCGAGATGCGCAGATGAGGATCGCGGGGCCGTCCCATCCCTTGGCCCTGAACGCGCCGAGCAAGCTGAGACCATCGAGATCCGGCATGTTGTAGTCGGCAATCATGCAGTCGGCGGAGAGAGAAGCCGGATCGGCCAGCAAGGCCGATCCCGACCTGTAGCTGAGCGGTTCATAACCCCGCGCATGCAGCAAGAATTGCAACGAACGGCGGATACTGGCCTCATCGTCGGTGATGAGAACCTTGTAGCGTGTCCCCCGTCAGCACCAATGGCACAGATTTGAGGTTGTGATTTAAGGAGGGTT
>NZ_LSIJ01000097.1 GCF_001556185.1 Sphingomonas sp. CCH10-B3 | reverse complement strand
TTCCGGTATTGTTCGTCCTTAGCGTTGCTTGGCGTACCTCCCACGCTATGCCCTCAATATGGTCTAGCACATCTCGGAAATACGGGATTACCTCCCGGTCGATGCAAGGCATGTCAGGGTGGGTGAGTTTGTTCGCTACCTCGCCCATGGGGCCAAGGACCCGTTGGAACCGCATCAGCTCACGTCGTAGATTGAAGATGCGACTGATTTCCTCCCGGGCCAGGAAAGCGTCAAGCGCCCGTTGCTCCATTATGACGACTTCCTCCTCGATGGCCTCCCCGATCGGCAGATAGCCATCGACGATGAAGTCGATAATGGCGTGCAGAACATAGTCGACACCATGCGCGAGTAGTGACGGCGCCGCCTCAAGCTGGCCGCGCAGCGTGCTGTGCGAGCGTGCCGATCCATGCCGCACGGTGATGACATGACTGGGACCCACGAATATCGCGGTTTCACCGTAGGCGATAACCTGATCCTCAAGCCGGGCAGTCAGCGCGACCACGAACAGCTGATCGCCGTAGACATCGACCTTCGGATGCTGGTGGGCTTTCAGAGCATCCTCAACCGCAAGCGGGTGAAGGCCGTAGTGCTCCTGGAGCTTCCGAAGCTCCTCCTCGGACGGCTCCAGCAGGCCGATCCAGACGAACTCCGCCTTGTCGTCCGAACAAAATGTCGGCTCGTCGATCGAAAGCGACCGGACCCGCTGGCCGTGGCGATAAAGGGAAGCGGCAACAACGCTCATCAGGACCCTCTAAACATTGATAGACAATCGCCCTAACAGGAGACGATCCTTACGTCGCTGCGAACGCCTATCCCCACTGCTGAAGCCTCAGCGCGATCGTAAGCGCAATTTCCCCCGTGCCAGCCAAAAGTCGGAGACATGCTTTTGAAGAATGGTGACATCGGCCCGCATGACCCTCTCTTTCATGATTGCCGGATCGACACCATCGCCTGCGATTCCGTGCTAGGCTGCCCATGCTTTGTCGTTGCTAACCAACGGGCAGGAACGAGCCATGTTCAAGTGACGATCAGCGACCCGCCTCGTTCAGCCAAAGGGCATTCACGGACTCCGCGCGTCCGCCGTCCTCTGCGCTGGTGGGAGCTTGCGTTACCGGCCGGCGTGTGGATTGTCGCTGGAAAGGTGTTGCTGGTGGGTGCCCGCACGCTGGGGCGGTCCGCACTTCGGCATCCATATGCAGTGTTCTCGCTTATCCGTTTATCCGGTCGATCTTCCCGCATCGGTTTCAGAGTTTGGCGGCACCTGGGAGGCAAGTGGCGTTAAGCGCTCATGATATACCTACAGCGGGGGCGCGATCCTGACCGTGCATCGCACCGTCTCGCGCTTGCGGGCTGCGGCCTTGCTGCACCCCTCGATCGTCTCGCGGTTGGCCGTCACGATCCTGTCGGCACCGAGGATCCCGCGGAACGCGGTCGGGCTGGCGCTCTGCATCATCCGCTGCCCTGCTTCCCAAAGGGGAAGGTCGAGCGTTCGCGCTGCCATGCGCTCCGGCCATTGCCAGCTCGCCGGCGCGATCTCGCGCGCGACCAAGCCCGGCACGATCGACCATACAAGGATGCCGATCGCCGCCCCGCCCAGCCCGAACCATAGCTGCCGGTTCTTCTGGTCGACCCGAGTCCATGCCGATCCGGCGAGGCTGCGAAGCTCGGCCATGACGCGGGCCTTGTCCTCGCCGGCCTTGGCGAGCGCCGCCTGGTCCTCGCGCCGGGCGGTGCTGCCTGCTGCGGCGATACGCTGCGCCATCTGCTCGGGCGTCATTGCCAGCGCCGGACTGCGCGCGATCACGTCGTTGATGACCGCGATCCGCTCGGCTGTAGCGTCCACGCCCTGCTGCATCCGCCCCAGCGTCTCGGAATAGTCGGGCACATCGATATGCGCCCGCTCGGCCGCCAGGCCCTCCACGGCACGGCGTAGCAACGCCAGCTCGCGGTCCTGACCTTCTATCACGGCGCGCAACCGGTCGAACGCCTCCGCCGGATCGCCGCCTTCCTGAATATCGTCGTCCATCATCACCTACCGGCTCATGCCACGGTCGCGGTCACGCCCGATGCTGACCGACTGCGCCAGCTCGTTTGCGATCGATCGACCGCGCTCCATTTTCAGTTCCAGCTCAGGCGCGCGCCGGTGCAACGCGGATTCGAGTTGGGGGTCGCGATGCAGCCCGCCCGCCATGCTCTCCATGCGCTTGCCGATCTTCTCCGCGCCCGCATGGTCGCCGGCACGCTCCATGCTGGCCTGCGCCTCCTTCAATCCCTGCCACTGCTCCACGAACCGGCCGGCGCGCTTCTCCGGATCTATGCGGACCTGGCGCTCGGTTTCCATCGCCTTCGCCGCGCCGCTGGTGTTGCCCCCGGCGGCCTGCTCGATCAGCTTGGGATCGCGCGCCAGCGCCGATGCGAGGTCGCGGGCGGCATGGGGCCGAACCTGGTCGAGCGCGTCGCCTGCCTTCGCCAGCGCCTGTTCCTGGTGCGCCAGCACCGGCAAGCCTTTTTCCAGCATCCGGCCTATGTCGGCACCGGCTCGCGCATAACGCTCGATAGCCTTGGCCTGCGAGGGTGGAAGCGGGCGGTCGGCCGTGCTGCGCTCCGGCGACGTCGCACGCTCCGCTGCCGGTTTCGGCCGGAAGCCGTCGAACATGCCCCGCGCCTTGTCGCGGACCTTCGCCACCATTTCACGCGCGCGTTCCGGGAACCGGATCTCGCGCCGATCGGCGAACGCCCGCGCCTGATCCTGCTCGGGCTTGGCGTAATCGCCCGCCATATCCTTGCCCCGGTCGCGCGACAGAGCGCGGACCAGCTGGCGCTGATCGGCGAAGTCGTCGCGACCGTAGTGGAGCTGCACGTCGTCACGGTGCCGCGACAGGCCGACATAGGCGCTGTGCCGGTCCATGCCGGGGGTGGCGAGGACGTGCGCCCGATCGACCGTCACCCCCTGCGATTTGTGGAACGTCGCCGCATAGCCATGATCGACATGGGCATAGTCCTTGGTGTCGAACGCGACGCCGCGCCCGTCATCGAGGCGCACCGCCATGCGCTCGGACGATACCCGCTCGATCGTGGCGAGCGTGCCGTTCTTCACCCCCATGCCGCGTTCGTTGCGCAGGAACATGATGCGGTCGCCGGTCGCGAACTGCCGCTCGCCACGCTCGGCCTTCACCGTCACGTCGTCGCCAAGGTCGCCGCTCGCGCGCAACCGGTCGCGCGCCTCGCCATTGAGGCTCTGCACCTCGGCGTTGGTGTGGGTAAGGATGATCCGGCTCTTGCCCGGCTCGGCCTGACGCGCGCGGTCCCAACCGTCCACTAGCTCGCCCCGGGCCTGCTCGCGAGTGTCGACCGCGTGGACCATACCCTTGCCGTCATAGGCGTGGATCGCCTCACCGGTGCGCCCGGTCGCCAGCGCTCGCGTCGCGTCGCGCTGCCAGTCCTCGCGCTGCCGGCGTATCTCGGTGATCTCGGCCGCGCCGTGGCGCTCGGTGACGCTGCGGAACGCCGCGCCCGCCTCGATCGCCTGCAACTGCTCGGGGTCGCCCACCATCACGACCTTGGCCCCGGCGTCACGCGCCTGGCTCAACACGCGCTCCATCTGACGCGAGCCGATCATGCCGGCCTCGTCCACCACCAGCACGTCCTTGGGGCCTAGCTGCTCGCGGCCCTGCCCCCATGCGTGTTCAAAACTGGCGATGGTGCGAGACTGGATGCCGGACCCGCCTTCAAGGTTTTCGGCCGCGATGCCCGACAACGCCGCACCGCGTACCGTGTAACCAGCGCGCTCCCATCCGTCGCGCGCCACCCCCAACATGGCCGATTTGCCGGTGCCGGCATATCCGATCACGTTGGCGATGCCGCCCGGACCCACTATATGCTCCAACGCGGCTCGCTGCTCTTCCCCCAGCACGAGTCCTTCACTCCCGGCGCGCGTGATTGCCCCCTCCATTGCGTGCGCCGGGAGACCATGCCCGGCCCGGCTCGCCAGCTCGTCGCCGGCGCGCTCAAGCCGGGCCTCCACCGCGATCATATCGCGCGATGTGAACCGCTCCTGGTCGCGTCCGTCCTTCCCCAATGCGACCAGCTCGGGCGATCCCCGAACCGCTCCCATCACCTGGTCGAACTGCTCCTTGCCGTCGCTGTGGCGGAACGCGAACGTCGCAAGGTCGCGGACGGTGAACGTGGCCTGCTGCCGGGTGATCGCGTCCAGCGCGACATTGGGATCGGCGATGATCTTTGCGCCGTTCTCGCGGGCGATGCGCGTGTGATCCTCGATCCGCTCGGCCTCAAGCCCCTGCTCCGGCCTGCGGGATGCTGCCGGGCCGATCTTGTGCTGCGGCTCCAGCCCGATCCCCTGCGCCTCATAGCTGCGATGGTCGATCCGACCCTCCAGCCCAAACTCGGTCATGCGCTCGTTGACGTGCGCGCTCCACGCTTCGCGCCAGTCCTTCAACAGCTCCGTACTATTCCAGTCGCGGTTCTTTTTTCCGAACCCGTCCGGGCCTACATCGCGCATCGTCATCATCACATGCGCGTGCGGCTTCGGACTGCCGTCCTTCGCCTTGTCCCAATGCACGTTGAGGTCCGCGACCATTCCGCGATCGACAAACTGCTTTTTCACGAAATCACGCGCAAGCTGGACGCCCTGCCTTTCGTTCATCTCGCGCGGAATCGAGAACTCGACCTCGCGGGCAAGTTGCGCGTCCTTGCGCTTCTCGCCTGCCTCCACCTCGTTCCATAGCGTTGTGCGATCGTTTAAACGCTCCGGTGCGCCCGCCGGCAACATCACCTCGGAGTGGATGACACCAGCCTTGTTGCTGAAGTCATGATCGCGGTTCAGCCGATCGTCGTGCAGCTCGGACGCGGAACGATAGGCGGCGCTCGCAACGGCGCTCGATCCGTTCGCGCGGCTCACGACTTTGGCAGAGAAATGGTAGATCGCCATGACGCTCTGCACACTGCCTTACTTAGCGCACGTCGGCAACGACGTATAAGCGCGCACTCACACTCTCTGCCGTTCGCATGATTGACTTCGCCGCATTTCTGGATCGGAACGGTTCCTCGCGCGCGCGATCGTGCTACGCTGCGGCTCCCGATCATGGGCGCGAGGGAGAGAAGATGCGCAAGGTCCGCGACTATGACGCCGAACTGCGGGCGCTCGGCGACAAGGCCCGCACGCTCAAGGCGAAGAAGGTCCAGCAGCTCGGCGAACTCGTCACCTCCACCGGGGCCGATGCGCTCGACGCCGATGTGCTGACCGGAGCGCTGCTCCACATCGTCGCCGAAGCGCAGGTTGAGGGAAACCGGGAGGCGTGGCGCTCCGATGGCGCGGCCTTCTTTCAAGGACGCGGGCGCAAGGCTGGGCGACGCACTAGCAGCAATGCACAAGGCGGAAACCAAACTGGCACAGGCGAGGCGCAGGGTTGAAGCCGCCGCGCGCCGCGCCGATACGAGAGGATGGGTCGTGGCCCGCCGCGAACGCACCCGCCACCTGATCGAGCTGGGCGGCCTCGTCCACAAAGCCGGCCTCGTCGATCTGACCGACGATGATCGCGCGACCCTCTACGGCGCGATGCTCGATCTCGCCGCGCGCGCCCAGGGCGAGGATGCCGACAACATGCTGACGCTGTGGAAGCGGCGCGGCAAACGCGCGTTCGACGCGGAAGCGGAAGGGAGTGACGCACCATGACCAGGCTCGATGTCGAAGCGATCCGGGCAGAGGTCCGCGCGCTCGATTATGTCCGCGGCACCCCCGCCGAAATCGCTCTGTGGCGCGAAGGCGATGCCGAAGCCCGCGCCAATCTCGCGATCGAAGGCATGGACCTCGACGCCGACGAACACGCCCTGTTCGACATGCTGCGCGCAGAAGCTGTCCCCCCTCCCCTCGCCACCGCGATCGTTCTCAAGCTGCTCGATCATCCCGACGCCGACCCGGCGCTGGCGATCTCGCCGGCGACGATCCGGGCGGACGGGTAAGCGGCGATGGAATGGTTCCGCCAGCTCGGCCGTGCGCTCCGCAACCTCGCCCGTATCGCGCGCGAACAGCCGATATGGGCGATCACGGCCCTCGTCACCAGTCCGGTCGCGCTGATCCGCCACCTGTTCGGCGTGGTGGTCCTGTTCCTCATCACCGGCCTGGTACTGGGCCTCGGCGTGCCGCTGATCCTCGGCAAGCTGCTCGGCCTGCCCCGCGATTCCAACATCTACCAAATCGTAATGATGCTGACGAGCCTGGTCATCATCCTCGTCACGCTGCGCGCCCTCTTCCAACCGCTGATCCTGCGCTATGGCGGTCCTGCCGGCGATGACACCCACGGTTCGGCCCGCTTCGCCACCGATCGCGAGACGCGCCCGCTCGCCCAAAATGGCGAAGGCCTGCTGATCGGCCGTGATCGCAAATCGGGCAAGCTGCTGCGCTACGCCGGTCCCGCCCATCTGCTGACGATCGCGCCGACGCGCACCGGCAAGGGCGTGGGGACCATCATTCCCAATCTGCTCGACTATCCCGGTTCGGTCATCTGCATCGACCCCAAGGGCGAGAATGCCCGCATCACCGCCCGCTATCGCGCGAAGTTCGGCCCGGTCCATGTCCTCGATCCCTTCGGGGTGACGGGCATCCCCTCAGCCGCGTTCAACCCGCTCGATCGCCTCGACCCTGCCGGCCTCGATCTCGCCGACGACGCCATGACGCTGGCTGACGCGCTGGTCTATGACGCTCCCGGCGAAGCGGGCGAGGCGCATTGGAACGAGGAAGCCAAGGCGCTGATCGCCGGTATCCTCTTGTGGGTGGCCTGTGACCCGCAAGCGCAAGGCCAGGACCGCACGCTGGAAGCCCTGCGCGACTGCCTCACCTTCGCGCCTGATAACTTCCAAAGGATACTGCGGGAAATGTCGCGCAGCACGCAGGCGCGGGGCCTGATCGCGCGTGCCGCCAACCGCCACCTGGGCAAGTCCGACCGCGAAGCGGCCGGCGTGCTGTCGGCCGCGCAGCGCCATACCCATTTTCTCGATTCCCCGCGCATGTCGGCCGTGCTGGGCCGCTCGGATTTCACCTTCGCCGATGTGAAGACGCAGCCCACAACCGTCTATCTGGGGTCCGGTGAGAGAATGTTCGAAAACGTACGCTAAGGGATCAGAGCGATTGCA
>NZ_LSIJ01000010.1 GCF_001556185.1 Sphingomonas sp. CCH10-B3 | reverse complement strand
CTCTAATCATGGCCAAGAGGGGCGGTTTTGTGCAGCTTAATTGGGTCTGCTAAGAGAACGGCTGCCAAAGCTGCCGGCTCGATCAGAACAGCGCGCCCTGCCCAGTTGGTCGGCGGATCGCGCCGCCGCCGCGCCGCCGCGCCTGTTCGCTCTCAGCCGTGTAGCGGACATCGGGATCGCGATCGGCGGCGAAGACGGCGAGCGTTTCGTCCTCCAGCTCGTGCCATTCCTTGCCGCGGTCGGGACCATTTCGCACGCGCGGCAACAGCCCCGGCAGATTCGACCATTCGATCAGCTGCGCGACATCGACCAGATTGAGCATGTCACGCAAATGGTGCGCGGTGACATAGGCGTCGGGAAAGGCGCGGTGCACCGGCAGCCCGCGCTCATGCTCCAGCCCTTCGGGTCGGCGCCAGTAGCGCAGCACCTGGTTCGAGAAGGATGGCGAATCGGGCCAGAGCCGCAGCGCGCACTTCCAGGTGCAGATCCAGTCGGCACCGTGCGTCAGCGACGCCGTGCAGAATTGCTGCTCGAAATCGGCGCGGTGCGCAGCCAGCGCGACGCGACGCGGCCAGGGATCGAGCACGGGCCGTGCGACATCATGCCAGAAAGGCGCTTCGGCGACTTGTTCGTCAAGGATATGGTGGATCGCCTGCGTGATCGCCGGGATCGGCCGTCCCGGATTGACGAACAGCGCGCCGCCGTCGCCGTGCAACGCCCAGCGGCCGTCGCGACCGAGCGCGACATCCTGCCAGCCGATTTCGCACACGCCGTGCGCGGGCGGCGCCTGGCCCGTGGTTTCGAGATCGATGACGCGGATGATCTGGGGGGCAACGGCCATGCCGCTAGGTGGCGCCTGTTGGGTACGAATACCACCCCTTCCAGCGCCTGCGAAACGAGTTTATGATTCTTGGCTGACAATCAAAAACTTGCCGTGCCAGGAGGAATGGATGCGGGAAACTGAAGGCTATCGGACATGATCGGCTGGATTGCAGGTCGCGCGCGCTGCCTGACGGGCGAACACAAGCGCTCAGCCAGCCGGGCATTCCGGCCGGAAGGATCGGAAAAGTTCGAAAGCGTCTGCGTCTATTGCGGCGTGCCGATGTTGCGGCTGGCCAAGCGCAACTGGATCGTCAAGCCGCGCGGCGGCAGCAATAGCTGACCCGCCGGGCGCGCGTAGCCGGCGCCGCAATCGTTGCGCCATTGGGGCATCACCGGCGGCGGCCATCCTTGAAACCATTGTGGCGGCCGCGATGATTCCCTGCCGTCGCCGCTACGCGATCAGCTGCGACGAGTTCGACTGAACGGGGCGCCGTTCAGTGCGCGGCCTGCGGGCCGCGCTGCAGGCCGCTTGCCGCCAGTTGCGCGTCGATCATCGCCAGCAACCGGTCGCGGCCTTCCTCGGTCCGCGCCTCGGCCCGCGCGACAAGCACATCCTGCGTGTTCGACGCGCGCAACAGCCACCAGCCGTCCGGCGTCGACACCCGCGCGCCGTCGGTACGGTCGACCTGCGCGCCCTCGGCCTCAAGCCGCGCCAGCACTTCGTCGATCACGGCGAACTTGCGGCTCTCATCGACCTGAAAGCGCATTTCGGGCGTATTGACGAGCGCGGGCATCGCGCCGCGGATCTCGGTCATCGACTTGCCGATCATATGGACCGCGCGGATCAGCCGGACAGCGGCATATTGGGCATCGTCAAAGCCATAATAGTCGTGCGCGAAGAAGATGTGGCCGCTCATCTCGCCGGCCAGCGGCGCATTGGTTTCGCGCATCTTGGTCTTGATCAGGCTATGGCCGGTCTTCCACATCAACGGCGCACCGCCGAGTTCCGCGACCCGGTCGAACAGTGCCTGGCTGGCCTTCACATCGGCAATGATCGTCGCGCCGGGCAGCTCGCGCAGGATCGGTTCGGCCAGAATGGACAAAAGCTGGTCGCCCCAGATCACCCGGCCCTGCCCGTCGATCGCGCCGATCCGGTCGCCGTCGCCGTCGAAAGCCAGTCCGAAATCGAGCTGCTTGTCAGCGACAAGGCGTTTCAGGTCGGCGAGGTTTTTTTCCTCAGTCGGATCAGGATGATGGTTGGGAAAATTACCGTCGACATCGGTGAACAGCAGGTGATGCTCACCCGGCAGAAGCTTGACGAGCTTCTCGATCACTGGCCCGGCGGCGCCATTGCCCGCGTCCCAGCCGATCCGGTACGCGCCGCCGGCATAGCCCGCCATCAGCCGCCCGACATAATCGTCCATCACATCGGCGGCGTCGACGGTGCCCGCGCCCGTCTCCCAGTCGCCGGTGGCGGCGAGCCGCGCCAGATCCTGGATGTCGTCGCCGAAAAACGGGCGATGCTGGAGCACCATCTTGAAGCCGTTATACTCGGCGGGATTATGGCTGCCGGTTATCTGGATGCCGCCATCCACTTCTAGCGTCGCCTCGGCATAATAGAGCATCGGCGTCGGCCCCATGCCGATCCGCACGACGTCGACGCCGCTCGCGGTCAGCCCTTCGACCAGCGCCGCCTCGAGTTCGACCGACGTCGTGCGCCCGTCATAGCCGACGGCGACGCGGGTACCGCCCGCGCGGCGCACGCGCGTCGCAAAGCCGCGACCGATCGCGGTGGCATCCGCCGTCCCGAGCGTTTTGCCGACGATACCGCGAATGTCATATTCACGAAGCGAGGTGCGGTCGAACTGGTGCGTCATCGGTTGGGAAAGCCTCTTGGCTGGGGTTTCGGGCGTCACTGCGCCCCGGATTTGAGCAACACGTCGCGCGCCAGATTGATCCGGCGCATGAGTTCGGTCGAGCCGCCGCGATCGGGGTGCACCGCCGCCGCCAGCCGCCGGTGGGCCGCCCGGATCGCTTCGGCATCGTCGGTCGCGGTGACGCCCAGGATCGCGCGTGCTTCGGCTTCGTCGAGGCTGCGTTCAAAGCGCGGCCCGCGATCGGCGCGGCGCGGCGTCAGATAGGGCCGCAGCCACCAATAAGCGGCGGCGGCAAGCGCCGCGAAGAGCAGCAGCTTGGCCATCAGGCGAACAACGGCAAGGCAGGCTCGGGCAGTCCGAGCGCGGCCATCATCTCGCGCAATTCCTGGCGCGCGGCGACATGGCCAAGCCCCATCTCGCCGAAATCGCGCGAATCGATCAGCGTCAGGCCATTGGGGAACATTTCGCGATAGACGACGCGCTCGCCAAGGCCGGGAATGACCCGGAAGCCCACGCGCTTTGCGAGCTGGCTGAGCGCGTCCGACACCCGGCGCATGTTGCGCGCCTCGATATGCTGGAGCCGGTTGCGCAGCACGACCCAGTCGATCGTCGCACCATCGGCCTTGGCGCGGGCCTTGCGCGCGTCCCAGATCAGCTCGGCATAAAAGCTCGGCCGGGTGACGCGGAAGGTGGTCGGGTCGACTTGCCCGATCAGATCGAAATCGACGAAGCTGTCGTTCATCGGCGTGACCAGCGTGTCGGCCTGCTGCACCGCGGCTCGAGCGAAGGGATCATCGCGGCCGGGCGTGTCGATGATCAGGAAATCGGCATCGCTGCGCAGCGCCTCGACCTGCTCGTTGAACCGATCGAGGCTTGCGCCATCGTGCGTCTGATAGGCGGGCATCGGCAGGTCGCGGCCGAGCCGCTTGATCGTCGCTGTGCGATTGTCGAGGTAGCGCCCGAGCGTGCGCTGGCGATGGTCGAGATCATAGGCAGCAACGCGCGCACCCTTGGCGGCAAGCGCAATCGCGACATGGACGGCCGTCGTCGACTTGCCGGTACCGCCCTTTTCATTGGCAAACACAATGACGTGCGTTTTGGCCAAGCCGCTTCCCTTGTTGATCGGCGCGGGCTCCCCCCATAGAAGGCCGCGCTCGTCCCCTTATCGAAGGCCAAACGCGCGTGCAAACCATCCGTCAGCTTGTTCAACTCCGTCAGGAAATCGCCACGCTGCGCGCCGAGGGCGCCCGGATTGCGCTGGTGCCGACGATGGGGGCGCTGCACGCCGGGCATATCGCGCTGGTCGAAGCCGCCAAGCGTGTCGCCGACAAGGTGGTCGCCTCGATCTTCGTCAATCCGCGCCAATTCGGACCCAATGAGGACCTCGCGCGCTATCCGCGCCGTGAGCTGCAGGACAGCCGGATGCTCGCCGAGGCGGGCTGCGCCTTGCTGTGGCTGCCCGGTGTCGAGGAAATCTACCCGAGCGGCTTTGCGACCAACATTTCGGTCGGCGGCGTCAGCGAAGGGCTCGACGGTGCGGCCCGGCCCGGCCATTTCGACGGCGTCGCGACCGTCGTCACCAAATTGTTCAATCAGGTCCGTCCCGATGTCGCGCTGTTCGGCGAAAAGGATTTTCAGCAGCTCGCGGTGATCCGGCGGCTGGTCGTCGATCTCGACCTTGGCATCGAGATCATCGGCGTGCCGACCCAGCGCGAGGATGACGGGCTCGCGCTGTCGTCGCGCAACGTCTATCTGACCGGTGAGGACCGCGCGCGCGCGGTGGCGCTGCCGCGCGCGCTCGGCGATGCGGCGCGGGCGATCGGTCGCGGCGGCGATGCCCAGGCGGCACTGGCGGCGGCAGAGACGGCGCTCACGCACGGCGGGTTCGAAGCCATCGATTATGTCGCGCTGGTCGACGCCGAGACGCTGGTGCCCTCGACTGACCTCGCCCGCCCGCTGCGGCTGCTGGCGGCCGCGCGGATGGGCGGCACGCGGCTGATCGACAACGTCGCGGTCGAAATTATCGAACAGGGTTAATCGCGTTAACCATTTGTTGAAGCTCTTCGCGCCACAATCCCCGTCGTGGGGTAAAATGGGGTGGCAGCGATGGCACATAGCCTGAAGAGCGCGACATTTTTGATCGAAAGCCGGATCGCCGATGCAGCGCGCGGCGATTGCAATGCCTGTTACGATCTGGGGATCCTGTATTCGACGGGGGCTGGCGGCATCGCCATCGACCTGATCGAAGCGCATAAATGGTTCAACCTGGCAGCAGTATGGGGCAGCGAAGCCGCGCAGGCATGCCGCAGCGACATCGCCGAGGACATGACCGCGCGCGAAATCGCCGAGGCGCAGCGCCAGGCCCGCGCCTGGATCGTGCAGACCGGACGCCGCGCCGCCTGATAGGATTTGCAGCCGGGCGCATTCCGCCCGATACACCGGGTCCCGCCATCTAACGCCGGAGCCGGAATGCACTTCATGATCACCGCGGCCACTGCGACCGCGCTCAGCCTGCTGCTGCTCGCGCTCGCAGCCAACACCATCACTCACCGCATGATGCTGCGCGCGCCGTTCGGCGACGCCGGTGACCCCGGGCTGATCGCTGCCAGCCGCGCACATGGCAACCTTACCGAATATCTGCCGATCGGCCTTGCGCTGATTGCCTTGCTCGAAGCCAATGCCGCTGACCCGCTGGCGCTGTCGATCGTGGCGGCACTGTTCGTCGCCGTGCGGGTTTTTCATGCGTTCGGCCTGCGCGGATCGCACAATGGGCTGACGATTGGCCGCTCGGTCGGCATCCTCGGCACCTTGTTGCTGCTGGCAGTGATGACCGGCTGGCTCGGCGCGCTGCTGATGCGGCCTTACCTCGGTTTTTGACGCCGTCGCCCCATGTCGCATTTGTGTAACCAAATGTTTTCATTACGCCCCTTGCAAAGCACAAGACGAATTCGCACCTAAAACTCTGTGAGCATGTGCAGCATCGCGGCACCAGTTTCACGGGTCGGGGCACGACCCATATCGACAGGGGACGCTCTGATGCGCATGTTTTGGGTTCGCGGCGGAGTCGTGACTGCAGCGATGGGCGGCGCGCTCGCCGCATGCTCGAATGGCGCCGCCCCGCCTGCCCCCCCGCCGACCCAAGTCACGGTCGCAACGCCGCTGCAGCGCCAGATCGTCGACTGGGACGAGTATATCGGCCGCTTCGAGGCGATTCAGGACGTCGAGCTGCGTCCGCGCGTGTCGGGCGCGATCGACCGGGTGTTGTTCGCCGATGGCCAATATGTGCGGCAGGGTCAGCCGCTGTTCGTAATCGATCCGCGCCCGTATCGCGCCGCACTCGCGCAAGCCGAAGCGCAGACCAACCGCGCGCGCGCCGCGCTTGCCAATGCGCAGACCGAACTGGCCCGCGCGAAGACGCTGCTCGAAGCGCAGGCGATCTCCAAGGAAGAATATGAGCAGAAGCTGGCGGCGGCCCGCACCGCCAGCGCCGATGTCGCGGCCGGCCGCGCACAGGCATCGACGGCAGCGCTCAATCTGGGTTTCACGACCGTGCGCTCGCCGATCAGCGGTCGGATTTCCGACCGGCGCGTGAGCCGCGGCAATCTGGTGGCGGAGGGAACGACCGTGCTGACGCGCGTCGTCTCGACCGATCCGATCTGGTTTTCGTTCGACGGCGCCGAGAGTTTTTATCTGAAATATCGACGGCAGGACAAGGAAGGCACTCGCCGGTCGTCACGCGATGCGCCGAACCCGATCGAGATCCAGCTTGCCGACGAAGCCACTTACCGGTGGCGCGGGCGGATGGACTTTGTCGACAATGCAATCGACGCCAATTCGGGCACGATCCGCGCGCATGCCGTGGTCGCCAATCCTGACGGGTTCCTCACGCCGGGCCTGTTCGGGCGTGCACGGCTGCTCGGCTCGGGCACGTACCGCGCGATGCTTGTCCCCGACGAAGCGATCATCACCGACCAGACGCGCAAGCTCGTCTATGTCGTTGGCAACGACGGCAAGGTCGCGCCGCGCCCGGTCGTGACGGGCCCGCCGGTCGAGGGACTGCGCGTTGTCAGGGAAGGCCTCGCGCCGACCGACCGCGTGGTCATCAACGGGCTGACGCGGCTGCAGCCGGGCATGCCGGTCAAAGCGACAATGACCGTGCTCAAGCCGCGCGCGGCCAATACCGCGCCGGTATCGGCGCCGCTGTCGGCACCGCCCGCCGCCGAAGCGCAAGCCAAGTAACATGCGCTTCCCGCATTTCTTCATCGACCGGCCGATCTTCGCGGCCGTGCTGTCGATCCTCATCATCGTGTTCGGGCTGGTCGCTTATCCGATCCTGCCGGTCGCGCAATATCCCGAGATTGCGCCGCCGACGGTGGTGGTGAGCGCGACCTATCCCGGCGCCACCGCCGAAACGCTTGCGGAAACGGTCGCCGCGCCGCTCGAGGAATCGATCAACGGCGTCGAGAACATGATCTACATGTCGTCGTCGTCGACCGGCGACGGCGTGATCGCGATCACGGTGACGTTCAAGCAGGGCACCGATGTCGATCAGGCGCAGGTGCTCGTCCAGAACCGCGTCTCTTCTGCCGAGCCGCGCCTGCCCGAGGAAGTGCGCCAGATCGGCGTGACGGTGCGCAAGAATTCGCCCGACATCCTGATGTGCGCGACCTTGTTCTCGCCCGACAAGACGCTGAGCCAGCAATATATCTCAAACTATGCGACGACGCAGATCATCGACCGGCTCAGCCGTATTCAGGGCGTGGGCGGCGCACGCATTTTCGGTGCGCGCGATTATAACATGCGCGTCTGGATCGATCCCGATCTCGCCGCCGCGCGCAACCTGACCGTCGATGAGATCACTGCCGCCGTGCGCAACCAGAATGCGCAGGTCGCGGTCGGCTCGGTCGGCGCACCGCCGTTCAATCGTGGCGGGACGGCCTTCCAGCTCGGCATCCAGACCGAAGGACGCCTGACCAGCCCCGAGCAGTTCGGCGAGATCATCATCAAGCGCGATGATCAGGGTCGGCTGACGCGGGTGCGCGACGTCGCCCGGATCGAGCTGGGCGCGCAGGATTACGGGATCAACCCCTTCTTCTCGAACCAGCCGACGACAGCGGTCTGCATCACCCAGCTGCCGGGATCGAACGCGCTCGCGACCGCCGAAGCGGTGCGCGAGGAAATTGCCAATTCGGCCAAGAGCTTCCCGCCGGGGATGACCTATGCGATCCCCTATAACCCGACTGAATATATCGAAGCGTCGATCGAGGAAGTGCAGAGCACCTTGTTCGAGGCTTTGATCCTCGTCGCGCTGGTGGTGCTGCTGTTCCTGCAAAGCTGGCGCGCGGCGCTGATCCCGATTGTCGCGATCCCGGTGTCGCTGATCGGATCGTTCGCGGTGCTTGCGGCCTTTGGCCTGTCGATCAACAACCTCTCGCTGTTCGGGATGGTGCTGGCGATCGGCATCGTCGTCGACGACGCGATCGTCGTGGTCGAGAATATCGAGCGGCTGATGGTAGAAAAGGGACTGTCACCGCTTGCCGCCGCGCATGAGACGATGGACGAAGTGTCGGGCGCGCTGATCGCGATCGCACTGGTGCTGTGCGGTGTGTTCATCCCGACGAGCTTCATTCCGGGCATTTCGGGGCAATTCTACCGCCAGTTCGCGCTGACGATCGTATCGGCGACGGCGATTTCGGCGTTTGTCTCGCTGACATTGTCGCCGGCGCTGGCGGCATTGGTGCTGAAGCCCAAGCCGCACGGCGATGCAGCGCCCCCGCCTGCCCCCGGCATTCGCGGCTGGGGAATGCGGTTCGCGCGCGGCTTCAATCGCGCGTTCGACAGCCTCGGCAATCGCTATGGCAGGTTTACCGCGCGCGCGATCCGCACGCTGGGCCTGATCGTCATCGTCTATGCCGCGCTGATCGGGCTGACCGCGTGGCGCTTTACCGCGACCCCGACCGGGTTCATCCCGGCGCAGGATCAAGGCTATCTGATCGTTGCCGCGCAATTGCCGCCGGGTGCGTCGCTTCAGCGCACCACGGACTTCCTCCAGCGCGCACAGGCAATCGCGCTCAAGCATCCGGCATCGGCGGGGACAGTCGCGTTCGCCGGGCTCGATGGCGCGACGTTCTCGAACGCGCCCAATGCCGCTGCGATGTTCGTTGCGCTCAAGCCGCATGGCGACCGCAAATCAGCGGACGAGGTCGCCAACGACCTGCGCGGCGCCATGAGTTCCCTGACCGATGGGCTGTTGCTGGTCATTCCCCCGCCGCCCGTGGCGGGGATCGGCACCGGTGGCGGCTTCAAGATGCTGATCGAGGATCGCCAGAACCAGGGCTATGCCGCGCTCGAAGGAGCAGCGTTCGCGATGATGATGCGCGCCAACCAGACCCCCGGGATCGCAGGCACCTTTACCACCTTCAACGTGCGTACCCCGCGCCTGACCGCCGATATCGACCGGCCGCGCGCCGAACAGCTCGGCGTGCCGGTGCAGAACATCTTCCGCACGCTCGGCACCTATCTCGGCTCGAGTTATATCAACGACTTCAACTTCCTTGGCCGCACCTATCGCGTGACGGCACAGGCCGATGCACCCTATCGCGACGATATCGCCGACATCGGCAAGCTCAAGACGCGTTCGGCCGCAGGCGCGATGGTGCCGCTCGATGCCGTGCTGACGCTCAAGAATGACAGCGGACCGTATCGCGTCGTGCGCTACAATCTCTATCCTGCGGCTGAACTGCAGGGCGACACTGCTCCGGGCTATTCATCCGGCCAGTCGCTTCAGACGATGGCGAAGCTCGCTGGCGAGACGCTGCCGGCGGGCATGTCGTTCGAATGGACGGAGCTGGCGTTCGAGCAGCAGCAGGCGGGCAATACCGGCGCGCTGGTGTTCGGGCTCGCGGTGCTGTTCGTGTTCCTGCTGCTCGCCGCCAATTACGAAAGCCTCGTGCTGCCGATGGCGGTCATCCTGATCGTGCCGATGTGCCTGCTGGCGGCGATCGTGGGCGTCAATCTGATGGGCATGGACAACAACATCCTGACGCAGATCGGGCTGGTGGTGCTGATCGGCCTTGCCGCGAAGAACGCGATCCTGATCGTCGAATTTGCCAAGGCCAATGAAGATGCCGGGATGGAACTGCGCGAAGCCGCCGAGCATGCTGCTGCCCAGCGCCTGCGCCCGATCATCATGACCTCGATCGCCTTCATCCTCGGCACCTTGCCGCTGGTAATCGGGTCGGGGCCAGGCGCCGAAATGCGCCGCGCGCTGGGCGTGGCGGTGTTTTTCGGGATGATCGGCGTGACGACCTTCGGGCTGCTGTTCACGCCGAGCTTCTACGTCATCTGCCGCACGCTCGGCGACCGGGTGAGCCGTTACTTCCATCGTCGCAAGCCCGCCGATCCGCCAGCCGAACCTGAGCCGGAGGTGCAGCCATGAAGCGGTCGATGACCGTCGCGATTGCGGCGCTGCTGTCGGGCTGCGTCGTCGGGCCCAATTATGAGCGCCCCGGCACCGCCCCGCGCGCGAGCGGCACGCTTGCCGAAGTCGCCCGCACACCCGCTGCGGTATCGGCGCAGCCGCTGCCCGACCATTGGTGGCAGCTCTATGAGGATCCGGCGCTCGACCGGCTCGTCGCCGATGCGCTGGCGCACAACACCAGCATTCGCGAAGCCGCCGCCAATCTGCAGCGCGCGCGCGCGGTGCTTTCCGAACAGCGCGGCGCGCGGCTGCCCTCGACCGACCTCAGCGCGCAATATTCGCGCCAGCAGGGCAACAGCGCCGCCGCCGCCGCGTTCGGTGGCGGGGGTGGCCAGGTCCAGACCTTCGGCTTCGATCTGTTCCAGTCAGGGTTCGACGTAGCCTATGAAGTCGATCTGTTCGGCGGCGTGACGCGCGCGGTCGAAGCGGCGCGCGGCGATGTCGAGGCATCGGCGGCGCAGCTCGACGCTGCGCGTGTGTCGATCGCGGCAGAAACCGCACGCGCCTATGTCACTGCGTGCAGCAATGCCGCGCAGCTTGCCGTCGCGCGCGAAACGGTCGACTTGCAGCAGCAGACGCTCAAGCTGACGACGACGCTGTTCGACGCCGGACGCGGCACACGGCGCGATGTCGAGCGCGCCGATGTGTTGCTCGCGCAGACGCAGGCGCAGCTCCCCGGTTTCGATGCCGAGCGGCGCGCCGCGCTTTATGCACTGGCGACGCTGACCGGGCGGCCGGCCGCTGAAATTGATGCCGATGCGGCGAAATGCACCGCGCCGCCCGCCGTCAAATCAGTGATCCCGGCGGGCGACGGGGCCGCACTGTTGGCCCGCCGCCCCGACATTCGCGCGGCCGAGCGCAGCCTTGCCGCCGATACCGCGCGCATCGGCGTCGCGATTGCGGACCTGTACCCGCGCATCCAGCTGCTCGGGAGCATCGGCCAGAATGCGACGCGCGGCAGCCAGTTTTTCCAGCCGACCGCGATCCGCTATTCGATCGGCCCGCTGATCAGCTGGAATTTCCCCAACCAGACGATCGCGCGGGCGCGCATCCGCCAAGCGCGCGCATCCGCCGACGCCAGTCTCGCGCGCTTCGACGGTGCGGTGCTGACCGCGCTCAACGAGACCGAGCAGGCGCTCGCCCGCTATGCCGGCGCGCTCGATCGCAATGCCGCGCTCGTCCGCGCCGAAAAGTCGAGCAGCGAGGCGGCGCGGCTGTCGCGGCTGCGCTTCGATGCCGGCGCTGACAATTTCCTCCAGCTGATCCAGGCCGAAAGCGACCGCGCCAGCGCCCGGGCCGCGCGCGCGCAGTCTGACGCTGCGGTTGCCGACGCGCAGATCAGCCTGTTCAAGGCGCTCGGCGGCGGCTGGCAGGATGCGCCCGCGCCCGCCCGCCGCGACGCCGCCACCCAATAGGAGCCACGGTGACCGAACAGCGCCCCGTTCCCGCTTCCCGCAAACAGCTTTGGGCGATCCTGTTTGAAGCCGCCGAGATCGAGCACAATCTGATGTCGAGCTGTGTTCGGGCACCGGACGCACGTTCGATCGGGTGACGTCGGCGCGGCTGTGCCGCTGCGGCGGGTCGGCCAACAAGCCATATTGCGACAGCACCCACCGCCGGATCGGGTTCGTCAGCTGACTACCCTGCATGCTAGCGTGTCATTGCGAGTGTAGCGAAGCAATCTAGAGCGACACCGGAGCACACCCTAGATTGCTTCGCTCCGCTCGCAACGACGACTGGATGTGCCGGAAGTTGATGCCTAGCGCCCCAGCTTCCCCTCCAGCCAGCGCGCCGCTTGCTCGGGACTGACCTTGTCCTTGTCGCGGTCGACCATGTAATTGGCCTCGCGCATCAGATCGACCGGGATCGCGCCGACCAGCGGCTGGATCGCACCCACGAAATCGGCGTCGTCGGCATGCGCGCGCGTCACCATCAGGATCGCGTCATAGCCGGGGATCGCCCCCTTCGGATCGCTGAGCACCGTCAGCTTTTGCGCGGCGATCCGCCCGTCCGACGAGAAGGCCGAGATCACATCGGCCTGCCCGCTATCGATCGCGCGGTACATGAAGGTCGGCGAGTAAGCCTGCGCCGCCTTGAACTTGAGCGGATAGGCGCGCTTGACCGCCGCCCATTCGGGGCGCTCAAGAAATTCGAGGTCGGAGCCGAGCTTGAGCGCGGGCGCCTGCGCGACGAGGTCGTCGAGCGACTTGATGCCGCGCTTCGTCGCCTCGTCACCGCGCATCGCAAAGGCATAGGCGTTTTCGAACCCGAGCGCCCCAAGCAGCTTGATGCCGTGCGTCTTCGCGGCCCAGGTGCCGATCCCGCGGACGATGTCAGCGCGCGGCGGCACGTCCTGCCGCTTCATCTCGTTGGTCCAGATCGTCCCCGAATAGTCGACATAGACATTGATATCGCCGCTCGCGAGCGCGCCGAACACCACTGCCGACCCCAGCCCTTCGCGATACTGCACGCGGTAGCCCGCGCGTTCGAGCCGGTGGCCGATCAGCCGCGCGAGGATATACTGCTCGCCAAACCCCTTGGCGCCGACAGTGACCGACTTCTGCCCGGTCGGCATCACCGGGGCGAGCGCGGCGAGAATGCCGATCGCGAGCACCACCAGCGCGGCGATCGCGCGCCCGCGCTTGCGCTCGGCAATGCCATGTTCGACCACGCCGAGCAGTGCATCTACCGTAAGCGCGAGCAGCGCCGCGCTCAGGCAGCCGGCGAGCACCAGCGCCCAATTCTGCGTCTGCAGGCCCGCGAAGATCATGTCGCCGAGGCTCGGCTGGCCGACCGTGGTGGAGAGCGTCGCTGCGCCGATCGTCCAGACCGCCGCGGTACGGATGCCCGCCATCAGCACCGGCGATACCAACGGTGCCTCGACCAGCATCAGCTTCTGCCAGCCGGTCATGCCGACGCCGTCGGCGGCTTCGATGACGGCGGGGTCGAGATTGGCGAGCCCCGTCACGCCGTTCCGCAGGATCGGCAGGATCGCGTAGAGCGTCAGCGCCAGCACCGACGGCAGGAAACCAAGCGCAGGAATGCCGCCGCCGACCAGCGCCGACAGTGTCAGCAGCAGCGGATAGAAAAGCGCCAGCAGCGCAAGGCTCGGGATCGTCTGGACAAGGCTCGCAAAACCGAGCGCTGCGCGCGCGACCAGCGGCCGCCGCGCCGACCAGATCGCCAGCGGCAGGCTGATCACGAGGCCGAGCACCAGCGCCGAGGCCGCCAGCAGCAGATGCGCCGCCAGCAGATCGGGCACGCGCTGCATCGCCTCTAAGAAGGGACTCATGCGCCCTGCTCCAGCGCGCGCAGCCGCCGCGCCTGTTCGCGCGGCACGGCGACCAGCGCGGCTGCTTCCGGCCCGCCCTCGCCCGCGATCAGTTGCGCGGGCGTGCAATCGGCAACAACCCGCCCAGCGTCCATCACCAGCACGCGGTCGGCGAGCAGCAGCGCCTCGGCCATGTCGTGCGTCACCATGATCGTGGTCAGCCCCAGCCGGTCGTGGAGGCCCCGGATCGCCTCGCCCAACTGGTCGCGGGTGACGGGGTCGAGCGCGCCGAACGGCTCGTCCATGATCAGCAGCCCCGGCTCGGTCGCGAGCGCGCGGGCGACGCCGACGCGCTGACGCTGGCCGCCCGACAGTTCATCGGGAAAGCGCGTCGCGAAATCGCGCGGCAGGTCGACCAGATCGAGCAATTCCTCGATCCGCTCGCGATTATGCTTGATGCCGGTCAGCCGCAGCCCGATCGCGATATTCTCGGCGACGGTGAAATGCGGGAACAGGCCGATGTTCTGGAAGATATAGCCGATCCGTCGGCGCAGCGCGTGCGGCTCCTCGTCGTCGACCGGCGCGCCAGCCATCAGCACGCGGCCCTCGCTCGGCTCGACGAGGCGATTGATCGTCTTGAGCAGGGTCGACTTGCCCGACCCCGACGATCCGACCAGCGCGACGAAGCTGCCCGCTGCGATCGTCAGCGACACATCGGCAACGGCCGCCACAGCGCTGGCATAGCGTTTCGACACGCGCTCGAAAGCGACCGAGGGTCCGCGGGTCGATTCCTGTGGCATCGGTCGCGGTGATGCGGGATGAGAGCGCCAAGGTCAAACGGGGAGGCAGGCAGATGGGGGAAAGCACGACCAAGGCGATTTTCATCACCGGCGGCGGATCGGGGATCGGGCGCGCGGTCGCCATCCTGTTCGCCGCACGCGGGTGGCGCGTGGGGCTGGCCGATGTCAATGCGGCGGGCATGGCCGAAACGGCGGCGATGCTGCCCGCCGGAATGGCCTCGTGCCATCAGATGGACGTGCGCGACCGCGATGGCTGGGCGGCGTCGCTGGCCGCCTTTGCCGAAGTCAGCGGCGGGCGGCTCGACGTGCTGTTCAACAATGCCGGCATTGCCGCCGGGGGGCCGCTGGCCGCCAACAGCTTCGACGAAATCGACCGCGTCGTCGGCATCAACCTGATGGGCGTCGTCAACGGCGCCAAGCTCGGCTACCCCTACCTGAAGGCAACGCCCGGATCGTGCCTGCTCAATACCGCGTCGGCAGCGGGGATCTACGGCGGGCCGGGGATCGGCATCTACGCCGTCACCAAATTCGGCGTGCGCGCGCTGACCGAAAGCCTCGACGGCGAATGGGCAGCGGACGGCATCAAGGTGCGCTCGCTGATGCCGAGCTTCATCGAAACGCCGCTGCTCGCCGCCGGGATGGCGGGGTCGAACCGCAGCGTGCGCGAAACGGTGGTCGAAGGCGGGCTGGAGATCACCCCGGTCGAGGAAGTCGCGCAGGCGGCGTGGGATGCCGTCCACGGTGAACGGCTGCACACGCCGGTCGGCAGGACCGCCAAGCGGCTGATGTTCGCGGCGCGCTGGATGCCCGGCGGTTTGCGCAAGGGGATGAAGAAGCGCGGGCTCGGGCGCTGACATGGCCGATCACGCGACCCCCAATCTGCCGTCGCGCGATTTTACGGCGAGCGCGGATTTTTACGGCAAGCTTGGCTTCGAACAGGGCTGGCGCGACGACGGCTGGATGATCCTCGAGCGCGGCGATCTGATGCTCGAATTCTTCCCCTATCCCGATCTCGACCCGTGGAGCAGTTCGTTCAGCTGCTGCGTGCGAGTCGATGATCTGGCGGCGCTCTATGCAGTCTGTCGGGCGGCGGGAATTCCCGAACAGACAGTCGGCTTCCCCCGCCTCCACCCACCGCGCGAAGAGGATAGCGGGATGACGATCGCCTATCTGGTCGATCCCGATGGCAGTTTGCTGCGGCTGATCCAGAATTAGCGCAGCATCACGGTTCGTCATTCCCGCGAAGGCGGGAATCCCTAATCATGGAGGCTGGGGGCAATCGCGTCGGCAGCGATTATGGATCCCCGCCTTCGCGGAGATGACGATCGTAGCGGGCACGTTCGTCGCACGGCGGCGGACGCGCGCATCCGTCAGCCTGCCGCTTTCGCTTTGGGCTTGGCCACTTTCTTCGCCGGCGCCTTTTTCGCAGCCGCAGCCTTGGACGTTGCCTTTTTCGCTGGAGCCTTCTTGGCCGGGGCCTTCTTCTTTCCCTTGGGGGGTGCCGCCGCCGCCCGCGCGTCGATCAGTTGTGCGGCTTCCTCCAGCGTCAGCGCGTCTTTCTCGATCGTCTTGGGGAGCGTCGCATTGGTGACGCCGTCGGTGACATAGGCGCCATAGCGGCCCTCCATCAGCTTGATCTCGGCCTCGGTGCGCGGGTGCGCGCCCAATATCTTGAGCGGCGCCTGCGCCCCCCGCTGCGGCCGCCCGCCGCCTGCGGCCGCCTCGGCGAGCTTCACGACCGCCGCGTTCATGCCGGTCTCGAACACTTCGGCCGTCGAGCCCAACCGCGCATATTTGCCATTGTGCGCCAGATAAGGCCCATAGCGCCCGATCGATGCGGTGATCGGCTCGCCGGTTTCAGGATGCGTCCCGATTGTGCGCGGCAAGCTCAAGAGCTTCAGCGCCCAGTCGAGATCGAGTTCGCCGGGCAGATCCTTGGGGATCGAGCCGCGCTTGGCGTCCTTCCCGTCGCCGAGCTGGACATAGGGCCCGAACCGGCCCGACCGCTTCGACACGTCCAGCCCGGTTTCGGGATCGGTGCCGAGCACTTCCGGTCCGGCATCGCCGGTCGCCTCAGCGCCGCCCTGCGCGAAGCGGCGGGTGTATTTGCATTCCGGATAGTTGGAGCAGGCGACGAACGCTCCGAACCGCCCGCCACGCAGGGCAAGCCGCCCCTCGCCGCAATTGGGGCAGAGCCGCGGGTCGCTGCCGTCGCGCTTGTCGGGGAACAGGTAACTGCCAAGGAATTCGTCGAGCGCCGCCGTGACTTCGCTGGGCTGGAACGCCATCACTTCGGAGGTGCGCGGCTTGAAATCGCGCCAGAAGGCGTCGAGCACCGCCTGCCATTCGGCGCGCCCTCCCGAGACATCGTCGAGTTCTTCCTCGAGCCCGGCAGTATAATCGTACCCGACATATTTCTCGAAAAAGCGTTCGAGAAAGGCTGTGACCAGCCGCCCGCTTTCCTCAGCGAAAAAGCGGTTCTTCTCGACGCGAACGTAGAGCCGGTCCTTCAGCGTCTTGATGATCGAGGCATAGGTCGATGGCCGCCCGATCCCGAGTTCCTCGAGCCGCTTGACGAGGCTCGCTTCGGAAAAGCGCGGCGGCGGCTGGGTGAAATGCTGCTCGGCGTTGACCGCCTTCTTGGCCGGCGCATCGCCTTCGCGCAGGCGCGGCAGGCGGCGGGCTTCCTCGTCACTACTGTCGTCCGATCCCTCTTCGTAGAGCGCGAGATAGCCGGGGAAGAGCACCACCTGCCCGGTCGCGCGCAGGGCATGCTGGCCGCTGCCGTCGGTCAGTTCGACCGTGGTGCGCTCCATCCGCGCCGACGCCATCTGGCTCGCGAGCGCGCGCTTCCAGATCAGCTCGTAGAGCCGTGCGTGATCGCCCGAGCCGACGCGATCCTTGCCGAAATCGGTCGGGCGGATCGCTTCATGTGCTTCCTGCGCATTCTTGGCCTTGGACGTATATTGGCGTGGCTTGTCAGGCACATAGCTCGCGTCATAGCGATCGGCGACCGCCTTGCGCGCGGCCGAAATCGCGCTGCCATCCATCTGCACGCCGTCGGTGCGCATATAGGTGATCGCGCCATCCTCGTAGAGCGCCTGTGCGATCCGCATCGTGTGGTCGGCCGAAAAGCCGAGCTTGCGCGCGGCTTCCTGCTGCAGGGTCGAGGTGGTGAACGGCGGCGGCGGATTGCGCGTCGCGGGCTTGGTCTCGACGCTCGCGACGCTGAAACGCCCCGCCTCGACATCGGCCTTGGCCGCCAGCGCATCGCCTTCCTTGCCGATCGTCAGCCGGTCGATCTTGGCCCCGCGCCACTTGCTCAGCCGCGCGGTGAAGGGCGTGCCGTCATGTTCGAGATCGGCGGTGACCGACCAATATTCCTGCGCCACAAAAGCTTCGATCTCGCGCTCGCGCTCGACGATCAGGCGCAGCGCCACCGACTGCACGCGGCCCGCCGATTTGGCGCCCGGCAGCTTGCGCCACAACACCGGCGACAGCGTGAAGCCCACGAGATAATCGAGCGCGCGCCGCGCCCGATAGGCGTCGATCAGATCGGTATCGAGGTCGCGCGGGTGCGCCATCGCCTCGGTCACGGTCGCCTTGGTGATCGCGTTGAAGGTGACGCGCTGGACGTCCTTGGGCAGCGCTTTCTTGGCGCGGAGCACTTCCTGCACGTGCCACGAAATCGCCTCGCCCTCGCGGTCGGGGTCGGTCGCCAGGATCAGCCGGTCGGCGGTCTTCGCCAGATCGGTGATGGCCTTGAGCTGCTTGGCCTTGTCGGCGTAATTTTCCCATTCCATCGCAAAGCCATGGTCGGGATCGACCGAGCCGTCCTTGGCAGGCAGATCGCGGACATGGCCATAGCTGGCAAGCACGCGGTAATCGCTGCCGAGGTATTTCTCGATGGTTTTCGCCTTGGCGGGCGATTCGACGATGACAAGCTGCATGGACGCTCCCTTACGCATACGCGCGAGGGTGGGAAGCCGGAACCGGGTTCGTCAAGCGGCAGTACGCAGCCTTGCCGCGCTTGACATTGGACAGAATATTGTCCAATTACGCTTTCATGTATGCCATCAGCTATTCCGAAGCCCGCGAAAATCTGAAGTCGGTGATCGACCAGGTCGTCGCCGATCACGCTCCCATTGCGATCACGCGGCAGCGCGGCGAAGGCGCGGTGCTGGTGTCGCAGAGCGATTGGGAAGCGATTCAGGAAACGCTCTACCTGCTGTCGTCGCCCGCCAATGCATCGCGGCTGATCGAAGCAGTGCGCGGGCTGGAAGCCACCGATCCGAAGGGCATGCCTTTCCCGTGAACGTTGCCTTCTGGCCAACGGCGTGGGACGATTTCCGCCACTGGCAGGATCACGACGACAAGATGTTTGCAAAGCTTGTCGGCCTAATCGAAGAATGCCGCCGCCACCCATTCAAGGGCACCGGCAGGCCCGAACCGCTGAGTGGTAACCTGTCGGGCTGGTGGTCGCGGCGGATCAACCATGAGCATCGCCTTGTCTATCGCGTCAGCGGGACCGGCGACGAGCAGGTGCTCCAGATTGCCCAGTGCCGCTATCATTATTGACCGGGGCGGGGGCAGTGGCGCCGTCGCCTCAGGCCAAACTCACCCGTCCGCCTGCCTGGCGTTCGATTCGTCCGGCAAGTTCGAGTTCGAGCAGCACCATCTGCACAACTGCGGGAGCGAGCCCCGATTGCCGGATCAGTTCGTCGACCGCAACTGGCACCGGGCCGAGCAGCCCGACGAGGCGGCGGCGCTCGGCATCGCTGGCATCAGCGGGCGGCGGCGCGCCATAGCCACTGGCGGGTGACCGCAGCATCCGCGCGTCGATCGGCCCGATTGCCTCGACGACATCGGCGACCGACTGGATCAAGGTCGCGCCCTCGCGGATCAACTGGTTGCACCCCTGCGCGCGCGGATCGAGCGGCGAGCCGGGCACTGCCATCACGTCGCGCCCTGCCTCGCCCGCCAGCCGCGCGGTGATCAGCGAGCCCGATCGCGGCGCCGCCTCGACCACGATCGTGCCGACCGCGAGGCCTGCGATGATGCGGTTGCGCTGCGGAAAATGGCGCGCGAGCGGCTTGGTTCCGGGCGGATGCTCGGTCACCAGCAGGCCCGCTTGCGCGACACGTTCCTGCAGATCGGCATTTTCGGGCGGGAAGGTGACGTCGATGCCGCTGGCGATCACACCGATCGTGCCGCCGTCGATCGATCCCTGGTGTGCGGCAGTGTCGATCCCGCGCGCCAGCCCCGAAGCGACGACGATGCCCTCCGACGCCAGCCCGAAAGCCAGATCGCGCGCAAAGCGGCAGGCAGCAGCCGAGGCATTGCGCGCGCCGACGATCGCGACCACGCGGCGCTGCGGAAGGTCGGCATTGCCGCGCACGATCAGCACTGGCGGCGCGGTGTCGAGCTCGGCCAGCAGCAGCGGATAGTCGGGCTCGCCAATGAAGAGGTGGCGCGCGCCCAGTTTCGCGACGGCAGCACGCTCGCGTTCGACGGTGCGCGGATCGGCGATCACCGGTGCTTTCCCTCCGGCGCGCGCGGCCAGCATCGGGATCGCGTCGAGCGCCGCGGCCGCGGTGCCGAAACGCGCGATCAGCTGGTGATAGCTGACCGGTCCGACATTGGCCGAACGGATCAGCCGCAGCTTGTCGAACGCATCGTCGCCCAAGCCGTCAGGCCTTTTGCCCGACGCGTGGCTCGGTGCCCGCGCGCAAGCGACCGATGTTGCCGCGATGCTTCCACACGATCAGCAGGGCCAAGGCGAGCAGGAGCGGCAGCAAGCCGGTGTCGCCAAGCAAGATCGCCGCGATCGGGGCCGCCGTCACGGCAGCTAGGCTCGCGACCGAAGAAATTCGAAACAGCGCGAGCGTGATCGCCCAGACGAGTCCGCAGACCAGAGTGATGACGAAGGCCTGCACGCCGAGCAGCACGCCCAGTGCGGTTGCGACGCCTTTGCCACCCCTGAACTTGAGCCAGACCGGATAGCAATGCCCGACAAACGCCGCGAACCCGCCCAGCGCAGCATAGCCGGGGTCGACCCGCGCCGCGACCAGCGCGGCAACCGCGCCCTTCGCGGCATCGAGCAGCAAGGTCGCCGCCGCCAGCCCCTTGCGACCGGTACGCAGCACGTTGGTCGCGCCGATGCTGCCCGAACCGATGCTGCGCAGGTCGCCCGCACCCGCCATGCGCGTGAGCAGCAGGCCAAAGGGCACCGACCCGAGCAGATAGCCAACCAGCGCGAGCAGCAACGGCGTCATCCAGTCCATGTTCTGCGCCACGCCGCTCCCCGATCTCGCGCCTTCAATAGCCGGGCGTGGGGCGACCGCGCAACCGACAGCATTGCCTTGGCGCAATTGCCAAAATCGCGACGAGCCGCCATCTGGCGGCGATGGTCGATGCGCGTCCCGTCCTGTTCTTCGATTCCGGTGTCGGCGGACTCTCGGTGCTGGCGGCGGCGCGCGCACTGCTGCCCGCGATGCCGGTTGTCTATGCTGCCGACTCAGCGGGCTTTCCCTATGGGACCAAGTCCGAGCGCGAAATCGCCGTGCGAGTCCCGGCCTTGCTGGGCCGACTGGCGGAACGCTATCGCCCGCGGCTGGTGGTGATTGCCTGCAACACCGCGTCGACGATCGCGCTCGCCGATGTCCGCGCAGCGCTCGATTTGCCGATCGTCGGCACCGTGCCCGCAATCAAGCCCGCCGCCGAGGCCAGCCTGTCGCGCGCGATCGGCGTACTCGGCACCGAAGCGACCGTGCGACAAGCCTATGTCGACAGCCTTACCGCGCAGTTCGCTGCCGATTGCCTCGTCCTGCGGCACGGCTCGGCCGATCTGGTCGCGGCGGCGGAGGCCAAGCTGCGTGGGGTGCCGGTTGATCCAGGCCGCTATGCCGCGGCGCTGGCGGGTTTGCTCGACCAGCCGGGCGGCGAGCGCATCGACACCGTCGTGCTCGCCTGCACCCATTTCCCGCTGGTCGAGGCCGAACTGAAGGGCGCCGCCCCACGCCCGCTGGCCTTCGTCGACGGGAGCGCCGGGATTGCGCGACGGATCGCCCATCTGACCCACGGACAGGCATGGCCCGATGTCGCGGCGGAAGGGATCGCGGTGTTCACCGGCGGTGGCGACCCGTCCTTGGCGCCCGCGCTCGCTGCGCACCGACTGACGCGGATCGACTCGCTTTAGGCAGCGGCGCGATCAGCTCTCGGCGTCGACGGCATCGCCGATCAGCTTGGCCTTCACGGCCGCGTCGCGCACCGCGGCCAGATCGGCACCGCTGTCGATCAGCGCGACGATCGCACGCACCGGATTCTCGCCGGTCGCATGCGGGTTGAACGCGACCGGCGCCAGCACGCGACGCGCGGCGGGCAGATCGCCCTGATTGAGCAGCGCCCCAAACGCAAGCACGCGGACCCCACTTTCCTGCGGCGCCAGCTCGACCGCGCGGAGCAGCCCGTCGATCGCGCTCGGGCGCGGCGGCTCATGCGCAATCAGAAAGCTGGTGTAGAACATAACCAGCGGCAGCGCATAATCGGGGGCCATGCGGTTGGCCTTGATGATCCATTGCCGCGCATCGCGCCAGAGCGCCGCATCGGCCGGCGATGCCTTGACCGCGCGGCGCATGTGCACGCGCGCTTTATAGACCATCGCCATCAGATTGCCGGGCTCGATTGCGAGCGCACGGTCGGCAGCGGCTTCGGCCTCCGCGTCGTTGCCGGCGTCATATTCCATTTCGGCAAGCACGCGCTGGATCCAGCCATTGGTCGGGTTGTCCGCCGCAATCTTGCGCGCGCCCGGCAGCAATTTCTTGGCCTCCGCCGTCGTGACGCCCGTTGCCGATTCAAAGCGCAGCGGCATGATCGAGGCTTCGGCCGGAGTCAGCGCGCGAACCACGACCGGATCGATCGTGACGCTGGCGGCGCGGATGACGAGCCCATTCAACCGCTGGGTGCGATAGGCGTTGATCTCGGCATTGAGCTTGCCCAGATCACCAAAGGCCTCGGTCCCCGCCGCCACGGGTGCCGTGCCCTGCGCGATCAGTTTCTGAAACTTCTCGATTTGTCCGTCGCGTTTGCGGCTGAGCAGCAGATAATGGGTCAGCAGCCAGCCCCGCGCATATTTCTGTTCGGTCGCTTCATCGTCGAGCCGGCGCGAATCCGAATCGAGCAGCGCCTTCACCGACATCAGATTATTGGCAAAGATGCTGTAGGAGCGCGCATTGTTCGCCGCGCCGAAAGTGACGGCGCCATCCTTGTCGATGGTGGCAGTGGATAGCAGCTCGGCCAGCCCCTCGCTCAACCAGCCGGGGTAAAGCGTGGTGCTGTTCCCCAGCAGCAGATGGTGCGCATATTCGTGGAACAGCACGAGATTGGCGTTGAATTCCTCGACGCCGCTGTCGACGCTGAGCGGCGTGACGATGAACGATCCTTGGACGCTGGTGCGATAGAAGCCGGCGACATTGCCCGACTTGCCACCATGGTATTTCTGGACCGCGCCGGTGCCGCGCACGACATAGATGGTGACGCGGTTGGCGGCGCCGCCGGGCGGTTCGGGCAGATTGAACAGATACCGCACCGCCGCGCCATAGCGTTCGAGCCGGTCGGTAAAGGTCGCCAGCTGGCGCCGTGAAATGTCGCCATAGACGACGAAATGCTTGTTGCTGGCCTCAAGCCACTCCGCCTGGGCAGGCGCTGCCGCCAACGCCAGCGACACTCCAACGATCAACCACCGCAGCGCCCAGCGCATCTCGCATTCCTTCCCCTGTAACATCCCGATTTTAAATTGATTAATCTGGCTTGAAAGGCTGAATCGCGCTCGCTGACCGATGTTTCGCGTGCGGCGGCGATGGTTAGCCGGGCAGGCAGCCGAGCGCCGCCGCGTCGATGGCGGTCGCCGCCCCGCGCAAGGGATAGACATCGGCAAAGGGTGCCCCGTTCCGGGCGAGCGTTTCGACGCTGAGCGACCGTCCGGCACGGATCGCCGCGATGATCGCCGCGTCGGTCCGCGTATCGGGCGCCCAGGCGTCGGCCTCGCCCGCGACGAGCTCGAACCGGCGCTCGCCGATGCTGAGCGTTACCCGCGCGCGCGGATCGCGCGGACGGCTCAGCCGGACATGGAGCTGGCCATGGGTGCCCTGCCGCGGCCAGTCGTTGATGCTGACGAAGGGGCGCCAGCCGCTCGCGCGTGCGCCACCTTCCGGGCGCGCGATCGCATAGCAATGGCGCGGCGACGGATCGCGGAACGCGCCCCAGCGGTCATAGATGCCCAACGGATCGCGCGCCGCCGCACTCCCCGCCAGCAACAACCCGCCTAGCAGCAGCCACTTCATGCCGGGGCGTGCCCGCCGCCCAGATGGATCACCGTCTCGACGCCTTGCTCGATCATCACCACCGATCCTTGCGGCAGCCCCTTGGCGGCAGGGGCGCCCAGCGACGGCCAGTCGGGCAGGCCGGTCATCACCCCGCGCAGGACGCAGCTCGACACGCCGTGCATGATCACCAGCCGGTCGCCCGGATCGCTGTCGGTCTCGGCGAGCCAGGCCGACACCCGCGCGGCGATCTGCGGATAGGTCTCGCCATCGGGGGATGGTTTTAGCAGGCCGCTCGCCGGATCGATCACCGGGCCGACCTCGGCCATGACGTCGCTGTAATAGCGCCCGCCCCAGCTGCCCATGCCGATTTCGACCAGCCGGTCGTCGGCGCGGGCGCCGTGCCAGTCGAGCCCGAGATGCTCGACGATGATCGCCAGCGTCTGGAGCGCGCGGCCAGCGCTCGACGACCAGAGCGTCAGTGCAAGTCCGTCGCCCATGAACGCTGCGAGCGCCGCCCCCATTTCGTCGGCCTGGGTAAAGCCCGCACGCGTCAGCGGCGTATGCGCGGCATCGCCCTGCAGTCGGCGGGCGGCGTTGAACACCGTCTCGCCGTGGCGCGCGATGAAATCCCTGCCCTGCCGCATGTCGCCTCCTTGGTCCCTGTGCCCCAAATGCAACGCCTGACAGCGTTTATCCAGCGTTCATGCAACCTCTGTGCGCACCGTCGATTGTCCGGTTCCGCCCAGCTTATCGGGTGTGTTTGTTGGAGTATTGTGATGCGTACCACATTTCTAGCGACCGCCGCGGCGGCCGTCGCGCTCGCTTCGCCGGCCTTTGCTCAGGACGATGCGCCCAAGGGCCCCTTCACTGGCCCGCGTGGGGGCGTCATCATCGGCTATGATGGCTTGCGCCCTGGCAGCAGCGTCGATTCGAACATTGCCGACGACGATGCCGGCGCCGACGGCCTGCTTTATGGCGGCGACATCGGTTATGACTGGCAGCACCGCAATCTGGTGATCGGCGTCGAAGGCGAGATCACCGGATCGACGGGCAGCGTCAGCAATTCGCCGCGTGATGCCGCCGCGCTCGGCTTTGGCCGAGTGAAGGCCGGGCGTGACCTCTATGCCGGTGCGCGCATCGGCACGCTGCTCAACCCGACGACGATGGTCTATGCCAAGGGCGGCTATACCAACACCCGGCTCGACCTGACCGCAAGCGACGGCACGACCGAGACCGGCACGCATTTCAACCTCGATGGCTACCGCGTTGGCGCCGGGGTGGAAAAGGCGATCGGGCCGCATACCTATGCCAAGATCGAATATCGCTATTCGAACTACGGCAAGGCGCGGCTCGAATATCCGAACGGTGCCAACACCAACAATTTCAGCATCGATACCGATCGCCATCAGGTCGCGCTGGGGGTTGGTTACCGGTTCTGAACGAACCGTTCCGTAAAGGGCCGGATGAGGAGGGCTAGGGCATTGCCCCGGCCCTTTTTATGTTTAAGGAATAGGCTTGGCGCATTGCCCGTGGCGCCGATCCGGGCAGCAAGATTTCAGGGGTGGCGGCCCCGGGGGAGCAGAATGAAGGCGACGATCGAACGCGCAACCTTGTTGAAGGGCTTGAGCCACGTCCAGTCGGTGGTCGAGCGGCGCAATACCATCCCGATCCTGTCGAACGTGCTGATCGATGCCGCTGCCGACGGCACGCTGAAGCTGATGGCGACCGATCTCGACCTGCAGATCAACGAACATGTCGCCGCCGCCGTCGATCAACCGGGCGCGATCACGGTGTCGGCGCACACGCTGTTCGACATCGTCCGCAAGCTGCCCGAGGGCAGCCAGGTTGCGCTTTCCGCTGCTGAAGGCCGGATGACGATCATGGCCGGCCGCGCCAAGTTCAGCCTCGCCACCTTGCCGCGCGACGATTTCCCGGTGATTGCCGAAGGCGACCTGCCGACCCAGTTCGAATTGCCTGCCGAAACGCTCAAGCAGATCATCGACAAGACGCGCTTTGCGATTTCGACCGAGGAAACACGCTATTATCTGAACGGCATTTTCCTGCATGTGTCGGACGATCCGGCGCCGGTGCTGAAGGCGGCCGCCACCGACGGCCACCGGCTCGCGCGCGTCACCGTCGCCCGCCCCGACGGTGCCGACGGGATGCCGAGCGTGATCGTGCCGCGCAAATGCGTTGCCGAACTGCGCAAGCTGCTCGACGAGATCGACGGGTCGGTCGGCGTGTCGCTGTCAAATACCAAGATCCGCTTCGATCTGGGCCAGGCGCTGCTGACCTCAAAGCTGATCGACGGAACCTTCCCCGATTACACGCGAGTGATTCCGACCGGCAACGACCGCATCCTGAAGATCGATCCGCGCGCGTTCCAGGAAGGCGTCGACCGCGTCTCGACGATCGCCACCGAAAAGACCCGCGCGGTCAAGATGGCGCTCGACCGCGACAAGATCACGCTGTCGGTGACGAGCCCGGAAAACGGCACCGCGTCCGAAGACGTGCTGGGCGAATATGTCGCGCAACCGTTCGAAATCGGCTTCAACAGCCGCTATCTGCTCGACATTCTTGCGCAGGTCGAAGGCGACACGGTCGAAGTCCACCTCGCCGATGCTGCCGCGCCCACGCTGATCCGCGAGAACGACAAGGCGCCTGCGCTCTATGTTATCATGCCGATGCGGGTTTAAGGCTCAGCCCGGCACCAGCCCGCGCCGTTGCGAAATCGTCATCGACACGATCAGATAGACGCCCATCAGCAGCGTGAACATCGTCCAGCTGTCGACTTCGGCGACGAGGTCGAGCCGGGCAAGTGCGGCCCAGCCGAACAGCGCCAGCTGCAGGGTCCAGAAGCACAGCGCGCCGGTCTGCGCGATCACGGCGCGCTGCAGTTCGTCGCCTTCACGCCACAGCTTCAGGTTGAGCCATGTCTGGACGGCCAGCAGCAGCGCAACCGCCGCGGCAATCGCCCCGCGGGCCGCGACACTCAGCCCCAGTTGGGCGGCGATCGGCGGCAGCATCATCATTCCCCCCGCCAGGATGCACACCAGCGACTGCCGCAGCCCCGCCGTGCGGGCAGCGGGGTCGACCGGCTCGTCGGCGGGCTGATGCTCGACGATGCTGTTCCAGCGGCGGTTGCTCGTTGCGGCAAAGGCGACCACCGCGCCGCTGACGATCAACAGTACCGCGATCAACAGGCTGAAGCCGTCCGCCAGCGTCAGGCTGGTCAGCGTCTCGCCCGGCGCGGCCTTTTTCAGTGCACGACCCAGCAGATAGCCGGTAACGGCGCCGATCGGCGCGAAGATAGCGACCGAAATCAGCAAGCGTTGCAGGTTGTTGCGGCGCGGCTGGTTCGGCGCCGGCTCAGGCTGGGTCATCGGGGATCCAATCATCGAGGAAGATGGCATCGACAGGCACTCCAAAAACCTTGGCCAGCCGCAGCGCGAGCGGCAGGCTGGGGTCATATTTATTGGTCTCGACTGCATTGATCGTCTGGCGCGACACGCCGAGCCGCTGGGCAAGCTCGCCCTGACTGATCCCGGCTTCGGCCCGCAGCACGCGCAAGCGGTTTTCCATCGTCAGCACGCCCATTGAGCGATTGCAGGAAGACAAACATTCTCGACCATATGACAAGAGCTCTTGTCATGATTCGGTGTCGATGTCAATAACTCTTGTCTTTATGTCCAGAGCTCGCGTCAGCCCCTGTCGCGCACGGCGGCTGGACACCATTGCTTAACGTCGGGCTGCGATGCTATTGACACGCCTGTCAGCAAGGGAATCGCCATGGCCGAAACGCTCATCCCCGATCGCCGCGACTGGAAGACCGCGTGGCGCGCGCTGCGCACCCTGCTCAGCAATGGCGACGACACCACGCAGGTGTTCGTCATCATGCGCGCGCTCAATGCGGGCAATGGCAAGCATAATTACGCGCGGCTGGTGCGCAGCTATGAGGGCGGCGCGCTGGCTTATGCGCAGGTCGAGCTGGCCGAAACGCTGTCCGACCCCGCCTATATCGCCGCGTTCAAGCCCGGCACGGTCGGCGCCGCTTATCGCGATTTCCTTGCCGCGACCGGCTATTCGGCTATGGGGCTCGCCGAAGTGTCGAACCTCGACAAGACCGAGATTCCGATGCGCCATCCCTATGCGTGGTTCGGCCGCCGCATCCGCGACACGCACGACATCTGGCACGTGCTGACCGGCTACAAGGCCGACGAGACGCTGGGCGAGGCCTGCCTCGTCGCGTTCAGCTATGCGCAGGTCGGCGGGCTCGGCTGGGCGTTCATTGCGGCTGGCGCGGCCGTGAAGTCGATCGTTGTCACCAAAAGCTTCGCCTTTGCCCGCGCCGTGTGGGAAGGTTATCGCAGCGGCAAGCGCACGGCATGGCTGGCGGGCGAGGATTATCCGGCGCTGCTCAACGAGCCGATCGATGCGGCCCGCGGGCGGCTCGGCATTCGCGAGCCCAAGGCCTATCGCCATGCGCAACAGGCACTCGGCGCGTTTGCCAGCTATGCGACGCCGGTGAAGGCGCCCGCCTGACGCGCTGGTAAAATCGGGCGCGCATCGCTATGTGCCCGCGATGGTCGAACCTGCAGCCCATATGCCGATCCCCGGCCATGTCGATCCCGTGGCGGTGCCGCGTGTCGCGCCGCGCCGCGACGATGGCCGCATCGACCTGATTGGCCTGTCGAAGGACGAGCTGCGGCTCGCGCTTGAAACCGCGCAGCTCGAACCCAAACAGGCCAAGCTGCGCGCCAAGCAGCTGTGGCACTGGATGTACAATCGCGGCGTCACCGAATTCGCCGCGATGACCGATATCTCGAAGACGATGCAGCCGTGGCTCGAGCAGCGCTTCGTGATCGGGCGGCCGCAAGTGATCGAGGCGCAGGTATCGACCGATGGCACCCGCAAATGGCTGCTGCGTGCGCCCGACGCGCAGGATTACGAGATGGTGTTCATCCCCGACGCCGACCGGGGAACGCTGTGCGTGTCGAGCCAGGTCGGCTGCACGCTCAATTGCCGCTTCTGCCATACCGGCACGATGCGGCTGGTGCGCAACCTGAGCGCCGGGGAAATCGTCGGCCAGGTGATGCTCGCGCGCGACGCACTCGGCGAATGGCCCAGCCAGCCCGAGGGGCGCCTGCTCACCAACATCGTGATGATGGGGATGGGCGAGCCGCTGTATAATTTCGACAATGTCCGCGATGCGCTGCGGCTGGTGATGGACGGCGATGGTCTGGCGCTGTCGAAGCGGCGGATCACGCTGTCGACGTCGGGCGTGGTGCCGATGATGGCGCGCGCGGGCGAGGAAATCGGCGTCAATCTGGCGGTGTCGCTCCACGCGGTCACCAAGGAAATCCGCGACGAGATCGTGCCGCTCAACCGCAAATACGGGATCGAGGAGCTGTTGCAGGCGTGTGCCGATTATCCCGGCGCCAACAACGCGCGGCGGATCACCTTCGAATATGTGATGCTGAAGGACAAGAACGACAGCGACGCCGATGCGCGCGAGCTCGTCCGGCTGATCCGCAAGTACAAGCTGCCGGCGAAGGTAAATTTAATCCCCTTCAATCCCTGGCCCGGCGCGCCTTACGACACCTCGCTGCCCGAGCGGATCAGGGCGTTTTCGAACATCATTTTCGAAGCGGGGATTTCGGCGCCGACCCGCACCCCGCGCGGTCGCGATATCGACGCGGCCTGCGGGCAGCTGAAGACTGCGGCCGAGAAGAAGACCCGCGCCGAACTCGACCGGCAGGCTGAGGAAAAGCTGGCAGCGCTGGGTTAGGGAAAGTTGCTAGCCCCTCCCCTTCAGGGGAGGGGTTTCGAAAATTGCACGGGCAGGCTTACCCCTGAACCTGCACAATCGCATCGACCTCGACCACCGCGCCGAGTGGCAGCACCGCGACGCCGACCGCGCTGCGGGCATGGCGGCCGGCGTCGCCGAACAGCGCGACCATCAGTTCCGACGCGCCATTGGCGACCTTCGGCTGATCGGTGAAACCCGGTGCCGAATTGACGAACACGCCCAACTTGACGATCCGTTCGACCCGATCGAGATCGCCAAGCGCCTTCTTCATCTGCGCGACCAGCATCAGCCCGCAGCGCTCAGCTGCAGCCTTGGCGTAGTCGAGATCGCGATCCTCGCCCGCACGGCCGGTCATGATTGTGCCGTCGGCGGCAAAGGAAATCTGCCCCGAAATGTGCAGCAGCCCGCCCGCTTCGACCGCAGGGACATAGGCAGCAACCGGCGCTGCCGCTTCGGGCAGCGTCAGGCCGAGTTCGGCAAGCTTGGTGGCGATGCGATCGGTCATGCGGAGGCTCCTTGGTCTGGGGCGGGGAGGTTTTGCGCGAAACGCTCGGCGATCCACGCCTGGGCTTCGTGCCAGTCGTCGATCCGCGCATGAGCAAAGGGCGCAGGCTTGATGTGCGGCGCAAGCGCAGGCTCGGACACCATGTGCAGCCGGTGGACCTGCGGCGCGTGCTTGGCGACCGATTCGTGATGCACGCCCAGATCGTCGACGAACACCGTGACCGGATTGCCATGCTCGGCGACCAGCCGCGCGACCGGATCGCCCTTGCCACCCTGATTTGTCTCGACCCGGTGCGCGATCCCGAAGGCGGCGAGCTGCGCGATCCGCGCGTCGCGGCAATGGTCACCGAGATTGGTGAGGATGACGATATCGGCGGTTTCGCTCAGCGCCGCGAGCGCCTCGCGCGCGCCGGGCACCAGCGTCTGGCGCTCCATTTCATCGGGGAAGAAGCCGTCGAGCAGTCCCCACATCTCGGTCCGCTCGACCAGTGAGCCGTCGGCGCGCTTCATGCTGTTCGCGAAATCACCGCCCTGCAGCTCGAACGCGATGTCATGCCGCTCGCGCAACCAGACACCGAAATGACGGACCATGTGCAGCAGCACTTCGTCGCAATCGCAGATCAGCAGCGGTTTCATGCGTTCTCCAACGTGGCACGGGCGCGCACCAGCGCACTCGGCGCGACACCGAGCGTTTCTGCGCATGCCACCAGATCGGGCTCATGGCTTTCGACGAAGCCGAGCACCGCCGCCAGCACCGCTGACTCGCCTGCGCGAGCGCGCAAATCATCGGGGGTTAGCCCGGTCAGCGCGAGCAGCCGTTCCGCCCGGGTCGGATCACCGAGCGCCCAGACCAGCGCGCGCAGCGCCAGCGCATCGGCTCCGGCGTCTTCAATTGTATCGCGCGCGCGCATTGCCTAATTGGCCCTGATCCGATGGGGTGGTGGCGGGAAGGACACAAGGCACGTGGCAAAAAGGGTGCTGGTTGTCGAGGACAACGAACTCAATCTCAAACTTTTCTGCGATCTGCTGCGCGCGCACGGATTCGAGACCGAAGGCGTGCGCGACGGGCGCGAAGCGGTGGCGCGCGCCCGGGCCTTTGCGCCCGACCTGCTGATCACCGACATCCAGCTGCCGCATGTCAGCGGCTATGACCTGATCGCGCAGGTGCGCGGCGACCTGACCTTGCGGACGACGCCAATTCTCGCGGTCACGGCCTATGCCAGCCGCGCCGATGAGGAGCGTATCCGCGCGGCCGGCGCCAACGCCTATGTGTCGAAGCCGATCGCGCTCGCCGCGTTCATGGCCGAAGTGAAGGCATTGCTGCCGACAAGCGAAGAGCCGCACGGCACGGGGCCGGCGGCTCTTTAATCCTGGCAATGCCGGGCAATTCGCAAAAGCGGAAAAGCCGTTACTTGATCTTGGCTTCCTTGAACTCGACATGCTTGCGCACGACCGGGTCATATTTCTTGAAGCTCAGCTTTTCGGTCTTGGTGCGCGGATTCTTCTTGGTGACATAGAAGAACCCGGTGTCGGCCGAGCTGACGAGCTTGATCTTGACGGTGGTCGGCTTTGCCATGACCCGAAATCCTGCGAAGTTGAAAAAGCAACAAGCGACGAGCAGGGGTGCCCGCCGCTTGAACAGGCGCGCCAGATGAAGCAGCGCGATCGCAAAGTCAAGCCTGCACCGCCCTGCGACCGCGACTAACGCCATCTTTACCGGGCAGGGCGCAGGGTGACCGTCTCGACGGGATGGGACGGGCATGGACGCATTGATGGCGGCGCTCGTCGCTGCTCTGCTGATACACGCGACCGATCGCACGCCATGGCTGATCGCTGGCCTTGGCGCGCGCTACCGCCAGCATGTGCTGGTGCTGGCCGGGGCCGTGACGGCGCTGGCGCTGGTGAATGCGCTGGCCGCGACTGGCGGCGCGACGCTTGCACCACGGCTGACCCCCAATGCCCGCGCGCTGTTTCTGGCGCTGTCGCTCGCCGCTGCCGCGCTCGGCAGCCTCACTGCGCTGAAGCCGCCCGAATCGCTCGCCGGATGGCGGACTGGCCCGTTCGTGACGCCGTTGATCGGGATGCTGACGCTCGGTTTCGGCAGCGCGCAGTTCGTCACGATGGCGCTGGCGCTGCGGGTTGGCGAGCCGGTGTTTGCGGCGGTCGGTTCGACGATCGGCGGTGCAGTGGTGGCAGGGGCAGCGCTTGCGCTCGCTGAGGCGGGCGTGACGCCGCTGCGGCGCCGCGTCGTCCGCCTGTCGGTGGGCGGACTGTTGGGCATCGCGGCCAGCATCGCAGCGCTCAGCGCATTCCGGCTGATTTAGCCTTTCGCCCAGTCTGATCGACAATTTGCGGCGCAGCAGCGGATCCAAAATGCTAGTTGGATCATTATCGCAACGACCCGTCCCAACAGGAGATCGCACATGGCGACCGACCCCGCTCTCAAGACCCCGACCGACCTGAAATCAAACGCGACCAAGTCCGTGGCGGAAGCGCTCAACGGCATTCTCGCCGACAGCTTCGCGCTGTACCTGAAGACCAAGAATTTCCACTGGCACGTCTCGGGGCCGCATTTCCGCGACTATCACTTGCTGCTCGACGAGCAGGCAGCGCAAATTCTTGCGACCACCGATGCGATTGCCGAACGCGTGCGCAAAACCGGCAACACCACGCTGCGATCGATCGGCGATATCGCGCGGCACCAGACGATCCGGGACAATGACGACGACTATGTCGCGCCCGAAGCGATGCTGGCCGAGCTGCGTGAGGATAATCTGAAGCTGATCGCGAGCTTGCGCGAAGCCAAGGACATCGTCGACGACGCCAAGGACAATGCGACCAGCGGCATCCTCGACACCTGGACCGACGAAGCCGAACAGCGCGCCTGGTTCCTGTTCGAGGCCAGCCGCAAGGGTTGAGCCGCATCGCCGGTCGCTCGCCTCGGCGGGCGACCGGGTTCCGCATCAGCGTTTGCGCACGAATTCGGCGCGCAATACCAGCCCCTTGATCCCTTCATATTTGCAGTCGATTTCCTGCGGATCGCCGGTCAGCCGGATCGATTTGATCAGCGTCCCGCGCTTGAGCGTCTGGCCAGCGCCCTTGACTACCAGATCCTTGATCAGCGTCACCTGATCGCCATCGGCAAGCAGATTGCCTACGGCATCGCGCACCTCGACGCGATCCGCATCGCCGGGGGCGGCCGCCGCCGCGGCGGTACTGATCCATTCGCCACTGGCCTCGTCATAGATATAGCTGTCGTCATCGCCCATTGTCGCGCTCAGTCCCTGCTCTGCGGGGCGACGATGCCCTTGGTCGACGGGTTCGACGCATTGGGCTTCTTGGGCTTTTCCGCCTTGGGTTTGCGGATTTCCTTGTTCGACTTCTTCTGGGCCTTGGCCATCTGCGGCTCCCGCGCGGGCGTGATGCCTGCGATCGGGACGCAGCCTAGTCGCTTCGGCGCGACGTGGCGCGCATAATCGGCACCACGTCGCGTCGCGGGCCGCGCGGCTGGCGTGGTGCGGCGCGCATCAGGCGGCCAGCACCAAATTCAACAGCGCATCATGCCCGATGATGAGCAGGCCGGTCGCCGCGAAGGCGAGCAGGCCGAGAGTAAGCACTTTGGTCATGTGTAAGATCCCTGAACCTGAGCGGCGATCAGACAATCGGCGCGACCGGAACGGCAGCCGAAAACATCAGCACACCAACGAAAAGCGACGCAGCAGCCGATAGCACCACGCGCTGAACTGATTCGAAACGAGCCATTGAATTTCTCCCTTTTAACCCGCCGACCGGACCATCCAGCGGCGATGCCCAAGGGGTTGCATCGAGCGTGCCAGTTCGGGAAATTCGAGGAAATCAGCCGTTCTGGCCGACAAAGATCGCCATAATTCGCGAATTACACCGTTGTGCAGCGCAATATGCACCAAAGATTCGCATTCGACACCAGCCGCTCAACCGATCTTGATACAGTTGCGGCCATCGGCCTTGGCGGCATAGAGCAGGCCGTCGGCACGTACGAAAGCATCGTTCACGGCTTCACCCGGCTGCGCCATCGTCAGCCCACCCGAAAAAGTCACCTCGCCGAGCGGGGCGTCGGTCTCGCGCAGCCGGTAGCGCTTGCGCGACACTTCCTCGCGCGCGTCTTCGAGCAGACGGTGTGCCGCGTCGAGGCTGAGGTCGGCGAACAGCACCACGAATTCCTCGCCGCCATAGCGCGCGACCAAGTGATTTTCGCAGCGTTCGGCGAGCGTCTTGCCAATCGCCTTCAGCACGCGGTCGCCGACCGCATGGCCAAAGCCGTCGTTGACGCGCTTGAAATGGTCGATGTCGCACACCCCGACGATGATCGAAGCGCCGCGGCCGGCGCGCTCGGCAAAGCCCTCTTCGAAGGCGCGGCGATTGGGCAGGCCGGTAAGCGGGTCGCGCTGGGCATTGTCGCGCGCTTCCTCAAGCTTGCGGCGCAGCTCGTCGGCTTCGCGGGTTGCGGCTTCGAGCTGTTCTTCCGTGCTTTGCACGCGTTCGAGCATCGCGCTCGTCAGCCGCACAATGTCGGTCACCGACACCGACGGCCCGATGTCGCGCATCGCATCGGCCTTGGCGGCAAGGTCGCGACCGAAGTCACGCGCTTCGCTGCGGATGTTCGCGACGAGGTCCTGAAAGCCTTCGACCTGCATCTGCGTCTGGGCGACCAGCATCTGGCCGATCGCCTCGCGCTGGGTTTCGCTCGGCACGGTCGCGCTAAAGGCGGCAGTCGCTCCGAGCATTTCGATGTCGTTACGGGTCAGCCGGATACCGCCGTCGGTCAGCTCGTCGACGGTGCGTGCAAGCTCGCTGTCGGGATTGCTGGTGACACGGTAGCCGAATTCGTAATTGACTGGATCGGGCCCGAGCGCGTTGCGCGTCAGGAAGTCGCGGACGCGATCGAACATCGACTGTTCGGCCGCGTGACGATCCACCAGTTTCACGCTCTGCCTCAAAACCCTACTTCCGCTCATCGACCGTCAAGCCCATCGCTGCACGGCGGGTCACCCGTGTCCGGTGACGCCGCACATGTCGTTACTAGAGCGAAAAGGCCTAATATTCGGTGAGTGCTAAGGATGATTCGGCGGCATTCAGCGATGCGTGGCGCGATACCGCTTGACTGCTTCCAAGGTCAGGTTGACGTGCTGGGCAGCGCTCATGTCGCTATGGACGTAAAAGACCTTGCCGTCGGGCGCGATGACATAGCTGGTGCGGCTGGTGTAACCGCTTGCGCTGCCATCGGGTTTCTTGAGCGCGACGTCATAGCCTGCAGCGACTGCCGGGGTGGCGGCCGCGACCGGAAACTTGCCCGCGCAATAGGCACTGGAGAATTTAGCGATCTGGTCGGTGTTGCCCGCCGTCATGCCGATCACGGTCGCGCCCGCTGCCTTGAAATCGGCAATTGCCTCGGCAAAGGCATGCGCTTCGGCGTTGCAACCCGGCGTGAACGCCGCCGGGAAGAAATAAAGTACGACCGGCCCCTTTTTGAGCGCTGCCTTCAGATCGACCGTGAAGGGCTGGCCCGCGACCGAACCCTGCGCAGTGAACAGCGGCGCAGTGGCACCGGGCTTTAGCTCTGCAGACGCAGGCGTCGTGGCAAGCAAGGCGGCGGCAGCAGCAAGAGCGAGACGCATGGGCAAGATCCTCATCCAGATTTGGTGTCAACGCTAGGCCAGTTGCCGCACCGCGCCAACCCGGCCCTTAGCGGGTAAGCGCAATCCCGATCCGCGCGGTCGTTTGCTGCTGGTTATAGCGCGGCAGCGTCTCGCCATAGCCCGTGAAGGCCTGACCGAAGAGATAGACCCCGAAATCGCCGCCGATCCGCTGCAGCGGATAGGAAGCGAACAGTTCGGCGGCGCCGCGCCCGGTGGTCGGATCGCCCCGGCCGTAAAGCTGGAGCTTAAGCCCGTCGCGCTTGGCGATCGACGCGGTGATGCCGGCATTGCCCCAGAATCGGTCGAGATCGGTCGCGATGCCGCGCGTGCCGAAAAACACCCAGCCCTGCGGCGCGACATCGAGCCGCCAGCCGCGCCCGAGATCGAAGGCCTTGTTGACCCGAAGGTACAACCGGTTGGCGTCGATCGAATCGCGCACGCCGCCGCCGTTCGAACTGTGACGATAGCCGAAGGCGACATTGACCTGATCGCCGACCGGCACGTCGACGAACACTTCGGGGCTGTAGATCGTCGTCGGGATCGGCGCTGACGCGCGGTTGAACGCCCAGAAGAAGGTGTGGGTATAGGCGACGTTGAGATAGGAAAGCGCGCCATGCCCGCCGAACGGGCGCAGCGCGAAACTGAACTGTACCTTGGTATTCTCCTGCCCCGATCCGATCGCGACATAGGTCGGCTCATAAGGGCGGAAACGGCTGAGGAACCCGCTCGCCAGCCCGTGCGAATCGGCCACTTCGGTCTCGCCGTCTTCAACCACCGGCGGCGGGCGACGCGTGGCGGTCGCGACTTGCGGCACGGCGGGCGTGAGCGGGGCAAGCCGGTAGCGCAACTTGGCGAACCCGCCAGCCGGCACCGGCGCGGTGTCGGCCGTTGAGCGCACCAGTTCGAGCGTCAGCGCGGTCCCGTCGCGCGCGATCGTGTCGATCGTGTCGGGCGCGGCGACCGGCGCCGGCTCTTGCCCTTCGTTCACGAGATACACGTCGACACCGTCGCTGCTCGCCTTGGCGGCGCTTTCGGGCGGTGCAACCAGCGGGCGCAGTTGCGCATCGGCGGGGCTGGCAGCCACCGCAATCGCGACGGCCGGGGCGAGCAGAAGAGCGGTCAGGCGCATGACCGCCCTTTTGTCAGCGCTTTGTGACTTATGCGAGTCTGGCGTTGTGCGAAGGTGACGGCTAGGCACGCGGGATGCGCGTTTCCCAAGCCGATATCGATCTCGCGGCCGCTCTCGCCGATGCTGCGGGTGCTGCGATCCGCTCTTATTTCCGGGCCGACCATGGCCTTGAGACCAAGAGCGATGCCTCGCCCGTCACGCTGGCCGACCGCGCGGCCGAAGCGGCGATGCGTCAGCTGATCGAACGGACCTTTCCCGACGATGCGATCATCGGCGAGGAATATGGCACCAAGCCCGGCAAGAGCGGGCGGGCGTGGGTGCTCGACCCGATCGACGGCACGCGCGCCTTCATTTCGGGCCGCCCGATCTTCGGCACGCTGATCGCGCTGACGGTCGAAGGGTGGCCGATGCTCGGCGTGATCGACCAGCCGATCCTGAAGGAGCGCTGGACCGGCGTGGTCGGTCAGCCGACCTTGTTCAACGGCACCCCTGCGCGCACGCGGCTGATCAAGGCGCTTGACGAGGCGCTGCTCGCGACCACCTCTCCGGCGCTGTTCAACGACGACCAACTCCACGCCTTCGAACATCTCGACGCGCAGGTACGCTCGACGGTGCTTGGCGGCGATTGCTATAATTATGGCTGCCTTGCGAGCGGCCATATCGATGTCGTCGTCGAGGCCGGGCTGAAGATCCATGACTTCGCAGCACTCGTCCCGGTCGTCGAAGGCGCAGGCGGGCGGATGTGTGATTGGGCCGGCGACCCGCTGACCAACGACAGCATCGGCGAAGTGATCGCCGCTGGCGAGCCCGCGCGCATCGACGACATTATCGACGCGCTTGCCTGCCGCGGGCACTAACGGAGATGATCCGCGCCGTTGTTTTCGACGTCGGCGAAACCTTGGTCGACGAGACACGCCAATGGGGACTCTGGGCAGATTGGCTCGGCGTGCCCCGCAGCGACTTTTCCAAGGCATTTCATGAAGTGGTGGCAAGCGGCGCGCATCATCGCCAGGTTTTTGACCGATTTGCGCCCGGCCTTGATGTCGATGCCGCCGAACGTGCGCGGATTGCGGCTGGGCAAGGCTACATAATCGAACCGCAGGATTTTTATCCCGATGCGCTCGCCTGTATGGCCGAGCTGCGATTACAGGGGCTGATGGTGGGCATTGCTGGCAATCAGCCCGAGGCAGCAGAAGCGGCGTTGCGCGCCTGCGGCACAACAGCGGATTTCATCGCAACATCGACCGGCTGGGGCATCGAAAAGCCGTCGCCGGAGTTTTTTGAGCGAATCGCCGATGTTGCCGGAATGCCGCCGTCCGCCATCGCCTATGTCGGTGACCGGCTCGACAATGATATCGTCCCGGCGCGTGGCGCGGGCATGGTCGCGATCTTCCTGCGTCGTGGTCCCTGGGGTTTGGCGCACGCCAACAGCCCCGATATTGGTCGGGCATCCGCACAAATTGAGACACTTGCGGCGCTGCCGACATTGATCCGGCAGCTCGAACACCACTGAGGCATGGGACGAACGACTGTTTTTCCGGCCGCGCCAGTTGCCAATCACGACCACTTCGTCTAAGCGCCCGCCTTTCCGCGAGTAAGAGGAATGGTCCGGCCGGTATGGGCTGCCGTGGCTGTTCATAAATCGTCGCGCAAACGAAGGAGACGAAAATGCCCAAACTCAAGACCAAGAGCGGGGTGAAGAAGCGCTTCACCGTCACCGCGACGGGCAAGCTGAAGCATGGTGTCGCCGGCAAGCGTCACCGGCTGATCAGCCACAATGCCAAGTATATCCGCCAGAATCGCCGCACCTCGGTGCTTGCCAAAGCAGACACCGCGACCGTCAAGGCGTGGGCGCCTTACGGCCTGAAGTGAAGGAACGATAGGAAATGGCACGCGTCAAACGGGGTGTAACCACCCGCGCCAAGCACAAGCGGATCCTCGAATCGGCGAAGGGCTATTACGGCCGTCGCAAGAACACGATCCGCATCGCTCGCCAGGCCGTCGAAAAGGCCGGGCAATATGCCTATCGCGACCGCAAGGTGAAGAAGCGCTCGTTCCGGGCGCTCTGGATCCAGCGCATCAACGCCGGCGTCCGCGCCGAAGGGCTCACCTATTCGCAGTTCATGCACGGGCTGAAGCTCGCCGGCATCGAACTCGACCGGAAAGTGCTTGCCGACATCGCCATGCACGAAGGCGCAGCGTTTAGCGGCATCATCGCGCAAGCTAAGGCGGCTCTGCCCCAGGCCGCCTGAGCGGTTCTGGCGCGAGCACGAAATGCGGGGCGTCGGTGGCAACACCGGCGCCCTTTTTCTTTGGTTCATCTCCCGCTAGCAGGCGCTACGCAAAGGAACGCCGGATGACTGACCTAGACCAGATGCGCGCCGACCTGCTCGGCCAGATTGATGCGGCGACCACGCCTGACGCGGTGGAGGCGATTCGTGTCGCCGCACTCGGCAAGTCGGGCAGCGTGACCGCCCTGCTCAAGACGCTGGGCGGCATGTCGCCCGAGCAGCGCCAGAGCGAAGGCCCGCGCATTCACGCGCTGCGGGAGGCCGTGACCGAGGCCCTGACCACGCGCAAGGCCGCGCTTGACCGCGCCGCGCTCGATGCGCGGCTCGCGGCGGAAACACTGGACATGACGCTCCCGGCCGAGCCGCTGCCGCTCGGCACGATCCATCCGGTGAGCCAGGTGATGGACGAACTTGCCGAAATCTTCGCCGATCTGGGCTTCGCCGTGGCGACCGGGCCGGAGATCGAGACCGATTGGTATAATTTCACCGCGCTCAACATCCCCGAGACGCATCCGGCGCGGGCGATGCATGACACCTTCTACCTCGCGGGCGAGCACGCGACGCCGATGGTGCTGCGCACCCACACCAGCCCCGTGCAGATCCGCGCGATGCAGGCGGCGGGCGGCGACAAGCCGGTGTATATCATCGCGCCGGGCCGCACCTATCGCTCCGACAGCGACGCCACGCACACGCCGATGTTCCATCAGGTCGAGGGCCTCGTGATCGACAAGGGCATCACACTAGGCCATCTCAAATGGACGCTCGAGACGTTCCTGAAGGCCTATTTCGAGCGCGACGATATCGTGCTGCGGCTGCGCCCGAGCTATTTCCCCTTCACCGAGCCATCGGCGGAAGTCGATGTCGGCTACACCATCCAGAACGGCAAGCGCGTGATTGGCGGTAGCGACCATTGGATGGAAGTGCTCGGCAGCGGCATGGTCCACCGCAAAGTGATCGAGGCGGGTGGCTATGATCCCGATGTGTGGCAAGGCTTTGCGTTCGGCTGCGGGATCGACCGGCTAGCGATGCTCAAATACGGGATGGACGATCTGCGCGCCTTCTTCGATGGCGATATTCGCTGGTTGCGGCATTATGGCTTCGGCGTGCTCGATGTGCCGACCTTGAGCGGGGGAGTCGGCGCATGAAGTTCACGCTTTCGTGGCTCAAGGAGCATCTCGATACCAGCGCCTCGCTCGACGAGATCGTGCTCGCGCTGACCCGTATTGGCCTCGAAGTCGAAGGGGTGGAAGACCCCGGCGCGGCACTCGCCGCATTCCGTGTCGCGCGCGTGCTGTCGGCGGAACGGCATCCACAGGCCGACAAGCTGCAAGTGCTGCAAGTCGATGCCGGCGACGGCCCGCTGCAGGTCGTCTGCGGCGCGCCCAACGCCCGCGCCGGGATGCTCGGCGTGTTCGGCCCCGCCGGCGCGGTCGTGCCCGGGAGCGGCTTCGAGCTCAAGGTCGCCTCGATCCGCGGGGTCGAATCGAACGGGATGATGTGCTCGGCGAAAGAGCTCGAGCTCGGCGACGATCACGACGGCATCATCGAGCTGCCCGAGGGTGCGCCGGTCGGCACGCCCTATCCCGATTATGCCGGGCTCACCGATCCGGTGATCGACGTGTCGGTGACGCCCAACAAGCAGGATTGCATGGGCGTGCGCGGCATCGCGCGCGACCTCGCAGCAGGCGGCATGGGGCAATTGCGCCCGCTAAAGCCCGTCTCGCTGTCCGTATCCGGCGCCGGGCCATCGATAGCCACCGAGGATACGGACGGCTGCCCGGCCTTTTACGGGCAATTGGTGCGCGGTGTGAGCAATGGCCCCTCGCCTGAGTGGATGCAGCGCCGCCTGAAGGCGATCGGGCAAAAGCCCATTTCGACACTCGTCGACATCACCAATTATGTGATGTTCGATCTCGGCCGCCCGCTGCACGTCTATGACGTGGCCAAGCTCGACGGCGGCCTAGTCGCGCGCAAGGCGCGGGCGGGCGAAAGCGTGCTCGCGCTCAACGGCAAGACCTATGCGCTTGACTCGGGCATGACGGTGATCGCCGACGGGGCGAAAGTCCACGATATCGGCGGCATCATGGGCGGCGAGGAAACCGGCGTGTCGGAGACGACCACCGATGTGCTGATCGAATGCGCCTATTTCGATCCCGAAAGCATTGCCCGCACCGGCCAGAAGCTGCTGCTCACCAGCGACGCCCGCACTCGCTTCGAGCGCGGGGTCGACCCGGCCTTCCTCGACGAGGGGCTGGCGATTGCGGCGGCGCTGGTGGTCGAGCTGTGCGGCGGCACCCCGAGCGAGGTGACGCGAGCAGGCGCTCCGCCGCTGGCGACGAAGACGATCGCTTATGATCCCGATCGCGCCGAGACGCTCGGCGGTCTCGCGATCGCGCCTGACCGCCAGCGCGCGATTCTTGAGTCGCTCGGCTTCACGGTGTCGCCCGATTGGCAGGTCGGCGTGCCGAGCTGGCGGCGCGACGTCGATGGCCCCGCCGACATTGTCGAGGAAGTGATCCGCATCGAAGGCATCGACAAGGTGCCGCCGGTGCTGCTGCCCCGCACCCCCGGTGTCGCCCGCCCGACCGCGACGCCCGAGCAGAAGCTCGAACGCCGGGTCCGCCGCGCGGCGGCGGCGCGGAGCCTGAACGAAGCGGTGACGTGGAGCTTCCTCCCCGAAGCGCAGGCGGCCGTGTTTGCAGGCGCCAGCAACTTCGCCTGGACGCTCGCCAATCCGATCAGCGAAGACCTGAAGGTCATGCGGCCGTCGCTGCTGCCCGGCCTGCTGGCCGCGACCGCGCGCAATCTGAAACGCGGCGTGCCGAGTGTTCGCTTGTTCGAACTCGGTCGCCGCTATCTGAGCGATGCCGAGCGGATGACCTTGGGCGTCGTGCTCGCGGGCAACAAGGCACCGCGCAACTGGCAGAGCGGCAAGGCGCAGGGCTTCGACGCCTTCGATGCCAAGGCCGAAGCGCTGGCGCTGCTGGGCGAAGCGGGCGTGCCGGTCGAAAATCTGCAAGTGTTCGGCGAAGCGGGGGAGGCTTGGCATCCCGGCCAGTCGGGTACTTTGCGGCTCGGGCCGAAGACGGTGCTTGCCGCCTTCGGGATGCTGCACCCACTGACGCTCAAAGCCTTCGACCTCGACGGCGCGGTGGCAGCTGTCGAACTCTATCTGGATGCCGTTCCCGCCAAACGCGGGGGGAACGGCTTCATGCGCCCGGCCTATGCGCCGCCGGCGCTGCAAGCCGTGACGCGTGATTTCGCTTTCCTCGTCCCCGCCAATCTCGCCGCCGACTCGCTGGTGCGGGCGGTGCGCGGGGTCGACAAAAAGGCGATCACGGCCGCGCGGCTTTTCGACCGGTTCGAGCGCGACGGGGCCAAATCCTTCGCCATCGAAGTGACACTGCAACCCGTCGACAAGAGCTTCACCGACGAGGAGCTGAGGGGCATCGCCGACAAGGTCGTGGCGGCCGCGGCGAAACTGGGGGCGACTCTGCGCGGCTGATCGGCTATTCTGGCATCCATGAGCGAGGGCACATCAGCACTGGGATCGGGGACGCCCGGCGACCCGTGGCAGCTCAAGACGCCGCCGCTGACGAGCGACTTCACCATGCACCGCGCCGAACGTGATGGCCTGGCGATTCTGGTCTGCACCGTCGGCAAGACCGTGCTGCATTACGATGCGCGCTGTCTCGACGATCTGCACGCGATGCTGATCGCGCACGGCGACTGGATCGAACTGGGATCGGCCGACGAGCAGAAGGACGCCAAGCCCGGCACCGTCGAAGCATGGGGCCGATCGCCCGACAATCCGATCGGCGGCTGGTATGGCCTGAAGAAGGGTCTGCGGGGGCGCTTCGGCATGTATGTGCCGCCGCTGATGGAACGGCTGGGGCTGGCCGAGGTCGAGCATAACCCGCGCGGCAATCGCATGCGCGCGATCCCGGCCTGATATCGGTCGACTGAGGCACGCATGACTGAGTTTATCAGGATCGGATCGGGCCAACTGCGCGCCGCGATCAACCCGCTCGGTGCCGAACTCTCGTCGCTGAAAGACGCGGACGGTCGTGAGCTGATGACCGATGCCGACCCCGCCTATTGGCGCGGGCGCGCGCCGATCCTGTTCCCGATCGTCGGGCGGCTGAACGACGATGTGCTGTGGGTCGACGGCGAATCCTATCGGATGGAAAAGCACGGCTTCGCGCGGCGGTCGACCTTCGACCTTGCCGCGTCTTCCCCAACGCATGCGCTCTTCCGAATGACCGATTCGGCAGCGACGCGGGAGATGTACCCCTTCGCGTTTCTGCTTGAGATCGGCTTCGCGATCGACGGAGCGACGCTGACGATGACGGCGAAGATCGGCAATCCCGCCGACACGCCGTTGCTCGCGAGCTTTGGCTGGCACCCGGCCTTTGCCTGGCCACTGCCCTATGCCCGCCCCCGCGCGGATCACCGGATCGTCTTCGACGCGCCCGAGCCGGGGATGCTCAAGGGCCTGAACGAAGACGGCCTGATCGCCGAGGATCGTCCGACGTCGGTCGCGGGCGACACGCTCGCCCTCGCCGATGCGCTGTTTGAAGCCGATGCGCTGATCTGGAACCCGATTGCGTCACGCGCGCTGCGTTATGGCGCGAGCACCGGCCCGCAGCTCGCCATCGCTTTCCCCGACACGCCGCGGCTCGGCATCTGGACCAAGCCCGGCGCGCGCTATGTCTGCATCGAGCCGTGGCACGGGATTGCCGACAGCGTCGATTTTCAGGGCGAGTTCCGCGACAAGCCGGGCGTCTTCGCCGTGGCACCGGGGGCGACCTGGGCATGCGAGATGCAAGTCACGCTGGACGCATAGCCGACAGTCTGGACGGTTCGCGCCAAGATCGTGGCCTTCGGCCTTGGCGCGATGCAAATTCGCTTGCGCATGGGCATAAGTAGCGTAGCATTTCGCACCGCGTCCCGAACAGAGGGGGAGTCGGACATGCGACGCTTCGTTTTGCAGCTGGCCAAGCAACTTAAACCCAATCGTCAGGCATTGACGGTGCTCGGATCGATAGCAGGAGCAATATCGCTCGGGTTGACGTCGAGCGCGCATGCTCAATCGATCCCCGTTTCGCCGGTCCTTCGCAAGGCCCCGACCACGCCTTCGACGGCGGCGCTGTCTGCGCTCCAGCGCAACTATACCGAAATCGTGCTCAATGTCCGCACGGGCGGCGGCATCGCTGTTACCAACCGGCGCGGTATCCTCGGCCTGCCGGCTTTTGGCAGTGCAGGCTTCACGCTGATGACGGCGCGTTGGTCCGATGCGTCTCGGACCGGGCGCGACGGCTTTTTCGTCGGGCGCTCGGGCGTGATCGGCAAGCGGCTGCTCGACCGTAGTGGCAATGTAGCGGGCGCCTATCTGATGTCGCGCGGGGCATCGGAACTGCTGATCGACAGCGACCGCGACAATATCGTCGATCTTTCGGTGTTGACGCAGGAAGATGGCTTTGCGCGGATCACCTTTGCCGGCGAAGCCGGGCGGGCGGCGTTCGACCGAATGCTGAGCGGGCAGAATCCATTTTGCGTGGGCGGGCCGCGCCACTCGACGCCTGCCGAAAGGGCGCGGGGCGATGCGTCGGGCTGCCCGGGCGCCGGCAGCACCACCCTGGCCGGGACCGGAGCGCCGTCGCGCTCTGGGTCGCGGGGCAAGCCGCCGCGCGATCCGATGGATTTCGTCTGTGCGGGCTTCGATCCGGTCCGCGCACGTTTTTCGGGCGGCACGCGGTCGCTCGATCCCGACAATCCCTTACCCGCGACGCAGGGGCTGCTCGACTTCGCGTCGAACGGCTTCGATGGCGAGCGGGACCAGTTGGCCGCCGCCGGTCGCTTTGTCATCATGAGTCCATTGATCGGGTTGGTCGCAATCCTTGAATTCAGCGCGCATGAAGTCGCGGGGGGCGGCCAGCTCGGACTGATCGCCGAGGCACGCCATCGCCAGATCGAAGCAGAGGAACGCCGCCGAGAGGCAGCCGCCAGCGAGCCGGCCAGCAGCGAGCCACCCGCCGAGGGCAGCGACACAACGCCACCGCCGACCAGCGGCGGCGATACGTCGCGGCCCGGCCCGGATGGTGGCGATGACCTAGGCGGCCCGCTCAGTATCGCTTGCGGCAGCCGCTCGGCCCCGTCACAGTCGGCTTCGATGCGCACCGCGTTTGACGAAGCGCTTAACAAATGCCCGAACCCGGTCGAGTCGACCGCCGCCGCCGGCGAAGCGACGGCATCGTGCATGAGCGGCGTAATCACCAGCCGCAATGGATCCGCGGTGGTCGATTTGGCCGCGATGGCGCGCAGCGCTGGCAGCGCCAGCAATGGCGGCTGTCCGGACAGTGATCCGCGCTGCTTGGGCGACCGGACCGGCCGATTGCGCGGTCTCCTGCAGGCGTCGAGAGCCTATCTCGGCCAGCGCGCGATTTGCGATCCCCGCAACTGCCAGCCCCCGCTGCAATAGCGGTCGTTCGGGCGAGGCCGCCGGAAGGACGAACTCTCGACTCGGTAAGCCCCGGGGGCTAACCGCAGCCGATGACATCGCCTTTCGAACGCCGCACTTTCGCGATCATTTCCCACCCCGACGCCGGCAAGACCACGCTCACCGAAAAGCTGCTCTATTTCGGCGGCGCGATCCATCTGGCGGGCGAGGTCAAGGCGCGCGGCGCCAATCGGCGTGCTCGCTCCGACTGGATGAAGATCGAGCAGCAGCGCGGCATTTCGGTCACGTCGTCGGTGATGACATTCGAAAAGGACGGCATCACCTTCAACCTGCTCGACACACCGGGCCACGAGGATTTCAGCGAAGACACTTATCGCACGCTGACCGCGGTCGATTCGGCGGTGATGGTGATCGACGCCGCGCGCGGCATCGAGGCGCAGACGCGCAAGCTGTTCGAAGTGTGCCGGTTGCGGTCGGTGCCGATCATCACGTTCGTCAACAAAGTCGACCGCGAGGGGCGCGACCCGTTCGCGTTGCTCGACGAGATCGCCGATCTGCTCGCGCTCGACGTGACGCCAATGAGCTGGCCGATCGGCATGGGCGGCGAATTCGAAGGGATCTACGACTTCCACGGCGACACGCTGCGGCAGCCCGAGGGCGGCAGCCGCGAATTTCTGGGCAAGGCGACGCGCTTTGCCGGGCTCGACGATCCGGCGCTTGCCGATGCGCTGTCGAGCGAGGGGCTCACAAGACTGCGCGAGGAAGCCGAACTTGCGCTGGGCGGCTATGGCGCGTTCGATGCCGAAGCCTATCGCAGCGGTGACCAGACGCCGGTCTATTTCGGCTCGGCGCTCAAGGATTTCGGCGTCGGCGAGCTGATCGACGCGCTCGCCCGCCACGCGCCGGGGCCGCGCCCGCAGCCCGCCGAGCCTGCCCCGGTGAGCCCCGATGGCACCGAAGTCACCGGCTTCGTATTCAAGGTGCAGGCGAACATGGACCCGCAGCACCGCGACCGGATCGCCTTCATGCGGCTGTGTTCGGGGACGTTCAAACGCGGCATGAAGCTGACGCCGACCGGCCACGGCAAGCCGATCGCGATCCATTCGCCGATCCTGTTCTTCGCGCAGAACCGCGAGCTGGCGGACGAGGCTTTCCCGGGCGACATCATCGGCATTCCCAACCACGGCACGCTGCGGGTGGGCGACACATTGTCCGAACGCGCGGCCGTGCGCTTCACCGGTCTTCCCAATTTCGCGCCCGAAATCCTGCGCCGCGTGGCGCTCAAGGACCCGACCAAGACCAAGCAGCTGCGCAAGGCGCTCGACGACATGGCCGAGGAAGGCGTGACGCAGGTCTTCTACCCCGAAATCGGCTCGAACTGGATCATCGGCGTCGTCGGCCAGCTCCAGCTCGACGTGCTGCTGTCGCGGCTCGAAGCCGAATACAAGGTCGACGCCGGGCTCGAGATGGCGCCGTTCGAAACCGCGCGCTGGGTGTCGGCGAGCGATCCGGCCGAGCTCAAGAACTTCATGGACCTCAATCGCGGCGCGATGGCCAAGGACCGCGACGGCAATCCGGTGTTCATGGCGAAATCGGCGTGGGAAGTGAATTACATCGCCGAGCGATACAACAAGGTGACCTTCAGCGCGACGCGGGAGCGCTGACTTCGGCGCGAATCCAGTCCAGATATTCAGCCGAGCCGCCGACGATCGGCAGCACGATGATCTCCGGCACCGCATAGCTGTGCCGCGCCTTGATCAGCGCCTCGGCCTCGGCGAGCTTCGTGTGCATGGTCTTGGCGTGGAGCATCACTTCGCTCGACCGCTCGATCGCGCCTTCCCAGCGGTAAACACTGTCGACCGGCATTAACTGGACGCACGCGGCGAGCCGGGCCTCAACCAAAGCCGTGGCGATCGCCTCGGCCTCGTCGCGCCCGCCCACCGCGCACATCAGCACGATGCAGCCGGTCAGAAGCGGAAACCTGCGGTGATCGTCCACGTCCGCGGATCGCCATAATAGACCGTCTGGATGTTGGCGACGCTCGAGAATTCCTGCCCGTCGGTGCGGTAGCGCGTGTCGGAGAAATTCTTCACCGCGCCGCGCAGATAATAGCGGCTGTTATCGAGATCGAGCTGCACATAGGCGTTGCCGAGCGCATAGCCGGGCTCGGTCAGGCCGGGGCGATTGTCGACCGACAGGAATTGCTTGTCGATGAACCGGCCTTCGATGCCGAGCGTCAGCTTGTTCGACCCGATTGGCACGACATAGTCGCCCGCCAGCCGCGCGGAGATCGGCGGGGCAAACGCCGGACGGCAAGTGACGGCGGCGCCGGTCGGGTTGCACGAGAAAGTGCCCGGCGGCACCCGCCGACCGTCGTCGAAGCGCAGATACTTCGCATCGAGATAGCCGAGCGAGCCGGTCAGCGTCAGCGCGCGAGAGGGCTTCGCCACCGCTTCGACCTCGAAGCCCCAGATCCGCAGCTTGCCGGCGTTGATGACCGGGAAGACGCCGGTATTGGCGGCCCCCACCACGCCGCCGCCAACGCGCGCCTGGAAATTGCTGTAATCCGAATAAAATGCCGCCGCCGACAGCTTCACCCGGCCATCGGCGAAGCTGCCCTTGGCGCCGATTTCATAAGTCCACACCGTCTCCGGGCGGAAGCGATTGACGATCGTCGGGGTGCCGTTCACGACCAAGGTCAGGTCGTTGACGCTGTTCGCGCGGCCATTGAACCCGCCCGATTTGAAGCCGCGGCTGGCGCTTGCATAGATCAGACTGTCGCGGTCGGGCTTGAAGCTGAGCGTGAAGCTCGGCGTCCACGCATCGAAGCTCGCAACATTGTCCGCGTTGAGCGGTGCCGGCAGATTGTCGGGGAAGCGGAACTGCAGATTGTTGAGCGCGGCCAGCGACGAGATCGTCGTCGTGAAGCGGTTGTAGCGCCTGTCCTCACGCGTATAGCGCAGCCCCGCCGTGAAGGCGAAGCGGCTGGTGAAATCATAAGTGAACTGGCCGAAGGCGGCATAGCTCTTGGTGTTCTGCGCGTCGTTGATCAGCCGGGTGAACGTTGTCGGCGCGCCCAGGAACGTGAAAATGTCATTGCCGAACGCGGTCTGATTCGAGGTGACATTTTCGTCGAGGTAATAGAGCCCGAACACGCCCTTCAGCTTGTTGCCATTGTATTTGAGCTGAAGTTCCTGGCTGAACTGCTTCTGGTCGACGCCGACGAACACGTCGCCGAGGAAGAACTGGCTGGCATCGATGTCTATGAAGAAATTGGGGTCGAGCTTGCGATAGCCGGTGATCGACACGAATTGCAGCGTGTCGGTGATGTCGATGTTGGCTGTGAAGCCGATGCCCCAATGGTCGAGCCGCTGCCCCTGCCCCGGGGTCAGGCTGGTCGAGGCGCGGAAGTTGTACGGGCCATAGGGCTCTGCCGGCACCAGCACGGTGGCGCCCGCCGGAAACAGGCTGGTCTGGAGCAGCGGCGCGGTCGGATAGCCGAGCGTCGCGGCATTGCGCTGTTTGGTGTAATCGCCCGACAGCGTGAATTCGAAGCCATCGGCAGGCTTGAAGCGCAGGATGCCGCGCCCGGCCCAGAGATTGCGGTCGTTGAAGCGGCGCCCGGTGCGCGGATCGGTGACGAGCCCGTCGCGCGTGTCATAGGTGCCCGCGACCGACAGCGCGAGCACATCGCGCGCCAGCGGCACGGTGACATAACCGTTGAGCAGCACCTGATCATAGGCGCCATAGGTCACGTCGGCGCTCGCATGGAAGGCGTTCAGGTCGGGCTTGCGGGTGACGATGTTGACCGCGCCGCCGATCGTGTTCTTGCCATAGAGCGTGCCCTGCGGCCCGCGCAGCACTTCGACGCGCTGGACATCGAACAGGTTGAGCAGCGCACCCTGAATGCGGCTGAGATAGACGCCATCGACATAGACGCCGACGGCGGGGTCGAAGGTCTGCAGCGCATCGGGCTGGCCGATGCCGCGGATGAAAAAGTTGGCGCTGGTCGATGAACCGCGGCCCTGCACCAGATTGACGTTGGGGATCGCGCCCTGAATGCCCGACAGGTCGATTGCCTGCAGCCTGGCGAGGTCGGTCTGCGACAGCGCCGACACCGCGATCGGCACATCGAGCAGCCGTTCCTCGCGGCGGCGGGCGACGACGACGACATCGTCACCTTCGGTAACGGCGGGTTGCGCGTCGGGTGCGGGTGCCGGCGCGGTCTGTGCTGCGGCAGGCAGGGCGATCATCGCGGCGCCGGCGAACAGCGCGGCGCGCAGACAGGCAGTGCGGTAGGTCATCAAAATCCCTCCTTAGGCCGGCGCGGACTTCTGCGGGTTGCGCTCGGGGTCGGGACATCTATACTGAAAGTTGAACCATGTTTCAACTTGAGAAACTATCTGACGTAATGCCGGTGCCGACCGCCTCGACCGATGCCAAGCAGCCGCGTACCGACCGCGGCCGCCGGACGCGGCGCGCCATCCTCGACGCCGCGCGCAGCGAGTTCGGCGAGCGCGGTTTTCATGAAGCGTCGATCAGCGGGATCACTCGGCGTGCGGGCGTCGCGCTGGGCAGTTTCTACACCTATTTCGACAGCAAGGACGCGCTGTTCCGCGCGTTGGTGCGCGACATGTCGGATCAGGTCCGTGACCATGTCGCTCCGGTGCTCCAGACCGCACCCGACCAGGTCGCTGCCGAGCAGGCCGGGTTGAAGGCCTTCATCGACTTCGTGCGCGGCCATAAGGAAATCTATCGCATCATCGACGAAGCCGAATTCGTCGATCCCGACAGTTTCCGTGCGCATTATTCGACGACGGCCGAGCGTATCGCCCAACGGCTGGAAGCTGCGGCGGCGCGCGGCGAAGTGCGCGGCGAGCATAGCGAAGTGCATGCCTGGGCGATCATGGGGATGAACGTGTTTCTCGGTCTGCGCTACGGCGTCTGGGGCGAGGACCTCAGCGCCGAGACCGTCGCCGGCGTGATCGCGCAACTCTTGCGCCACGGGCTGGCGGCGGCGCGCGATACCCAATCCGGGTAAGCAAGCGACGATCGGGTCCCGACTAGCGGTTTGAGGCCCCCTTTTGAGCGAGTCGCGCGCCCCGAGTCGCGGCGCGCAACCGTCAGCCGACGTCGGCCGCCAGCGCAGCAACCAGAGCGTCACGGACCGCCTGAACCGCCCGTGCGTCGCAGGTCACAACCGTCTTGCCTTCGCTCGCCAGCAACGTCTGGACGCCGCGGATCGTATAGCCTTCATCGCCGAGCAGCGTGTTGATCCGGCGCACCAGCGCGACATCGTCGGGCCGGTAATAACGCCGCCGACCAGCGCGGGTCAGCGGGCGAAGCTGGGGGAAGCGCGTTTCCCAATAGCGCAGGATGTGGCGCGCAACCCCCGTCTCTTCAGACAATTCGCCAATCGTCCGATAGGCGCCTGGCGCCTTTTCCGACATAATCTGAATACCTTACCCCGCCTTGACGATGCGTTCGCGCAGCATCTGGCTGGCGCGGAACGTCATCACCTTGCGCGGTGCGATCGGCACTTCGACGCCAGTCTTGGGATTGCGGCCGATCCGCTCGCCCTTCTCGCGCAGCACGAAAGTGCCAAAGCCCGAAATCTTCACATTCTCGCCATCGGCCAGCGCCTGGCACATGTGGCTCAGGATATTTTCGACCATCCGCGCCGAATCGGTCCGCGACAAACCCACCTGACGGTGCAGTGCTTCGGCAAGATCGGCTCGTGTTAAAGTTCCCGCAGCAGCCATGCGGCATTCCTCCCCTTGACAGGAGTCGAGCCTAACACAGTCGTAATGCATGGCAAATTATCTGTTGCGATGCCGCAACGATCAGAAGCGGACGAGCGCCGCTCCCCAGGTGAAGCCACCGCCCATCGCTTCGAGCACGAGCAGGTCGCCGCGCTTGATCCGGCCATCGCGTACCGCCGTGTCGAGCGCGAGCGGAACCGACGCTGCCGAGGTATTCGCATGGCGATCGACGGTGACGACGACGCGGTCGGGATCGAGCCCGAGCTTCTTCGCGGTCGCATCGAGAATGCGGATATTGGCCTGATGCGGCACCACCCAGTCGACATCGGCCGGGGCCTCGCCCGCCATCGTCAGCACTTCCTCCATGACGCCCGCAAGCTTGGCGACGGCGTGGCGGAAGACCTCGCGCCCCTTCATGCGCACCTTGCCGACCGTGCCGGTGGTCGACGGGCCGCCATCGACGTAGAGCAGGTCGTTGAAGGCGCCATCGGCATGGAGCTTGCTGGCCAGCACGCCGCGATCGCCATTTTCTTCGGCTTCGAGCACGATCGCGCCCGCTCCGTCGCCGAACAACACGCAGGTCGCGCGGTCTTCCCAGTCGAGGATGCGGCTGAAGGTCTCAGCGCCGATCACCAGCGCACAACGTGCGGAGCCGGCGCGGATCATGTTTTCCGCCACCTGCAGCGCATAAAGGAAGCCAGAGCACACCGCCGCGACATCGAACGCGACGCAATCGCCCGCGCCCAGCGCATGCTGGACCTTGGTCGCCGATGACGGGAAGGTCTGGTCGGGCGTGGCGGTCGCCAGCACGATCAGATCGACATCGCTCGCCGCCCGCCCCGCAGCCGCCAGCGCGACGCGCGCGGCATCGGTCGCAAGACTCGCCGTCGTCTCGCCTTCGCCTGCGATGTAGCGCTGGCGAATGCCAGTGCGCTCGACGATCCATTCGTCCGAGGTGTCGACCATTTCGGCCAGCTCGGCATTGAGCACGCAGCGCTTGGGCAGCGCCGATCCGGTGCCGGTAATGACCGCGCGGATCATGCCGCCTTCGCTTCGAAATTGCCGAGGTCGTCGCTGATCCGGCGCGTCAGATCGTCGCGCACCAGCTTGGCTGCGAGCGCGATCGCATGCGCGACGCCGTTCTCGTTGGCGCTGCCGTGGCTTTTGACGACAATGCCGTTCAGCCCCAGAAACACTGCGCCATTGTGGTTGTTGGGATCGAGATGATCGCGCAGCAGCTTGGTGGCGGGGCGCGAGATCAGGAAGCCGACCTTCGAGCGGAACGAGCTGCTGAAAGCACGCTTGAGCAGATCGGCCACGAAGCGCGCCGTCCCTTCGGCGGTCTTGAGCGCGATATTGCCCGAAAAGCCGTCGCAAACGATAACGTCGAGGTCGCCCCGCGACAGCCGGTTGCCTTCGGCGAAGCCGGCAAAGGTCATCGGCAGATGCGTCGCGGCCTTCAATTGCGCGGCGGCATCACGAATGTTGTCGGTACCCTTCATATCCTCGGTGCCGATGTTGAGCAGGGCAACGCGCGGTGAGGCGAGATCGAAAGTGGTCCGCGCATAGGCCGCGCCCATCACGGCGAACTGCACCAGGTTTGCCGCATCGCATTCGGTGTTGGCGCCGAGATCGAGCATGACGACGTCGTTCGCGCCGAGGCTGGGCATGGTGGCGGCCAGCGCGGGGCGATCGATGCCGGGCAAGGTGCGCAGCGCAAGCTTGGCCATCGCCATCAGCGCGCCGGTATTGCCAGAGGAAACCGCCGCCGATGCCTTGCCTTGCTTGACCAGATCGATCGCGATGCCGATCGACGTTGTCTTGGCGCGGCGCAGCGCCGCGCTCGGCTTTTCGCTCGCGCTGACGACATCGGGGGCGTGGACAATCTCGGCCCGCGCGGCGAGCGCAGGATAGCGCGCGAGGCCTGCGCGAATCGCCGCTTCGTCACCCACCAGCAGGAAACTCGACTCGGGCAAGCGATCGAATGCCTGAGCGGTGCCGGCCAGCATTACTGCCAGGCCGTCGTCGCCGCCCATCGCGTCGATCGCGATCCGGGAGTTCATGCCACGTCAGTCCCCCGGCCGGTTGGTGTCAGGCTTCGACCGAGACGATCTCGCGGCCGTTATAATGGCCGCAGGCACCACAAAGCACATGCGGGCGCTTCAGTTCGCCGCAGTTGGGGCATTCCTGAAACGATGCAACAGTCAGCGAATCGTGGCTGCGACGCATGCCGCGCTTCGAGGGCGAAGTCTTTCTCTTTGGGACGGCCATGGCGGCACCTTAGCTTTCGAAAAATGGCAAACAAACGGCGAGCGCCGGGACGCCAATGGATACCACGACCGACCGGCCGCGGATAGCCACCAGCGGCCGGGCGCTTCGCGAAGGGCGCTGCCTATACCGATTTCGCGCGCCGTTGCAAGCACTCGCAATGGCTGGCAGAGGCAACGGGGTTTCCTTGCGCGAGAATGTCGATGGCCATTGCCCTGTTGCCGATCACCCTGAGCGCCACCGGCGCTGCCGGCCTGCTCAACGTCTGGCTGGCGTTTCGCAGCGGCCGCACCCGCGCTGCGGCCGGTGGCGGGCTCGGCCATCTGGGCGATGATCTGCTGCTCGCGCGCAGCCGGTCGCACGCCAATTTCGCCGAATATACGCCGATCGTACTGATCCTGATCGGCGCGATCGAGCTCACGGAGGGATCGAGCCTGTGGCTGGCGATCGTCGCGACGCTGTTCCTGTTCGGGCGAGTCGCGCATCCGTTGGGGATGGAAAATCGCTTCCCGCAGGGGCGCTTCATCGGCACGATCATTGCGCTGCTGGTGACGCTGGGCCTCGCGCTTTACGCGCTGTCGCTGTCGCTGCCCCTGCGCACGGCGCCGGCGCCAGTCGCGGTCGAGGCGCCGCCCGCGCGCGGCTGAGCCCTTTCGCTAGGCCGCGAGCGCGCGGTCGCTGACGAACATGTTGGTGCGGCGTTCGGTACCGAAATCGCTCGGCTGGCCGTGGCCGGGGATGAAGACGGTATCGTCGCCAAGCGGCCAGAGCTTGCCGACGATCGAATCGATCAGCTGCTGGTGGTTGCCGAGCGGAAAATCGGTGCGGCCGATCGATCCCTGAAACAGCACGTCGCCGACCAGCGCGAGCCGGGCGCCTTCATGGTGGAAGATGACATGGCCGGGCGTGTGGCCGGGGCAATGCCGCACCGCGAGCGTCAGCTCACCGACGGTTACGCTGTCGCCTTCGTCGAGCCAGCGGGTCGGCTCGAACGGCACCCCGCGAATCCCGTAATTGCGGCCATCCTCGTCTAAGCGCGCGATCCAGAAGCGGTCGGCCTCATGCGGGCCTTCGATCGGCACGCCGAGTTCCTCGGCCAGCACGCCCGCTTCGCCGCAATGATCGATATGGCCGTGGGTGATCAGGATCTTCTCGATCGTAACGCCGGTCTTGGCGATCGTCGCGCGCAGCTTGGGCAGGTCGCCGCCGGGATCGACAAAGGCACCGCGCATCGTCTTCGTGCACCACAGCAAGGTGCAGTTCTGCTGGAGCGGCGTGACCGGGATGATCGCGGCCTGGATCGGTGAGCTCGTCATGCGCCGGGCGATACCCCGCGCCGCAAAGCGCCGCAAGCAACGGGGGTTGCCGAGCAGGCGCGGCCAAGTGCATCTGTTGCCCGCCAATGCTGTCGCCTCCCTTCATCCTGCTCGACGATGCCCGCCCCGGCGGCGCGGCGGCGCGCCTGTATCGCGACCCGGTCGAGACATTCGTGGCACATGACGTCGATGCCGTGGCGGCCGCGCTGGAGGTGGTGCGGTCGGCGCCCGCGCGCGGCCTGCACGCGGCGGGCTATCTTGCCTATGAGGCAGCGGCGACCTTCGAACCGGCGCTCGCACTGCCGTCCAGCGGAACCGGACCGCTGCTGTGGTTCGGGCTGTTCGAGCGGTTTGAGACGATCGCGGATGTTCCGGCGTGGCTGCCCGATCCGGCAGGCGCGTGGAACAGCCCGCCCCGGCCGCTGATCGACCGCGCCGATTATGATGCGCGGCTTGCGCAGGTGATCGCACTGATCAATGCGGGCGACCTCTATCAGGCCAATCTGACCTTCCCGGCCGAAGTGCGCATCGAAGGCGATCCGCTGGCGCTTTATGCCCGGCTGCGCGCGGCATCGGCGGCGGGCTATGGCGCAGTGATTGCCACTGGCGACGAAACGCTGTTGTCGCTGTCGCCCGAATTGTTCTTCGCGCTTGAGGGACGTCAGCTGACAGTTCGCCCGATGAAGGGTACGGCGCGCCGCGATGCCGATCCCGCCCCCGACCGCGCCGCCGCCGCCGCGCTCGCTGCCGATCCCAAACAGCGCGCCGAAAATCTGATGATCGTCGATCTGATGCGCAACGATCTGTCGCGGGTCGCGGTCGCCGGATCGGTCGCGGTGCCTTCGCTGTTTGCGGTCGAAAGCTATCCGACGGTCCACCAAATGGTGTCGACCGTGACCGCGGAGCTCGCGCCGGCCAGGGGCGGTATCGATGTGCTCGCTGCCCTGTTTCCATGCGGATCGATCACCGGCGCGCCCAAGATCCGCGCGATCGAGGCGCTTGCCGCGATCGAGGCACAGCCGCGCGGCGTCTATACCGGCGCGATCGGCCGCATCGACGCGAACGGCGACGCGATGTTCAATGTCGCGATCCGCACGCTGCGCATCGCGCGCGGGGACGCCAAGGCTGTGATCGGGCTGGGTGGCGGCATCGTCGCCGATTCGACCAGCGCCGCCGAATGGGACGAAGCGCACGCAAAGGGAGCGTTCCTGACCACCGGCTTGCGCGGTTTCGACCTGATCGAGACAATGGCCTTCGATCCCGTTGTCGGTATCGCGCTGCTCGAACGGCATCTGGCGCGGATGAAGGCAAGCGCGGCAAGCTTCGGCTTCGCCTTTGACCGGCACGCTGCGCGCAACGAGCTGCAGGCGGCGACCTTCCGGCTCGCGCAACCGAGCCGGGTGCGGCTGGTGCTGAGCCCAAGCGGGGCCTTTGCGATTGAGACCGCGCCCGCGCCGCCGATGCCGGATGCGCCCGTCCCGGTCGCGATTGTACCGCTGCCGGTGCCCGCCTCCGACTTCCGGCTGCGCCACAAGACCAGCGATCGCGATTTCTATGATGCGGCACGGCGCGCCGCAGACGCATTCGAAGTTGCCTTCACCGATGCCGAGGGGTTTTTGACCGAAGGCAGCTTCACTTCGCTGTTCGTCGAACGCGGCGCGACGCTGTTGACGCCGCCGCTCGCGCGCGGGCTGCTGCCCGGTGTGCTGCGCGCAAGCCTGATCGACAGCGGTCGCGCGGTCGAGGCCGATCTGACTCCGGCCGATCTGGCCGGCGGCTTCTTCATCGGCAATGGCTTGCGCGGGCTGGTGCCCGCCGTGGTTGCGCCGCCGCAACGGGCATGTCTATAGCCCGGGTACACTCCCGCAAAAGGCCCGCCATATGCAGCCCTCCGCCGCGCTCAACCGCATCAGCCCGTCGCCGACGCTGGCCATCAGCGCGAAAGTCGGTGCGCTGAAACGCGCCGGCGTCGACGTGATCGGGCTGAGCGCGGGCGAGCCCGATTTCGACACGCCCGATTTCGTCAAGGACGCCGCGATTCAGGCGATCCGCGACGGCCAGACCAAATACACCGACGTCGACGGCACCCCTGCGCTGAAGGCAGCGATCGTCGCCAAGTTCAAACGCGACAACGGGCTCGATTACGGCATCAATCAGGTGACCGCCAATGTCGGCGGCAAGCACACGCTGTTCAACGCGATGGTCGCAACGATTGACGCGGGCGATGAAGTCATCATCCCCGCGCCCTATTGGGTCAGCTATCCCGATGTCGTGCTGTTCGCGGGCGGCACGCCGGTGTTCGCGGCCGCCGGCCCCAACCAGAATTACAAGCTGACGCCCGAACAGCTTGAGGCAGCGATCTCCCCGCGTACCAAATGGGTCATCCTCAATTCGCCGTCGAACCCGACCGGCGCCGCTTACTCGGTCGCCGAATTGCGCGCGCTGGGCGAGGTGCTGCTGCGCCATCCGCACGTGTGGGTGTTCGCCGACGATATGTACGAGCATATCCTCTACGACGGCTTCGAGTTCGCGACGATCGCGCAGGTGGTGCCCGAACTCTACGACCGCACGCTGACCGTGAACGGTTGTTCAAAGGCCTATGCGATGACCGGCTGGCGGATCGGCTATGCCGGGGGCGCCGAGTGGCTGATCAAGGCAATGGGCAAGCTGCAATCGCAGTCGACCTCCAACCCCTGTTCGATCGCACAGGCGGCCGCGGTTGCGGCGCTCAATGGCGACCAGAGTTTCCTGAAGGACCGGGCGGCGGCGTTTCAGGCCCGACGCGACCTGGTCGTCGGCATGCTCAACACGACGATGGGCATGCGCTGCCCCAAGCCCGAAGGCGCCTTCTACGTCTATCCCGATTGTTCGGGGCTGATCGGCCGGCGGACGCCCAAGGGCGCGGTGATCACCGACGACAGCGCGCTCGTCGGCTATTTGCTCGAAGAAGCGCGCGTCGCGGCGGTGCCCGGCGTTGCCTTTGGTCTCTCGCCGGCGATGCGCATCAGCTATGCGACGTCGGAAAGCGTGTTGCGTGAAGCATGCACGCGCATCCAGGAAGCCTGCGCCGCCGTAGCTTGATCGCAAATGGCAGTCGTTTCATCGACGGCTCTTTGCAGAAACGCTGCGTTGACGAATTGGAAGCCTTGTTTCGGCACCGTTCGTAACGATTTGCGCGCTAGCACGAATTCATCGACGCGGGGGTCGCCATGACGACCCTGCGTCGGTCACTGGGATTGTTGGGACATGCTGAAGTTTTTCAAATCGCCGCTGTTGTGGCAGATCACCAGCGGTTTCGCGCTCGGCACGGTTGGCGTGGTCGCACTGTCGCCCGCAACCGCATCGCCGCTGCTTGCGTTGATGCCCGCCGCCGTCACGCTGGTTCGCTGATTACTTGTAACCATCGGCGGGAGTCAGCCGAAACATCGCTTGGGTGAACCAAGAGGATTTGTATGACTCGCAGCTTGATTGCTTTTGTCGGCTTTGCCGGACTTTCCATCGCCGCGCTCAGCGCCGGATCGGCCAATGCCGAACGCGCGGTTGTTATTCCGGCCGCCAAGGTCGACGTGCCGCGCACCGGCAAGGTCCAGACGGCGGTGTTCGCTGGTGGCTGCTTCTGGGGTATGGAAGCAGTGTTCGAGCATGTGAAGGGCGTCAAATCGGTGACGTCGGGCTATGCCGGCGGCACGGCGACGACCGCGACCTATGACCAGGTCAGCTCGGAAACGACCGGCCATGCCGAAGCCGTCAAGATCGTCTATGATCCGGCCGTCGTCAGCTATGCGACGTTGTTGCGCGTCTATTTCTCGGTTGCGCACGATCCGACGCAGCTCAACCGCCAGGGTCCCGACAGCGGCCCGAGCTACCGCTCGGCGATCTTCCCGCAGAATCCGCAGCAGCGCGCCGCAGCGGCCGCCTATATCGCCCAGCTCGACAAGGCGCATGTGTTCCCGGCAAAGATCGTCACGCGGATCGAGCAGGGCCAGTTTTTCGCGGCCGAGGAGTATCACCAGAACTTCTTCGCCCGGAATCCCTACCACCCCTATATTGTCCATTGGGACAAGCCCAAGCTCGCCGCGTTCAAGGCCGCCTTCGCGCCGATCGCGCGCTGATCGACGCGCGAGGCTAGGCCGCGAGGGTGAAGCGCAGCAGCCGGTCCTCGACCGGCACCAGCGCTTCGGCTTCGCGGCCGACCGCGCGGACGATTTCGGGGTGCCCCGCGTCGAGCCCGCCGGTCAGCGCGCCGAAAGCGGGCAGCACCAGCTTGGTCGCGCTGGCGACAAAACAGCGGCGCGACACCGACCGCCCGCGCAGCCGCACCCGCAGCTTCGGGTGGAAATGTCCTGACAATTCGGGCCGCGGATCGGCGGGATTGGCTTCGTGGCGCAGCAGCAGGCCGTCGACCAGCGCTTCATCGACCACGGTACCGCCGCAATGATCGACCATCGCCGCACCCGCGGCTGCGTCGTGGTTGCCGGTGATCCAGGTCCAGCGCACGGTCGCCGTCAGCGCGCGGAGCCGCGCCTGCGCTTCGCTCCCCAGCCGCTCGCACCCCTCGCCATCGTGGAAACTGTCACCGAGGCACCATATTTCGGTCGGCGCCAAAGCCGCGACGATGCCGGCCAAGTCGCTGAGCGTGGCAAGGCTGTCGTAAGGGGGCAGCATCTGCCCGCCACGTGCGAACCAGCTCGCCTTTTCGAAATGCAGATCGGCGACCAGTAGGGCGCGCCGCGCCGGCCAGAATAATGCCCCTTGAGGCAGCGCTTCGAAGTCATGACCGGCGAACGAAAGGCGAACCATGCCTCGCTATGCCGGGTCGGTGCCGGACCATCAAGCACCGAAATCTGTTGCACCGCGCAACGAGCGGCGTAAAGGCGCTCGCAACCCCATGAGCAGTTCCACGTCCGCTCCCCATGCGCCGCCGGGCGCGTCGCGGCTTAGCCTTGCCACCCTCCCGCTCACGCTCGGCGCGATTGGCGTGGTGTTCGGCGACATCGGCACCAGCCCGCTCTATGCGTTTCGCGAAGCGCTCCAGCAGTCGGCCGGCGATGGTATCGATGCCGCCGAAATCCTCGGCGTGCTCAGCCTTGCACTTTGGGCGCTGATCCTTGTCGTCGGCCTTAAATATGTGGTCTTCCTGACGCGCGCCGACAATCAGGGCGAAGGCGGCGTGCTCGCGCTGACCGCACTGGCGCGGCGCTCGCTGCGCGAATCGCAAGGCAAGGGCGCGCGCGCAACGGTTGCCCTGGCGCTCGGCGCGACCGGCGCGTCGCTGTTTTACGGCGATGCGATCATCACCCCGGCGCTGTCGGTATTGTCGGCGATCGAGGGGCTGAAGACGATTCCGGGCGCGGGATCGCTGTTCAGCGAAGACATGATCATCGCGCTGACGATCGCCATTCTGGTCGGGCTGTTCCTGATCCAGTCGCGCGGGACCGCGAGCGTGTCGAAGCTGTTCGGGCCGATCTGCGTGCTGTGGTTTCTGGCGCTCGGCGGGATCGGCATCTACCATATCGTCGACGAACCATCGATCCTGCGCGTGCTGATCCCGAGCTATGGCATCAGCTTCCTGCTCACCCACGGCGTGATCGGCCTGTTCGTGCTGGGCGCGGTGTTCCTGACGGTGACGGGTGCCGAAGCGCTTACGGCGGACATGGGGCATTTCGGTCGCGCGCCGATCCAGCTCGGCTGGTTCGCGCTCGCCTTCCCTGCGCTGTCGCTCAATTATCTGGGGCAAGGGGCGTTCGCGCTGTCTGCGCTCAAGGCCGCTGCCGCCGCCGGAAAACCCTTCGTCAATCAGGACTGGTTCTTCCTGATGGCGCCTGGGCCCGTGCGAATCCCGCTGGTCATCCTCGCGACGCTGGCGACGATCATCGCGAGCCAGGCCGTCATCACCGGCGCCTATTCGCTGACGCAGCAGGCGATCCAGCTCGGGCTGCTGCCGCGGCTGCGCATCCGCCAGACATCGGCGGCGCATCTGGGCCAAATCTACCTGCCGTCGATCAACTGGCTGCTGCTGATCGGCATCATCATCCTGGTGACGCAGTTCCGGACCTCGTCGGCGATGGCGGCGGCTTATGGCATTGCGGTCACGGGGACGATGGTGGTGACGAGCTGCCTTGCCTATATCGTCGTGCGGCATCACTGGCATTGGGGGCGCCCGGCGGCGCTGATGCTGATCGTGCCGTTTCTGGTGCTCGACCTCGTGTTCTTCGGCGCGAACATTCTGCGCGTGATCGAAGGCGGCTGGGTGCCGCTGGTAATCGCCGGGACGATCGGGCTGCTGATCGTCACCTGGATGCGCGGGCGCAAGATTGTCGGCGCGTTCGAAGGGCGTCAGGCAATTCCGCTTGCCGATCTTGCCGCCGCGCTCGCCAAGCGCCCGCCCGAGCGAGTCGAGGGAACGGCGGTGTTCCTGACCGCCAATCCGCAGAACACGCCCGGCGCGCTGCTCCATAACCTCAAGCACAACAAGGTGCTGCACGCGCGCAACCTGATCGTCACGGTGCGCACCGCCGACCGGCCGGTCGTCGCGCCCGAAGAACGCATCCACGTCCAGCGGATCGACGACAATTTCACCGCGATCGTGCTGAAATACGGCTTCATGGAAACGCCCGATGTCCCCGCCGATCTGGCGTGCGGCACGAACGCGGCATTGCCGGCGATCGACCCGATGAAGACGAGCTATTTCATCGGCCGCAACACGCTGAAGGCGTCGGCCGACGAAGGCATGCCGCTGTGGCAGGACCGGATTTTCATGTTCCTGCAGCGCAATGCAAGCGACCCGACCGATTTCCTGCGCATTCCGCCGGGCAAGGTGCTCGAACTCGGCGAGCAGGTGACGGTCTAGCGCAACGCTCGATTGCGCTGGACGCGCCCTTGAGCATCCTCCAAGACTGGGCGCATCAATCAGGGGAAATTGGATTGATGTTGTTCGCGCTTGCGATCGCCGCCATGCCGACCAATGCGGATGGGATCGCCGCACCCGAGGCGCATGACGCGCGCTGCCTCGCAGCGATTTCCTATCTGATCGGCGTCGACAATGAAAAGTCCAAGGATCTTGTGCCGCTGGCGACCTATTTCGCGGGCAAGCTTTATGGCCGCAACCCGGCGATCGACCTGACGGCAACGCTGAAGGACAATCTGGTCACCGCAACCGAAGACGATCTGCGCAGGGCAGTGCCGGGCTGCGCGGCCGAACTCGAGCGTGCCGGCACGGCCATGAAGACTGCCGGCGCGGCGCTTTCGGCGATGGCAAAAGACGCGAAATAGCGCGCCTGATCCTTACCCAGCGTAAGCCTTCACCAGATCGAACAGATAGTCGCGGCTGGCATAGAGCGATTCGACCTTGATCCGCTCGTTCAGGCCGTGCGTGCCATTGCCGTCCGGATCGACGAAGGTACCCGGCACGCCATAGACCGGAATGCCAAGCGCTTCGAAGAAAATGCCGTCGGTCGCGCCCGTCGACATGATCGGCACCAGCGGCACGCCGGGGAAATGCTTGGCCGCCAGCGCCTTGACGGGACCGACGATCTTGGGGTCGAGCGTCGGCGGAATGGCGAGCGGACGGATCGGCTGGTTGGCCGACACCTTCACTTTCGGCCCGGCCAATTCGCTCAGCTTGGCGAGCGTGCCTTCGACCGTCTCACCGGGGAAGATGCGGCAATTGACGGTTGCCTGCGCACGCTGCGGGAGCGCGTTGCCGGCATGGCCCGCATTCGCCATTGTCGCCACGCAAGTGGTACGCAGCGTCGAATGGAGCGCCTTGTCCTGGCTGACGATGGCGTCGGCCGCTTTGTCGGTAGGATCGGCGAGCAACTTGTTGATTGCGGCACCGAGCGCCCCACCCTTGGCGAATGCCATCGCCGTGAAGAACTGCCGCGTCGTCTCGGTGAATTTGATCGGGAATTCATAGCCCTGGACGGCCTTCAGCGCATCGGCGAGCTGGTAGATCGCATTGTCGGGCACCGGCTGCGAGCTGTGCCCGCCGGGATTGGTGACGGTGAAGGTGAAGTTCTGCGATGCTTTTTCCCCGACCTGCAGCGCCAGCACTTCGCGCTTGCCATCGGGCGTGTAGCGGCCACCGCCGCCTTCGTTCAGCACGAATTCGGCATCGACGAGCGCGCGGCGTTCGCGCGTCAGATATTCGGCGCCGTTGGTCGCTTCGTTGGTTTCTTCGCCGCAGGTAAGCGCAAGCTTGATCGTCCGCTTGGGGCGATAGCCCTGTTGCTTGAAACGGATCATCGAGTCGGTCCAGATCGCCGCCTGCGCCTTGTCGTCGACCGTCCCGCGCGCGTAATAATAGCCATTCTCTTCAACGAGCTTGAACGGGTCGCGTGCCCAATCCTCGCGCTTGGCCTCGACCACGTCGAGATGCGCGAGCAGCAGCATCGGCTTCATGCTCGCATCGCTGCCGGGCAGGATGGCGACCAAGCCGCCTTCCTTCGGGTGGCCGGGCGGCGCGAACAACGTCACATCCTTGGCGGCATAGCCCGCAGCCTTCAGGCGCACCGCAATCTGTTCGGCCGCCTTGGTACAGCTTCCCACCAACAGCGTCGTGTTGGTTTCGACCAATTCCTTGTACAGCCCAAAAAAGGCCTGTTGGTCGGGACGTGACTGGGCCTGGGCCGTTACCGGAAGCAATGCGGCCGCTGCCGCCATCGAAAGCCCCAAGTAGCGCATCATCGAAATCCCCTGTCCGCCTTTTGCGTGACTACAGCGCTTCACGGCGCGGTTGGCAAGTCAGTGCGCGGCAGGCAGCTCAACGCCGCGGACGCGGCAAGTTTCTCAGCGCCGCGTCCGCGGCACGTTTCTTAGCGCCGCGTCCGCGGCAGGGCGAGGCGGACTTGACGATTGGCGAAGTCGATATCGACCCGGCGGAATTGCTTTAGCGCATCCATGCCGAGCAGGATCGCCGGCTTGTCGCTCAGTCCCAATTGGCGGAACGGCGCGGCATCGGCGAAGGCGACCGGCAGGTTCTGGAAAATGACGCTGCCCAGACTGACTTCGCCGATCTGGGTATAGTCGGCGGTCATGGTATCGCCGGTGACGCTCGTCACCGCGACGGGGGTGAAGCCTGATTGTTTGCGCGCCACTTTAGCGCGCAGGGCGAGATTGCCCATGCTGACCACTGATCCGGTGTCGAGCACGACCCGGACGCGGGTACCACGATAATAGGCATCGGTGACGACGAGCTGCCCGTGCAGGCTCTTGGCCTGGACGACGATGTCGGAAGGCTCGCTGCCGGGTAACCGTCCGCGCCGCGACTTGACGACTGCCATGCGCTGCTTGTCAAAATCAATCGACACCGCATGGCCCTGCAGCGAATCAAGACCGAGCAGCCCGGGCGCGCCGAGATCCTCGCCCGCCAGCAGCGGCGCTTCGATCCGTGCCTTGCCCGCCGTCGACACAGCCAGCGCGGGCACCACGACCGTGCCGACCGTGCTCGTGCCGGTCATTGCCGTTATCCGCACGCCGCGCCCCGCCGCCAGATTCAGCCGGGCAGCAAGCTCGCGCGAAATCACGGTCCGCTCGGCGCCGGTGTCGATCGTGAAGGGATAGGGGCCGCTGCCGGCAATCGTCACCGGCACGGTCATCCGGCCCGGAATGTCAGTGCCAATGCCCAAGATCTGCGCATCGGTCGGCGGCTCGGGATCCTGACCGGCCACGGGCGCGGCGGACGCAAGCAACAACGACGACAGGGCGATAAAGCCACGCATTGCCGCAAGATACGCCGATTGGCTCGTTTCGCCAAGCAATCAATCGAGCCGCATTGCCTCAATCGCGAGCGCTTCGGCCTCGATCAATATGGCATCGTCGGCAAGGCCCTGTGGCACGCTTTCGCGGCCGATCATCACCAGCACCGGCACCGCAAGCGGCGACACCCGGTCGAGCGCGACATGCAGCATCGTGCCCGCCGCGCGATCGAGCAGATCGGCGAGCCGCCCGACATCGGTCATCCGCGCGCGCGCATCGGCCCAGGCAGCCTTCAGCAGCAGATGGTCGGGCTCATAGCGGCGCAACACGTCATAGATCAGGTCGGTCGAGAAAGTTACCTGCCGGCCGGTCTTGCGCTTGCCCGGCTGTTGCCGCTCTACTAGCCCGCCGATGACCGCGACTTCGCGAAAGGCGCGCTTCAGCAGATGCGATCCCTGCACCCAGTCGACGAATTCGGCTTCCAATATGTCAGCCGAAAACAGCGCCGCCGGATCGGTGACCGGATCGAGCGAATAACAGGCCAGCGCATAATCATTGGCAACGAAGCCCAGCGGCTTCAGCCCTTGCGTTTCCATCCGCCGCGTCAGCAACATGCCGAGCGACTGGTGCGCGTTCCACCCTTCGAAGCAATAGGCGACCAAGTGGTGGCGCCCTTCGTGCGGGAAGGTTTCGACGAGCAATTGCCCCGGCTGCGGCATCGTCGACCGCTTCGACTGGATGTCGAGCCATTCACGGACATCGGGCGGGAAGCGGCGCCATTCGGACGGATCGGCCAGAAAGCGCCGCACGCGATTGGCGAGATTGGTTGTGAGCGGCATCCGCGCGCCGCCATAGCTCGGGATGCGCGCCGGGCGCGCCGTAGCACGGACGATCAACTCCTCGGTCTCGATCCGCTCGACCTCAAGGCTCATGCCCGAAAAGAAGAAGGTATCGCCGACCGACAGCGTCGCGGCGAAGCCTTCTTCAACGCGCCCCAATTGCCGGCCGTTGCGAAAGCGCACTTGCAGCATCGTCGCCTCGACAATGATGCCGGCGTTCAGCCGGTGCTGGGCAATGAACTTCGGATGGCTGACCCGCCAGCGGCCATCGGCATCGCGCACCAGCCGCTTGAACCGGTCATAGGCCTGCAGCGCATAGCCGCCGTCGCTGATGAAGCGCAGCACATGGCCGAACTGGTCGGCGGTGAGCGCCGAATAGGGGAGCGCCGACTGCACTTCGGCCAGCATCGCCGCTTCATCGAACGGCGCTGCGCAGGCGCAGGCCATCACATGCTGGGCGAGCACGTCGAGGCTGCCCGCGCGAAAATCATCGGCGTCGAGCTCGCGTTCGGCCACCGCATCGAGCGCGGCGCGCGCTTCCAGATATTCGAAGCGATTGCCGGGGACGACGATGGCCTCGCTCGGCTCGTCGAGCCGGTGATTGGCGCGCCCGATCCGCTGCAACAGTCGCGAGGCGCCCTTGGGCGCGCCCATCTGGATCACACAATCGACGTCGCCCCAGTCGATCCCCATGTCGAGACTGGCGGTGCAGACCAGACCACGCAGCTTGCCATCGGCCATCGCCGCCTCGACCTTGCGCCTTGCCTCAAGCGCGAGGCTGCCGTGGTGAATGCCGATCGGCAGCTGCAGATCATTGACCTTCCACAGATCCTGAAAAATCAGCTCGGCAAGCGCGCGGGTGTTGCAGAAGATCAGTGTCGTCCGGTGCGTCTCGATCTCGGCGATCACTTGCTCGGCGGCGTAGCGCCCCGAATGCCCCGACCAGGGCACGCGCCCTTGCGGTAGCAGGATCGCGATGTCGGGGTCGGCGCCGGGTTCGCCCTGCACCGCCGTGACCGAATCGATATCGCCATCGGGCGCGAGCCAGGCGCGATAGCCATCGGGGTCGGCGACCGTCGCCGACAGCGCCACGCGGCGCATCGCGGGCGCAATCGCTTGCAGCCGCGCCATCGCCAGCGCGAGCAGATCGCCGCGCTTTTGGGTCGCAAAGGCATGGACTTCGTCGATCACGATCGTCCGTAGCCCTTCGAACATCAGGAAACTGTCGGGGTAGCTGAGCAGCAGCGACAGCGATTCAGGCGTCGTCAGCAATATTTGCGGCGGGCGGATGCGCTGGCGCGCCTTGCGGTCGGAAGGCGTGTCGCCGGTGCGCGTCTCGACGCGGAGGTCGAGGCCCATTTCCTCGATGGGGGTGATGAGGTTGCGCTGGACGTCGACCGCGAGCGCCTTGAGCGGCGAGACGTAGAGCGTGTGAAGCCCCTCAGTCGGCGTCTCGATCAACTCGACCAGCGTCGGCAGGAACCCCGCGAGCGTCTTGCCCGCCCCCGTCGGCGCGACCAGCAATGCATGGCGCCCGGCGCGTGCGGCGGCAAGCATTTCGAGCTGATGCCGCCGCGGCGCCCAGCCCTTGGCAGCAAACCAGTCCGTCAGCGGGGTGGGCAGGGCCGTCGTCACGCGCCCGATATGGGGGATGGAGCCAAGCCGGGGCTAGAGGCTCACCGAAAAGAAGCGCGCACCGGGCAGCCCGCTTGTCAGGTGGCAGTCCTAAGCAGCTGCTTGCCGCGCGCCGCCTAAGCAGCGCGCCAATGGCAGGACGGTCCGCGCCGCGCCAACTCCCGCTCACCTTCAGCAAGGGAGTAACCTCATGTCGACCAATGCCATCACCCTCATCGCGGCGGGCCTGCTCGTCGCTCTTGCCGCCGCCCCTGCCCGTGCCGACGAGGCTAGAGCGCGCACCGTGGCCAAGCCCGGCGCCAGCGCCACGGCGACGACCACGGCCAAGCCGCGCGAGCGCCAGGCAGTCCCGCCCAAGCGCGCGGCGCATGAACGCGCCGAACACCGCCGCGCACAAAGCGACGACCGGAGCGAGGAGCATGACGATGACCGCGATTGAAGCCAAACCACGGCGCTGGGATCCGATCGTCCGATTGACGCACTGGTCGATCGTCGCCGCGATCCTCGTTAACGCGCTGGTGACCGAGGAGGGATCGGACGCGCATATGTGGGTCGGCTATGCGCTGGCCGCGATCCTTGGCCTGCGGCTGATCTGGGGCGTTGTCGGCCCGGCCAATGCCCGGTTTACGGCTTTTCCGCCCAGCCTGCCGCGTGCCATCGCTCATATCGGCGACATTGCTGCCGGGCGCCAGCGCGATCATCCGTCGCATAATCCGCTGGGTGCGCTGATGGTCTATGCGATCTGGGCAACGCTCGGTGTGGTGATCGCCAGCGGCATTGCCATGGCCGGGCTCCCCGCCACCCCGCTTGGCGGGTTCGCTCCAGCGACGACGGCGACGGTTGGCGTCACGGCCGAGCGCGGCGAGGGGTCGGAGGAGGGGGAGCGCGACGGCGACCGCGAGGAAGGCCCGATGGCCGAAGTCCATGAAGCGGCGGTCTATCTGCTCTACGCCCTCATCCTGCTCCACATTGCCGGGGTGGCTTTTGAAAGTCGGCGCAGCGGACGGCGAATCATGATGGCGATGCTGCCCGGCGCTCGCTAGGCCATGGCAATGATCGACCGTCGGCGCGCGCTTCAACGCAGGATCACCATGACCGCTGTCGTGGTGATCCTGCAATTGCTGGTGACGTTGTTCTTCCTTGCCGATGCCGCTGGTGATTGGCGCACGGAAGGCGTCGACGCGCATCTGGTGATCGAGGGCGCAGCGGCGATGGCCCTGCTGGCTGGGGTGGTGTTCGGCGCGCTCCAGATCCGCTGGCTGGTGCAGCGCGTGCGGCACGACGAGGCCGCCGTTGCCAGCGCCCGGGGCGCGCTGGCCGAGCTGATCCGGCTGCGCTTTGCCGAGTGGCACCTGACGGCGGCGGAAGCCGATGTCGCGCTGTTCGCGCTGAAAGGCTGCGATATCGCCGAAATCGCCGCGCTTCGGGCAACGGCCGGGGGCACGGTGCGCGCGCAACTGGCAAGCATTTACGCCAAGGCCGGGGTAACATCGCACGTCGCGCTGCTGGCGCTGTTCACCGAAGACCTGATCGACACCCGCCAAGCCCCCACCGCATAGCGCCCACCCCAGCGCTTGTGCAGTTGCAACCGGCGGTCGCGCCCCCCCATATGCCGCTTCATGACCAAACTCGGCGACTGGATCGAACCCCAACCCGGCGGGATTTACATACCCGCCGCCGATGCGTGGGTTGATCCGTCGTCGCCGCGCCCGCGCGCGCTCGTGACGCATGGCCATGCCGATCATGCGCGCGGCGGGCACGGCGCGGTGTGGGCGACGCCCGAAACGCTGGCGATCATGGATGCGCGCTATGGGGCGCAGACGGCGCATCCTGTGGCTTATGGCGAGGAACGACGCTTCGGCGAGGTCACGGTGCGCTTCGTGCCGGCCGGGCATGTGCTCGGTTCGGCGCAGATCGTGCTGACCTATCGCGGCGAAACGGTCGTCGTCTCGGGCGATTACAAGCGCCGCGCCGACCCGACCTGCGCGCCGTTCGAGCCAGTGCCGTGCGACGTGTTCGTGACCGAGGCGACCTTCGGCCTGCCGGTGTTCCGCCACCCCGATACCGGCGACGAGATCGACAAGCTGCTTGCCGCGCTTCACGCCAATCCCGATCGCTGCGTGCTGGTCGGCGCCTATGCGCTGGGGAAAGCCCAGCGGGTGATCCGCGAGCTGCGCGACCGGGGGCATGCCGCGCCGATCTATATCCACGGCGCGATGCAGCGGCTGTGCGATCTCTATGTCGCGCACGGCGTCGAGCTGGGCGAGCTGCGCCCTGCGACCGACGCCCCCAAGGCGGATATGGCCGGGCACATCATCGTCGCGCCGCCCTCGGCGTTGCAGGACCGCTGGTCGCGGCGCCTGCCCGACCCGATCACGGCGATGGCGAGCGGCTGGATGCGCGTCCGTCAGCGCGCCGTGCAGCGCGGGGTCGAACTGCCACTGATCCTGTCCGACCACGCCGACTGGGACGAGCTGACCGATACGCTGACCGAAATCGCGCCCAAGGAAGTGTGGGTGACGCACGGCCGCGAGGAAGCACTCGTACATTGGTGCATGACGCACCAGATCAAGGCGCGCGCGCTGGCGCTGAGCGGTTACGAAGATGAGGACGACTGAGCACCGAATCCCGTCTTGCGCACCATTGGGCCGGCGATAGGGTGGCATTACGATTTGGGTGGCGATCGGGGGAATCACGACATGCGCAAGATTTGGCTGGCAGCAGCTGCCATTGGCCTGACCGCGGCGGCTCCGGCCACAGCGCAGGACAGCTCGGGGCTTTCGCAATGCCTGATCACCAAGACGTCCCCCGACGACCGGCTGCTGCTGATCAAATGGATTTTCGCCGTGATTTCGGCCAGCCCGCAAGTGAAGGACCTGTCGGCGGTCACGCCCGCGCAGCGCGACGCGCTGTCGAAACAGGCGGGCGGTGTCTTCAGTCGCCTCGTGACGGTTGATTGCCGTGCTCAAGCCGTCGAATCGCTCAAGCAGAATGGCGATACCGCGCTCGAAAAGGCTTTTGGCACGCTCGGCGAATATTCGATGGAAGGGCTGGTGAAGGATCCGGCAGTCGGCAGCGCGATGGTTGGCCTGCTGGCGGGTGTCGATATTACCGAATGGGCCAAGGTGCAGGTCGAAGCCGGCATCCCTTTCGGCTCAAGAACCCGCAAATAAGGGCTAAGCGCTCCCCACGCATCTTGGCGAAGCGCGGCTGGGTGCTCGATTAGCCGAACGCGCGGTTCGGGAAGGCCGTCCTCGGCTCCTCTTCGAACAACCACGCCTCGGCATCGGCCATTGCCGTGAAATAGCGCACGTCGCGCATCGCGGCAGCGCGCTGCAACTGCATCCGGGCCAGCGTCGATGCCTGGACGAATGCCAGCTTGCGGGAGCGATAGGCCGTTCCCGACAGCACATCGCCCCACGCCGCGACGATATCCTGCGCCTGAATCTGCATCGCACGCACGTCGGCGAGCGTCACATGCTGGTTGGGACCACAGCGCAGGCGGGCATGGGCGAGTTCCCGCGCCAGCAGAAAAGCATCGATGTCCGCCCGCGAGAAAAAGCCGCCGAGCGTAATGATCACCAGATTGCGTGCCGGATCGACATCGAAGGAGAAATTTGCGTGCATGCGTAACGATTATCGGGCGCTACGTTAAATAAGCGCGAAAACTGGACCCGAGCGCACCCGCGACGATGCCTCGCGGCTAGCCCCCGCCCAGCGCCTTCGCGCGTCGCCGCTGCACGCTCGACCCGATGCCGAGCGCTTCACGATATTTGGCGACGGTGCGCCGGGCAATGTCGAAGCCTTTGGATTTCAACAGGTCGACCAGCGTGTCGTCGGACAGCACGGCAGTCCCCTCGCCTGCGATCAGCGTCTTGATCGCTGCCTTGACGGCCTCGGCCGAGACAGCATCGCCACCGTCGGCTGACTGAATCGCGGAGGTGAAAAAATATTTGAGTTCATACAGCCCGCGCTCGCAGCTCAGATATTTATTGCTGGTGACGCGACTGACGGTCGATTCGTGCATCTCGATTGCGTCGGCGACCTGGCGCAGCGTCAACGGGCGCAGATGCGCGACGCCGTTCAGGAAAAAGGCCTCCTGCTGCTTCACGATTTCGCTCGCGACCTTGACGATGGTCCGCTGGCGCTGGTCGAGCGCCTTCACCAGCCAGTTGGCGCTCGCGAGCATTTCGCCGAGCCATGCCTTCGAATTCCTGTCCTGCGGGCCGGTGCTGAGTTCGGCATAATAGCTGCGGTTGACGAGCAGCCGCGGGAGCGTCGCCGCGTTCATCTCGATTGCCCAACCCCCTTTGCGGCGCGCGACAAAAATGTCGGGGACGACCGGCTGCGACGGCTCGCCGCCATAGCGACAGCCGGGCTTGGGATCATAGCTGCGCAACTCGCGGATCATGTCGGCCATGTCCTCATCGTCGACGCCGCAGATCCGCTTCAGCCGGCCAAGCTCGCCGCGTGCGAGCAGATCGAGATTGTCGATCAGCCGCGCCATTGCCGGGTCATAGCGATCGGCTTCCTTGGCCTGCAGCGCGAGGCATTCGGACAGATTACGCGCGCCGACGCCGGTCGGATCGAAGGTCTGGATCAGTGCAAGCACGGCTTCGACCCGCGCCAGCGGCACGCCGAGCCGGTTGGCGATCTCGAGCAGCGGGACCGTAAGATAGCCGCACTCGTCGATCTGGTCGATCAGATGCGCGGCGATGAAGGCGTCGGCGCCGCTGACGACCGGCCCCGCCTGCGCGAGCAGATGATCGGCGAGGCTGATGCCGGTATCCGCGACCGACTCAAAGTCGGGGGCATCGGGGTTCGCCGCGCCGCTCGCGCCGTTCAGGCCGAGCGCACCATCCATTCCCGCGCCGTCGCACGGGCTGTCGTGGTGGAAGGTTTCGGTGGCGAAATCGACATCAAGCGCGGCCTCGCCGGTTTCCCCAACACCGGCCAGCAATTCGTCGGCGCTCGCGGGCTCGCTGCGTTCGGGGGGCGGCGCGGGCGGTTCGGGCGTGCCATCGTCTTCGGCGGCGGATTCGAGCAGGGGATTGCGCTCGACTTCTTCGGCGATGAACGCCTCGATCTCGAGGTTGGACAGCGCGAGCAGGCGGATCGCCTGCTGCAGCTGCGGGGTCATCACCAGCGACTGCGACTGGCGCAGATCGAGCCGGGGCGCGAGGCTCATGGTCGCCACCCGGGGACAAGGAAGGCGCCGGGCATCATGGCATTACAGCGAAAAGCCCTCGCCCAGATACAGGCGGCGGACATTGGCGTCGGCCACCAGTTCGTCGGGCGAACCGGCAAACAGCACGCGACCGTCATAGATGATGTAAGCGCGATCGACGATTTCGAGCGTTTCGCGGACATTATGGTCGGTGATCAGCACACCGATCCCGCGGTTTTTGAGCGCGATGACGAGATCGCGGATGTCCGCGATCGAGATCGGGTCGATCCCGGCGAACGGCTCGTCGAGCAGCATGATCGACGGATCGGCGGCGAGCGCGCGGGCGATCTCGGCGCGGCGCCGCTCGCCGCCCGATAGCGCCATGGCGGGCGCATCGCGCAACCGCGTCAGGCCGAAATCGTCGAGCAACTCATCGAGCCGGGCCGCGCGCGCCGCCGCGTCGGGTTCGACCAGTTCGAGCACGCTCAGGATGTTCTTTTCGACCGACAGCCCGCGAAAGATCGACGTTTCCTGGGGCAGATAACCTAGCCCGAGAATGGCGCGGCGATACATCGGCAGGCCGGTGATGTCGGTCCCGTCGAGCATGATGCGGCCCGAATCGGGCTTCACCAGCCCCATCACCGAATAGAAGCAGGTCGTCTTGCCAGCGCCATTGGGGCCGAGCAGGCCGACCACTTCGCCATGCCCGACCGACACCGACACATCGGTCAACACCGGCCGCTTGTCATAGGCCTTGGCGATCGAAACGACAGCCAGCCCGGACGTCGCCTTCGCATCGGCGATCGGGGCGGCAAGGCTGGTCACATCGTCCATCGTCGTTTCCGTTTGGCCTGAAATGGTTAATCGATTCTGACGTGCATCGCTGTCCGGCACCAAAGCTGGCAGGATTCCTGCATGGCCCTAATGCCCGAACAATAAGAATGTGGGAAGCGCCGCGACCGTCGACTGCCCGCGTTGCCGCTACTTGTCGTCGCGCTTGGGAACGGAGAAGCGACCGGTAACGCGACCGCCCGGTGCGGCTTCGGTCGTCCCGGGCACGCGCGGCGCCACCGACGAGCCGTCGATCGTCGCGCGGTTGGTATCGAGGTTGAACGTCAGCCGGCCGCCGTTCACGACATTGCCGTTGCTTTGCCGAAGCGACACATTGCCGATCATGGTCACGATGCGGCGATTGAGATCATAGATCGCATATTGGCTGCGCGCGGTCTGGTCGGGGCGCGTGAGTGTGACGCCGCCCGACGCGTCGACCCGCGACGCCTGCGGCGAGCCGCCGCCGAAGATATCGCCGCTATAGGCAATCGACATGCGCGCGGCGGCCAGCGTCATCTCGCTTTGGCGGACCACGACATCGCCCGACAGCACGACGCGCTTGGCGCGATCGTCGAATTCCTGATGCGCTGCCGAAAAATCAATGGGTGCCGACGAATCATGCCGCGACTGGGCGCTGCCGCCGGTGGCAACGGCTGCAACGAACAGCAGGGTCAGAGTCGACAGCCAGCGCATCGTCGCTATCTCGTTCTTCGCGGCGTGATGCGCAAGTGCGTGTTACCGTCCAGGCGAACGATCCGCCGGTCAAGATCAGCCGACATCCGGTCCGCGCTGAACACCCCTTGTGGCAGCGTGCCGTTGACGCGTGTGTCGCTGCGCAGTTCGCGCGACTTGAGGTCGATGACGGCACTGCTCGCAGTAATCTTGTAGCCGTCGGCGGCCGTCAAGCGGACGTCGCTGTCGATTTCGACCTGTTCGCGGCGCAGATCATAACGACCATGGCCGGCATTGAGCACGGCTGGACCATCGGCAAGCGCAATGCGGGCCGCCAGTCCATTGAGCTGCACCACCGGTTCGGCCGAGCTCTTCTGCACCGCCGAATCGGCGCTGATCGAAAACGGGCGACCGAGTCGATCGGCGCCGCGATACATCGCCGACTGGATGCGCAGCCGTTCGGAGGCGACTTCGACCTTGTTCTTGTCGAGCAGGAAGCTCACGTCGCCGCCGCCCTGCAGTGGCATGAACACCATGAACGCGCTCAACACGCCGATCAGCACCGGCAGGCTGAAACGCGAGACCGCGACGATGCGATCGTGGCTGCTGCCCGGCGCTGCCCAGCGCCGCCGCTGCGAGCGGACGCGGACGGCAACGTCAGACATGCGCGAAAATGTCGATTTCCGGCCATCCGGCCAGATCGAGTTCAGCGCGCGCGGGCAGAAAAGCGAAGCAGGCCTCGGCGAGCGCCGTCCGCCCCTCGCGCGCCAGCCGCCGGTCGAGTTCGTCGCGCAGCGCGTGGAGATAGCGGACGTCGGACGCGGCATAGTCGCGCTGCGCCTCGCTCAGATCTGGACCGCCCCAGTCGGACGATTGCTGCACTTTCGACAATTCCTGACCGAGCAGCTCGCGCACCAGCTCCTTCAGGCCGTGGCGATCAGTGTAGGTGCGTACCAGCCGCGATGCGATCTTGGTGCAGTAAACGGGAGCGGCAGTGACCTGGAGATAATGGCGGATTGCCGCCAGATCGAAGCGCGCGAAGTGAAACAGCTTCAGCCGCGCGGGATCAGCCAGCACCGCGCGAAGCTGCGGCGCTGCATAATCGCTGCCGGGCTGGAAACGCACGAGATGTTCGTCGCCGCCGCCATCGGAAAGCTGGACAACGCACAACCGATCGCGCGGCGTGATCAGCCCCATCGTCTCGGTATCGACGGCAATCGGCGCGCTGGGAGCAAAAACGTCGCCGGGCAGGTCTTCTTCGTGGAAGTAAACGGTCATCCGTTGCGCCTAGCGGCTTGCGCGCTTCGGCTCAATGCCAGTGCAGCGCATTTCCGGCGAGTCGGGGTGGAGGGGCTTTGCGGATTGAAGTCGATCGCGCGACTGGCGACGAATTTGTTCGCAGGGAAGCGGCTTTTACGATATGAAGTGTCGTGGCGCGGATTCAATGAGCGTCCGAAGACCTGCGTTTGTCGTCCGAAGCCAGGATTCTTGCATGTGTTACGGGCGGACCGGGAAGACGAACAGGGCATGAGTTTCGATAAAGGGCGCCGCGGTGATCGCGGCGGGCGCGGCAGGGACAAGCGCGACGGTTTCGGCGATGGCGGCTTTGATGGCGGCTTCGGCGGTGGTGACCGCTTCGGTGGCGGCTTTGGCGGTGGCGATCGCTTCGGCGGCGGTGACCGCTTCGGTGGCGGCGACCGATTCGGCGGTGGTGGCGATCGCTTCGGCGGTGGCGGCGGCGGCGGTTTCCGCGGTGGCGGCGGCGGCGGTGCCGGTCGGGGCATGCCGCCCCAGGTCGTTGGCGAAGGCACGGGCGTCGTCAAATTCTTCAACGCGCAGAAGGGTTTCGGCTTCGTCGTCCGCGACGATGGCTGCGAAGACGTGTTCGTG
>NZ_LSIJ01000001.1 GCF_001556185.1 Sphingomonas sp. CCH10-B3 | reverse complement strand
GGCGTAATCATCAAACCCCTCCCCTAAAGGGGAGGGGTTTGATGATTACGCCACCCCCGCCGCCACTGCCCGCAACCCGAGCAGATGACAGATCGCAAAGCTCAGCTCGGCGCGGTTGAGCGTGTAGAAGTGGAATTGCCGCACGCCGCCTGCATAAAGCTTGCGGCACAGCTCAGCGGCGAGCGTCGCGGCAACGAGCTGGCGGCTGGTCGGATGATCGTCGAGCCCTTCAAACAACCGCCCGAGCCACTGCGGCACTTGCGTGCCGCACATCGCCGACATGCGCTTGATGCTGGCAAAATTGGTGACCGGCATGATGCCCGGCACCATTTCGGCGCTGATCCCGGCGGCGGCCGCGCGGTCGCGGAAGCGGAAGAAGGTTTCGGGTTCGAAGAAGAATTGCGTAATCCCGCGGGTCGCGCCCGCATCGAGCTTGCGCTTCAGATTGTCGAGATCGTCGGCCTCGTCGCGCGAATTGGGGTGGCATTCGGGATAGGCGGCGACCGAAATCTCGAACGGATAAAGCTGCTTCAGCCCCGCCGTCAGATCGGCGGCATTGGTATAGCCATCGGGGTGCGGGACGAAGGCGTCGGCGCCGGGCGCGTCACCGCGCAGCGCCACGATATGCCGCACGCCCGCTTCCCAATAGGCATGCGCGATCTCGGCAATCTCGGCCTTTGACGCTTCGACGCAGGTCAGGTGCGCGGCGGCCGCGATCGGTGTTTCGCGCTGGATGCGCGCGACCGTCGCGTGCGTGCGCTCGCGCGTCGTGCCGCCCGCGCCGTAAGTCACCGAGACGAAGCGCGGCCCGAACGGTTCGAGCGTCTTGACCGTCTCCCACAGCGCTTCTTCCATCTTCTCGGTCTTGGGCGGGAAGAATTCGAAGCTCACTTCGGCATCGCCCGCCAGGTCGGCGAACAAGGGCGCGTCGAGCGCCCGCCGCGCTTCCTCGAGCTGGGGTATCGAAAGGTTCATGCTGCAATTGCCTCTTTGAGCGGGCTGCCGGCCTTGCGACCGAGCCAGAGTTTGACCGTGAGTTCGCCGCCTTCGAGCGTTTCGGTGCGCACCGGCGCAAGCCCCACCGCGCCGAACCAGCCGAGGATCTGCTCGTCCGAAAAGCCCAGCCGGGTGTGGCCGTCGCGGCTGCGGAATTCTTCGCGCTCGTGCGGGGCGAAATCGGCGATCAACAGCCGCCCGCTGGGGGCAAGCACGCGCGCCGCCTCAGCAATCGCGGCACCCGGCTGCTGCGCGAAATGGAGCACATGGTGGATGATCGCGGCATCGGCGCCGCCATCGGCCATCGGCAGCGCATAAAGATCGGCCTGGCGAAGTTCGGCGTTGGCAAGGCCGCGCTCGGCGAGCTTGGCACGCGCCAGCCGCAGCATTTCCGACGACCGGTCGATGCCGAGCGCGCTCTTGGCTTGCGGCGCGAACAGTTCGAGCATCCGTCCGGTGCCGGTGCCGATGTCGATCAGGGTCGCGATCGGCGCGTCGCCCAGCAACGTCCGCATTGCCGCCTCGACGTCGCTTTCGGCGATGTGCAGCGAGCGGATCGCATCCCATTGCCCGGCATTGGCCTCGAACCAGGCGTTCGCCGCCGCTGCCCGGTCGGCGCGGACGGCGGCGAGCCGCGCAGCGTCGGCGACTGCCCAATGATCGCTTTCACGCGCGCGCCAGCTGTCGAGCGCGGCCAGCGCCGGCGCGACCAGCGCGCGGTCGCCGAGCGCGACGAACACCCAGCTGCCTTCCTTGCGGCGTTCGGCAAGCCCGGCGTCGCACAGGATCTTGACATGGCGCGACACGCGCGGCTGGCTTTGCCCCAGCACTTGCGCCAGTTCGCCGACCGACAGCTCCATTGTCTGGATGAGCGCAAGAATGCGTAGCCGGGTCGCATCGGCAAGGGCACGGAAGATTTCGAGCGCGAGCAGCATCGGATCACGATATAAAGATATCTTTATATGAATGCAACGGCGATCACCGCGGCAGCGGCCATTGCGTGCGCCGGGACCCGGGACTAGCCTTTGAACGTTATGCCGCGATCGACAATTGCTCCAAGGGACCCGTCAATGAAAATCGCCCGCCTGCCCGCCCTGCTGCTCGCGTTGCCCGTCGCCATCGGCCTCGCCGCGTGCAGCCCCAAGGCGCAGAACGAAACCGCCGAGGCCGCCGACGCGATCACGGCCGACGCCAATGCGGCGATGAGCGAAGCCGCAGCGGATGTCGATGCGGCCGGTGACCGCGCGCTGGGCGGCATGGACAATGCCACGGATTCGGTCGGCAACTCGATCGACGACGCCACCGAAAAGGGCAAGGAAAAGGCGAGCCAGTCCTTGCGCGACGCCAACAACGCGGTCGATCGATGAAGGCGGTCGGCCTGATCCTGCCCCTGGTGTTGCTCGCCGGCTGCGGATCGGCGGGCGGCGACCCCGGCGGCGCGAGCGCAACCGAAGCGAGCCAGCTCAATGACGCCGCGGCGATGCTCGATGAAGACAGCGTCTCGGCCAATGCCGTCCTGACCAATCAAGCCGAAAGCACCAAGCCATGAAACGTCGCCTGGGCAGCACCGATCTCGACATCGCGCCGCTGGTGCTCGGCGGCAATGTGTTCGGCTGGACGGCGGACAAGGCCGCGAGCTTTGCCGTGCTCGACGCGTTCGTCGCGGGCGGCGGGACGATGATCGACACAGCGGACGTCTATTCGGCCTGGGCGCCGGGGCATCAGGGCGGCGAGTCCGAAAGCGTGATCGGCGAGTGGCTGCGCACCAGCGGCAAGCGCGATGCCGTGCAGATCGCGACCAAGGTCGGGATGCTGCCCGGCGAAGGCGGCGCCAAGCTCGCGCCCGCGCGGATCGCGGCCGCCTGCGATGCGTCGCTCAAGCGGCTCGGCGTCGAGACGATCGACCTTTATTTCGCGCATCAGGACGATGAGGATGTGCCGCAGGCGGATGTGCTCGGCGCCTTTGCCCGGCTGGTCGAGGCGGGCAAGGTCCGCGCGCTCGGCGCATCCAACTTCCACGCCGCGCGGCTGAAATCGGCGCATGACGTCGCGATGGCGCATCACCTGCCAAGCTATCACGTGCTCCAGCCCGAATATAATCTCGTCAGCCGCCACAAGTTCGAAGGCGAGCTGCAGGATTATTGCGTCGCTCACAACATCGGCGCCGTACCCTATTATGGCCTCGCCTCGGGGTTCCTGACTGGCAAGTATCGCAGCGCCGACGATCTCGGCAAAAGCGTGCGCGGCGGGCGGATGACGCCGTTGCTCGAAGGCAAGGGCAAGGCCGTGCTCGACGCGATGGACTCGGTGGCGGTAGAAACCGGCGCGACGCTCGCGCAGATCGCGCTGGCGTGGCTCGCTGCCCAACCCGGCGTCACCGCGCCGATCGCGAGTGCGACGAGCGTCGCCCAGATCGAGGAACTGCTCGGCGCGATGACGCTCGAGCTGACGCATGATCAGCTCGAACGCCTGACCGTCGCGGGCGCCTAGCGCAGCGTTGCGACTGCCATTCGGGCAAGCTCGCGTCGCGCGAGCGCATGCGTCGTCGTGACGTGGTTGCCGATCTCGATTTCCTCGTCCGGCAATTGCAGGATGCGCTGATAAAGCGCGCGGGCCGCGTCGGCGCGATTGGTGTGGCGATAGACGGTCGCCAGATTGAGCGTGAGGTCGCTGTCCCAAGTGAACAGCTTGCGCTGCCGGTCGATCAGCGCTTCGGCAGCAGCGTAATCGCCGCGCCGGATTTCTTCGGATCCATTCGAATTGCTTTCTGCCGCATGCACGAGGCTAGCATCCCCGAGCGCGGCTGCGGCAATCAAGGCCAGATAGGTCCACTTCATCATCATCATAGTCTCCCCGAACCACAGCGACACGTGCCGATGTTTCAGTTCGGTGACTATAATATTTCATTTTAATGACAGTTCCGCAAGCGAAACCGGCGTAGCCTACCCATTATGCGGCGACCCTGTCGCTCAATGCTCCTCGACGTCGACCTCGCGGACCCGGCGCAACTGACGCGCGGCATCGGTCAGGCGGCGGATATCCTCGCGGATTGCGCGGCCGTGCGGGATGTCGCGCAGTATCAGCTCGCCGCCTGCGGTCGTCGCGTCGCTCGACCGGATCGTGATGTTGCCGATGTCGGTCAGCTGATTGACGATCGAATAGGCGATCGTCGTGTCCTTGATCCGATAGAGTTCGATCTCGTCGGTGGTCTTGTTGATGATGCCGCGCCGGATGATCAGCCGCTGATCGGTGAGCTCGTAATGCACGGCGATATTGCTCAGCCAGCGCCACGCGACGATGACCAGCCCGACGCCGACCAGGCACAGCAGCAGCGTCCCCCAGCCGGCTAGGCTCCCCAGCAGCCAACGCCATGTACTCGACCGAAAGCTCGCAACCGATTTTTCCAACGCCTGTCTCCCCGATGGCGCCACGAGCATAGCGTTCGACTCAATCGGCGGCAAAGCGGATCGACGACAAGCCGCGTTCGCGCTCGACGACGATCAGTGCGCGCCCGGCGGGCGGTGCCGATCGCTGCGGGCAGTCGGCGCGCAGGCATTGGCGACAGCCGAGACCGATCGGAGTCGCCTCCCCCGCCAGGTCGACACCACGCGCGGCGGCGAGCGGCGCAGCGAGATCAGCCGCGAGCCCGAGCCCCACGACAAATTCCGCCCCGGTTGCGCCGTAACGGCGCCCTTGCGGCGTGACGGTGCGCGCCATCGTGAACCAGCGGCTGCCATCCTCCAGCGCGACAAGATGGACGGTCAGCGCTCCCGGCCGCTCGAACGCCATGTGCAGGCGCCACAGCGGACAACGCGCCTCGGCCTCGGCGAGCGGCGCCGCGCTGGCCCCCGAAAAGCGCTTCGATGCCTGCCCCGCGCGGTCGATCCGCAGCATGAAGAAGGGGAGCCCGCGCGCGCCGACCCGTTGCAGCGTGGTCAGCCGGTGGGCGACTTGCTCGAACCCCGCCCCGAAGCGGCGCTGGAGCAGCTCGATGTCATAGCCGGTCGCCTCGCATGCGCGCAGGAAGCGGGCATAGGGCATCATCACCGCCGCCGCGAAATAGCTGTAGAGGTGGCGCCGATAAAGCCGCTCGGCCGCGCGATCCGTGAAGCCGCCTGCCTTGACCAGCGCCTCGATCTCGCTGCGCGCCTCGATTTGGCCAAGCTGGAAGGCAGCGGCAAAAGCGCGCGACGCAGGATCGAGCAGTTCCGAAATCTGCAACTGGCGCGCGTGCAGGTCGAGCCGCCGCAGCATGTCGGGCATCACTTCGACCGGCAGCACCCGCACCGCGAGCTGGTGCTTGACGCGCAGCCGCTCCGCAATCGCGCCGTAGAGATCGCCCGCGCCCAGCCGCAGCTCATCGGCGAGCGCTTCGGCCGCGGCATCGAGATCGGCGAAGTGATTGCGCCAACGCTCGATCTCGCGGCGGACTTCGGCGACCGGATCGGCGGTCTCGCCGCCCTGATAGGCACCGCCACTGCCGAGCCGGTCATAGGCGCGCGCAAACGCCTCGGCACCACCGGGCGCCGCGGCCAGCCATTCGGTCAATTCGGCGCGGTCGACTTCGAGATCGGCGAACAGCGGATCGGCAAGGCGCCGCCGCAACGCTGCTTCGCCACCGCCGGGCTCGCCAGCGGCCAGACTGCGCGCATCGAAATCGAATTGCTCTGCAAGCCGCACCAGCAAAGTCGCCGACAATGGGCGCTGGTTGCGTTCGAGCAGGTTGAGATAGCTTGGCGAGATTGCGAGCATTTCGGCCATCGCCGCCTGAGTCAGCCCCGACTGGCGGCGCACGCGGCGCACGGCATAGCCCGCAAACAGCTTCTGGTCGGCCATGCCCTGTTGTGCGGCGCGCCTCGGGTTTTGTAAAGTCATTACATCATGACAGACCAGTGATGCCGCGCTGCACACAGGACGACCCGAATGGCGTGCACAATGCCCTCGTCAGCGGCAGCCGATTGCGTCACCAGCGCGCACATCGATGCAGCCCATGGGCGGTGTGCATCTTGCCAAGGACAGTAAAAATGACATTCGAAGAGCTGATTCCCGCCCCCGCCGGCCGTTTTGACGGCATCACCCGCCCCTACACGCCCGAAGATGTGGCAAAGCTGCGCGGCTCGGTGCTGGTCGAGCACACGCTGGCGCGCAAAGGCGCGAACAAGCTGTGGGAACTGCTGAAGTCGGAAGATTACATCAACGCCCTCGGCGCGCTCAGCGGCAATCAGGCGATGCAGATGGTCCGCGCCGGGCTGAAGGCGATTTACCTGTCGGGCTGGCAGGTCGCCGCCGACGCCAACACTGCGGGCGCCATGTATCCCGATCAGTCGCTCTATCCAGCCAATGCCGGGCCGGAGCTCGCGCGCAAGATCAACAATGCGCTGCAGCGCGCCGACCAGATCGAGCATAGCGAAGGTGGTGCGAGCCGCGACTGGTTCGCGCCGATCGTCGCCGATGCCGAAGCAGGTTTCGGCGGCCCGCTCAACTGCTTCGAAATCATGAAGGCCTATATCGCGGCGGGTGCCGCCGGCGTTCACTATGAAGACCAGCTGGCGTCGGAAAAGAAGTGCGGCCACCTCGGCGGCAAGGTGCTGATTCCGACGCAGGCGCACATCCGCAATCTCGACGCCGCGCGGCTCGCCGCCGACGTGTCGGGCGTGCCGACGATCATCTGCGCGCGCACCGATGCCGAAAGCGCCAAGCTGATCACCAGCGACATCGACGAGCGCGACCATGAATTCCTGACCGGCGAGCGCACCGCCGAGGGCTTCTACCGCCTGAAGGAAGGCACCGGCGTCGATCATTGCATCAAGCGCGGCCTAGCCTTTGCCGAGCATGCCGACCTGCTGTGGTGGGAAACCAGCTATCCCAATCTCGACGACGCGCGTCGCTTCGCCGAGGCGATCAAGAAGCAGTATCCGAACAAGATGCTCGCCTATAACTGCTCGCCGAGCTTCAACTGGGAAGCCAAGCTCGACAAGGACACGATCGCCAGGTTCCAGCGCGAAATCGGCGCGATGGGCTACAAGTTCCAGTTCGTGACGCTCGCCGGCTTCCATCAGCTCAACTACGGCATGTTCGAGCTGGCGCGCGGCTACAAGGACCGCGGCATGGCCGCCTACAGCGAGCTGCAGCAGGCCGAATTCGCCGCCGAAGTGAATGGCTACACCGCGACGCGCCACCAGCGCGAAGTCGGCACCGGCTATTTCGATCTTGTCGCGCAGGCCGTGGCAGGTGGCGAAAGCTCGACCACCGCGCTCGCCGAGTCGACTGAAGCTGCCCAGTTCGTGACCGAAGCGGCCTGATCCGCCGGTTACACTTCCAGCCGACGCGAACACGCGCGGTTCCCGCTTTCCTGGGGAGGAAAGGTGCCCGCCGGAGCCAGTCTCCGGCGGGCATTTTCATGGGAAGTGTCAGGCGGCGCGGATGTGCGCGCGGAACCAGTCGGCAAGCGCCTCGACGGTCAGTTCTCCCGCCGCCAGCGCAAGAAATGTCGTCACCATTTCCACGTCGGTGCACGTCAACTCATAGCCGTTAAGTACCAGAAAGGTTTCGCTGACCACAGCTGCCGTCCGCTTGTTGCCATCGACAAAGGGATGGTTGCGCGCGATGCCGAATGCATAACTCGCCGCCAAGTCGGCCGCGTCAGGCTCCCCATATGCCACGAGGTTGAGTGGGCGCGCCATTGCACTTTCGAGCATGTTGGCGTCGCGGACGCCCGAAGCGCCGCCATGTTCGGCAAGCTGCTCCTCATGCGCTGCCAGCGCGACCTTCAGGCCGACCCAGACCCAGAGCTGATCGGCCATTTCACTTCGCCAGTTCGCGCAGCGCATTGCGGCGGCGCGCCATTACCTCGCGCGCAACGGCCATTTGATCCTCAAATTCGGGGTCGGTCCGTGACAGCGCGACGCCCTCAGGTGTTTCGATAACGCTCAGCTCATCCCCAAGCGACACGCGCAGTCGTGCGAGCACTTCCTTCGGCAGGATCACACCCGTCGAGTTGCCGATCTTGATGAGCTTGAGCGGCTTGTTCATACAAAAGTTATAACATCGATCCGCGGCGTCGGCAATCGCGGGCCAGCCGTCACCTAGCGCGGCAGCACCGTCGCGGCGGAGCCTGCCGGAGGCGCAGGCTTTGCGGGTTCGGGCACCAGTTCGACAACGTCGAGGATCGATTCAAAGCGCGGATAGGGCAGCACCAGCCGCCAGCGCCGCTCGCCGACCCGCTCGATATAGCCGACCAGGTCGCGCGAGGCGTCGCGGCCATATTGCATCGCGCGGCGTTCGTCGCCGAGCACCAGCGTGCCCAGAAACACCGCGCGCGAAGCGCTTTCGCTGAACAGTACACCGGCCGGCCGCTGAGCGCCCTCGAGCTTGTAGAAGGTCGGTGTGTCGCCGTCGGCACCGATCCGGCAGGCGAAATCGGGATAGGCAGTGAACTCGGCCATTGCCGTGCCCTTGGCGCCGAGCTTGAACACCCGGCAGCGATAGCGCCCGACGGGCGGCACGGCGCCCGCAAAGGCACGATCGGGATCGAACAGCGCGCCGCCCGCAATGATCGCGTCGGCGTTGGCCTTGCGGGCACGATCAAGCGCCTCGATCCAGGCCTGGCGCCACGTCCGCAGCCGCAACCGGTCACCCGCCGTGGCAATGCGCCGCCAGTCGAGCCGCTCGCCATCGCCAGCACTGGCGGGCGGTGCCGCCAGCGCAATTGCCAGCAGCGCCGCCGCTATGGTCCTGATCCGAATAACTGTCCCCACCCGCCGTAAACAACCACGCATCAGCCCGGTTGCCAAGGTGTTTTGGCGGTCAGGCAGCGGTCCAGCCACCATCGATCGACAAATTCGTACCAGTGATCGACTTCGCCTCGTCCCGACACAGGTAGAGCGCGAGCGCGGCGACTTGTTCGGACGTGACGAATTCCTTGGTCGGCTGCGCATCGAGCAGGACATCGTTGATCACTTGCTCGCGGGTCAGTCCACGCGTCGCCATCGTGTCGGGAATTTGCTTTTCGACAAGCGGCGTCCAGACATAGCCCGGGCTGATCGCATTCACGGTGATGCCGAAGGTCGCAACTTCGAGTGCCACGGTCTTGGTGAGGCCGACGATGCCGTGCTTGGCCATGACATAGGCCGACTTGTTGGGGCTCGCGACCAGCGAATGCGCCGAGGCGGTCGAAATGATCCGGCCCCATTTCTTGGCCTTCATGTGCGGTACGGCGGCGCGGATCAGATACCAGGCCGAGGTCATGTTGATCTTGATGATCGCCTCGAACTTGTCGGCCGGGAAATCTTCGATCGGGCTGACGTGCTGGATGCCGGCATTGTTGACGATGATGTCCGGCCCGCCGAGCTCTTCGTGGCAACGCGCAACCATCGCCGCAATTGCATCGGGATTGGTCATGTCGGCGGCGTCGTAGAGCGCCTTGGCGCCGCTGGTCGCCTCCAGCGCGGCGCGTTCCTTTTCGATGGCATCGGCATCGCCGAACCCGTTGATCATAACGCTCGCGCCCTCGGCCGCGAACGCCTTGGCATATTCAAGGCCGATGCCCGAAGTCGAACCGGTGATGATCGCGCTTTTGCCTTTGAGGAACATGGGGCTACTCCATTGGTCGGGATTTTACGGGATTGCTGCGCCTCAGGCCGTTGAGCGAACAAAGATCGAAGGCCGCGCTCGTTCCGTCGGCGATGTTCTGCGCGACCAGCTCAGCGCCGCGCATCGACTGCTCGATCGCTTCAAGCCCGGCGAGCCAATGCTCCTGCATGGTGCGCGCGGAAAATTCGAAGTCACGGCTGCCGCCTTCCCACGCATTGGCGCGGTAGATCAGCTGGACGAGGCTGACCGGCTGTTCGGCGGCCATCGCCTTGAGTGCCGCGACATCGGCATCGTCGCGCAAATTCTCCGGCAGCTTCGCGAGCACCTTGTTGATCGCTTCACGTTCGCGGCGCAGCTTCATCACTTCGTCGGAAATCTGGCGCGTGCGGCTGGAAAAGCGGATTTCCTTCTCGCGCGCCATCACGTCCATGATCGTGTTGGGCGGCGCCGAGGTGGCTGAGAAGAGATCGACCTGAAAGGCAAGCAGCGGTGCGCTCTGGTGATCGAGCACATGGCTGAGCGGGGTGTTCGAAACGAGGCCGCCATCCCACCACCAACGCCCGTCGATCTCGACCGGCGGCAAGCCCGGCGGTAGCGCGCCCGATGCCATGATGTGGCGCGCGTCGATCCGGTCAGTCGTGGTATCGAAATAGCGGAAATTGCCGCTTTCGACATCGACCGCGCCGACCGACAGCCGCACCGGCCCATCGTTGACGAGGTCCCAGTCGATCACGTCATCGAGCGTCTTTTTGAGTGGCGTCGTGTCGTAATAGCTGAGCGCCGCGAGCGTCCCGGGCGTCGCAAAACTCGGCGGCAGCAGGCGCGGCGTGAAGAACCCTGGCACGCCGCCCGCGATCACCATGCCCGCCGACCATTCGTGCAGCACTTCGCGCAGCTGGTCGTTGGGGAAAATCGGAAAGCTCGGCAGCGCGCTTGTCAGCCCGTTCCAGAAATCGCGTAGTCGATCGACGCGGCGCTCGGGCGGATTACCCGCAACGATCGCGGCATTGACCGCGCCGATCGAAATGCCGGCGACCCAGTCGATTTCGATCTCGCTATCGGTCAGCCCTTCGATCACGCCCGCCTGATAGCTGCCGAGCGCGCCACCCCCCTGCAGCACCAGTGCGACGCAGTCGGGGAGCGGCATTGCCTTGGCGCGGCGCTGACGCCGGGCGGAGTCGGTTTTGGCCATGGCCGCTTCCTTGGCCCCATTCGATGGCCCGATCAACGCCCGTTCGGTGGCATGCGTCCAAGCCGCGTCTGATCGCTTGCAACGCCGCGCCGAGTTGCGCATTCATGCCGCGTAACGAGACCCGTAAACGACAAAGGGGCGGCAATGCGGCTCGACGATTTCGACAACGACATTGAAGTGGGCGACCAGCGCGGCCAGGGGGGCGGCTTCGGGTTTGGCGGTGGCGGCGGCGGTGGCGGCTTGCTGCTCGGGCTGCTCCCCTTCGTGTTCAGCCGTTTCGGCTGCGGCGGCGTCGCGGTGCTGCTCGCGCTGATGTTCTTCTTCGGCGGCGGTCTGCCGCTGCTGTCGAGCGGGGGTGGCGCGCCGGAATCAGGGCCAGTTGCCTCCGCCCCGCCCGCCGGCACTGGTCAGGGTGGGGCGGCCGAAGCCTGCCGCGTCGATGCCGCCAGCAAGGCTGCCTGCGATGCCTTCAGCTCGGCCAACCGCACCTGGCGCGCATTGTTCCGCCAAGCGGGCCAGCCCTATGACCCGCCATCGCTGCAATTCTACGGTGGATCGGGCCGGTCGGGGTGCGGCGCCGCGCAGGCAGCGATGGGGCCATTCTATTGCCCCGGCGACCAGGGCATCTATCTCGACACCAGCTTCTTCGACGAGCTTGCCAATCGCTTCGGCGCCAAGGGCGACTTTGCCGCCAATTATGTGATGGCGCATGAATTCGGCCACCACATCCAGAACCTGCTCGGCACGTCGGGCAAGGTGCAGCGCGCGCAGGCGCGGGCCAGCGAGCGCGAAGGCAATGCGCTGTCGGTGCGGCTCGAGCTGCAGGCCGATTGTTATGCCGGCGTGTGGGGCGCGCTGAACCGCGACCGGCTCGACCCCGGCGACATCGAGGAAGGGCTGACGGCGGCGAATGCGATCGGCGACGACACGCTCCAGCGCGAAGCGCAAGGCCGCGTGGTGCCCGACAGCTTCACGCATGGCAGCAGTGCCGACCGGATGAAATGGCTGAAGCGCGGACTCGACACCGGCGATCCGGGCAAATGCGATACGTTCAGCGAGGGGATTTGATCGAGCGATTGCTTTTTTAGGTTTTAGCACTAAATTCTCCAGCATGGACCGGGCAATCTCAGCGAGCGACGCTAACCAGCGCTTTTCAGAAGTGCTGCGCGATGTGGCCGATGGCGAAAGCTTTACCGTTATGTCGCGGGGTCGCGCCGTGGCACGCGTTGTGCCGATCGATCGCCAAAGCGAAATGCGCGCAATCGAACGGTTGTTGGCGTTCGTCGAAACTTTGCCCATTTGCACTGCCGGCAATTGGACTCGCGACGATTTATACCAATGAAGCGCGTTGCGCTGGACACCAACATCCTCGCCTATTTTGTCGGCGTCAGGCGCGTTGCCGAAGATGACGCCAAAATTCACATTGTTCGGAGACTGATTGCGGATCTCGCCAGCGCGACGAGCTTGATTGCGCCTGCGCAAACGCTCGGAGAACTGATGGTCGTGTTAGCGCGTGCGGGGAAGAGCGCAGCTGAAGCGCGGGCTATTGTTCTCGAAATTGCCGACGGCTTCGGCACGGCAGCGAGCGAACGTCAAACCGTGGTCGCAGCAGCCGACCTGATGGTCGACCACGGCTTTCAGTTCTGGGATTCGTTGATCGTAACGGCCGCGATCGAGGCCGGGTGCACGCTGCTGTTATCCGAAGACATGCACCATGGCTTTGTCGTGCGCGGGTTGACGATCATCAACCCGCTCGCGAGCGAGCGGCACCCGAAGCTTTCGACGCTGGTCGGTTAGACCTTGATCACACCCGCACCAGCATCTTGCCCTTGTTGCCACCGCTGAACAGGCCAAGGAAAGCATCGGGCATCGCCGCCAGCCCTTCGTGCACCGTCTCTTCGCGCACCAGCTGCCCGCTCTGCAGCCAGCCGCCCATCTCGTTGTAGAATTCGCCGGCGCGGCTCATGTAATCGCTGACGATGAAGCCCTGGATGCGGATGCGCGCGCCGATGATGCGCGCGGCAAAGCGCAGCTGGGTCGGGGCGCCAGTGTTGTACATCTCGATCATGCCGCAGATCGCAAAGCGCGCGCGTTCGTTGGCAAGGCCCAGCGCCGCGTCGAGATGCTCGCCGCCGACATTGTCGAAATAAACGTCGATGCCGTTCGGCGCGACAGCGGCAAGCTGCTTGAGCAGCGGCGCACCGTCCTTGTAATCGATCACGGCATCGGCGCCGAGCGAGGCGACCCAGGCGCATTTGTCGGCGCCGCCCGCCGAGCCGATCACCGTCATGCCCTTGGCCTTGGCAATCTGGACGACGGTCGAGCCGACCGCACCTGCCGCAGCCGACACGAATACGACGTCGCCGGGCTTGGCGCTTGCGACCTCGAGCAGGCCGAAATAGGCAGTCATGCCGGGCATGCCGAGCTGGCCCAGAAACGCCTGCGGATCGACGCCGAGTGGCGGCAGCTTCTGCGCCTGCCCCGCCGGGATCACTGCTTCGTCGCGCCAGCCGGCCATGTGCAGCACGAGATCGCCGATCGCATAGCCATCGGCCGTGCTTTCGACGACTTCGCCGACCGCGCCGCCCTGCATCGGCTCGCCGAGCGCGAAAGGCGGGGTATAGCTTTTCACGTCGTTCATCCGCCCGCGCATGTACGGATCGACCGACAGCCAGCGGTTGGCGATGCGCAGCTGGCCGGGCTCGAGCGCGACCGACGGCAGGTCGACCAGCGCGAAATTGTCGTGCGTCGGCGTGCCGGTGGGGCGCGATGCCAGTGTCCAAGCCTGAGCCATGCAGTCTCTCCTCAATTTATGATTTCAACTGTGAGCCTAGGCGTGAAGCGTTGCGATGCGCAACGCAAAAAGGGCCCGGGCGGCAAGCGCCCGAGCCCTTGATGGCCCCTCAGCAGATCAGCGGTCAGCTGCCCGAAAAGCCGAAGGCGCTGCGGCTGTCGTCGTCGCTGGCGCGCTCTTCCTCGCGCCAGTGATCCATTGCCGCCTGCGCGGTCTTGCGGATCGTCACCTTGTCATCGACCGTCTCGATCCAGCGCGACGGAATCGAATGATGCTTGCCGTCGGCGTTGGCATCATTCTTGGTCAGGATGATGCGGTCGCCGCGCACCTTGTCGACCGTGCCGACGTGGACACCGTCCGACCCGACGACTTCCATATGCTCGTGGACACGCGACAGCGACGAGCGCTGCCCCTGGCGCTCGTTGCGCCAATTGTTGAATTCGCCATGGAACTTCGCCTGGTTCTCGCGGCGATATTCGGCATAGTCGCGGTCGAGCGCATCGATCTGGCTGCGGCGCCAGCTATAATAGTCATGGTCGTCGCTGGCGTCGAAGCGCTGGTCGAGATCGCGGCGCCGCGCGGCATCGTCATCGCCGAACCAGCTGCGCACTTCGTCCCCTGCACGCGCGATGAAGCCGCGTTCGTCGCGGTCATAGACGTCGCTGCCGCCATAGCGCCGACCGCGATCATCGTGGCGATGCTGATTGGCGCCGCCGTGGCTCCGCTTCACCCAATTATCACGCCCGTAATCGGACTGATCATAACCGCCCGCGCGGAAGCCCTGGTCGTAGCCACCTTGGCCATAGCCGCCCTGCCCATAGCGCTGGTCCTGATCGGCACGCTGGCCATAAGGACCATAGCCCGACGCGCCACGCCAGTCCGGCTCGCCGCCCCCGCTGCCACTTGGCCCGCGGTGGCGATCGACATAGCCATAGCCCCGATCACGGCCCGAGGCGTAGCTGCCGCTGCCATAACCGCGATCCTGATAGCCCCGATCACGGTAATCGCTGTCCTGATAGCTGCTCTCGTGCTGGCCGCGATCCTGATCGAAATAGCCGGCGGCGGCGTAGCGGCGTGCGCTTGAGCGATCGCCGGGCCGGGCGCCATAGCCATAGCGACCGGTCGCGTCGGATGTGTCGAAATCGCCCGGCTGGTCGGCATTTTGTTCGTTGCGGGAATAGCCCATCACACTCTCCTTGAGGCAAGCAGAATGCAGCCGCAGGAACGCAGCTGCCTCCTGACCAACCAAGCTTTGGGCGGCGCGATGGTTCCGGGATTGGGCGCTAATGACGGGCGGCTGGGCGTGCACGTCCGCGCCCCAATCCGGCAGTTGCGTCGCTCGCGCGGGGGCGCTAATGGCGTCCGCTCCGGCGGCGGGGCTGTAGCTCAGATGGGAGAGCGCTGCAATCGCACTGCAGAGGTCAGGGGTTCGATTCCCCTCAGCTCCACCAGCCGCATCAATGACTTGTCGACTGGTGATCGCGCCGGACTGACCGGGTGGCGGTAGGCTGAAGTTTGAGCGCCCGAGGCGGATCCTGATTTGCGGCCCCGTCGACCGCACTGACAGGATCAGTTGGCGGCAGTGAGGGGCCTCCTCACCACCGCCGTCCCCTGTTGGCTGGTTACAGGCCGACCCGGAGCGTGACCCGGACATCGCGACCGGCGAGCGGTGCGAAATCCTTTAGGAAGCTCGAATGGCGCCGAGCGATTTGGTCGAACAGATTGTTCGCGCTGACCAGAATCGTCGTGCGACTGTCCCGCCCGAACGGCGCAAAAGCGATGGACGCATTGACCAGCGTGAAGGCGTCCGTTGACGTCTCGAACACCGTCACTCGGTCCTGCTTGAACGAATGCTCCACTTCGATACGGCCGGACAGCTTGTCTCCCTGCGCTTCGACACCGCCGAGCAGGCGGAGCGGCGGAATGCGGGGCACCGGCCCGCCATTGGTAATGTCTGCCCGGACATAGTCGGCGAGCATGTCGGCGTTGATGGTGTACCCGCCAAGGCGTGCGACGCGAACCGAACCCTCGACTTCGAAGCCATAGTAACGCGCATCGGCCTGCTGATATTGGAAGCACGGCAGATCGACGTCGCGGCCCGATGGCGCGGCGGCGGTTTCGCAGACTGACTGATCGACCTGATTTTCCGAAATGTAATTCGAGAACCAGTTGTAATAGGCCGACGCATCGAAGCTGAACCCGTCGCCATGGGCGTGAATCGTCGCTTCAAGCCCCCAGCTTTTTTCGAGCGCGAAGTTGGGGCTACCGAGTTCATAGGCCTGGGTGCCCGCATGCGGGCCGTTGGCGAACAGCTCTTCACCCGACGGCGCGCGTTCGGTGCGCGACCCGTTCAGGCCGATCCGGATGGCATCGGTGACGCCGTAGGAAACGCCCAGCGATCCCGAGACCGCATCGAACGTCCGCTTGCCGCCGAAGAAGCGGAGGTCGTCCGATAGCGTCTTGGCGCTGAGCGTCGTGCGCTCGTAGCGCACCCCGCCTTCGACCCGGACGCGTCCGGTCTCGAAGCTCTGGAGGGTGAAGAGACCGATCTGGTCGGTTTCGTTGCGCGGCAGGAAAGCTTCGTCGCCCACCACATTGAACTGCCGGTTGAAATATTGCACGCCCGAGGCGCCACGCCACCCGCCCCGGTTGGCCTGGACCAGCTCGAGCCGCCCCTCGATCCCGTTATTGAAAAAGGCGGTGCCGATCGCTCCGTCGGGCTCGAGCTCGAAATGGCGATAGGTCGCATGGCCCGCGCGAATGCGGATGCGGTCGAGGAAGTCGCCACCGGTCTGGACCTCGCCCCGCAGATCGACGCGATTTTGCACCACGTCGAGCCGGGGCGCTTCCTGCTCTTGCCCGACCTGCGTCGCAAAGCGGATCGGCACGCCGTAGAGGCTGTTATAATGGCTGTAGCTGATGCCGAGATTACCCGTATCGGTGATGATCGAGGCGCCGACACCGGCGGTCCAGGTCTCGGCGGCCGAGTTGGGCAGGCGGTTGCGCAGATTGGCGGTCGCCGCGAAGTCGATCGGCTCCTCACCATCGGGCACAACCTGCGGCAGCCCCACTTGCGAAAGGGCTGCGGCGCGGGCCTGACGCGCGAGGAGGAAACCACTGCCGGTGCGCAGATCGTCGGTTCTCAAATAGGAGCCGTCGGCGTGCAGCACCAGCTTGCCACCGATCGCGACATCGCCTGCGCCCGCGAACGAACGTTCGTTCGCCGCCGAGCCATAGGTACCGATCGCGTCGAGGCGGTAGCCATTTTCGGGGATGGCGCGCGGGATGCGGCGATCGAAAACGTTGACCACGCCGCCGACGGCGGACGAGCCGAACAACAGCGCAGCCGGACCACGCAGCACTTCGACGCGCTCAGCCAGCAACGGATCGATGACGACGGCATGGTCAACGCTGGTATTCGATACGTCGATCGATCCGATTCCGTCGGTCAGCACACGGATTCGCTCGCCCTGAAAACCGCGGAGGATGGGGCGCGAGGCATTGGGACCGAAGCTGGTCGCCGACACGCCGGGCTGGCGCGCCAGCGTTTCACCGATCGTCGAACGAAGCTGGCGCGTCAGCTCATCGCCTTTCAGCACCGACGTGCCCTGCAGCACGTCGCTCTCGCTGGTGTTGATCAGCGCCGTTACAATGACTTCGGTGCCTTCGCGTTCCTTGCTCGCATCGGCCGGTGCAGTCTGCGCCATTGCCCCGGTCGAAAACGCAAGCGCGATCAAACTGCTGCCAAAACACGCCTTCTTCATATCATTCTCCCTGAGTGCTCCGGGCGTTAATGGTAATAGTGTATCATATCAATCCCTCACAACGAGTGCTGGCAACGATTGAGCGCATTTTGTCTGATTGGCTCCGGCAAGCCCCGGCATGCGGGGAAGTGCCTCCGCCCGGCACTGCACGCGACTCCCAGCGCTTGACGCTGTCATCCGCCGTGCGTCTGGCTTTCGCTCCCGCGCTCTATCGTGGCGTGACCACAATTGGCCGTCGGTGGAGATGGCTTCGGGGGGACCAGCCATCGCGGCACCGGCCTTCCGGGGCCTGTTCAGCCGAAACCAAACCTGCCGCAGGGATTAACGGCTCTTTACCGGCGGGCAGCCGCTGTCGATCCGAACGGCTCATTGCGGATTTAGCAAGCCATCGTCACGCCGCAACCAGCTTTGGCTCGCCGGCCGCCACCGCCAGCTTTATCCGGGTCGTTAGCACACCGCCGGGCGCGCTAATCTTGTCGAGGACGCGGAACTCGCTCTGCCAGCGCTCCCGCGTGACATCGCAAACGACATAGCCACGCTGTGCGTTGTTGAATTTGAGCTGCGGATTGTTCGCTTGCACCCATTTCGCGTCAGCGCGAATATCGGTGCCGTCGCCGCCCGATGTAATTGATGTGGCGACGAATTCAGTCGCTATGGCTCGGGGGCCGGGCTGGCGACCGTCGAGATGAAGTTCCCCGGCATAATTCTGGTGCTCATCGCCGGTCAGAACCACGACATTATCGATTCGCCGTTCCTGAATGCCGCTGAGCAACCGTGCGCGCGGTACGCGGTAACCGTTCCAGCTATCGAGGTTATAGGTGATGCCGGGATCCGCGCTGCGATCGAGGTCCATGACCATCACCTGCTGCGCCAGCGTTTTCCATTGTGCCTTGGACTTGGCGAGCCGATCGACCAGCCAAGCTTCCTGCTTTGCGCCGAGCATTTGCGCGTCGGGACGCGTTGCGCCGGGGCAATCGCTCCGCCAGCGATCGCCGCAGGGCTGATCGGTCCGGTACTGGCGCGTATCGAGCAGGTTGATATCGACCAATTCACCGAAGGCAATCTGACGGTAAAGCTGCATTGCTGGCCCGATCGGCAACGAAGCGGCACGCAGCGGCATATGTTCATAATAGGCCTGGAGCGCCATCTGACGGCGCAGCGCAAAGATCGCTGGCGGGGTATCGTCCTGATCGAGTGCGTCGGCCCAGTTATTGTCGATTTCGTGATCGTCATAAACGACCAGCCAGGGCGCCGCAGCGTGCGCTGCCTGCAGATCCGCATCCATCTTATACTGGGCGTAGCGCCGACGGTAATCGATGATCGAGTAAATCTCGTTACCTTCGTGCCGCCGGATTGGCTCGACCGGGCCTTCACGCGTCTGGCGTAGCCGATCGCCTCGCCCTTCGTAGATATAGTCGCCGTAGCAGAAGACGAAGTCGATCTGTTCACGCGACAAATAGCGGTGAGCAGTGAAAAAACCCTGTTCGTAATGCTGGCAACCTGCAACCGCGAAGCGGACATGGTCCAACCGCGTGCCGATTGCCGGGGTCGTCATTGCCCGGCCAACGGCACTGCGCTCACGACCAGCAATGAACCGATACCAATAGGGCCGACCAGGCTTCAAACCGGCCACTTCGACATGAACGGCATGGCCAAGCTCGGGTCGGGCGAGAGCTGTTCCCTTCTGCGCGATCATCCGGAAGCTGTCGTCTTCGGCGACTTCCCATTCCACCGGCACCGCGAGCGCTGGCATCCCATGGTCGATCGCGAGCGGCTCCGGTGCCAACCGCGTCCAAAGCACGAAGCCGTCCGGTGCAGGGTCGCCGGATGCGATGCCGAGTTGAAACGGATAGCGCAGGAAAATCGGATCGGCCCATGCCTGTGCCCAAGGTCGATAGGCCATGGCTGCCACTGCCGCCGCGCCAAACCCGCGCAGCATGGCCCGACGTGACAGTGCCAGTCTTGCGATTCTCACATTATCAGTCATGTTCGTGCCCCCATATCTCGATGTGAACCCTAAACTGCGCTCGACGCCCGCTGCATTTGGGTAGCAGCCGACGCACGACGCGAGAACTTGTGACCGTCATCGGCCTTGTCGGCCCGCTTGCTTCAGCCAATGGCCCGGCGTCTGGCCAATTTGCCGCCGGAACGCGGTCGTCATGTGACATTGAGAACTGAACCCCGCGTGTCGAGCGATGACATCTAGCGGCAGCCGATCCTCATCGCGGAGCAGTTTACAAGCCAATGCGACGCGCTGTGCGACAATATAGTCATGCGGCGTGCGATTGGTTGCCTGGCGAAAATGGCGAGTCAGCGAATCGATCCCCATGCCGGCAATTACCGCCAGATCGCTGAGCCTGATCGACCGGGCGACATTGGCATGAATATAGTCAATGCAGCGAGCGATGCCGGGGTGCTTGCCTGCGCAGCTGGGTCGGCGGATGTGCTGCGCGATGTTCGACCAGCGAAGCAGTGTTTGCATGATATACTGGTGCGACAACGCCTCCAGCGTGAGCGCGGCAACGCCGTCCGGCATGTCGAATGCCGCATTTATCGCTGCCCCGATCGACTGCAGCGGATCAACCATGGCGGGCGTCGGCGCGATCGCATAATCGATCGCTGCCGTATTCACGATGTCGCTGAAGAGACTGTCAACCACCTCGCCATCAAACGAGATGCCGATGAACTTGTGCAAGCGTGGCCGGTCAGGACGATGGGTCGATGCGCGAAACAGCGAAGCCCCTTTGGGTGCGAAGCCCGCCGACCCTGCCGAAAAGCGTACCGACTGACGCCGATCGCTGTCGAGCGCAAAATCGGCATCGAAATCGTTGACGCAGAATTCCGCTACGTGCCGTGGCACAACAAGGTGCAACTCAAACTCGGGCAAGCAGCTCCGCTGGATGCCGATCTGGTCGAGGTAGATCCGGTCGCCCCATATCGGAAACGCCTCGCAGGGCCGATTTGCATCCCCCCATTGCCACGGCGATTGCCGCGCCGGGCGTCGGATGTCGATAGGCAGGTCTGCCGCACGTCCCATGATCAGCGCGCCGTAAACATGCGGTTCAACACCCCGGCGAGGCGCAGCGCCGCCTGCTTGATGCGCTGGCGGACGATCGGGATGTTCCGCTGGTAATAGGAATCACCGAAAACATAGGCCGGACCGACGCTCGCCCCGGCATAGGCCAGGCTGCGAGAGCGGACTAGGTCATGGCTTTCCTGCGCCCAGGCAAGCGGGGTACTTTCCACAAACGGCAGCACGTCACCCAGAGCCAGCTCATGGTCGAGCTCATCGACAAGCAGCTTCCAGCGTTCACCGTCCGGTGTCTGGGGCCAGCGATCACCCATGTGATCAAGCAGGATGTCGCTGTCCCAGACGCGATGCAGGTTGCTGGTCCGCTCGCCACGCCAAAGCAGTAGAATCTCGTTGCCGCCGCGATTGCCCTTGATGCTGACATGGAGCGGCTGATGAAGATCGCCGACCCAGTGCGCAAAGAATTTGAGCGCTTCCAGCCGCATCATGTCGGGCCGCATGCGATCAGCAAGAATTTCACCGTGCAGATTTATCGCATTGGTCACACACCCGTCAGTCGAGCAGTCGGCAGCATCGACGATGCGATCGTTCGGTTCGAGCGCAAGGATGTGGAACGGCGCCGTCTCGGGATGAGTCGAACCGCGCACGCGATCTGCCCAGGAGCAACTGTCTTCGAAGCGCTTAAAGTCGGAATCCAGAGCGATCAGCCGATCGATTTCGGCGCGCGCGGGGGTGCTCAGGTGGCGATAGGCGAGCGCGCAGATGGCGCGGTGGCCGTCTCCTCCGAAAGCTATTGCGGGCGCGACTGGCAATGCAACCGACGCTGCGATTGCGCTAACGATAATCCAGAACGTTTTCATAAGCATCCTCGGGGGCCAGTGCGGAGACCACCTAACAGCCGAGTAATGTGACGAAAAAAATTCAATCGGCCAAACTTTCTCAAGTACACGTCCTTGAATGTCTCGATAGCGTGCCAATTCGATATGCTCGCGATTCGATCATGCAGCATTGGCTCAATGAGCGACCGATCCTATAAATGCGCGCAGCAGTCGTGGCTTATTCAAGGCTGCGGCGATCACTCAGAGCTAACAGCGCCCATCGGCAGCACTCGATTTAAAATTACATAATTTCGTGAAACGCTGCCCATCAGAGTCAGCGATGTGTCACACCGTCTTCTTAGCGACGGACGCCGAGGAAGCGGGAGAACCCGCGAATCGCCTTGATCTTAAACGGGGACACGGAAAATGACTGTTCGACGCACCTTCGCCCATCGTGCGGCGCTGCTGCTTAGCTGCAGCGCTATCGCCAGCGCCATTTTGCTGAACGCATCGCCTGCCCATGCGCAGGTGACGTTCGGCGAAATCGGCGGCGACGTGGTGCTTGAAGACGGCAACCCTGCCGCGGGAGTGGAAGTTGAGATCGTTCACCAGCCGTCCGGTACGCGATCGCGCGCGATCGTTAATGGCAATGGTCGGTTCCTCGTTACAGGTCTGCGTATTGGCGGTCCGTACATCGTCATCGCGCGTGGCGACGGACTCGACGATGACACGGTAAGCGACGTTTACGCGACGGCAGGCAGCCCGGTTGAGGTCAAGCTGGCGCTGCGCGCCAAAGGTAGCGCCGACGTGGTCGTCAATGCAGTCCGCCAAGTGCAATATGGCACGGCACGTCGCTTCGACGAGAACGACATCCAGAACACCCAAGTCGTCGAGCGAAAGCTACAGGAAGTCATTCGCCGCGATCCACGCGCCTTTGTCGACCTTGCCGAACCCGATGACGATCAGGGTGTTTCGATTCTGGGTTTCAACACCCGGTTCAACAATATCGTGGTCGATGGTGTATCGCAGATCGACAGCTATGGTGACAATTTTACAGGCTTGCCGACGCGCCGATCGCCGATTTCACTCGACGCAATTGCCAGCCTGACGGTTGAAACCGCGCCGTTTGACGTGCAGAATTCGGGTTTTCAGGGCGGCCAGATAAACATCCTGACCAAATCCGGCGACAACAAGTTTCATGGTAGTGCATTCTACCGGCGCACGGGTGGATTCCTCTCGGGCACTTTGTCCCGCCCTGTGTTCGGCGAAACCGGTCAAGTCGTTGCGACCGATACAGTGGCACAGCGTGAGCCGGAGGATAACTGGGGTGTCACGCTTTCCGGACCCATTATCAAGGACAAGCTGTTCTTCACCTTCAGCTACGAAGAGTTCAAGCAAAACGAACTTCTCGGTACCTGCCCGACCGGCATCGCCTGCGATGACCCGAATGAACTGATCACCAACGACCAGTATGAGACTATCCGACAGGCATCGATCAACACCTACGGCTTCGATCCTGGCAGCTTCAACGACATCCTGAATCTTCCTGATGGCGAGCGCAAGTTCCTCGGCAAGCTCGACTGGAACGTGACCGACGGCCACCGCGTGGCAGTGACCTATCAAAACACGCAGTCAAGCTCGGTCGGCTCATCGGCGCCCGGCGGGCTAGCATCGCCGTCGAGCTATGTCTCGTTTACAGCCAGCCAGCCGGTTGTGCTGTCAGCGCAATATTTTGCAGACTGGTCGGACCGGTTTTCGACCCAAGTGCGCGTCGGCTACACCAAAACCCGCCGCGTCTCCCAGCCGCTGTTTCCAGCGGCCGGCAATATCGGGCTTGTCCAGATCCAGGGCTTCAACGCGAACAGCTTCGGCCAGAATGGGCTGACCGTATCGCTCGGCATCGACGACGACGACCAGAATACACGATTTGAATCGGAACGGCTCCAACTGCTGTTTCGCGGATCATACAAGCTCGGCGATCACCGGCTGTCCTTTGGCTATGAGCGCGACGACCGCAGCATTTTTGACCTCGACGTGCCGGCTGGTAGCGGATTGTTCGTCTTTCAGGACCCCGACGGCGTCGACAATCCCAATATCGCTGGCGTTCAGGGTGGCCCCGGCACTGCATTCCAGCAATTCCTGAACCGCAATGTGGGCTTCGTGACGGTGGCAGGCCCGGTCAGCGGAAACCCGCTGGATGCTGCGACCAATTTCACTCTCGTTCAGGACAGTTTCTACCTGCAGGACGAGTGGAAGCCGACCAACAATCTGACACTTCTGTTCGGGCTGCGATACGAACGGCTCAGCACGGGCGACGTGCCGACGCTCAATCCGTTTTTCCGAGCGCGCTATGGCTTTACCAATCAGGCAACGCTGGACGGCAAGGAAGTCTTTCAGCCGCGCTTTGCCTTCAATTACCGGCCAGTGCAAAACACCACTGTTCGTGGTGGCGTCGGCGTGTTTGCAGGCGGTGTACCGCTGGCGTTCTTTGGCGAAACCTATCAACAGACTGGCATCTCGACCTTCAATACAACGGTGCAGGGTGCCGCCGTCAATCCGCTCGCCAATTTCGAGCAGCTGCCGCCTGCGGCCATTGCCGGACTGGGTACCAGCCAGTCACGATTGACCGAGGGTACCGACAGCAGCACCTTCTTCCTCGACCCCAATTTCGAAATCCCACGAAACCTGCGTTTTCAGCTGGCCGTCGATCAACGGTTCGATCTGCCTCTTCTGGGCAACAACTGGCGTTTCTCTGCGGAAATCATCCACTCCGAGATCCTGAAAGCGATTCAGTTCCAGGATATACGCCTGCAAACCATCGGCACGCTGCCCGGCCTGAATGTACCGCGTTTCGCGGTTGTGCGCACCCCGCTCGACACCCGTCCGGCGCGACCGACCAACCGGTCGGATGGCGTGGCGGCGCCGCAGGATATTGCGATCACCAATACCAGTCGCGGTCGCACGACCGTCGTTTCATTCAATCTCGACAAGCGCTTCGATTTTAAGCGTTGGGGTACGCTCGATATGAATGTCGGCTATGCCTACACCGACGCCCGCGACGTATCGCCGGCCAATGACACCGACAATCTCTCAGACGTTTTCGAGACCGGCGCCTTCGACAACATCAACAATCCGTCGGCCGCCCCCTCGATCCAATCGATTCCCCACAATCTGGTCCATTCGTTCAACTATGAGAAAAAGTTCGACAGCGGGGTGAAGTTTCGCTTTTCAATGTTCGGCAATTACCGCGCAGGGCGGTCGGTGTCGTTCGTACTCGGCAACGTCGGCCAGGCAACTGCTGGTTTCCAGACCATCCAGCCCGGCTTGTCGGACCGCGCGCAGGACCGGCTCGTTCCATATCTGCCGACCGGCCCGAACGATCCGTTGGTGCGTTACGGCGCGGGCGCGAGCTACGAGGAGCTCGCCAACATCATTTCAGCGTTCAACCTGCAACGCTTTCAAGGTGGTCAATTGCCCCGCAACAGCATTCGTGCCGGATCGACCTATCAGCTCGATCTAAACGCGCAGATCGAAATCCCGAGCCCTGTGCGCGGTCGCTGGATCATCGATGTCGGCATCCGAAATTTCCTGAATCTGTTGGACAACCGGGCCGGCCAGATCAACCGCTATTCGATCCGTGAGACACTTTATGACGCCGTTTTCGACACGGCCACGAACCAGTATGTCATCACGAATATCGATGACGGCAATGTCCCGCTCACGTCCGAAGAGCGGATCAGCACCGGCTCGGTTTGGCGTGCGCAGCTTGGCATCCGCTATCAGTTCTGACCAATGAACTGGCCCGGCCACTGCCTAGCGACTCCTTTGGGAGCAGTTGCGCAGGGTCAGGCCGCCCCACCTTTGCCGAAGGCGGTTGGCCCGCCGATCTCCAACGCCTCAGTCTGGCTTTGGACGCGGTATCAGCCTCCGTTGGCCATGATCCTGTGGCCGCAATCGCGCCGACGAACCAAGGCATCAACTTAGGCCGGCAAGCGACGGGCGACCGGGCGCGCGGTCAAGGTGTCGTTGCCGGACAGTCCGGTTGCTCGACCTGCATGCCAAGCGTTGATCGTCGGGCGGCAAGCCGCCGCAGGCGGCGCTCGGCAAGCCGGGCGCCTAGCTGATCGGCGAAGAAGCGGTCGCAGCCAATGCAGGGATTGGCAAATGCGCGCCCGGTCGGATCGATCGTCTCGGCAGCCGAGCGGAAATCTTCGCGGGTCCAGCCGGTGGTGACACCCATGGCCTCCGGATCGCCTCGATTGATTGCCTGCAACGCAGGATCGCCGCGCAAATCGTCGAGGATATCTGTCAGCGGTTCTTCGGCCAGGTTGCCGATCGGCGCCTTGGTCTTGATGCAGCAAGGATAGAGCGACCCGTCGGGCTCGATGGCCACTTCGGAACCAGCGAGGCCGATGTCGAGAAAGCCTTTGCCCCCCGACCAGCGTTTGCAGAAGTTGGTGCTGTAATCGGCGTTCGACAGGCCGTTGATCCAGGCGCGACCGCGCGGCCACAGCTCGCCGATCCACAAATCGGGCTGGGCACCGAAGAAGACGAAACTGGGGCCGTCGGCCCGGCGTGGACGCCGCGTTGGCGGCGACAATGAAGGTGCGGCATCGGCAACGGGCCGATCGCGCGCCAGGCCAAGATCGACTTCGGTAACGCCGTGGCGGGCCATCATCGCCCGTACCCGTGTCATCAAATCGAACTTCGCCTGGCCGGCATGGCCGACGTGATAATCGTCGATGCTGGCGATCGCGATCGAGCCGACACCGCGCTCGAGCATCGCAGAAATCATGTCGTCAGTGAGGATGTCGCCGGTCGTCTGGACCGCAATGCGCGGTCCATTTTCGCCCCAACGATCGGCGATGGCTTCGAGCAACGGATAGAATAGTCGCTCGCGGACGCCGTCGATCAACAGCTCGCCGCCAGCCAAAACCAGGTTGGTCGGATGGGATAGGCCTGCGCTGTCCCGCCAGCGCATCGTATCCGGCAAGTGGCGAAGGATCTGTGAGTAGGCCTTGGCCCCTTCCGCAATCACACGGTCCAACGCCTCGCGGACATAGGGCCGGAAGCGATCATCATAGCAATGCGGGCATTTGCGGTGACATGCCCAGGTCACGACCCAATAAATCGACTGCATCAGGCCTCTCGATCCGGCGCCGACGGCTGCAAGCGTGCGCGTGCGGCGTCGATTGCCAAGCCAGCTATCCACCCCGCGCCGATCAGCATCAGCGGCCAGATGGCTGGCATCCAGACGCCGTCGCTGACGAAGCGGTCCCGCACCTCATAGACAAGCGGCGACAAGGTTAGCCAGCCGATCAAGGCGACGCTTGGCCTTAGCGCGGCCAGCGGCACCAACGCCATCAGATACCAGGGGAATGCGACGGGACTGAGCAGCAACGGCGTCGCCATCGCAACCTGAGTGGCCAACAGCGGCCGCGTTCGCGCCAGCAGCAGCGCGATGCCCAGCAAGACAATCGCCAGAATCGCCAAGGCGGTGATCAGCCCCGGCGGCGACAGCTTTGCTTCCAGCAAGGTGAACAACGGCGACCCGTTGCGCCACTTTTCGAAAAACACGGGCAAGCTGCCGATCGGGTGCCAGCCGATCGCCAGCGCCGCACCGTAGATGGCGGCCACCATGCCGATCGCCGCGGCACCCATCCGCAACGCAGCCCGCCAGCCCATCGCCAGCCCGAGCCCGATCAGCGCGGCGGCAGGCAGCAGCTTGATGCACGCCCCAAAGCCGAGCAGTGCGCCAACAAGGCCGGGCCGCCTGGCGTCGAAAGCCAGCAGCGCGGCGACAATGACCAGCGCGATCAGGCTGTCGACATGCGCGCCGACCCCGGTTTCCAAGACAAGCAGCGGCGACAGTGCGACCAGTGCCAGATGGCGCTCAAGCCCGTGCCGCCGCAGCAGCCGATGCGCCAGCGGGACAGTCGCGATGCCGGCAATGCTGGCGAGCAGCTTCCAAGCCCACACGCCCCAGACCGGCCCGGCCAGCGCCGACCCCGCAAAAGCCGCCAGCGCGACCGGGGGATAGAGCGTCGGATAGGCCGCATGTTCGGGGGGCGTCGCCCAGATCGCACGCAAGTCCGCCACCATCGGGTCGGCCGGCGGCACCGAATAGGGATCAAATCCCGCCAGCGCGACCGCGCCATCCCAAAGATAGCGTTCGGCATCGTTGCTGCTCAGCATCGGCGCGGCGATCAGGATCAAACGCGCGGCGATGCCCGAGATGGCGATCAACCGCGCCTGCGCTGCGCCGCCTCCGGCCCAGGCCGCGAGCATGGCCACGGTCAGCGCGGCGTGGACGACGATATAGGCGGTTCCGGTCCGGGTGGGCACCGTGGAGCCGATGCCATAGACCGCAAGGCACGCAACCAGAAAGCAGCCACAGGCAACCCGCGTGACCCACGGGCCAGCAAATGATTGGGCAGTCATCGATTCGGGGCGCCCGGACAACCCGGCGACGGCCTTCACGCGGTTGCCAGGCGACGCGGTAGCCGCGCCTGAATGGTGCTGGCACCAATGCTGAGAAAGCTGAAAGCGAACAAAATCGCAAACGGCGCGCTGAGCCAATATTGTTGCTGGATCAACCAGATGCCGCCAATCGCAAAGGCGACGCCAAGCCCGATTTCGGTCCATTCCCCCAAGTGCGAACGCGCGGCGCGATAGGCAGCATTGGCTCGGACCACCACCGCCTTGCCGATGCCGCCATGCTTGGGGGTGCGGACGAAGTCGCTGCGTACGCCAAGCAAAGCCTCAACGACTGCACGGCCATTGTTGAGTGCCAGCCCGATCAGCATCGGGATCAGAAAGGCAATTTCGCGCAACCGGGCGCGCATGCCGATCCCCAATACGCGCTGACCGAACAGGAAGAAGCTGAGATGGCTGAGACTGGCGAGCGCAAACAGCGGCGCATCGATCCACAGGAGCGCATCGAGGTGATAGGCTTCGCGAAAGGCAACGCCGGGACCGAACAGCACCAGACATTCCAGCAGAATGAAAAGGTACGACAGGTTGCTGGTCAGGTGGACCGTTGCCTCGACTTTGACTCGCAGCGGCAGCTTGGCGCGCCAGATCGCCGGAATCAGGCGCAACATCACTTCGATCGAGCCCTTGGTCCAGCGATGCTGCTGCGTCTTGAACGCATTCATGTCGGCGGGCAGTTCGCTGCGGCAGATCACTTCGCCACGATAGACGAACCGCCATCCGGCCAACTGGGCGCGATAGCTGAGATCGAGATCTTCGGTCAGCGTGTCGGCTCGCCACCCACCCGCATCGCTGATCGCCTGTTTGCGCCAGATGCCCGCGGTCCCGTTGAAGTTGAAAAAGAGGTTTCTTGCCGCCCGGCGGCTTTGTTCGATCGCGAAATGGGCGTCGAGCAGCACTGCCTGCGCGCGGGTGATGAGATTGCTCTCGCGGTTGAGATAGGCCCAGCGCGCTTGCACCATCGCGACGCCGGGATCGGCGAGCGGATCGATCAGCGCCCGCAGAAAATCTGGAGCGGGAACGAAGTCGGCGTCGAGGATCAGCAGAAACTCGCCGTTCGCGCGTTCCAGTCCATATGCCAGCGCGCCTGCCTTGAACCCGCGTCGATCGGGCCTGATGATGTGTTCGATGCGGATGCCCCGTGCACGATGATAGTCCGCCCTGGCCGCTGCAATTGCGGTCGTTTCGTCCGTCGAGTCGTCGAGGATCTGTATTTCGATCTGGTCACGCGGATAATCGAGCGCCACAGCGGCGTCGATCAGCCGTGCGATGACGAGACGCTCGTTGAAGACCGGCAACTGGACGGTGACCCGTGGCAAATCGTCAAAACGCCATTGGGTTGGGCGCTGTGCTGGCGACCGCCATTGCAGATAGGTCAGATACAGCCTGTGCGCGCCAAGCACCCCCAGCATCATCATGATCAGATAATGCCCGGACAGGAAAATGATGGCAGCGGCGTCGCCCACGATCATAGCTGGAAGACAAGCGCCAGCTGAAAGTTCGTGCCGGTCAACGTGTTGTCGCCATAAACATTGGGCGTGACCGTAAATTCAACCGCCACCTTGTTGCTGAGCTTGCGACCGGCGGTCAGTTCGAGCTTGGCGAGATCGAATGCGAGCGGCAGCGTGGGATTGCCGTTGACGGCGAGTTGCGGCGTGTCGTTGCGGATGCTGAGCAGCCCGTCGAGCTTGGTGCGGACATAAGTCGATTTGCCAAGGTCCACGCCATATTCGAGCAGGTAGCGGAACTCATCGGCGGGCGCGCCGACCCGAAAGCGATAGCCTGCTTCGACCACGACATAGCCGCTCTTGCCGAACGATCGACCGAGTTGAAGCCGTCCTTCGAAATCCTCCTGGCCGTTGCCGAGCGGCAGCGGATTGTTTGCATTATAGGCATAGGGCAGTTTGACGAGGCCCTGGACGGCGACCACGGTGGGGCCCTTCGACAAATTGTAACGCAGGCCAAGGTCGATATCGCCGACCCCCGACGTCCGCCGCGCCGTTACGAAGCCGGCGGCATTGCGGTCGGTGCGGGTGATTTCCTTGATCGGAACGGACAAAATAAATGACAGATCGTCGGTAATCCCGGTTTCATTATAGAATGTGAAATTCAGATCTTCAAATCGCTCGAACCCGTCTTGCTGGGTACCGAAAAGTGACTCGCCGACAAAATAATTCACGGCCGGTTTGTTGTATGTTTTGCCTTGCTTCAGCGTCCAGGGGCCAGCGTGTGCGACCGTCGGCGCGAGCAGACCAGCGAACACCATATATTTTACGGCGCGCAAATTGATCTGATCGGCAATGATTGGAGGACAGCGCATGTCTTTGTATACTCCTCGGCTCGGTGCAAAATTGTGTACTGACGCATCAAATCAGGTCGATCTTCGTTCGAATCAAATATGCCGAAGGTTACAGCATCATAACTTTCTGATCATCGGTTCGATGTTAGATTGCCGTTTAGGGCTCGAAATTAGCTTTCGAAGCGACTTCCAAAGCTGGCTTTCATCGCATTGGTGCGCATAAAGACCTTTATCGTCTGATTTCGACGATCTCGATACGCTGGTAGATCTTGCGCGCTTGCGGCTTCGCGACCGGATTATTGTAATCCTGCTGCCAAGGCGCCGATCTGAGTTCTGTCCGTTGCAGGCGCCGATCGACAGCGACGGCCAAGCTCGCGCCGCCCCGGGTCGGACGTTGCTTGTCGCTTCGACGGCAACCGATTATCGTCCGCCGCGTGCCCGACGTTGATCGCCACGCAGCCGCCGTTGACCGATGGTGAGCATGCCGGAAGACTTTTATCTGGCGGTCCGACTGACCAGCTTCACCGCGGTTCTGGCGCTGATGATCGGACTCGAACATGCCGTCCCGCGCCGAGCGCGTATTTTGGCTCGTTGGCGTCGCTGGCCCGGCAATATGGCGATGGTGGTGATCGACAGCGTCGTAGCGCGGCTGATCTTTCCGATCGCGTTGATCGGCGTGGCGGCTTCAGGCGAGGCGCTGGAATGGGGTCTGCTCAACCAGGTGGCGCTGCCGGGCTGGGTCGAAGTCGTGATCGCCGTGATGATGCTCGATCTCGCAATCTACGGCCAGCATTTCGCTTTTCATGCAACGCCGTCATTGTGGCGGATCCACCGGATGCATCATAGCGACCCCGAGCTGGACGTGACGACGGCGCTGCGATTCCACCCGGCGGAGATTCTGCTGTCGCTGCTCCTCAAATTCCTCCTCGTCGTCGTCCTCGGGGCGTCACCGCTTGCCGTGTTGATCTTCGAAGTCCTGCTAAACGCGACCGCGATGTTCAACCACAGCAATATCGCCCTGCCCTTGCGGGTTGATGTGCTGCTGCGGCAGGTGCTCGTCACGCCGGACATGCACCGCGTCCATCATTCGATCGATGCCCGCGAAAGCGGCAGCAATTTCGGGTTCAACCTGCCGTGGTGGGACTGGCTGTTCGGCACCTACCGCGCGCAGCCGGCGGCTGGGCACCAGGACATGACCATCGGGGTTGCCGATTTTCGCGCAGGTCGCGATCAGCGGATCGACCAATTGCTGATACAGCCGTTAAGACGTGGCACGGGCAAGGGGGCGGATCATGGCTGAATCACTATCACCAGCGGGCCCCGCCAACCGCACGGGCGGCTTGGCGCGGTTGGCGCTGCTGCTGAGCGGGGGAGGGTTGCTGGCGGCCATTGTCGGTGCTGTCGGCACGGGATCGGGCAGTTTCGGGTTCAAGATCGGACTGTTGCTGCTTGTACTCGGCTTCCTCGCCAGCAGCTTGGGTGGATTGGTCGGCATCGTCGCCCTCGTGCGTGGGCGACGCAGCGGCAGGGCGAACCGCTGGAGCACTGTGATCGCGCTGGCAATCGCGCTGGTGTTCGGCGGTTATTTCATGGCCCAGCTTTCGACCGCGCTGCGCGTACCGCCCATCCACGACATCACCACCAACCTGGCCGACGTGCCGCAGTTTACGACCTTGGCCGAGCGCGCCGACAATTTTGCTGCCATCCCCGGCGAGGGAGACCCCGCGTTCGCCGGAATGGACGCGCGCACGCGATGGGCAGCAATCCACCGTACGGCTTATGGCGACCTGCAAACGCTTCACTTGCCGCTGGATACGGCGGCGGCGATGGGCCATGCGACGCGGCTGGTGCAGGCGCGGGGCTGGGCGATCGCCAAGGTCGACGCCGCCAGCGGCATCATCGAGGCGACCGACACCTCGTTGTTCTTTCGTTTCAGGGATGACGTGATCGTGCGCATCCGCCCCGACCTTTCGTCAAGGGGCGGCGCCATTCTGGATATGCGTTCGGTGAGCCGCGTCGGCGAAAGCGACATTGGCGTCAACGCGAAACGCATCCGCGCATTCCTTGCCGATATGAAAAAAGGGTGAGCGCATCGCCGCTTGCGTAACCTTCGACCCGACGCCCGCGTAAGACCAGACAACATCGGCACTGCTGTCTGGAGAAAGTCTCATGAACAATCGTTTGATCGTGCGTCGTTACCTTGCCGTGGCTGGTGCCGTGTCGGCGCTCGCGCTGGGGGCGTTGACGTCTTCGGGACTGGCGCAGGTCGCCACCAATGCATCGGCATTCGAGCGTTTCGAAGCCTCTCGCCCCGACAGCAAGCAGGTCATCGAATATCGCGTGATCGATTCGGCGCTCGCCTCGCTGGTGATCGGCAATAGCAACACGTCGGAAGTGCGTTACGACGCCATCAAGGGCGATGGCGAGCGGTTGCTGACGCAGCTCGTTTCGGGATTTGCAACAATCGACCCGACCCAGCTCAACTCTGACGAGCAGCTCGCTTATTGGCTCAATCTGCGCGCGCTGCTGGTGCTGCGATCGGCAGCGCAAGCCTTTCCTGGCGCCAAGCCCGAAAAGCTGCTTGCGCCCGGCAGCACCTTTTACACGACCAAGGCTGTCAAGATCAGCGGTGTCGACCTTTCGATCGGCGATATCGATGCGCTGATCCTGAAGCGTTCGGCTGCCAATCCCAATGTCATCTATGGTCTCGCGCTGCCCGTCCACGAAGCGCCCGCGTTCCCGACCAAGGCCTATCGCGGGGCCACCGTCAACGCCGCGCTCGATGCGGCTGCGCGTGCCTTCATCAATCGATCGGGTGCGATCAAGGCCGATGCCGATGCCGCGAAGGTGCCGCAATTCTTGATCGGCTATCGCGATCGGCTAGGGGGCAATGACGACGCCGTGCTCGCGCATATTCGCGGTCTGGCGACGCCCAAACTGGGGCAAAAGCTGATGATGGCCACGCGACTGTCGGTCGACCCTAGATTGAGCCTTAACAGCTTTGCCGAACGCAGCTTCGCCGATCGCACCGCTTTCGGTGGCATCAGCGGCGGCAGCGGCGCGGCCGCAGGCTCCTGATCGCGTGTGACGGCCAGCAGCGCGCGATTTGCCCCGGCCATTTTGATCGGCGGTGCGCTGCTGCCGATCGGAACCACTCTGTTCCTGGCGGCGATGGCGCCGCGCTTTGTCTGGGACATACGGCTCGCTGATCGCCCGATCCTGACGTTTGCGATCGGCATGGGGATCGCGTCGATCGCCTTTTTGGGGTGGGCGCTACGGTTCGCGAACGCCCGCGCAGGCGATATGCACGCGGGCCGCGCGATCGCGCTGATCTTTGTGGTCGGGCTGATGGCCCGGATCATGCTGATTCCGTCCACGCCGATCCTTGAGGACGATTATTACCGCTATCAATGGGACGGCGCCGTCACGGCGGCAGGCAAGAATCCGTTCACTTATCCGCCCGCCCGCTTTGTTTCCGCGCCGGGCATCGATCGCCTGCTGGCCATCGTCGGCCTTGAAGCAACGCCGCCACCCAAGGGCTATGAAGCGCTGTCGCGGGCCGGTCACAAAACCCTGCTGCGGGTAAACAATCCGCACATCGCGACGATCTATCCGCCGCTGGCGCAACTCGGCTTTGCCGCCGGTTACTTGCTAACACCGTGGCAGCTCACGGGCTGGAAAATCATCGTCCTGGCGGCTGAAATGCTCACGTTCGGGCTGTTGCTGGGCGCACTCCGGGCTGGAAAACTGCCGCTGTGCTGGTCCGCGCTCTATTGGTGGCACCCGCTGGCGCTCAAGGAATTTGCAAACAGCGCGCACATGGACGCGCTGCTGCTGCCGTTCCTTGGCGGCGCTTTGTGGATGGTCATTGCCGGGCGAACCCGATTGATGGCGCTATTCATGGCGGGCGCGGCCGCGGTAAAATTCTGGCCGTTGCTGATTGTCCCGGCCCTGCTGCGGCGCAACCGCGCAGCAATCGTCATCGGGATCATGACCGGGGTGCTGGCGCTGGTGCTGGTGTCGCCCCAGCTGATTTCGGCGTCGAGCAATTCAGGGCTGACCCGCTACGCTGCCGACTGGCAGCGCAATGCACTGGTTTTTCCCGCTTTGGTTGCGGCCTTTGGCCTGGCGACATCCGATCCGTCCGCGCTGGCACGCTTGCTGGTAGCGGCCATGGTGATCGGCTGGGTCGCCGTGGCGTGGCGGCGCGACCATGCCGTGCCACTCGACCGGGTCCGGGCGGCGAGCACCGCGATCCTGCTGCTCATCCTGCTCGGGCCGACCGGTTATCCGTGGTACGCGCTGTGGCTAGCGCCTTTTGCAGTGGTGCAGCCGCGATTGCCGGTGCTGATGCTGCTCGCCGCTGCCCCCGCCTATTATCTCGATTTCTGGTTTCAGGTGCGGGGCAATCCCGCCGACTGGCCTTGGATCGCGCCGTTGCTCTCGGCCGGACCGGTCTGGCTTGCGCTCGCGGTCGAGGCAGGCCGGAGACGACCCGCATGACCGCCCCCATCATCGCCGTCGTGATCCCGGCCCGCAACGAAGCGCAGGCGCTGCCGCATGTACTGGGCGCAATCCCGGATCGCATCGACCATGTCATCGTCGCCGATAATGGCTCAACCGACGGCAGCGCCGCGGTTGCGCGGGCGTATGGCGCGCGAACGGTGGATGTGCCGCAGGCGGGCTATGGCCGTGCTTGTCTGGCAGCGATTGCCGAGGCCGAGCGGCTGAGCGCCGACATCATCGTTTTTCTGGACGGCGACAACAGCGATTATCCGGAGCAGATGCCGAGCCTGATCGATCCGATCGTCGCCGGGCGCGCCGACATGGTCATTGGATCGCGCACCCGCGGCAAGCGCACCGCGCGCGCGCTCACACCGCAGCAGATTTTCGGCAATGCGCTCGCCTGCTGGCTGATCGCGGCAATCTGGGGTTTCCGCTATACCGATCTAGGACCCTTCCGCGCCATCCGGGCTGAGGCATTGCGCACGCTCGCGCTGCGCGAGCAGACCTATGGCTGGACCGTGGAAATGCAGATCCGCGCGGTCCAGCACGGCCTTAGAATCATCGAGGTCCCGGTCGATTATCGCGCGCGGATCGGCAAATCGAAAGTCTCGGGAACGGTGCGCGGCGTGGTGCTGGCGAGCTATTACATCCTTGCAATGATCGCCCGCGCGGCGCTCAGCCCGGCACGCGGAAAGGCGCGCAAGGCGGTTATTTGAGCGCGACCGCAGGTGCTCCAACGGTGCCGATCGCAAGAAGGATCGGCACGCCCCGCTTGGCCGGACGGGCGCTCACAGCCCCGATAACTGCGGCCAGCGCGCCACATCCTCGGGCCGATCAAGGTCCGCCAGTTCGGGGAGCAACATGGGCGCGATCGCCTGCTCGCCCAGCCGCGCCAAGGTTTCGGCAAGGACCCGGTTGGTGCCCCATGGCATCTCGTCGAACAGAAAATCGGCGCGGTGCGGTAGACCGATCAGATAATAGCCGCCATCCTCGGCCGGCCCCAGCGCGATGCGTCCCGCGACCACCGCCGCCGCCGCGGCGTGGAGATGTTCGGCTCGCAAATCGGGAATATCGGCGCCGATGATGATGGCGGGCGGGATCACTCGCCCCATCCGTTCGCCGAGGTCGCCATCGCCCTGGTCGACAAGCGGCGTCTCGCTGCCCAGCCATTGCGCGAAGTGTGAAGCGCTCGCGCCGGTTATCTGTACCTCGAACGGCAGCCCGCTGGTGCGCATCATCGCCAATGTCCGCTCGACGAGCCGCGCATGCAGCGTCGCGGCCGCGTCGGGGGCCAGCACCGACAATAATCGCGTCTTGACACGACCCGGGGTCGGGAAGCGCGCGAACAGCACGACCCGGACCGGGGTCGTCATGGCGTGCCCTTCAGCACATGCCGCGCGGCAAGGCTGCGCTGCACCACCGTCAACACGCACAGCACTGCGAACGCCGCGGCAAGCAGCTGGAAGCCGCCCGGCCACAGGCACATGGCCAAAAAAAATGCGATCGTCTCGCCGCCTTCGGCGAGACCGGTGTTGTAGAAAAAGCTCTTTTCGCCGTGCGCCGTCGTCTCCAGCCCATGTTGAGCTGCAAGGACAGCGAAGGCGAGGAAACTGATGCCTGTCACGGTAAAGCACGCAACCAGCACGAGCGCGGAGGGCAGGTTGGCAGGATCGGCAAAGCCAAATCCCACCGGTACCGCGACGTAAAACGCAAAATCGCAGACAATGTCGAGATAGCCGCCAAAGTCGCTCTTGCCGCGCGCGCGCGCGACTGCACCATCGAGCCCGTCGAGCAGCCGACTGAGGACGATCAGCGCCAGCCCCAGCCAGAAATGCCGTCCGGCAACCGCGACTGCACCGCCAAGCCCGACCGTCAACCCCGCCAGCGTGACCTGGTTGGCGGAAACCCCGGCGCGCGCCAGCCAACGCCCCATGGCATTCAGCGGCGGATCGATCAACGGACGAAGGCGCGCGTCGAACATGGGCTCAACGAAAGGTCACAAGGCCGATCACGGCCCCGGTCATGGCCGAGGCGAAATTGCCTGCAATCCACGATTTGAACCCGAGCGCCGATACCTCGGCACGACGTTCGGGGCATAATGTGCCGATGGTCGAAACCAGCAGGCCAATGCTCGCCAGATTTGCCACGCCGCACAGCGCATAGGTGATGATCAGCTTGCTGCGCGGATCAAAGCTACCAGCGGGCAGCGCGGCGAGATCGAGATAGGCGACATATTCGTTGAGGATCGTCTTGGTGCCCATCAACCCGCCGGCGACTCCCGCCTGATCCCAGGGAATGCCCAGCGCCCACATCAATGGTGCGAGCAGCCAGCCGAGCGCACGCCGCAAAGTGATCGGCGCGCCCTGAACCAGAGGGAGCGCGCTCAACATCTGATCGACCAGCGACACCAGGGCGAAGGCAACGATGATGACCGCGATCACGGCGAGAAACAGCTGCAATCCGTCCATCGTGCCGCGCAGGATCGCGTCGATGCTGCTGTCATAGCGAAGGACCGGTGCGTCCTTGTCCTCGGCTGTCCTGCCTGTTCCCGGCACCATCAATCGAGCAATCAACAGCGCGGCAGGCAATGAGATCAGCGAGGCGGCAATCATGTGGCTGACCGCATTCGGCACCGCTTTCGCAAGCGTTTGGGCATAGAGGACCAGAATCGCGCCCGAAATCGTCGCCATCGTCAGCGTCATCACCGCAAACAGTTCTGATCGGCTCATCCGTGCGAAATAGCCGCGCAGCACGAGCGGCGATTCAACGACGCCCAGAAACACCGTCGCGCCCGCACCAAGCCCGACGACGCCGCTGACCCCCAGCGTGCGCTGCAACGCCCAGGACAAGGCGCGGACAATCATGTTCAGCACCCGCCAGTGCCAAAGCAGTGCGGACAGCGCCGAAAACACGATGACCAGCGGCAGTATCTGAAACGCGACGACGACTGGCGGCGCGGCACCATCAGCCAACGCGAACGGAAGCGGTGCACCGCCCAAATAGCCGAACATATAGCTCGACCCGACCTTGGTTGCGGCCTCGACTGCCGACACTGCTGAATTGGCGAGGCCGATCGCTGCCCAGATCAGCGGCACTCGCACCACCACGAGCGCCGTCCCGATTTGCAGGGCAAGCGCGCCTGCAATCCAGCGCCAGCTCGGCCGCGCGGCACGATCCTCCGACAGCGCCCACGCAAGCCCGATCAGCAGGGTGATGCCGATCAGTCCCTGAAATTGCGCGAGCGAATCGACCACCTCATCATCCCATCAGAATTTCCACGACGCCCCGAACTGGAACTGGCGCGGTGTCCCGGCATTGCGTTGCACGAACGGCGCGCCGCCGCCAAACTGCACCTGATTGGACGTACTGGCGGCATTCGCAAAGCCCGACAGGTTGTTGGCATTGAACAGGTTGAAGACGTCAAGGCTGAATTCGATCGCGCCGACGGGCAAATCGAGCGCATAACGTGCGCCGATATCGACCTGGGTCGACCAGGGCAGCCGCCCGGTATTGCGTCCCACGCCGGGGTAGCGATCCGAATTGCCGACAAACGCTTCACCAAAGCTCTGCCCGTCGCCGTTCAGGTCCTGCGTCCCGAAGATGCTGGCGTCGGGAATGAAATTGACGGGCTGGCCGGACTGGAACAGTCCCGCCGCCGTCAGCGTCAGTCCCTTTACCGGATAAAGCGAGCCAACGGCCGAAATCACGTGTCGCCGGTCATTCGCCGACGCGCCGAAATCAGCCGCAAAATCATTTGCGTTCGATGCCCGAAAGTTCAGATCGTCAGTGTCGTTGGTTAGCCGCGACAGCGTATAGGACAAGCGGAAAGCATAGATGTCGTCACCACGCAGCTTGTTCACCTGAACGTTCAGCGCCGCGTAGGTCGACCGGCCGCCGGTTTCGGACACAGTGATCTGGCGGCCGCCACCGGGGACGAGCGCGACCGGGCGAGTTGCATCGGCAGCAGCCTGAGTACGGACCAGCCCGAGCGACGAAGCAAGCGCGATCCGGGCAGCATTGTCGGGAAGCGCACGCAGCGTCGCGATATTGGCGGCAGTCAGATTGGCGAGGTTCGGCGTGAAGGGCGCGGGCGCGTTCAGGTCGCGCAGCCGGACCAGATTGTAGGACCGGTTGTAGATCAGATCGACCGCGATCGAAAGCGTGCTGCTCGCCTGATATTGATAGCCGACGCTGAATTGCAGGCTGTACGGGCTGTCATAGCCATTGGGGTTGAGGATCCGGACCTCATTGATCGTCGCTGTGTCTCGCAATCCCTGTACGGCGCTGGCGGAAGGGCAGGCATTCACGGAGGCGCAGACGGGCGAAACCGTCAGGTTGCCGTCGAACGTCAGTGGCGCGAGCGCAACGCCTGCCGGGATGATACCGCGCTGCTGCAATTGCCCGAGCTGGCCCTGAAGCGCAGCGGACGTTGTGTTGCGCTGCAGCGCGTCCGAGATCACCGTATAGGGAATCTTGCCATAGAAGAGCCCTGCACCGAACCGGATCGCCGAGCGCGCATTGGGCTTGTAGTTGAGCGCGAGGCGCGGCGCGATATTGTCGGTGTCGCCGCCCCGCCCGCCAGCGGCAGTCAGCGAGTCATAATCCCAGCGCAAGCCGAGCGTCGCCGTCAGCTTCGAGCCGAGCTGCCATTCGTCCTCGACATAAAGGGCGCCCAGGGTCTGGCCGGTACCAAAGCTTTGCGGGCGCAGTTCGACCGAATAATCGATCACGCGCGGGTTGAGCGCGAGCACATCGGCCGCGCCGAGCGTCGTCCCGAGATTGCGCGACCGCAGCGCGGTGATCTGCGCCGGGGTCAGCTCGACCGTGAAATTGCCATCGACGTTGCCGCCCCCCAACAGCCCGAATTCCGAATGGATCAGATCAGCACCCACCGAAACCCGGTGCGCGCCAAAGCGGCGCTGCAGCTTTTGCCGGGTCTGCCACGTTTCTTCGAGATCGTTGAAGACAAAGCCTGGATGGCCGACCACGCCTACGGTCAGGCCGGTCTGGTCGCGGATTGTAACCTGCGGCCCGGGACCATTTTTCGCGCGGCCGTAATCCCAGCGAAAGCGGCTGAACTGCAACGCGCCTTCATAAGTCCACACATCGCCCGAGTGGGTTGCCGATACGGCGACCAGAGTCGACTTGCGATCCTCGTTGGACCCGGCCGAGGGAAAAGTGACGTTGCCCCCGCCGAGCGATCCGCCGGGGCGGTCGACCGAAACATTGCCGAAATTGCCGCGCAGCGCGACCGTCCAGTCATCGGACAGGCGGTGGTCGATCCGGATCGATCCTAAATAGAATTCATTGGTCCCGGTGATGTTGCCCACGGCGCCCAGGACGGGGGCGTCGATCACATTGGTACTGATGTCGCGGGTGTATTCGAAATTGGCGTAGAAGAAGGTCTTGTCCTTCGCGAGCGCGCCGCTGATCGACCCGCCGCCTTGATAGCGCTGGAAACTCTCGCCAACCGGATTGCCGGTCAGGTCCCGGCGCGGGAACGCCGATGGCGCATCGATCGGGCGGCCCGGCCGGATCAGCGTATAGACCTCCCCGTGCAGATCGTTGCTGCCCGACGGCGTCGTGTAATTGACAATGCCGTTGGCGGTGCGCCCGAACGCCACCGAATAACTGTTGGCGAGCACCGTGACTTCGCGCGTAAAGCCCAAGGGCACCGGAAATTTCAGGCCGCCCAGGAAATTCTCGTTATTGTCGAGCCCGTCGATCAGATAATTGGTGAACAGCCCGTTGGCGCCGTTGATCGACACGACGGGCGCTTCAGGGAAGAATCCCGTCGAGGCGACGACATTGGGCAGCCGGACGAGCGCGGTGATCACATCGCGGGCCTCGATCGGCAATGCCTTCAAAGTTTCAGCGGGCAGCGACGACGAAATTTCGGCGTTGACGGTATTGATGCCGGTCACTGCCCGGTTCCCGGTGACGACAACTTCGCCTCCGGCGGCCACCGACAAGGTGATTCCGCGAACGAAATCAGACCTTAACACGATCCCGTCGGTCGATTGCGCTGCATGGTCGGCACCGGCGGCAACGCTGATCCGGTATCGGCCGCCCGTCGCCAGTCCGTCGAGCCGGATCTGGCCGTTCGCGTCGGTTACGGCGCTACGCGACACGCCGATGTCCGGGTTTTCGACGGTCACATCAGCGCCGACGACCGGGGTGCCGCCGGCTTCCCGCAGGACCGTGATTTGCAGCCCCGCCTGCTGCGCGAGGGCGGGCACCGGCGCCGCAATCGCGACAACTGCCGTCATGGCCAGAAGATAATGTCGCCTGTCAGTCATTTGCGCCCCGGCAAAAAATCGTTCCACGCCGCCCGATTTGCGGCAACGCAACACGGATGGCTAGGCTGGGAAGCGACAAGGCGCCCCTCGCCGCACCAAATGGAGATCAGCATAGCCTGCTTCGGCCACGCTGCCGGTGTTGTCGGTGTCGGTTGCGAGCGCGATCAGCGTGATGCGGCCTGCCATCGTCCCGAACTGGCTCTGCATGTCAGCCGCAAGATCGCGACGTTCGGCAACCCATTTTCCAGCCCTGCCATTGCCGGATTGCAGAACGAACATCCGCGCGCGATCGGTATAGGCATTGGGCACGATCGTGCCCACGGGCGCCTTGTTGTCCCAAACATAGTTGAGCGCACCGTCGGGCAGCAACTTGCCAAAGCGTGCGCGGCCAAGCGCCAGCTTCATGCGGGTAGCCAACGACATCGCCCCGCGCGGCAGGCTGAGCCCGACAAAAATTCGCGCGGCTTGGTCGTCGCCCTGGCGCGTGCGGATATCAGCCCGGTCCACCACACCCTTGATACGCCAGCGCCAGCAGAGGATCGGAACCTGGTCGAGCGCCTGATCGACCTGCCGCGCGAACAGCGCCTGACTATGGTCGGCTAGCGCCTCGACACCGACAACATCGTCCTTGCGGACCAGCCGGTAGCGCGTTGTCGGCACTTTCTTGTCGATCGAAACGACTGACCATCCGGACGTGCCCATCGCAAACCGACCCAGCGGAACGGTGTCAACGTCGACGTCGGCCTCGGCGCGCGCAACCGCGACCGGCAGCAGGATCAGCGTCGCGAGGTACGGCAGCGTCACCAGCATGATCAAGGCGCGCGACCAGCGCCGCCGCGCAATCCGAAGCAGCCGCCAAGCCATGAACAGCCCGAGCCCAGCCTCGAACAGCATCATCGCGCGACCGAAATGGGCAGGATCATAATAGGAAACCGGGGAAATGAACTTCCAGTCCGAGATCGGCCAGAACTGCATATGCGCGTCGTCGCGGTGGCAGAGAAAGTCGATGCCCGCATGCGCAACTCCGCCGGCTGCCGCCGCCAGCAGGATCGCTGGCCAGCGGGCGGGCGGTCGTGCTCGCCGCGCCACCAGCGCAGCTACGAGCGCGAGCGGCCAAAGGATGAGGCTGTGGGCCAGCCCGTTGATGTGCTGCCACCACGGCTGGAAATAATCATGGCCGAAAATTTCCTGCCCGCCGCGCCCCATCGCCAACAATGTCGCCACGATCACGAACATTGGCAGATCAGGGACAATCCCCGCCACCGCCCCGACCGTCATCAGCGTCGGGTCGCGCTTCCCAAAGAAATAGGCGCCGATCAGCGCATGGGTCTGGGTCTGCACGCACCTAGCCGCGCGAGCGGGATGGCGAGCCAGCGATCATCCGGCCTTGTTGAGCCGCCAATCATAGTCGAGGAAGCTGATGTTCAACTGACCGGCCCTTGCCTTGGCAGCCGCATCCGCGTTCAGCCCGAGACTGTCAGCGTAAAGCGCAAAGAACGCGGGTAACGTCCTTGCGCCGCGCCAGCCCTTTTCGAAATCGCCGCGATACCATTTGAAAATGCTCGATACCGCAACGCCATCGCCCTGAACGCGGTTACGCGTGCGATCGCGCAGAAAATCGCGCGTCGCCGCATCGAGCTGGGCGTTGATCGTCGCTCCGCGAAACGCCGCACGACCGAGTGCGGGACAACCGATGCTGGCGCAATTGACCGCAAAATGGATGCGGGGATCATTATAGCGCCCGCTCCCCCTGATCAGCCCGTGTTCGATATCGTCGAGCGATGCCGTCTTGCCGAGCAGCGTCACGAAAGGCTTTGCCCAAGGCCCCTGGAACAAACCGCCCAGATCCTTGATCGAATTGATCTTGGGATAGGCAGTCAAGATCAGTTCGACCGTTGCCGCGTTGTAGACATTGATCAGGAAGGCGAGCTGATCGGGCTTTGACCACCCGTCGAACGTCGCCCGGCTGACCTTCGCCGCATTGGCCAGATAGGTCTTCAGCGCGGCCCGGTCGCGCGCCATGCCGCCGTAGCGGACTTGCGAGGCAACGCCGCCGCGCACGACCACGACGTTGCGCTTCAGCAGCCCGTCCCAGACGGCATGATCGAATGCCTGCGCGTGCGCCGAAACGGGCAGGAGCATCAACAACACAGCGATCATCATGCGCAACATCGCTTACCCTCTCATCCAGCTGTGATAGCGCTCCAACCAGCGCAAAATGCCCTGCGGCGCATGTGCCCGCTTCCATTCGCCGGCGACATATTTGTTGGCTTCGGCCAGTGTCGGATAAGTGTGGATCGTGCCCAGGATCTTGTTCAGGCCCAGCCCGTGCTTCATCGCCAGCACATATTCGGCAAGCAGATCGCCGGCATGCTCTCCGACGATCGTCACCCCCAGAACGGTGTCCTTGCCGGGCGGGGTGAGCACCTTGATGAAGCCAGTCGTTGCGCTGTCGGCGATCGCCCGATCGAGCTCGTGAAGTGGATAGGACGCGACTTCATGCGCAATTCCCTGCGCCGTCGCTTCGGCCTCGCTCAACCCGACGCGTGCGACTTCGGGGTCGGTGAAAGTGGTCCAGGGGATGACCCGGTAATCGGCCTTGAACTTGCGAAACCGGCCAAACAGCGCGTTGACGGCGGCAAACCACGCCTGGTGCGCGGCGACATGCGTGAATTGATACGGCCCGGCGACATCGCCCGCTGCATAGATATTGGGATAAAGCGTTTGCAGATATTCGTTGGTGATCACGGTCTTGTCGGTTTCGATCCCCAACGCCTCAAGCCCATAGCCGGTCAGCCGGGCGGCGCGCCCGACCGCAAGGATAAGGTAATCGAAAGCGATTTCGGCTTCGGTGCCCGCCACCTCGACGATCAGGAACTGGCCGGTATCGCGCCGCTCGCAGCGCACCGCGCGCGTGCCGGTTCGCACATCGATCCCTTCGCCCCGGAAGCGCGCCTCGATCAGCGTCGACACGTCGGCGTCTTCGCGCGCCATGATCCGCGAAGCCATTTCGACCTGCGTGACCTGCGCGCCCAACCGGGCAAAGCTTTGCGCCAATTCGCACCCGATCGGTCCGCCGCCGAGCACGACGATCCGGCCGGGAAGCGCCTCGAGCGCGGCGAACCGGTCCCACATCGTATCGCTGGTGACAAAGTCGACCGTATCAAGCCCCGGAATCGGCGGAACGAACGGCGCGCCGCCGGCCGCGATGACGATCGATCGCGTCGTCAAACGCTGCTCGCCGCCGTCGTTGCGCTTGATCGAAACCGTCCACGGATCGACGATCGTCGCATAGCCTTCGATGACGTCGACGCCGAGCCCGGTATAGCGTTCGATGCTGTCATGGGGTTCGATATCGCGGATCACTTGCTGTACCCGGGCCATGACGGCGGGGAACGGAACGGCGGGAACATGATCGGCGAGCCCATAGTGGCTGCCGTGGCGCATCTGATGCGCAAGCTTTGCGCTGCGGATCAGCGCCTTGCTGGGCACGCAGCCGAAATTCAGGCAATCGCCACCCATCTTGTGCGCTTCGACGATGGTGACCTTCGCCTTCACGGTCGCGGCGATATAGGCCGACACCAGCCCCCCAGCGCCGGCGCCAATGACGACCATGTTGCGGTCATATCGCTTCGGTCGCGCCCATTTTGCATAGACTTGTCTGGCCTTTACCCAGCCGACAATCGCGCGGGCGATCCAGGGAAAGATGCCGAGCGCGACAAACGACGCGATCAAGCCCGGCGAGGCAATGCTCGACAGCGACGTGATCTGCGCCAGCTGGGTACCAGCATTGACGAACACCAGCGTTCCCGCGAACATCCCGAGCTGGCTGACGATATAGAATGTCAGCGCGCGGATGGTTGTCAGCCCCATCAACAGGTTGACCAGAAAGAACGGGAACGCCGGGACCAAGCGGAGCGTGAACAGATAAAAGGCGCCGTCTCGCGCCACCCCGGCATCGATCGCGCGCAGCCGATTGCCAAAGCGCGCTCGCACGGCATCCCGGAACAGGTAACGCGATGCAAAAAACGCCAATGTCGCGCCGATCGACGATGCGAACGAGACAACCACCGTGCCGATCACCAACCCGAACAGCGCCCCCGCCGCAAGTGTCAGGATCGCAGCACCAGGCAGCGACGCACCGGCAACCGCCACATAAACCAGAAAGAAGACGATGATAACGACGACCGGCGATTGCCGGTAATAGTCGGCAAATTCGGCCTGACTCGCCTTCAGCGCGCCGAGGGTCAGATACTGCCCGAGGTCAAAATAGAAAAAGGCAAAGACGATGACAGCGAGCGTGATAAGAATCGGCAGCCGCTTCAACATCTGTCTCACCTCGCGTTGCGAGCAGGGTTAGCATCGCTGCAAGCCATGGCCAATGTCGAACGCCCGAAACGCACGCATCGGAGCGGATAGCGGGCCTTCCGCGGCCGTGGGCACGGATTGACGGTCGCGATCGCTCGTGCAGCGCGCGGCTGCCGGGCGCTTGCCCGCCCGACTCCCGCCGATCAGGCCAATGCTGCTACCGGGCGGCGGGCATAGACGCCGTAAGCAGCGATCACCGCATAGCAGGCAATCGGCAGGATCAACGCCAGCCGCAAGCCCGACTGGTCCGCCATCCAGCCATAAAGCGCCGGGATAACGGCGCCACCGACGATCGCCACGTTGATGATCCCCGATCCGTCGGCCGCGCGCTTGCCGAGGCCTTCGCTCGCCAGCGTGAAGATCACCGGGAACATGATCGAGTTCATCAGCCCGACGCCGAGCAGCGCATAGCCCGAAACGGTGCCGGTGGTGGCAATCGACACGATAATGAGCACGCCCGCGCCGATCGCGTTGAACGCGAGCACCATGGCCGGGCTGACCACCCGCAGCACCGCCGACCCGGCGAAACGGCCGAGCATCGCCAGCCCCCAATAGACCGGGATGAGCTTGCCCGCGTCCTGCTGCGACGCGCCGAGCGATTCCGCGAGCATCAGATTGCCGACCAGAAAGCTGCCGACCGCGACTTCGGCGCCGACGTAAAGGAAGATGCACAGCGCGCCGAAGCCGAACCGCGGGCGCTTGAGGAGGGCAAGCCCTTGCGCAAGGCTCGAGGCTTCATGCTGTTCGCCCTGCACGCGGTTGCGGAACAGCCAGACAGCGAGCGCCACCGCCGCCAGCGCGGCAGCAATACCAAGATAACCCGATACGATCGCCTGCGTCTCGGCCGTGCGATAGGCACTGAGTTCAGCGCCCGACAATTGGTCCGCCGAAACCTTGGCGAGGCTGCCCAGGATCAGGATCGCGCCGAAATAAGGAAAGATCGTGGTGCCGAGCGAGTTGAACGCCTGCGCGAAGGTCAGTCGGCTGGGCGCAGTACGCGGCGGGCCGAGCAGGCTGATGAGCGGGTTGGACACCACTTGCACCAGCACCACGCCGCTTGCGAGCACGAAATAGGCAAGCAGGAACACGCTGAACGTCGCAGTCTGGCTCGCCGGGATGAACAACAGGCAGCCCGCGATCATTGTCACCAGCCCGGCGACCGCCCCACGCATATAGCCGATCCGCTTGACCAGCTTGGCGCCTGGAATGCCGACGACGGCATAGGCAATGAAGAACCACACTTGCACCAGCGACGCTTCGAAATTGTTGAGCGTGAACAGCTCCTTCAGCTTCGGGATGATGACGTCGTTCAGGCTGGTGATGCCGCCGAAGATGAAGAACAGCGCGAACACGAACAGCTGCAGGTCGGGCGCGTTGACGCCTTCGCTCGCGGCGTCGGTCGGCGTGGCATTGGGGGCAAGGGCCATGAAACGTCCTTCGAAGATCAGCCGAGCGCGGCGAGTTGCAGGTGGTGCGGCGCGAAGTTGCTGGCACAACGCGCGAGGAAATCGTCCATCTGCACCATGTCCGCGCCGCCCTCGGCCGCGTGCAGGGCAGTATCGGGCGGGTAGCTGCCATAACCCGACAGCAGGCAGTGCCAGCTCATCGGCGCATAATAGGCCTCGATCCGCTGGCGCAGGACTTCGGCGGTCAGATCGCCCCCGCTGAACCAGCAATGCAGCAGCGCCTTGAGCGAGTGCGACAGATGCGTGTTGGCGGCATTGTCGCGCCAATAGGTCGAATCGTGCCGCTGGTTCACGCGGTAGTGGCAGACGATGTAATCGCGGATGCCATCGTAGCGCGCGGCGATCGCGGCGTTGAAGCTGTCACGGTGGCGCGGCGTGAAGCCGCCCGCAGCCCAGGCATTGATGAATCCCTCGACCGTTGCCTGCACGATGTGCAGCGCAGTCGCCTCGAGCGGCTCGATGAAACCCTGCGCCAGCCCGACCGTCAGGCAATTGGCCGACCAGCTATTCTCAACGCGACCGACCTTCATTTTCAAATGACGCGCCGCGGGCGCATCGTCGGGCAGGCCGAGATGCGCCCGCAGCTCGGCCTCGGCTTCCTCGGCACTCAGGTAGCGCGACGCATAGACATAGCCATTGCCGGTGCGGTTGGTCAGCGGAATGTCCCAGCACCAGCCCGCCGACAGCGCGGTCGCCTTGGTATGCGCGTTGATTGCCTCGCCCATGCGCGGGGTGGGCATCACCACGGCGGAATCGTTGAACAGATTGTCGGCGAATGAGCTGAACTTCACCCCGAGCGCTTCCTGCGCGATCACGCTCCTGAAGCCGCTGGCGTCGACGAACAGGTCGGCGCGGAGCTCCTGCCCGTCCTCAGTCACCAGCGCGGCGACGTTGCCGTCGGTGCCGACCCGGACTTCCGTCACGCGCAGCGGCAGATGGGCGACGCCGCGCCCGACCGCATGGTCGCGCAGAAAGGCACCGACCAGATAGGCGTCAAAGTGATAGCCATAGCTGACGTCGAAGGGGAAATTCTCGGCCGGCTTCGGCCCGCGCTGCTCGGCGGCGAGGCGAGCAGGCAGGTAGAAGCGATCGGGATGCGCTTCGGCATCAATCCCCTGCCGCCGCGCGACCGTGTGGCTGAAGAAGGATTCGGCGGTGTGCACGTCGAGCGCGGTCGGGAAGGGATGGAAATAGCTTTCGCAACCCGCCCGCGCCGACCAGCCGTGAAAGGCAATACCGGTCTTGTAGGTCGCGTTGCACGCCGGCATCCAGTCGCGCTCGGCGATCCCCAGCCGGTCGAAGAACGCCTTCAGCTGCGGCGTCGATCCTTCGCCGACGCCGATGATGCCGATGTCGGGGCTTTCGATCACCGTCACCTGCGCGCGCGGCCACGCATGCGCGAACAGATTGGCCGCCATCCAGCCCGCCGTCCCGCCGCCCAGCACGACGATCCGCGGCTGCGTCATTCGGGTGCCTTGGCGAGCAGCCAGCCGAAGATTTCGGGCAGCCGCGCGGCCCACGCATTTTCCTCATGCGCCGCGCCGGGATAGCTGCGCGCCTCGAAATCGCGCTGCGGCTGCCAGCCGACGTTGATCAGCGTGCGATCGACTGCGGTCTGATAGGGGCCATAGAATTGGTCGAGCGTCTTGTCGCCGTGGTCGAACCAGATGCGGCGGCCATTGGGCGGCCCCAGCCGGTCGGTAAGAAACCGACCCCAAAGCGCGATCAGTTCGTCGCGCCGCGCTTCGGCGAGCGGCGGGTTCGACAGCGGCCAATGCGTTGACACACAGGCGGCGGCGCCGAACACGCTCGGATACTGCGTAATCGCATAGAGCGAGATTAGCCCGCCCATGCTCGACCCCGCGACCATGGTGTGTGCCGGATCGGGCAAGGTGCGGTAACGCTTGTCGATCATCGGCTTCAGCTCGGCGACGAGGAAGCGCAGATAGCCGTCCGAATAAATCGGCCCCTGATTGAACTGGTCGGCATCGGCCTTCGCCCAGGCCGGGAGCAGCGGGTAAAGCGCTTGCGGGTAATATTGCCGCGATCGCGCCTTCTGGTGATCGACCGCGACGATGATCGCGCCCTTGGTCTCGCCATCGGCGATCAGCTTGAGCATTGCCTTGTCGGCCGCCCAGACCTTGTCATAGCCCGAGCGCTTGGGGAAAAACACGTTCTGGCCGTCGTGCATGTAGATCACCGGCCAGCGCGCCTTGCCCCTGGCGTAGCCGGGCGGCAGCCAGATCGTGACATGCGCCGGCTCGACCAGATTGGTCGAAGCGACCTTGGGCAGCTCGACAAAGTTCCCGGTTGCGGCAACCGGCGCCTTCTTCGCCGCGACGGGTGCCGCGAACAGCAGTGCGACGAGGAGAATGAGCGACCGGATCATTTCTTGCCCCTCGGCGCCACGAAGCGGATTGCCTGCCCGCCGCCCGGCGCCAGCGCCAGCGTCAGCGTGTCGGCGGCGGTGACCTTGCGGCTTTCGATGACGATCGCATGGCGCTTGTCGGTGCGATAGTCGGCGTCCGGGCCGTCGCGATAGATTTGCGCGACATAGGTCTTGCCGGGATCGAGGAAATCGAGCTTCGCCGTCAGCGTCCGTGCTTCCTCGTCGCCGACCGCACCCAGGAACCAGTCCGCCCCGCTGCGCACCTTACGCGCGATCACGGCATAATCGCCCGGTTCGCCCGCAAGCATCCGCGTGTCGTCCCAGTCGGTGGGCACGTCCTTGATGAACTGGAACGCCGCCATGTGCTGCGCGTAATTTTCGGGCGTGTCGGCGGCCATCACGACGGGGGAGTAGAGCACCACGTAGAGCGCAAGCTGTTTGGCTTCGGTCGACAGGATGTCGCTGTCATTCTGCCCCTTCAGGCTCAGCACGCCGGGGGTGAAATCCATCGGCCCTTCGAGCATGCGCGTGAACACCAGGTTCGCTTCATGCTCGGGCGGGTTCTTGCCGCCCCAGGCGTTATATTCCATGCCCCGCGATCCTTCGCGCGCGACCCAATTTGGATAGGTGCGGTGCAGGCCGGTGCCCTTGATCGGCTCATGACTGTCGATCGCGACCTTGTACTTCGCCGCCGCCTCGAGCACGCGGATGTGGTGGTTCGCCATCCACTGGCCTTCGTGCCACTCGCGCAACTTCGTGCCGTCGGCGTCGACGCGCTCGATCTGGCCGGCGTCGGTGACATAGCCGGTCTTCACGACCATCTCGCCGTGATCGGCGGCGAATTTGAAGGCCGCGTCGAACTGGTTCTCATAATGGCTTGCCGACCCGCCAGTCTCGTGATGGCCGATCAGCCGCACGCCCTTGGCCTTGGCATAAGCCGCGAGCGCGTCAGCGTCGAAATCCGCCGTTGGCTGGGCAAAGTTCATGTCATTGCCATTGCCGAACCAGTCGCCGTCCCAGCCGACATTCCAGCCTTCGACCAGCACATTGGGAATGCCGTTGGCGGCAGCGAAATCGATGTAGCGCTTAACGTTGGCGGTGGTCGCGCCGTGCTTCGGCCCGCGGGCCCAGCTCCATTCGCCCTTGATCATGTTCCACCACACGCCGACGAACTTGCCGGGCTTGAACCAGCTCATGTCGCCAAGCTTGTTGGGCTCATTCAGGTTGAGCATCAGGTGGCTCATGTAGATGCCCGGTGCATCATCGGCGAGGATCAGCGTGCGCCACGGGGTGTGCCACGCGCCGGTTCGCGTCACCTTCGGGCGCCCTGCCCCCGCCGTCAGCGCCGCACGCAGCGTGTTCCCTTCCGTCCGCGCGACCGCCATGCCCGAATAATCGACCAGCGCGGCTTCGTGGAGCGCGACATAGGTCCCGTCGTCGAGCTTGATCGTCACCGGCGTATCGGCCGTGCCGACCGCCGACAGCGGCGTCTTGTTGTAGAGATATTCCTCGCGATTCCACAGGAAGGCGGGCTTCCACCACGCCGTCCCGCCACTCGCAAAGGCGAATTCGGTCAGCTCGTCGGCGATATTGGCGGTCTTGAGCGCGGCTTGCTCGGGGAATTCGTAGCGAAAGCCGACGCCGTCGTCATAGAGCCGGAAGACGACATCGAATTGCCGGCCAAGCGTGCCCTTGTCCTTGAAGCGCACCGTCAGCTCGCGGAAATGGTTGCGGATCGTGCGCCATTCGCCCCACGGCTGTTCCCAAGTCCCGTCGGCATCGCGCGTCCTCGCCGAGACGAACATCAGGTTGCGCTCGATCTTCGGCTGATCGGTGAACAGGAAGCCGAGCCGCGAGGGGCTGACGACGGGCTTGCCGCGCCGGTTGATCGTGTAGAGCACGCGCCCGTCGCCATCGACGAACAGCGCCGCGGACACGACATTGCCCGGCGAGCTTGCCTCGGCGACCGGCTTGTCCTGCGCCAGCGCGGGGCCACCGACCAGCAGCATCGCCGCCAGTGCCATCATCAACCGCTGCCACATCATCACTCTCCCGTTACGCAACATGGCGCGCGACCAGCCCGGCAAAGCCGCCGAGCCGCCAGTCGTCCACCGCACCCACCGATTCGATCACCCGCCACGCACCGGGTTGCGCGGGGCGCCAGTCGACTGGCGCCTCGCCCAGATTGAAGACGCACAGCAGCCGCTCGCCCGCCACCGCGCGCTCGAACGCGAGCACATTGTCGGCGGCCGCCACCACATGCATCTCTCCGAGCAGCAGCGCGTCGCTCGACTGGCGGAGCGCGACCAGCCGCCGGGTCAGCGCGAGCATCGACGTTTCCTGCCGCTCCTGCACGCCGACCGCGAGCGCGGCATGCTCCTCGCCGATCGGCAGCCACGGCTTGGCCGCGCTGAAGCCCAGCCCGGCGCTGTCGGGGCACCACGGCATCGGCGTGCGCGCGCCGTCGCGGCCGAGCGTCAGCGGCCAATTGGCGATCGCCTCGGGATCCTTCAGATCGTCATAGCCGATCGTGACTTGCGGCAGCCCCAGTTCCTCGCCCTGATAGATGAAGACATCGCCGCGCAGGCACAGCAGTAACAGCATCGCCATCCGCGCATAGGCATCGCGCGCGTGCGGCGGCGCCCAGCGCGAGACGGCGCGCGGCGCGTCATGGTTCGAAAACGCCCAGCTCGGCCAGCCGATTCCGGGCGCCTCGGGCCAGCGTTCGGCTGCCTCGCGCACCAGCGCCGGGGTCAGCCGGTCGGCATAGAGGAAGTCGAAACCATAGGCCGAATTGAAGCGACGATCGTCGGCAGTGAACGCCTTCATCTCGCCGTCGCTGTCGGTGCCGCCGACTTCGGCGACGGTGAAGCGTTCGCCATAGCTGTCGAGCAGCGCGCGGAGCCGTTCGATGAACAACGGAATGTCGGGGTGCGACTGGTTGTGGATGTGGAGCTGGAAATCGAACGGCCGGGTGCGCAGGCCATTGCCGGGTGGCGCCGGTGGATTGTCGGTCAGCGCCGGGTCGTGCATCGCAAAGTTGATCGCATCGACGCGGAAGCCATCGACGCCGCGATCGAGCCAGAAGGCCGCGGTGTCGAGCAGCGCCTGCTGCACATCGGGGTTGTGCACGTTCAGCTGCGGCTGGCTGCTCAGGAAATTGTGCATGTAATATTGCCGCCGCCGCGCGTCCCACGTCCACGCCGGGCCGCCGAACACCGACTGCCAGTTGCTGGGCGGCGACCCGTCGGGCTTGGCATCGGCCCAGACATACCAGTCGGCCTTCGCATTGCTGCGGTCGCTGCGGCTCTCGGTAAACCAGCCGTGCTGGTCCGACGTGTGGGCATAGACCTGGTCGATGATGATCTTGAGCCCGAGTTCGTGCCCACGCGCGACGAGGGCATCGAAATCGGCGAGCGTGCCGAAGATCGGGTCGACGTCGCAATAATCGCTCACGTCATAGCCGAAATCGTTCATCGGCGACGGGAAGAAGGGCGACAGCCACACTGCATCGACGCCGAGCGAGGCGATATGGTCGAGCCGCGCGGTAATGCCGGGCAGGTCGCCGATGCCGTCGCCGTTCGAATCGGCGAAAGATCGCGGATAGACTTGATAGATCGTCGCCCCGCGCCACCATTCGCGCGTCAATCGAGGGCGGGGCTGTCTGGCAAGCGCGTCGTTCACTGGGGTCGTTCCGCCTTGCAGATCATGAAGTCGAGGGGGGCGAGCTTTACCGCGACGCTGCCGGGTGCAGTCGGCGCCGCAGGGCAGGCGCCGCGCAGGCCGGTCAAGCGGCTGGTCGCCGGGTCGATCGCGACATTGGCGCTGAGCGGCTTGGTGTCGGTGTTGAAAACGAGCAGCACCTCTTCGCCGCTCGCTGCGTCGATCCGCGAAACGGCGAACAGTCCCGCTTGCTGGCTCGCCGCGCGCACCACCGTGCGCCCGCGCGTCAGCGCCGGATGCGCGACCCGCAGTTTCGCGAGATCGGCGATCAGCCGGTACAGCGGATGCGCCTCGTCGAAATTGGCCTGCGCCGTCGTTGATTTCGTGCCGAGCAGGACATTGTCGTTGTAGCTTGCGACCTTCGACGCGAACAAATCCTCGCGCGCGTCCTGATCGCCACCATCACCGACAAAGCCTTGTTCGTCGCCCGAATAGATCGTCGGCACGCCGCGCAACGTCAGCAGCATCGCATGCGCGAGCTTTACCCGCGCGAGTTGCTCGGCCGCATCAGCCTTCGGGCTCAACTGTCGCACGAAGGTCGAAAACCGCCCTGCGTCATGGTTGCCGAGGAAAGTCGGTAACGTCCGCGCGGCATTGGCGCCGCCTTCGTAGAGCGCGTCATCGGCGAACAATTCGGCAAGAATGTCGGTGCCTTTGCCCTCCGCGACCGCCTTCGCGACGCCGACCGCGAAGCCGAAGTCGAGCACCGCAGGGAGCTTGTCGACCCGCGTATGGCGTGCGAGCAGCGCGGGGTCGAACTCGCCGGTCGCGACTTCGCCGAAGATATGGAAATTGGGAATGCCTTTCGCCTTCGCGCGCGCCTGCATCGCGGGCACGAATGCTTGCCAGAACTCAGGGTTCACATGCTTGGCGGTATCGATGCGGAAACCGTCGATGCCGAAGCGGTCGATCCAGTCGCCGAAGATGTCAATCATGCCGGCGACGACTTTGGGGTGTTCGGTTGCGACATCGTCGAGCCCCGAAAAGTCGCCGTAAGTGACGCTCTCGCCGGTCCACACCGAATCCCCGCGATTGTGATAGAGCGTCATGTCATTGAGCCAATCAGGCGTCTTGGCATGTTCCTCGCCCTTGGGCAGGTATGGCGTATAGGCGTAGCTCGGGTCGGTCAGCTTGGCGAAATTGTCCGGCGTCTGCACGGCATCGCCTGCAAAAGCCGGATTGATCGCCGGCCCCGTCACGCCGCCGCGCCGCGAAAAGGGGAAATCTGCCTTTGATCGATAAGGGCAATTCCGGTCGGGCACGCATTCGCGATACTTGATCACATCGGCGGTGTGGTTGACGATGATATCCATGTAGATTTTGATGCCGCGCGCGTGCGCAGCATCGACGAGCGCCTTGAAATCAGTGTTCGAACCCAGATGCGGGTCGACTTGCGTGAAATCGGTGATCCAATAGCCATGGTAGCCCGATGATTCGTTGCCGGGCGGCCCCTGAACGGGCTTGTTCTTGAAAATCGGGCCGACCCAGATCGCGGTGACACCCAGATGCTGGATATAATCGAGCCGCTTGATCAGCCCCTTCAGGTCGCCGCCATGGTAGAAGCCCTTGGCGGCCGGATCGAAGCCCGTCGTCAGCCGATCACCGCTCAGCCCGCCCTTGTCGTTCGCCGGATCGCCGTTTTCGAAGCGGTCGGGCAGCACGAAATAGATCACTTCATCCTCGGGCAGCCGCGCGCGATAATCCTGCGCGATCGCGGGCGCGGTCGTGGCGGCGAGCAGGGCGCCGAGCAGCCAGCGCCGGATCATGCCGCCACCTGCTGATCGGCGGCGCAATGGCGCGCGATGAAATCGGCGTGATCGGGCAAGCGCCCCACCACCTGGTCGACATGGCGTTTGGCGAGGCTCATGAATTCGGCAAGCTCCTGGGGGGAAAGCTGGTCGGCGAGCGGATGGTGACCGGCGGGCATCACGCCCTGCCCGATCAGCACCTGCAGCCAGCCGACTTCGGTGAACAATTCCTCATGCTCGCGGAACAGCCGCCCGTTCGCGCGGAACAGTTCGAGCTTGGCGGCAAGGCTGTCCGGGATCGCCATGTCGCGGCACGCCGCCCAGAAAGCGCCTTCGCGGGCATTGGCGTGATAGTGGAGAATCAGGAAATCGCGGATCGCGCGCCATTCGAAATCGGTCTGGCGGTTGAATTCGGCGATGTCGGCCGCGTCGAAGCCCGCCGTCGGGAAGAGTTGCAGCAACCGCGCGATCCCCGCCTGCACCAGATGGATCGAAGTCGATTCGAGCGGCTCCATGAAGCCCGCCGCCAGCCCCAGCGCGACGCAATTCTTGACCCAGGCAGCCTTGCGCTTGCCGGTCACGAACTTCAGCGGGCGCGGATCGGCAAGCGGGGCACCGTCGAGATTGGCGAGCAGCGTGTCGGCGGCGGCATCGTCGCTGATGAAATCGCTGCAATAGACATAGCCGTTGCCGGTGCGGTGCTGGAGCGGAATCCGCCACTGCCACCCGGCATCGCGAGCCGAGGCGCGCGTGAACGGCGTCAGCGGCGCGACGCGCGTGCACGGCACGGCGAGCGCGCGGTTGCATGGCAGCCAGTGCGACCAATCCTCATAGCCCGCGCCCAGCGCCTGCTCGATCACCAGTCCGCGAAAGCCCGAGCAGTCGATGAAAAGATCGCCATCGACGCGCTGGCCGCTTGCGAGCGTCACGCCTTCGACGGAGCCGTCCTCCGGTCGGAGACGCACTTCGCCGATCCGCCCCTCGGTCCGCACCACGCCGCGCGCTTCGGCATAGCGGCGCAGGAACGCGGCATAGAGCCCGGCATCGAAGTGGAACGCATAGTCATAGCCGCTAGGCAATTGCCCCGGCGCGTCGGCGGGCGGTGCGAAGCGGCTGCGCGCGGCGGCTTGGGCGGCGGACGAAAAGTCCCACAGCGACGCTGCACCGCCCTGGGCGCGATGCCGCAGCCAATAATGATGGAAGGGCAGCAGTCCGAGCGGGCGCCCGACCGCGCCGAATGCGTGGATGTAGCGGCTGTCGGCACCGTTCCAGCCGGCGAATTCGATGCCGAGCTTGAACGTCCCCTGCGTCGCGCGGACAAAATCCGCCTCGACGATCCCCAGCCCGGCATTGAACAGTTTGAGCTGCGGAATCGTCGCTTCGCCGACACCAACGGTGCCGATCTCGTCCGATTCGATCAGGGTGATCTTGCTGCTCTGGCCGACGAAGCGCGCGAGCGCCGCTGCCGCCATCCAGCCCGCCGTGCCGCCACCGATGATGACGATATTTCGGCGGATGGCCTCGTTCATCACCACACTCTTTTTCTGCGCGTTACGCCCCCTGCTGCGCGGCAGCAGGGGGATCGTAGACCAGGATCATCAGAACTTGAAGGAGGCCCCAGCGTAATAGCGGCGGCCATAGATCTGATAATCGCGCACCAGCAGCGGCTGGCCGTTGATGATCGTCGCAAAGCGTTCATCGGTCAGGTTCTGCGCCTGGAAGAACACCGACAGACCCGCCAGCGGCCCGACCTTGCCGAAGTCATAGCCGACCTGAGCGTCGACAATCGTCTCGGGCACGGCCGTCCGCGTTTCGCGGTTGGCGCCGAAACCCGACACTTCGGCCAGGAAGCCCGAGCGGTAGCGGACGCTGCCGCGCACCGAGAAGCCCTTGTCTTCCCAGAACAAGGTGCCGCTGGCCGTCCACTTCGAATAGCCCGGGATCGACTGGATCTGGCCCTGATCGTTGCGGATGCGCGAGATGCTATAGCCCGCGCCACCGGTGACACCAAAGCCAGTGAGCGCTGGCGTGATGACCTCAAACGGCACTGTCGTCGACAGTTCGGCGCCATAGATCTCGCCGCCGCGCGTGTTGACCGGCGCGTTCAGGATACCGATCGTCGGCGCATTGGCCGGCGTATTCACCGGCGTTGGCAGGCCCGCATAGTTGAACAGGAACCGGCCACCGAAGATGAAGTTCTCGATCTGCTTGTAGAACAGCTGGACTGCGATGAAGCCCTTGCCGCCGAAGTATTTTTCGAAGTTCAGATCGAACGCGTTGGCGCGGTAGGGCTGGAGCAGCGGGTTGCCGCCGCTGCCTTCGATCAGGCCCGAGGCGTTGTTATAACCATAGGCGATCGCAACACGCAGGTCGTCGAGGCGCGGACGCTGAATTTCGCGAGCCGCCGCAAAGCGGACCACCCAGTCATTCGGGAAGCGCGCGGTGATGTTGAAGCTCGGCAACAGATCAGTGTAGCTCGCGCCCAGGCTGACCTGCTGGCGCTGACCATTGGGGAACACAAGGCCCGTCGACCGTTGGGTGGTCGTGACGATCTGCAGGCCGAAATTGCCCGAGATGTCCGCCGATCCCAGATGGCCCTGCAGATTGCCCTGAATATAGGCCTGCATCAGCTTTTCGGAAATCTGATAGGCCTTGGCCGGAATGTCGTTCGACGTGTTGCGCTCGAGCGTCAGCACGCCCGCGGCCAGCAGCTGGCGCGGATCATAGCTGACGACCGGGCCGAGCCCGAGGTAGCTGAGCTGCGTCGGCGCCTGCAGGAACTGGTTGGGGATCGGCAACGACGTTGCGCCATTGGCGAGCCGGATCAGGAATTCGTCGGGCACCAGCGACTTGCCGCGGTCGATATAGCCGAGGCCGAACTGCACCGACTTGATGAAGAAGTCGCTGCCGAAATCACGCTCGATCTGCAAACGATATTGCTGGAGATCGTCCTGGACGATGCGGTTGTTGTAATAACCCGCCTGCGGCACCGTGCCACCACCCCAGCCGAGCGGGTCGGTGAGCCGCACCACATTGGGATCGCTGTAATTGAGCCGGCTCGTGTAAAATGCGCCCGAGGTCCGCAGGTTGAAGCCGATCGAGTCCGCAGGGCTCGTGCCCAGCGGGAAGCCCGGCCGCGCATCGTCACCGTTGAAGCCCGTGCCCGAATAGCTTTCGAAGATCAGCTCGTTGCGGTCGACATGCGAATAGCCGAAATCGAAGAAGGCGCTCCAGCCGTCATTCCCCTTCCACGCGGCGTTGAAGCCCGCGGATGACAGCTGGGCATTGCGCTCTGCCGGGTCGTTGCGGATGACGCCACGCACATTGTTGAAAGTGCCCGACGTCACGATGCCGTTCTGAACCGTCGTGTTGACGGGACCAGTGACGTTGAAGCCACCGCCGAAGCCGAGCGGCAGTTCGATCCCGCGCCCGATCTGGTTATCCTTGAAGTCCGAATAGAAGCCGTCGGCGGTGAACGTCAGTTCGGGGCGCGGCTGCCACTGAACCGTGCCGACGAAGCCGAAACGCTTGAGCTGCGTCGACCGCACGAACGAGCGGTTGCCGCCGATCAGATAGGGGCTGCCCGCCGTGCCGTTACCGGCATAGCCCCAGCTGTTGAATTCCTGCACCTGATAGGGTTCGTCGACATAGGATGCCGCCAGCGCGACGCCGAGCGTGTTGTCGAAGAACTGGTCGACATAAGTGCCGTTCACGCGATAGCCGAACTCGGTCGACCCGGCGTTGAGCTTGCCCAGATCGGTATTGATGCCGCGCGCACCAAAGGCAAGCACGCGCTTCTTCACGTCGAGCGGGCGGATCGTGCGGATGTCGACGGTGCCGGCCAGACCCTGACCGATCAGCGAAGCGACCGGCGTCTTGTAAACAACGACCTGGCTGATGACTTCCGAGGGATATTGGTCGAATTCGACGGCGCGCGCGTCGCCGGTCGACGTCTGTTCGCGCCCGTTGAGCAGCGTCGTCGACAGGTCGGGACCGAAGCCGCGGATCGAGATGACGTTGGCGCGACCGTTCAGCCGCTGCGAGGTGATGCCGGGCAGGCGCGCGATCGATTCAGCGATCGATGCGTCCGGCAGCTTGCCGATGTCTTCGGCAGTGACCGATTCGAGGATCTGGTCGTTCTTTTTCTTGGTATTGGTCGCGCTTTCGAGCGAGCGCTTGAAGCCAGTGACGACGACGTCGTCCTTGTCGGTCGCGGTGGCATCCTCGGCCGGGGCCGGCGAAGCCTGCGCAAATGCGGCGGAGGCAGTCGTTGCCATCAGGCCGATCGCCAAGGCGCGCAGACCGACGCGCATCGATTTCTCGGCCAAAGCGGATTTGCTGCGGATCATTTTCTTGTTGCCCCTCCTAATGGCCCCGCTCCGTTTTTGACGGTAGCTGCGGACCGTGTTGATCGAAGCGCACTGCGCCCCAAAATTCGTCGGCTGCCTGAATGTGGCCGCGCGGCCACAAAGCCAATAATGTTACATACGTATTCAATATGCCCCTTCCCCCGTTCCTTGGCGGGGATTAGCCTTTGCTCATGACCGGATAACCGGCGACATCGGGAGAGGCGCCGCGCCGCGGCATGAAGGAAAAACCCACGTCATTCGATATCGCGCAACTGGCCGGCGTGTCGCAGCCGACGGTGTCGCGCGCGCTGTCAGGCAGCCCGTCGGTCAGCGAAGCGACGCGCAAGCGGATCGAGGCAATCGCCCGCCAGCTTAACTATACCGTCGACAAGAACGCCTCGTCGTTGCGGCGCGGCCAGTCGAACACGCTGGCGTTGCTGTTCTTCGAGGATCCGACGCCCGACCAGTCGCTGATCAATCCCTTCTTCCTGTCGATGCTGGGGATGATCACGCGGACCTGCGCATTGCGCGGTTACGACCTGCTGACATCGTTCCAGCAGATGTCGAGCGACTGGCATGTCGCTTATGAAGACAGCCACAAGGCCGACGGCATCATCCTGCTCGGCTATGGCGATTATGAGGAGTATCGCGCGCGGCTTGACATGCTGATCGCGCAGCGCACCCATTTCGTCCGCTGGGGATCGGTGCAGGCGGGCGAGCCGGGCACCGTCATCGGCTGCGACAATTTCTCGGGCGGGCGCGATGCCGCCGCGCATCTGATCGCGGGCGGGCGCCGCCGGATCGCTTTCATCGGCGATGCGTCGAGCCATTATCCCGAATTCAACGATCGCTATCGCGGCAGTTGCATGGCCCAGCGCGATGCAGGGGTCGAGCCCGATCCGCTGCTGGTTGTCGACGCGCTCAACACGCAACAGGCGGGGTTTGACGCCGTCGAGGCGCTGATCGCGCGGCGGGCGGCGTTCGACGCGATCTTTGCGGCATCGGATACGATCGCGATCGGCACGCTCGCCGCGCTAGAGAAGGCGGGGCTGAGCGTGCCGGGCGACGTCGCCGTGGTCGGCTTCGACGATATTCCGGCAGCCAGCCTCACCCATCCGCCGCTGACGACGATCGCGCAAAACTATCTCGCGGCGGGCGAAATGCTGGTCGACACGCTGCTCGCGCTGATCCGCGGCGAGCCGGTGGCGAGCGTCACTCTGCCCGGTCGTCTCGTCGTGCGGCGATCGAGCGAGGGCTGACCCGGGGGCGGCACCGAACCGTATTTTTCGCATTCGAATTCAGTCGGCAGCGGGATTGCCGCGCCGCGCCGCCCCTGCCACGCTTGGTGCAACAAAAACGACATCGGGGGAGAGCAGGTGCGCGAGCGGCCACGCCAGTCAGCCATTGGGCTGTGGAACATCTCGTTCGGATTCTTCGGCATCCAGATCGGTTTTGCGCTGCAAAACGCGAACATGAGCCGCATTTTCCAGACGCTGTCGCCCGATGACCCCGACATTCTGAACAAGCTGCCGGCGCTGTGGGTCGCCGCCCCGCTGACGGGGCTGCTGATCCAGCCGATCATCGGGCACATGTCCGATCGTACCTGGCTCGGCGCGCTCGGGCGGCGGCGGCCCTATTTCCTGACCGGCGCGATCCTTGCCGCGCTGTCGCTGTTCGTAATGCCGCTTGCGCCCGCGCTGCTGTTCGCGGCGTTCATGCTGTGGGTGCTCGACGCTTCGCTCAACATCTCGATGGAGCCGTTCCGCGCGTTTGTCGGCGACATGTTGCCCAAGGAGCAACATGCGACCGGCTATGCCGTGCAGACCGCGTTCATCGGTGCGGGCGCGGTGGTGGGCTCGATTTTCCCCAAGCTGCTCGAATGGGCGGGAGTCGCCAATTCGGCGGCGGCGGGCACGATCCCCGACACGGTCCGCTACGCTTTCTGGTTCGGCGGTGCCGCGCTGTTGCTCGCCGTCGTCTGGACCGTCGTGACGACGCGCGAGTACAGCCCCGACGAAATGGCCGCGTTCCACGGCGCGGACGACACCGAGCACGGCGACACCATCCGCCTGCTCGCCGCGCGCACGCTGACGAGCAGCTTTGCGTGGATGGCCGCCGGCGCCGCCGTGCTGCTGTTCGTCTATCGCTTTGCCCTGCAACAGGAAATGTATCTGCTCGGCGCCTTGCTGATTGCCTATGGCATTGCCAGCATCGTCGCGATCCAGCTTGCGCGCGCCGGTCGCGGCGCGTCGATGCTCGGCCATATCGTCGGTGATTTTTCGGGCATGCCGACGCTCATGAAGCGGCTCGCGCTCGTCCAGTTCTTCAGCTGGTCGGCGCTGTTCATCATGTGGATCAACACCACCCCGATCGTCGCGCAATACAGCTTCGGGACGACCGATTCATCGAGCGAGGCATTCCAGCGCGCGGGCAATTGGGTCGATGTGCTGTTTGCGACCTATAACGGCGTTGCCGCGATTGCCGCGCTCACGCTGCTGCCGCTGCTCGCGCGGTCGGTGGGGCAAGTCCGCACGCACATGATCGGGCTGCTGTGCGGCGCGGCGGGCTATGCGAGCTTTTTCGTCATCCGGACGCCCGAACTGCTGCTGATTAGCGAAGTCGGCATCGGCATTGCCTGGGCGTCGATCCTCGCGATGCCCTATGCGATCCTCGCCTCGTCGCTGCCGCAGGCTAAGCTCGGGGTTTACATGGGGCTGTTCAACGTCTTCGTCGTCATCCCGCAATTGCTGGTATCCACCGTGATGGGGTCGATCATGAAGGCGTGGTTCCCCGGCGACCCGATCTGGACGATGGCGTTCGCCGCGGTTGTGATGGCACTCGCCGCGCTGGCGACGCTGCGGGTCGAGGCGACCGCGCGCTAGCTGCCGGGCGGCGGCGGGACAAGGCCGATTGCCTTCATCAGCACCGCCTGCAGGGTCATCACGACCAGCCAGTGGAGCGCATCGGTCACAACGCCGCGCGCCGCAACGCCGCGATGGGCAAGGGTGATCGCGACCGCCGGCAGCACGAACCCCGCCCAGATCACCACCGCGCTGCCGATCGCCATGATCCAGGGATCGGCCTTGGGCGGCGCGAGGATCAGCGCACCCGCCAGAATTGCGGCCAGCCAGAATTCGCCGAGTGCGGCAAGCGTGACCATGCCCGCCCCCATCCGCCCGCCGCTGCCCAAGGTCATCCGCCACGCATAGCCGATCCCGAGCCCGACAGCGGTCGCCACCGCGATCGGCAGCAGATTGAGCAGAATGTAGATCACGCGTCGTTCCCCGTCGCTGTGGTGCCGGATCGCCCCAAACGCGTGCACTCTAGCCAATTCGCGTCTTTCAAAGAATAGCTTAACCATCGCGCGTTACAGAATGGCCGATGAAGTTTCGCGCGATCCCGGCGAACGACGTTGGACAGTCGGTATGGCCCCGGGCCATATGGATCGGCGTCGGCTATTTCGTTGCCGCATCGTCGATGATCCTGCTCACCCGCTTCGATGGCGGACTAGCGAATATGTGGATCGCGACGGCATTGCTGATCGCCGAACTATGCACTGCCGATCGCGCCCGCCGCCGTGCGACGATTGCCGCCTGCCTGATCGCAAGCGTCGTTGCCACCAGCCTGTTCGGCTTCGGGCTCGTGCTTGCCGTTCCGCTCGCGTTCGTCAACGTCGGTGAAGCGCTGATCGCTGCGACCCTGCTGCGGCGGTTGCGGCGCGCCAATTCGTTTCTTCAATCGTCGGACGGCATCATTGCGTTCGCGCTGGTCGCGGGGCTGGCCGCGCCCGCCATCGCCGGGTTGCCGGGCGCGGCCATCGCGGCGTGGTCGGTCGACCGGCCCTTCGGCACGGAGTTCCGCTCGTGGCTGCTGGGGCACGGGCTCGGCACGCTGACGTTCACCCCGGTGATGGTGCTGCTGCTGCGCGGCGAGTTCGCGCGCTGGCTGCGCTCGGCAACGCCCGCCAACCGGGCCGAGGCAGCGATACTGATGGCCGTGATGGCGGGATTCAGCTGGCTGGTGTTCACCGTTTCGACCGTGCCGCTGCTGTTCCTGCCGATCCTGCCGCTGATGGTGATCACCTTCCGGCTTGAACAGGTCGGCAGTGCGGTGGCGGTCGTGATCCTGGCGATGGTCGGCGCAGTGCTGACGACCAGCGGCCAGGGTCCGGTCAATCTTGTCGACGGATCGGCTGCCGATCATGCGCGGCTGTTCCAATTCTACATGGCCATCACCGTGCTGACGGTGCTGCCGGTTGCGGCCGAACTCGCGCAGCGGCGTGACGTGTTCCGGCGGCTGCACGAAAGCGAAGCGCGCTACAAGCTGATCACCGAAAGCTCGACCGATCTGATCGTTACGCTCGATCGGTCGGGGGTCATTACCTATGCGTCGCCCTCGGCGCGCGAAGTCACCGGGTTCGACGGCGCGGAAATGATCGGGCACATGCCGCAGAATCTTGCTTGCGGTCCCGACCCGGGGACGATGCGCGCTGCCGTCAATCACGCGCACGGCCGCGCAGGCAGTCCGACGACGGTCGAATATTGCGCGCGAGCCGCATCGGGCGAATCGCGCTGGTACGAAGCGCATACCCGCGGCACCTTCGACGATAACGGCGAGCTTTCGGGCTGGGTCAGCGCGATCCGCGACGTGTCGGTCCGCAAGGCGCTGGAACTGAAGCTGGCGCATGCTGCCTCGACCGATCCGCTGACCGGCCTCGCCAACCGCCGCCGCTTCGACACGCTGCTCGACCGCAAGATCGACGACCGGCGACAGAACAAGAGCTATGGTTGCATCGCGCTGTTCGACATCGACTATTTCAAGCGCGTCAACGATGCCCATGGCCATTCGGTTGGCGATCTGGTGCTGGAAACCTTTGCTGCGGCTGCGCAGCGCACGGTCCGCGCCAATGATCATGTCGCCCGGCTCGGTGGCGAGGAGTTCGGGCTGATCCTCGAAGGCACAACGATCGAGGAAGCGACCCAGATTTGCGACCGCGTCCGCCGGGCGATCGCCGGCGACGTCACGCGCGCGCCCAGCGGCGCCGAAGTGACGGTAACCGTCAGCGCAGGGATTGCTGAAATCACGCCGACATCGTCGCGCCTGCAGTTGATGCGCGCCGCCGACGAGGCGCTGTACCGCGCCAAGGCCGGCGGTCGCGACCGGCTCGCGCTCGCAGCCTGACGCGAAAGCCGCTGGACGCGCCCGCCCGCGCGCCTAAGGGTGGCGCCATGTCCGATGAGGTTTACGCCGATCCGATCCCGGCCGCCACGCTGGTCCTGTTTCGCGCCTGCGCGGGCGGACCGCCCGAACTGCTGATCGTCGAACGCGCGGCGGCGATGGCCTTTGCCGGCGGCGCTTTGGTGTTTCCGGGCGGGCGCGTCGATGCCGAGGACCGCGCGCACGCGCTGCGCGACCTGCCCGGCGACGAGCATGGCGCTGCCCGCATCGCCGCAATTCGCGAAATGATCGAGGAAGCCGGGATTGCGGTCGGCATCGCCCCGATGCCGGACGCCGTGCAGTTGGCCGCGATCCGTGCCGGGCTCCACCACGGCGCGCCGTTCGCCAGGCTGCTCGACGCGCACGGGCTGCGGCTCGATCCGGCGGCGCTGACGCCCTTTGCGCGCTGGTGCCCGCGCCATGCCAATATGCGAATTTTCGACACGATGTTCTTTGTCGCCAGCCTGCCCACAGGCGCCGCCGAGCCGGTCGTCGATGCGACCGAGAATACCCGCGTGTTCTGGGCGAGCGCGCAGGCCGTGCTCGACGATGCCGATGCCGGGCGCGCGACGATCATCTTCCCGACGCGGCGCAACCTCGAGCGGCTCGCGCGCTTTGCCAGTTTCGACGAGGCTGTGGCGGACGCGATGCTGCACAGTACGCCGATGATCACGCCGTGGACCGAGGCGCGCGGCGGCGCCGACTATCTCTGCATTCCCGAAAACGCGGGCTATCCCGTTACCGCCGAACCACTGAGCGGCGCAAAGCGCGCTTAGTGCATCGCCGCTGAATCGACCTTTTCGACCCAATAGGGGAAGAATGCGGGCTCGCGCGTCGACCAGCCCTGTGCAGTTGCGGCGGCTTCGCTGATCGACTGGAGCAGCTTGCGGCGCATGTCGGGCTGGAGATGCGGCATCGCGGCGGCGGCGCAGAAGGCCGCGGGCAGCCACGGGCGGACCTGCGCGCCGATCAGCCGTTCATAGAGGAAGCGATAGGCCGAAAAGCTCGTCAGCCGCGCTTGACCGAGATCGAATGCGCTGAGCGTGACGAGCTGGCCGAGAAAGGCATCGACGCGATCGAGCCCGCTTTCGGTCGGCACGGTCGCGCGGATGTCCGGCAAACGGTCGTACAGCCGGTATTGCGCGCGGATGCTGGCAGCTTCGACCACGTCGCGCGACCAGCGCTGGAGGGCGTCTTCGCGGTCGAGGCCGATGTCGAGCGAGCGCCGGACATAGCGCTGGGTCGCGGCTGCGAACCCTGCGAATTCCTTCATCTCGGCGATGGCCACTGCCCCGGCGGCCGGCTTCATCCTTGCGCTCATGTCGTCGTCCAATCGGCTCCAAATTGATACGGGCATCATGCCCGGCGGTTGGTTAACGCCATGTTGACGTTCACCGTCCGCCGACCAGAAATCATCATATCTGCACAGACGATGCAATTAGATTACGCTGTGCCGCACAAAAAGCTTCGATCGTAACTTTTGTAACCAATGGCTTGGGGGCGTTGCGCCGCACATGAAAAGGCCCGGCGGATCGCTCCGCCGGGCCATTGAGGACGATCTGTTCGCCTGTCGCTTAGTCGCGGCTGCTGCCGAACAGGCGCAGGATGAACAGGAACATGTTGATGAAGTCGAGGTACAGGTTGAGCGCCGACATGATGATGCTGCGGCTTTCCCACTCGGTCCCCGCGACTTCGGCATAGAGCGCCTTGGTGCGCTGCGTGTCGTAAGCCGTCAGGCCGGCGAAGATCAGCACGCCGATCACGCTGATGACGAGCGACAGCGGGCCCGACTGCAGGAACACGTTGATCAGGCTCGCGACGATCAGGCCGATCAGGCCGACGATCAGGAAGCTGCCCAGCGCGGTCAGGTTGCGCTTCGTGGTGTAGCCGTAAAGGCTAAGCCCCGCAAAGCCCGCCGCGGTTGCGAAGAACGCGCCCGCAATCGACGTACCCGTGTACTGCAGGAAGATCGTGGACAGCGACAGGCCCATCGCCACTGCAAAGCCCCAGAACATCGCCTGCAGCGTCGCGGGCGACATCCGTGCCTGGCCGAAGCTGAGCGCGAAGACGAAACCGAGCGGCGCAAGCTTCAGAATGAAGCCGACGATCGGCATCGTCACGAAGATCTGTTCGGCCAGCCCGCTTGCGGCAAAGCCCAGCGCCACGATACCGGTGAGCAGCACCGCCGAGGCCATATAGTTATAGACCGACAGCATGTAGGACCGCAGCCCCGCATCGTACGCAGCGCCACGCGCGGCGGCGCTAGCCCCCCATGCGGCGGCGTCCGGCCGGGGATCAGACCAATTTGCCATTGTGAACCAACTCCTTTGACCGGCCCAATGCCGGTTGTTACGAATATCGGCGTTTCACCGGCATCTTTCAAGCGAAACCGGCACCGGCATAGCCTTCGCGCAAGATGTAAAAGGAAGGCGTTTTCAGACTCTTAACGAGCTATGAATGGTTCAGCGCCGCGTAACGGTGCAAAATTCCTTGGGATTCACCAATAATGCATCGGCTTTTCATCGGCTTGCAACCGCCGCCCGCGATCCGGTCGCTGCTGCTTGCGGCGATGGCCGATGTCCCGGGTGCGCGCTGGCAGCGTGATGATCAGCTCCACCTGACGCTGCGATTCATCGGCGAAGTCGATGGCCGACTCGCCGATGATGTCGTGGTGGCGCTGGCAAGAGTGCACGCGCCGGCGCCCGAGGTTGCGATCGCCGGCGTCGGCCGGTTCGAGCGTGACGGCCGCACCGACACATTATGGGCCGGGGTGCGCCCGGCCGAGCCGCTTGCGGCCCTGCACCGCAAGGTCGACCGGGCGCTGGTCTCGATCGGCCTGCCGCCAGAGGGACGCGCGTTCGTGCCGCACGTCACGCTGGCGCGGCTCGCGCGGTCGCAAGGCAGCGGTCCGGCGATCAATGCCTTTCTTGCCCGCCACGCAGCAATGAGCAGCGACGGGTTCACGCTGCCGCATCTGATCCTGTTCGAAAGCCACCTCGGCAGCGGCGGATCGGCCTATGACATCGTCGAGCGCTGGCCGCTCGGCTGACCAAGTCGTGCCGACAAAAGCCTTTCGCTCGCCTGCTTGGCTCTGCTAGCCCGACGGTCCGAACAAAACAGACGGGAGCGGACATGGACACATCATCGGCGGGTACAGCGGCGGGCACAGAGCCAAGGACACCGCCCTATGCCTGGTATGTGCTCGCGATCCTGTTCATCGTTTACGTTCTGAACTTCATCGACCGGCAGATCATTTCGATCTTGGCCGAAGACATAAAACGCGACCTGCAGCTGCGCGACGAGGATCTCGGCTTCCTCTACGGCACCGCTTTCGGCGTGTTTTACGCGCTGTTCGGCATTCCGCTCGGGCGGCTCGCCGACAATTGGCACCGCGTCCGGCTGATGACCTTCGGCCTCGCGCTCTGGTCGACGATGACCGCGCTGTCGGGGTTCGCGCGCAGCGGCATTGCGCTCGCCGGTGCCCGAATCGGCGTCGGTATTGGCGAGGCGACCGCCGCCCCGTCAGCCTATTCGCTGATTTCGGACTGGTTCCCGAAGCGGCTGCGCGCCACTGCGCTCGCCATTTATTCGGCAGGGCTTTACGTCGGCGGCGGCATTTCGCTCGGCATCGGCGGGCTGATCGTGCGGAGCTGGAACAAGGCCTATCCGGACGGCGGCCCGCTGGGGCTGGCGGGGTGGCAGGCGGCATTCCTGATCGTCGGCATTCCCGGCCTGTTGCTCGCGCTGCTGATCTTCACCTTGCGCGAGCCGACGCGCGGCCAGTCCGAAGGGCTGCCAGCGCCGCCGCCGCACCCGGCGCCGTTTCGCGCTTTCCTCAACGAACTCGTCACGATCGTGCCGCCTTTCACGCTGATCGGCGCGGCGCAGGGCGGCGCGGCTGCCTTTGCCCGCAATGTCGCCGGGCTGGCGCTGATTGCGGGGCTGGTGAACGGCCTGGTCGCGCTCGGCGAGCCGGCGCCGCAATGGATTGCGATCGGAATCGGCGTCTATGCGGTCTTTTCCTGGGCGAGCGCGCTCAAGCGCCGCGATCCGCCGACCTTTGCGCTGATCGTCGCCAATCCGGCTTTCCTGCTCACCGTGGTCGCCTATGGCCTCAACGCCTTCCTCAGCTACACCGTGTCCTTCTGGGCGTCGCCCTATGCGATCCGCGTGCTCGGTGCGACGCCAGCCGAAGCGGGCTTCATCATCGGTGGCATGGGGGCGATGTCCGGATTTCTCGGCGTGACGATCGGCGGGATGGTCGCTGACCGATTGCGGCAGCGTAACCCCGCCGGGCGGCTGATGGTGGTGATGTTCGGCGCGGTCGTGCCCTCGCTGGCGATCGCGACGGCGTTCAGCACGAGCAACATCACGCTCTTCTATCTGATGCTGTTCCCGGCGCAGGCGTGCGCCAGCTGCGCGCTGGGTGCCGCGGCAGCGACGACGCAGGATCTGGTGATGCCACGGATGCGCGGCACTGCGACGGGGACTTTCCTGATCGGCACGACCCTGCTCGGGCTGGCGATGGGCCCCTATCTGGCCGGGCGTGTTTCGACGCTTTCGGGCAGCCTGTCGACGGGGGTGCTGTCGATGCTGGTGGTCGTGCCGGTCACGCTGACCGCCGCGATCCTCGCCTATCGCCTCGTCCCCGCCGCCGAAGCCAATCGCGAAGCGCGGGCCAGGGCAGCGGGCGAGGCGATTTAGGTCGGCTTGTTCTTCGAAGTTGTTCCGCTTACCCGTTCGCCCTGAGCCTGTCGAAGGGCCGTCCTTCTTTTCCACCGGCGGAAATAAGAAGGACAGTGCTTCGACAAGCTCAGCACGAACGGATGAGGGGTATGGCCTTCAGCCACACTCGGCCTCAGCTTTTCGCAAACACCCCGCAGGCGATGCGCGCGCCGCTGTTGCCCGACGGATCGGTCATCAGGTCGTCGCGGTTGGCGTGGATCACAAACGCGCTGCCGTCAGCATCGAGCAGCGAGTCGAACATCGCGCCCGGCACCATAACGCCCACGGTACCGCGACCGTCGGTGCCGACCGTCAGATTGGGCAAGTCGCCTTCATGCGGGCCCATCGCGTTCATCGATCCGTGCTTGGCACCGGTCGGGTTCCAATGGCCGCCCGAGGTCATGAAATCGGGCGCGTCGCAACGGCCAATCGTGTGGACATGGACGCCGTGATCGCCCGGCATCAGCCCCTTGGCGTCGACCGTCAGCCGGATGCCGCCCTCGACCTCACGCGCCGATGCGCGACCAATTTCGACACCAGCGGCAGTCTTCAACATCGCCACTGCCGTGCGCCCGTCGGGCAGGGCCGAGCCGACAGGCTTGGCATCGATATTACAGCCCGTCGTCGCGAGCGCCAGCACGCTCAGTCCTATCGTCGCCATCCGCATTACCGTCACTCCCGTTCGAAAGCCTGTGTCAACATCTTAACCCAGCGCGCACCACCGCCCTAGCCCGGCTGCGTGACAAATGCCGCCGTTAAGCGATCATCACCGTCTTCAAATTCATGAATTCGTGCAGCCCCCACGGTCCCAGCTCGCGGCCATGACCCGAACGCTTGATGCCCCCGAATGCCGCTTCGGGCGTGCTGGCGAGCACCTGGTTGATTGCTGTCATCCCCGCTTCGATGTCGCGGGCGAAGCGCTCCTGCTCGGCCAGGTCATTGGTCCACACGCTTGAACCAAGGCCGAACGGCACGTCGTTCGCCAGCGCAATCGCGGCGTCGATGTCGGCAACCTTGAACAGCATTGCGACCGGGCCGAACACTTCTTCCTGCGCAACGGGATCGTCGGCGGGTACATCGGTCAGGATACCCGGCGTCATGTAAGCGCCCTTGCCCGGAAGTGGCTCGCCGCCGATCAGCTTGGCGCCCGCTGCCTGAAAGCGCGCGAGCTGGTCGAGCACGGTGTCGCGCTGCTCTTCGCTCGACAGCGGGCCGATGTCGTTTGCGGCATCCATCGGATCACCGACCTTCACTGCTGCCATCGCTGCCGAAAAGCGCGCGAGAAAATCGTCGTGGATGTCGGCGTGGACGATCATCCGCTTGCCGCAGATGCATGACTGACCCGCATTCTGGATCCGCGCGGTCACGGCGGCCGCGACCGCCTTGTCGAGATCGGCCGACGGCATGACGATGAACGGGTCCGATCCGCCGAGTTCGAGCACGACTTTCTTCAGCACTCGCCCCGCCGTCTCGGCGACGCGCGCACCGGCTTCCTCGCTGCCGGTGAGCGTCACCGCGGCGATGCGCGGGTCCTCGATCAGCGCCTGCACGGCGCCGCTGCGAATCGCAAGATTCTGGAACAGCCCGGCGGGCGCGCCACCCGCGATCACCATTTCCTCGATCGCGGCCGCACAGCCTTGCGTCAGCGACGCATGTTTGAGCAGCCCGACATTGCCCGCCATGATCGTCGGCGCAAGAAAGCGCACGACCTGCCAATAGGGGAAGTTCCACGGCATTACCGCCAGCACCGGTCCGATCGGCAGCCATTGCTGCCGCGCGCGGCCGCTGGCGAGCGGCACCTCGATATCGGCGAGCATCGCCGGGCCGTTCTGCGCATAATAGCGGAAGCCGCCCGCGCATTTCTGCACCTCGGCGAGCGCCGATTTCAACGTCTTGCCCATTTCGCGCGTCGCGATTTCGGCGAGCCGATGGGCATGGGCATCGAACTGTTCGGCGATCGCCTCCAGCAAGGCGGCCCGGGTCGCAAAGTCGGTCGTGCGCCATGCGTGCCAGGCCGCGTGCGCGCGCGCGAGCCGTTCCTCGATCTCGTCCCCGGTCAATTCGCGGATCGTGTCGCCGGGCAGGCCGGTGGCGGGGTTGACGCTCTGGAACATGCTTTCCTCTTCCCGAATTAGCACGCGAAACGCACCGCAATGGCTTGCGGGTCCGCGCACATGCTTGACCCTCCTCGCCTGCCTGCCCCATAGCGGCAAGATGGAACCGGCAGTCCCAATCGAAGAAATGCGTTTTGAAGACGCGCTGCGCGAGCTCGAACGCATCGTGGCGCGGCTCGAAAGCGGTGACGAACCGCTCGATGCCTCGATTGCGCTTTACGAGCGCGGCAATTTGCTGCGCCAGCGCTGCGCGGAACGGCTTGATGCTGCGCAGGCGCGGATCGAGGCGATCCGGCTCGATGCGAACGGCCGCCCAACTGGAACCACATCCTTTGCCGCGGGCTGAGAGCACGATGGGGGAAGCCTCGATGTCGTTGAAGGCGGCGCTTGTCGAAATCTCGGCCGAAGTCGACAACCGGTTCGACGCTTTGCTTGAGGTGCCCGACGATCCGCGGGCCGATCTTTACCGCGCGATGCGCCACGCCGCGATTGGCGGCGGCAAGCGGCTCCGCCCGCTGCTGACGCATGCGACCGCGCGGCTGTTCGGCGTCGACCGCGAATGTTCGGGCCGCGCCGGGCTCGCGATCGAATGCATCCACGTCTATTCGCTGATCCACGACGATCTGCCGGCGATGGACAATGACGACATGCGGCGCGGCAAGCCGACGGTCCACAAGGCATTCGACGAAGCGACCGCGATTCTGGCGGGCGACTGCCTCCACGCCTTGGCGTTCGAAGTGCTTTCGGACCCGGCGACGCATGCCGATCCGTTCGTGCGCGCCGAGCTGGTGCTCGATCTTGCCCGCGCTGCCGGACCCGCGGGCATGGCCGGCGGCCAGATGATGGACATCGAGGCCGAACGCTCGAACTTCGATTTGCCTGCCGTCACCCGGTTGCAGGCGCTGAAGACCGGCGCGCTGATCGCCAGCGCGGTCGAGGCGGGCGCGATCCTGGGCAAAGTGCCGCCCGAGGGCCGCACCGGACTGCGCGGCTATGCCCGTGACGTCGGCCTCGCCTTCCAGATCGCCGACGACTTGCTCGACCATGAAGGCGACGAAGCCAAGATGGGCAAGAAGCTCCACAAGGATGCCGACGCCGGCAAGGAGACTTTCCTGTCGCTGCTCGGCGTCGATCGCGCGCGCGAGCAGGCGCGGATGCTGGTCGACCAAGCGCTGACCCATCTCGGCAGCTATGGCGCCGAGGCCGATCTGCTGCGCGACATCGCCCGCTTCACGCTGGAACGCGACCGTTGAGCATCCGCACCGGCGTCTATCCGGGCACCTTCGACCCGGTAACGCTTGGGCATATGGATATCATCCGGCGCGGCGCGAAGCTGGTCGACCGGCTGGTTGTCGGCGTTGCGACCAATCCTTCGAAATCGCCGATGTTCACACTCGACGAGCGGATGGAGATTATCCAGCGCGAAGTGGCCGATCTCGAAGGCGAGATTCATGTCGTCAGCTTTGATTCGCTGCTGATGGACTTTGCCGAACGCGAAGGGGCGACTGTCATCGTCCGCGGCCTGCGGGCCGTGTCGGACTTTGAATATGAGTTCCAGATGACGGGAATGAACCAGCAGATCAACGATGGGATCGAGACGGTCTTCCTGATGGCCGATGTATCGCTCCAGCCCATTGCGAGCCGCTGGGTGAAGGAAATCGCGATGTACGGCGGGCCGATCACCAGATTCGTGCCGCCACGTGTCGCGATCGAAGTCGCTGCGCGCGTCAACCGGATCGGTCGCCTCGGCAGCTGACCGCGCAGATCGCGCCGATCGGGTCAGTGCGCCGATGTTAGCGTTGGCGCGCTGGGCGATTTGCTCTAAGCGCGAGCCTGTCCGGGTCTTGGTTATGGGGATGTGATGCGTTTTCTTGTCTGCTTGATGGCGGCATTCGGCTGGCTGGTCGCGAGCCCGGCGGCCGCACAATATGTGCCGAGCGTCCACCCCGCGCCCAATGTCAACGATAAGGAAAATCTGCTTTACCTCGACCTGTCGACTGGCGGTCGGGTAACCATTGTGCTCCGCCCCGATGTCGCGCCGCTGATGGTCGAGCGCATCAAGACGCTGACCCGCAAGAAATTTTATGACGGCCTGCTGTTCCACCGCGTAATCGAAGGCTTCATGGCCCAGACCGGCGACCCGAAGGGCAATGGCACCGGCGGGTCGGACATGCCCAATGTAAAGGCCGAGTTCAATTACCTCCCCCATGTGCGCGGCGCCGTTTCCGCCGCGCGGCCCGGTGCCCAGCCGGGGGCGCCGCCCGAAGAAGTTGCGGCGGCTGAAAACGGCGCCAACAGCCAGTTCTTCATCGTGTTCGAACCGACGCTAAAACTCGACAACAAATACACTGTGTTCGGCCGGGTGATCGACGGCATGCAGTATGTCGATGCGATCGAACGTGGCGAGCCGCCGCTCAAGCCTTCGCGCATCCTCCATGCGTGGATCGCTGCCGACAACCCGCCTGCCTATGTCGCGCCCGCGCCCGAAGCGGTCACGCCGCCCGCCGATCTCGGCCCCGAAGTCGTGCTGCCCGGCGCCGCCCCGACCAAGCCCGCCGCGCCGACGAAGCCTGTGGTGCCTGCCAAGCCGGTGCCCGACGCCAAGTCGCGGCCGCGCCGCTGAGCTTCAAAGACGCCGCTTCGATGCGCACGCTTGTGATCGAAACGGCAACTGCTGCCTGCTCGGTCGCCTTAATCGATGGCGACACGCTGATTGCCGAGCAGCATGCGATTGTCGGGCGCGGCCATGCCGAACAGCTGCTGCCGATGATCGCCGCATTGCCCGACGGGGGCCGCGCGCTGCGCATTCTGGTCGATTGCGGGCCAGGCAGTTTCACCGGCATCCGCGTCGGGCTCGCCGCCGCCCGCGCGCTCGCGTTCGGTTGGGGGGCAACGCTCGGCGGCTATTCCTCGCTCCCGCTGATCGCGGCTGCGGCCTTTGCCGAAGACTCGGCGATGCCGATGCTTGCGGTGGTGATTGAGGGCGGGCATGGCGAAGTCTTCATGCAGGCCTTCACTGCCCCCCTCGCCGCAGATGCGCCGCCGCAATCGCTGCTACCGCAGGCGGCGCTGCAAGCGGTAGGGGCTCTGGCCGTCGTTGGCAGCGGGCGACGCTTGCTGGCGCCGTTGACCGCAACGCTGCTCGGGCATGACCGACTGCCCCGCGCCGCCGATGCGCGGTTGCTGCCGCCCGCATTCACGACCTTGCCGCCGCAGCCGATTTATGGCCGCGCGCCGGATGCCAAGCCGATGGCGGCCGCGTGAGCGCGACGCTCAACCTCATCGAGCTGCGCAATGGTACGGCCGCGGACCTGGCGGTCGTCGACGGCATCATGCGGCGTGCATTTGATCCCCGATATGGCGAAGCTTGGACGCGGGCGCAGTGTCTGGGAATCATGGCGATGCCGGGCGTCTGGCTGACGCTTGCCAATATCGACGGCACGACCGTCGGCTTTGCGATCACCCGCGCGACCAGCGACGAGGCCGAGTTGCTGTTGCTTGCGACCGACCCACGCATGCGGCGGAACGGTGTCGGCGGTGCTCTTTTGCGCTCCGTGCTGAACGAGGTACGTTATCGGGCAATCAAGCAACTCTTTCTGGAAGTACGCGCCGACAACGAAGCAATTGGATTATATCGCTCATTAGGGTTTACGAAGGTCGGCGAGCGGCGCGGATATTATCGCGGCCAGAACGGGCAATTGTTCGATGCCTATACCTTCCGCTGCCAGATCGTCTGAAACCGGACCATCTTTAGATCAATTCCGCTTGCAGAAAGCGGCGATTTCCACGATAGGCAGATGTCAAGGCCCAATTGTCGCCTTACAGTTTACGAGGAAATCGAGATGGACGTGCGTAACGAAATGCAGGAAACCTTTATCACGCTGACCGCCGATATTGTCGCGGCTCATGTGAGCAACAACAGCGTTGCGGTTTCCGACTTGCCAGTGCTCATCGCCAATGTTCACAACGCGTTGGCAAACCTCGGCGGCCCGGTTGTCGAGCCGGAAGTGAAGCAGGAGCCCGCCGTTTCTGTGCGTGCGTCGATCAAGCCCGACTACATCGTGTGCCTTGAAGACGGCAAGAAGCTGAAGATGCTCAAGCGTCACCTGATGACGCATTATCAGATGACCCCCGAACAATATCGGACCAAGTGGAACCTGCCCGCCGACTATCCGATGGTCGCGCCGAACTATGCCGAGCAGCGCCGCACGCTCGCCAAGAAGATCGGCCTTGGCACCAAGCGCCGCCGCACCGCGCGCTGACCGCTTCTGCCCCCGTCGTCGGACGCGCAATCGGGCGGGGGCACTTTCCGCCGCGGCACATCGCCGCTAAACAACCCGCACGGGCATCGGGAGTCGGGTAAGGCGGCATGGCGCGAAAAATCGATCTGGAAGCGCTGTGCAACCAGAAGGGGCTGCGGATCACCGATCAGCGCCGCGTGATTGCGCGCGTGCTGTCCGATGCCGAGGACCATCCCGACGTCGAGAAAGTCTATGAACGCGCCTCGGCGATCGACCCCGGCATTTCGATTGCGACCGTGTACCGCACGGTCCGCCTGTTCGAGGAAGCGGGCATTCTCGACCGCCATGATTTCGGCGACGGTCGCTCGCGCTATGAGCCCGCGCCCGAGGCGCATCACGATCACCTGATCGACGTCGAGACCGGCAAGGTCATCGAATTCGTCGACCCCGAGCTTGAACAATTGCAGAAGCTGATCGCCGAACGGCTTGGCTTCCGTCTCGTCGATCACCGGATGGAACTTTACGGCGTTGCGCTTGAACGCAAGGGCTGACGCCGCCGGCTGGGTCCGCTTTTCAATCCGCGCATTTCTGCTGGCAGGTCTCGTGCTGCTATGTGCGGGGCCGCATTTGCTGTGGCGGTTGTTCCGACTGTCATCGCCGTGGCCGCGCTGGTTCATGGTCGCAACCACGCGCATTTGCGGCGTGCGGCGGCGCACGGTCGGCGTGCCGTTGAAGCGCGATGTGTTTTTCGTCGCCAATCACTTAAGCTGGCTCGACATTCCGGTGATCGCCAGTGCCAATGGCACGGCCTTCATTGCCAAGCACGAGCTTGCCGATGCGCCGGTCGTCGGCTGGCTGGCCAAGATGAACCGCACTGTCTTCGTCAGCCGCGCCGACCGCATGGGCGTTGCCGAACAGATCAACCAGCTGCGCGAAGCGCTCGCCGACGTCTGGGCGATCACGATCTTCCCTGAAGGCACCACCACCGACGGGCTGTCGCTGCTGCCGTTTAAGCCTTCCTTGCTCGCCGTGCTGGATCCGCCGCCTCCGGGCATCATGGTGCAGCCAGTGGCGCTCGACTACGGATCGGTCGCGCAGGAGATCGCCTGGGTAGGGGTTGAGGAAGGGCAGGACAATGCCTTCCGCGTGCTGTCGCGCAAGGGCAGTTTTCCGGTGGCGGTGCATTTCCTCGAACCGTTCAACCCACGCGACTATCCGGGACGCAAGGCGATCAGCGCCGAAGCCCGGCGGCGGATCGCCGAGGCGATGGAGCGCATCCTCGACAAGCCGCTGCGGCCGTTTCCGGGCCATGACGCGCTGGCGACGGTGCCGCCGGGGGTGGCTTATGAGGTGCCGGAGGCAACCGAATAGCGTTGGCCCATAGGTCGATTTGATTCCTCGACCGTCACCCTGAACTTGTTTCAGGGTCCATCGTGCCGCAAGGGCTTAAGCACCGGCCGCGCAGTGGATGCTGAACCAAGTTCAGCATGACGAACTTTGATGTCGAGGCTATAGCGCCGCCGATGAACGCGCCCCCCAAGACCTTCCACGTCAAGTCCTTCGGCTGCCAGATGAACGTCTATGACGGCGACCGCATGGCCGAGCTGATGGCCGCGCAAGGGCTGACCGCGACCGACGACCAGTACGCTGCCGATCTCGTCATCCTCAACACCTGCCACATTCGCGAGAAAGCGACCGAGAAGGTCTATTCGGATATCGGCCGCCTCAGGAAGCACGGCGACAATCCGATGATCGCGGTCGCGGGCTGCGTGGCCCAGGCCGAGGGCGAGGAAATCATCCGCCGCGCCAAGGTCGACGTCGTCGTCGGCCCGCAGGCGTACCACAACCTGCCCGATCTTGTCGCGCGCGCGCGCCGGGGCGAGGCCGCGCTCGACACCGACATGCCGGTCGAGCCAAAGTTCGGCCATCTGCCCGCACGCCGCCGCGTGCCGCCGAGCGCTTTCCTGACGGTGCAGGAGGGGTGCGACAAATTCTGCACCTATTGCGTCGTCCCCTACACGCGCGGCGCCGAAGTCAGCCGCCCGTTCGCCGCGATCGTCGACGAGGCCAAGGCATTGGTCGATGCGGGCGCGAAGGAGATCACACTGCTCGGGCAGAATGTGAATGCTTGGGAAGATGATGGTCAGGGTCTGCACGACCTGATCGCGACGCTCGACAAGATCGAGGGCCTCGCGCGCATCCGCTACACCACCAGCCACCCCAACGACATGGCCGACGGCCTGATCGCCGCGCACCGCGACGTGGCGAAGCTGATGCCGTTTCTCCATCTGCCGGTTCAGGCGGGCAGCGACCGCGTGCTGCGGGCAATGAACCGCAGCCATTCGCGCGACAGTTATCTGCGCCTGCTCGACCGCGTCCGCGAAGCCCGCCCCGACATCGCGCTGTCGGGCGATTTCATCGTCGGCTTCCCCGGCGAAACAGAAGCCGATTTCGCCGAGACGCTGAGCCTCGTCGATGCAGTCGGCTATGCGCAGGCTTTCAGCTTCAAATACTCCCCCCGCCCCGGCACCCCCGCCGCGACAATGGCCGACCAAGTGCCGCCGGAGGTGATGGACGACCGGCTCCAACGCCTGCAAGCCGCGCTCAACCGCGACCAGATGGCGTTCAACGCGGCGACCGTCGGCAAGCGTTGCGCCGTGCTGATCGAACGCGAAGGCAAGCGGCCCGGGCAGATGCTCGGCAAAAGCCCGTGGCTGCAATCGACGATCATCGAAACCGATGCCGCGATCGGCGACTTGCTGGAGGTCGACATCATCGACGCCGGCCCAAATTCGGTTACCGGGCGGCCGCTATGACAGCCCGGTCGGTCTGCGGCGACGACCGCGCGTGATCGACCGTCGAACCTTCCTTTCTGGCGCGGCCGTCGCGGCCTCGACCGTGCCGGTGCGAGCGGCAACGCGACAAGTCGACACAACGGTCGGCCAAGGCGGTGACTTCCCGACGCTTGCCGAGGCACTGGCAGTAGCTGCATCTGCCAACCGGTTGCGCTTTCGTATCCTGCTGCGCAACGGTGTGCATGACGAGAAACTGACGATGACCACCCCCGGCGTCGAAATCATTGGCGAAAGCCGCGCCGCGATCCTGACCCACGCCGATGCCAGCGGCACGCCGAAACCCGGCGGCGGCAGCTGGGGGACATCGGGGTCGGCGACGCTGACGATCGCCGCCCCCGACGTCACCTTGCGCGGGCTTACGATTGCCAATGGCTTCGATTTCATTGGCGCGCACTCGGGCAACGACGCGGTCAAGAACGGCTTTCAGGCGGTAGCGCTGCTGATCGACCGCAGCGCCGACCGGACGCGCGTGATCGACTGCGCCATCGAGGGTTATCAGGACACGCTCTACGTCAACGCGCGGGCGTGGTTCAGCCGGTGCTGCATCGCTGGCGGCGTCGACTTCATTTTCGGCGGCGGCGCGGCGCTGTTCGATGCTTGCGAGATTGTGACCCGCTTCGTGCCCGACGCCCCGGGCCAAGGCTATGTCGCCGCGCCGAGCACGCCAGCCGCGCAGCGCTTCGGGCTGGTGTTCGACCGCTGCCGCCTCACTCGCGAACCCGGCGTGCCCGACCAGTCGGCATTTCTCGGCCGACCCTGGCGCGCGGGCGGCAACATGGCCCTGACCGGCAGCGCGACTTTCCTGCGGTGCTGGATGGGCGCGCATATCCGCCGGGAAGGCTGGACGGCGATGGGTTATCGTGACCAAGCGGGGACGCAGCACCTGCTGACGCCACAGGAAGCGCGGCTTGCCGAATTTGCCAGCATCGGCCCCGGCGCAGCACCAGCGAGTCCGTCCCGGCGGCAGCTGACACGCGCCGAAGCTGCCGAATTTACGCCTGCTGCCATCCTCGACGGCTGGTCTGCCAGTCACCGTTAGTCGCGCCGGGGCTTGGCGGCGCAGTCGGATCGGCGCACACATGATCCCGTGTTTGGCCACAGGGGGTGAGTCGATGCGCGGGTCCATCATCATGACATCGGTAGCCGCAGCGGCAGTGCTGGCGGCATGTTCAGGCAACGGGGCCAAAGAGTCCGCGCCGGCCAAGACCGACAGCGCCGATGCGGGCGCGTGGAATGCCGAGGACGCCTGCGCGATCCTGCCGAAGGAGAAGGTTGCCGCCATCGCCAAAGCGCCGGTGCTGAGCGCGACACTCGACCGTGTCACCAAAGCAACCAGCACGACCGCAGGCTTCTCGCAGTGCACTTATGATTTTGGCGGCGGCGTGAACATCGTCTTCTTCGCGCGCCAGTCGCCAATCGACGACAACAGCGACACTGCCATGCAATCGGTCCACGACACGATCGCGGGCATCGGCGGTGCCAAGGTCGAAGAGGTGCCGGGGCTTGGCAAGCGCGCCTTCCAGACCGACGCAATGCACCAGCTCCATGTGTTCCAAGGAGGCAACCGCTATTTTTATTTTACCAGTTTCAAGCCGCCAATGGGTGTGCCGTCGCGCGAGCTGATGCAGGCGCTCGCCAAAACCGTCATAAGCTGACTTGCCACGCTTTTCCCCCTGTCCCCCACGCCGCCGATCTGCCAAACTCGCTTGCGGATGCAGCACGCCCGCCTCTCCTCCGCGATCCTTGGCCCCCATGGCCATCGCGGTTCCGACGGTGGCGCGCGCGACCGCCCCAGCAGCCCTATCGCGCCCCTCCCGCTCCAAGGAACCGCATGAGCCGTAAATCCACGCCTGCCCAGGCCGGCGACCGCAGCCGCGCCGAGCTGACTTTCGATCGGCCGCAGCTGATGCCGCAATTGTTCGGCGAGTTCGATCGCAACCTGCTGCTGATCGAAAACCGGCTGGGGGTGTATATCACGGCCCGCGGCAACCGGGTTCAGATTGAAGGTACTGCTGAAGCGGTTGCACAGGCACGCGACGTGCTGACCAATCTCTACAACCGCATCGTGCGCGGGGAGATTATCGACACCGGCCTGATCGAACTGGTGATCACGCAGTCGGCCGAGCCGACGCTCGCCGGCATCATCAGCGCTGAAGCTTCGGCGCCGCCGTCGATCATGATCCGCACGCGCAAGAAGACGATCGTCCCGCGCACGGTCGCGCAGGCGCATTACATGCGCGAGCTGCTGGGCAACGACATCATCTTCGCGCTCGGGCCGGCGGGCACCGGCAAGACCTATATCGCCGTGGCCCAGGCCGTCGCGCAGCTCATCACCGGCAGCGTCCAGCGACTGATCCTGTCCCGCCCGGCGGTGGAGGCAGGTGAAAAGCTCGGCTTCCTGCCTGGCGACATGAAGGAGAAGGTCGATCCCTATCTCCGCCCGCTGTACGACGCGCTCAACGATTGTCTGCCCGCCGAGCAGGTCGAGCGGCGCATCGCATCCGGTGAGATCGAGATCGCGCCGATCGCCTTCATGCGCGGGCGCACGCTGGCGGACGCCTTCATCATCCTCGACGAAGCGCAGAACACGACGCCCGCGCAAATGAAGATGTTCCTCACCCGCTTTGGCGAGAACAGCCGCATGGTCGTGTGCGGCGACCCGCGCCAGACCGACTTGCCCGGCGGCATGAACGCAAGCGGCCTGAACGACGCAGTCGGACGGCTGGAGGGCGTCGAAGGCCTGTCGATCTGCCGCTTCGGCGCGGGCGACGTCGTGCGCCATCCGATTGTCGGGCGAATTGTCGAGGCGTATGAAGGAGCGTCATGAACGCCCCTGCCGACCCACCGAGCCGCGCCGAACAACAGGCCCTGACCTCGCCCTTCCTCGTCGAGGATGCGGAGGTGGTGCGGCTAATCGCGCGCCTTGCCGATGAGCGCGGCACGCCAATGGCGGAAATCGTCCAGCTGGCGGTCAAAGACTATTTCGACCGGCATTCTCTGGGAAGCCCTGCGCCCGATTGGTTGCAGAAGTTTTGGCAAGATCACCCGCTGCCGCTGCCTACGGGCTTGAAAGCGGACAAGCGTTTTTATGATTCGCTGAACGATGAACTGTGACGATCTTCGTTGATGCGTCCGCGATCGTTGCCATGATTGCGAAGGAGCCCGAGGCGGGCTCCTTTGCTGAATTCTTGAGCAACGACCCGCTTCGGATCACGTCGCCGCTCGCCATTTGGGAGGCTGTGCGCGGCGTCCAAGGCGCGCGGGCGGTGACTTTGACAGAAGCGCGCGGCCTAGTGGTCGATTTTGTCGCAGCCGCCGGGATTCACATCGTCGCGGTCGAACCCGCCGATGCCCAACTTGCCCTGGATGCCCATGCGCGCTTCGGCAAAGGCGTTGATCCAGCGGGGCTCAATTTCGGGGATTGTTTCTCCTATGCGATCGCACGGCGAAGCGGCGCTGCCCTGCTGTTCAAGGGCGACGACTTTGCCCAGACAGACATCAAGGATGCAACACTCACATGATCGTCGTCGAACTCAGCCGCGACGACGCTTGGGGCACAGCCGTCGAGTGGGAAGGCTTGGCGCACTTGGCCGCAGAGCAGACGATTTTGCATACGCCCTATCTGGAGTTATGTCCGTCGCTCGCCACGATCGAAATCTCGGTCCGGCTCACCACCGATGCCGAAGTGCAAGCCCTCAATCGCGATTACCGCCACAAGGACAAGCCCACCAACGTCCTGTCCTTCCCGATGATCCAGCCCGACCTCATCGACACCGTCACCCAGAACAGCGACGACGGCGAAGTCCTGCTGGGCGACATCGTCCTTGCTCATGAAACCTGCGCTGCGGAGGCCGCCGACAAGGGCATCGCGCTTGCCGATCATACGACGCACCTGATCGTCCACGGCACGCTGCACCTGCTCGGCTATGACCATATCGACGACCGCGCTGCCGAGGCGATGGAGCAAATCGAGCGAGATGTGCTAAAGGGCCTTGGTTTGCACGATCCGTATCACGACCAAGAGGACTGAAATACCACCTATGCCTGATGGCCAAAGTAGCGGCGCCGGGGACGCCGGCACCCACGAAGGCGGGTTATGGCGCTCGTTCCGCGCGCTGATCTTCGGCGACCATGGCGACGACTCGCTGCGCGCGCAGCTCGAAGAAGCGATCGACGCGCATGAGGATGATCCCGCCCCCGACACCAAGGGCGACCTGTCGCCGCTCGAGCGCCAGATGGTGCGCAACCTGCTCCATTTCGGCGAGCGCGACGCGGGCGACATCGGCGTCCCGCGCGCCGACATTATCGCGGTGCCCGAAAGCATCAGCTTTGCCGATCTGGTCCGCCAGTTCGCCGAGGCGGGTCACAGCCGCCTGCCGGTCTATCGCGACGAACTCGATACGATTGTCGGCATGGTCCACATCAAGGATGTCTTCAACATCCTGGCAACCGGCGCGCCGCACCCCGAATCGATCACCGATCTGATTCGCGAACCACTGTTCGTGCCGATGTCGCGGGGTGCGCTCGATCTGCTCGCCGACATGCGCCACAAGCGCGTCCATCTCGCGATCGTGCTCGACGAATATTTCGGCACCGAAGGACTCGTCACGATCGAGGATCTGATCGAGGAAATCGTCGGTGATATCGAAGACGAGCATGACGAGGCGCCGCAAGCACTGCTGGTCCCGATCGACGACGGCGGCTGGGACGCCGATGGCCGCGCCGAGCTGGAAGACGTCGCCGAGGCAATCGACCCGCGACTCGCCGAAACCGACGACGATATCGACACGATCGGCGGGCTGGCGGCAGTGCTCGCCGGACATGTGCCGACGCCAGGAACATGCATCGACCACCCGAGCGGCTGGCGCTTCGAAGTTGTCGCTGCCGATACCAAGCGCATCCAGAAACTTCGCCTCCACCCGCCAGCAAACCGTGCCGAGGGATTGGCCGAAGCCGGTTAAACTGGTAAGTTTCCGTCCATAAACGGTCGGGGGATGGCGCATGCGTGGCTGGACGATATTGATCGCAACGGTCGGGCTGGCGGCCTTTGCCGGAACCGTGGCAGCGCAGCGCAAGCCCGCCCCCAAGCCCAAGCCCGCCGCTGCGAAGCCAGCGGCGCAAGTCGTCACGCCGCCCAAAGCGCGTTACGCGATGGACGTCGGCACGGCATCGGGGCTGGCCGGCATGATGAGCGGCGGCAAGCCCAGCATGGGCGACATGATGCGGATGGCATCGGGCGGCGGCAACAGCGAGAGCCACACGCTGCACCTGCGGCTCGGGTCGACGCTCGCCCCCACCGGCGGCGGCGCCAAGGCCGACCATTTTTTCCTGCCACCCGCCAATATGGGACCGTCGGTGCCGCTGGTGACGCCCGTGATCCAGCCGGGTTCGCCCGAAGTGCCGCAGCAGTTTGAACGGCCAAGGGGGCGGCTGATCCTGTTCTGGGGATGCGGCGCGCACGCCCCGGCGGGTCAGCCGGTGATCATCGATTTTGCCAATCTGGCCGCGGGCCAGATTCCGCCCGACCTCTTCACCAGCCGCGTCACTTTCGATCGCGGGCCGAGCGTCAGCAACAGCCGCACCTATGGCGAATGGCCCAATGCACGGTCGGGGCGGATGCCGCAGGCTGGCTCGCTGTTGGGCCAGCACCGTATCGCCGGCAATTATGCGCCGGAAATGAGCTTCACGCTCCAGCAGGATTACATGCCCGGCATTCAGTTGCGCACCAGCCTGCCCGCCGACGGCACGGTCGCGCTCAACTGGAACCCCGTCAACGCCGCGACCGGATATTATGCCTGGCTGATCGGTGCGAACGGTACGGGGCGCAAGGGGCGCAACGACACCGGCGACATCGTCTGGTGGTCGTCATCGAACAGCCGCGATTTCGGCGGCGCGCTATGGGACTGGATCAGCCCGTCGGTGGTCGCCGGACTGGTCCGCGACGGCACGGTGATGGCGCCATCGACCACGAGCTGCACCATTCCCGCCGAAGTCCGCAAGGCAACGGGCGACGGCATGTTCGGCAATCTGGTCGCATACGGGCCTGAGGAAAATTTCGTCTACCCGCCGCGGCCCGACAAGGGGCCGTGGAATCAGGAATGGACGGCGCGCGTCCGCTTCCGCTCGATGACCACGTTCCTGCCCGGCATGGAGATGAGCGACGCGCGCGGATCGGACAGCCGCCGCGATCCGCCCAAGAAGCGTTGCCGGCCAAGCCTGCTCGGCGCGGTGACTGGTATCGGCTGCTAGCGCCCGTACTGCCCGCCAAAAAGCTTTCGCGCGCATGCGCCCTGATCGGCGATCGTGCGTTTCCGCTTTGCGCACGTCTGCGGGAAGGATAGTCCTGTCACCATGCTACGTCATATTCTCATCGTATCGGGGCTGTTCGCAGCGGGCGTGATCGGCTGGTGGATCTGGGCCAGCCAGCCCGATCAGGCCAAGCTCAGCCTCGCGGCCGTGCAGGGTGTGCAGCCCAAGATCACTGCGCCGCGTCCCCAGATGATTCCGACGATCAAGGTCGCCGATGTGGTCGGCTGGCAGGGCAATGCCGCGCCGACGCCGGCGCCGGGGCTGAAAGTCAAGACATTCGCGGCCGGACTCGATCATCCGCGCTGGCTCTACCGGCTCCCCAATGGCGATGTGCTGGTGGCAGAGACCAATTCGCCGCCGCGCGAGCCCAATGGCATCACCGGGCTGGTGATGAGCTATCTGATGACGAAGGCCGGCGCGGGCGTGCCGTCGGCCAACCGCATCACGCTGCTGCGCGACGCCGATGGTGACGGCGTTGCCGAGTTGAAGACCGTGCTGATCACCGGGCTCAATTCTCCGCTCGGCATGGCGCTGGTCGGCGACCGGCTCTACATCGCTAACACCGATGCGCTCGTCCGCGTGCCGTTCACGCCCGGCCAGACCAAGATCACCGCCACGCCCGAAGTGGTGGTGCGCTATCCCGGCGGCGGCAATCACTGGGCGCGCAATGTGATCGCCAGCGCCGACGGCAGCCGGTTGTACGTTGCTGTCGGATCGTCGAGCAACATCGCCGAAAATGGTTTCGACAAGGAAGTAAACCGCGCCTGCATTCTCGAAGTCGATCCGGTTTCAAAGAAATTCCGCGTGTTCGCCTCGGGCCTGCGCAATCCGCAGGGGCTGGCGTTCGAACCCGGCAGCGGGCGGTTGTGGACCACCGTCAACGAACGCGACATGCTCGGCTCGGATCTTGCGCCCGATTACATGACTTCGGTCGGCCTCGGCGATTTCTTCGGCTGGCCCTACAGCTATTGGGGCGGCTATCCCGACGACCGCGTTTCGCCAAGCCGGCCCGACCTTTATGAATATGCCAAGCGCCCCGATTATGCGCTGGGGCCGCATACTGCTTCGCTGGGGCTCGCCTTTGCGAGCGATGCCAAGCTGGGCGACCGGTTTGCGCAAGGCGCCTTCGTCGGCCAGCATGGATCATGGAACCGAGTGCCGGTGTCGGGCTACAAGGTGATCTATGTGCCGTTCAACGCGCAGGGCTATCCCGAAAAGGGCGCCAAGCCTGTCGACGTGCTGGGCGGCTTTCTCGATGCGCAGGGCCGGGCGCAGGGCCGCCCCGTCGGCGTCATAACCGATCGTACCGGCGCGCTGCTGGTGGCCGACGACGTGGGCAATCGCATCTGGCGCGTTTCGGCAATGTAACTTATCCTGTCCGCCTGTCGGGGGACGGGGGTGGTATTTTGGCGATCAGAGTTGTTACGAATCCCGAACGCATGGCCGCGAACTGGCGGATTGCGATGTTCGGCCTTGCCAACCTGTTCCTCACCACTCACCGCGCCTTTCAAAGCACCGAAATCGCGATCAACCCGACCGAATTGCAAATCTATCTGACGGTTGCGGTTGCCAATGTGCAAAAGCTGATGCGCGAGCGGCAAATCCCTGAACAATTCTCTGGCACCGACATTCTGCCGCGCGAATGGGTGGTACCGATTTCGCGCAACGCCATTGCATCGGCCACCGGCCTGCCGCGCGAAACGGTGCGGCGTCAGGTCGAAAAGATGATCGAGCGCGGTCTGTTGGTCGAAGACCCGCGCGGCGGCGTCACGCCACCGATCGGCATGGTCGAAAAGCTGGGGATCGCCCCGATCCTCGAGCCGATCATGATCGAATTCACCAAGACCGCCGAAATGCTGATCCGTCTGGGCGTGATCGACCGGCTGGAGGATTGACGGGGCAGTACGCTCCTCAGTTCGCGAAAATCATCGCGTCGTCGGCAAAGGCCTTGAACTCGAGCGCATTGCCGCTCGGGTCGCGGAAGAACATCGTGGCTTGCTCGCCGATCTCGCCCTTGAAGCGGATGTGCGGCGGGATGGGGAAATCGATCCCCGCTTCGGTCAGCCGCGCCGCGAGCTTTTCCCAATCGGCCATTGTCAGCACCACGCCGAAATGCGGCACCGGCACATCCTTGCCATCGACCGGATTGTGATGCGCGGGCGCTGCCTTGGGAGAGAGGTGCGCGACGATCTGATGCCCGAACAGGTTGAAATCGACCCAATGGTCCGAGCAGCGCCCCTCCTCGCACCCCAGCAACCCGCCGTAGAATGCGCGCGCGGCGGCGAGATCATGGACGGGGAAAGCGAGGTGGAAAGGGCGGGCCATAAGGTCATCCTATCGGAGCATTGTTCCCGCGTCATCGCTCTTGTTTGGCGAAACCCGACCGCATAGCGAAGGGGGCGATGATCGCGATTCTCTCCCGCCGCCCCGGCCTCGCCGCGCTGATCCTCGGCGCGCTTGCCTCGACTGGATTCGCGCCGCTCGAATTCTGGCCGGTAAGCCTCGTCAGCATCGCGCTGTGGCTGGCGCTGGTGCATGCGGCGCCCAGCGTGCGCGCGGCATTGTGGCGCGGGTGGCTGTTCGGCTGGGCGCAGTTGACGCTTGCGAACATGTGGATCGCGCAGGCGTATACCTATCAGGATGCGATGCCGCATTGGCTCGGGCCGCCAGCCGTGGCGCTGCTGTGCCTGTACCTCGCGATCTACCCGATGATGGCGGCGGGGCTCGCGTGGCGCTGGGGTAAGGACCATGCACCCGGCGCCACGCCCGATCTGCGCTTCGTGCTGATCGCGGGTGCGGCGTGGATCCTCACCGAATGGCTGCGGAGCTGGGCGCTGACCGGCTATCCATGGCCACCGCTCGCGACGATCTGGCTGCCGGTGCTCGGCATCGCGTGGAGCGCGGCGTGGGTTGGCACCTATGCGCTGTCGGGGCTGACGGTGGTGGTGGCGGGGGCGCTGTTGCTCGCGATTGGCCGCAAATGGCGATCAGCGGCAGCAATAACTGCGCCTGTGCTCGTCGTGCTCGCGCTGTCGAGCATCCTCCCGACCTTCATCAAAGCCCCATCCCACCCGATCATCCGCGTCGTTCAGCCCAATCTCGACCAGGAACAGCGCCCGCGCGACGATTATGCCGAGGCCAATTTGCAGGCGCTGCTCGCCAACAGCGGCACGCCCGGCCCGGGCCCGCGGCTGATCATGTGGCCCGAGGGCGCGCTGCGCTTCCTGATCGAGGACGGCTATCCCCGCCAATATTATTGGCGCGGCGATCCGCTGATCACCCGCAAGCGCATTGCCGCCGCGCTCGGCCCGCGCGACATCGTGCTGACCGGCGGCAATGCCGTGCAGTTCAAGCCCAATGGCGAGATTGCCGCGATCACCAATTCGATCTTCGCGATCGACGCGCAGGGCACGATCCTCAGCCGCTATGACAAGGCGCATCTGGTGCCCTGGGGCGAGTATCTGCCGTGGCGCCCCTTGCTGTCGCAGATCGGCATCTCGCGCCTGGTCCCCGGCGAATATGATTTTGCCCCCGGCCCCGGCCCGCGCAGCCTGCCGCTGCCCGGCTTCGGCACGGCGGGGATGCTGGTCTGCTATGAAGTGATCTTCTCAGGCCAAGTCGTCGACGCCGCGCACCGTCCGGCCTTCATCTTCAACCCGTCGAACGACAGCTGGTACGCGAAGTTTGGCCCCCAGCAGCATCTGGCGCAAGCGCGACTGCGTGCGATCGAGGAAGGCCTGCCGATCATCCGCGCGACGCCGACCGGCATTTCGGCGATTGTCGACGCTTTCGGTCGCGTCCGTGCCCAAGTGCCGTGGGGCACGTCAGGCGCTGCGCAATATCGGCTTCCTCCCGCACGCGAGCCCACCTTGTTCGCGCGGTTCGGCAACTGGCTCGCGCTCGCCATGGCGGCGCTGCTTGCCGCACTTGGTGTTGCCATCCGCCGCCGCGCGCGATAGGGGCGCATATAAGGAAAGCTTTATATGTGGCCTTCGTGGCCGCACCGCGCTCAAACTACGAGGGAAATTCATGCGCTCTTCGTTTCTGTTCACGTCCGAATCGGTCTCCGAAGGCCATCCCGACAAGGTTGCCGACCAGATTTCGGACGCGGTCGTCGATCTGTTCCTGTCGAAGGATCCCTATGCGCGTATCGCCTGCGAAACGCTGACGACGACCAACCGGGTCGTGCTCGCCGGCGAAATCCGCTGCAAGGGCGTGTATGAAGACGGCAAGTGGGCACCGGGCGCGCTCGAAGAAATCGAGGCGACCGTCCGCGCGACCGTGAAGCGCATCGGTTATGAGCAGGACGGCTTCCACTGGCAGACGTTCGATTTCGCCAACCACCTCCACGGCCAGAGCGCGCACATCGCGCAAGGCGTCGACGAAGCCGGCAACAAGGAAGAAGGCGCCGGCGATCAGGGCATCATGTTCGGCTATGCGACCGACGAGACGCCTGACCTGCTGCCCGCGACGCTCTATTACTCGCACCGCATTCTCGAAACGATGGCCGCCGATCGCCATTCGGGCGCAGCGCCCTTCCTTGAGCCCGACGCCAAGAGCCAGGTGACGCTGCATTACGAAAACGAAGTGCCGGTCCGCGCGACCGCGCTCGTTGTCTCGACCCAGCACGCCAAGGGCTATTGCGATGACGGCGCCGAGGGCAGCGATCCGGAAAAATATGCGATCCTGCGCGATTATGTGATCGGCGTGTTCAACAAGGTGCTGCCGGCAGGCTTCATCACCGATGAGACCAAGATTTACGTCAACCCGACCGGCCGTTTCGAAATCGGCGGGCCCGACGGCGACGCCGGGCTGACCGGTCGAAAGATCATCGTCGACACCTATGGCGGCGCCGCCCCGCACGGCGGCGGCGCGTTCAGCGGCAAGGACCCGACCAAGGTCGACCGTTCGGCCGCCTATGTCGCGCGCTATCTGGCGAAGAATGTCGTCGCTGCCGGCCTCTCGCGCCGCTGCACGATCCAGCTGAGCTATGCGATCGGCATTGCCGAGCCGCTGAGCGTCTATGTCGACACGCACGGCACCGGCACCGTGCCCGAAGCGACGCTCGAAGCGGTGCTGCCGCAGCTCGTCCGCCTGACCCCCAAGGGCATCCGCGAGCATCTGAAGCTCAACGCGCCGATCTATCAGCAGACCGCCGCTTACGGCCATTTCGGGCGCAAGGCCGAAGGCAATGCCTTCACCTGGGAAGCGACCGATCTGGTCGACCAGCTGAAGGCAGCGGTGGCTTAAGCCGCGCCACGACCGGCGCAACGCTTGTCGCGCGACCGCATTCGCCATAGCATCGCCTTCGGGGGAGCGGGGCTATGCGGATTTCGGCTAGAGCGGGAGCGGCATCGGGGCTGATCATCATGCTCGCGGGGTGCGACGGTTTCGTCGGCCCCCGCGCGCCGGGCACTGCCTGCCCGGAAATCAGCCCGACCCGTTTCGCCGAACTCGTTGCGGGGGGCGCCACCCAGGCCGAGGCAACAATCGCGGCCGATGGCACATCGTCGATTGTGATCGGCGCCGGAGTCGTGCAATGCGCAAGCGGCCCGCGGCCCCGCGCCTGCCGCCGCCCCAATGATTTCGTGATCCGCTACGCATTGCCGGGGGGCAAGCGGATGCTCGTCCATGTCCCCGCCGGATCGCAATATCGCCTGCGCGCGGCAGCCCAGCCAACGACGTGCGAGATCGTCGCGCCGAAGTAGGGGCAGCTTGCATAGGAGCGGGCGCCACGGCCTACGCGACCAATCCTTGGACAATGAACCGCGCCTACGCTGGACTTTCGCGCGCGCTCCGTTACCGGCCAGCGCGATGAATGATCCAACGACGATCCGCCGCCTCTACGGCCGCCGCGCGGGGCACAAGCTGCGGCAGGGGCAGGCCGCGCTGATCGAGGAGCTCCTCCCGCAAGTGGCGGTGCCCGAGGATGGTGCGCTGACAGCCGAGCGGCTGTTCGGCGACGCGCGCCCGCTGCAGCTCGAAATCGGCTTCGGCGCGGGAGAGCATCTGGCAGGACAGGCAAGCGCACACCCCGACCAAGGCTTCATCGGCTGCGAGCCCTTCCTCAACGGCGTCGTCGGCGCGCTCAATCACATCCGCGATGGCGCGCTGACGAACGTCCGCCTTCACATGGGCGACGCGCTTGGCGTGATCGAGCGGCTACCCGATGCCTCGCTCGAGCGGGTGTACCTGCTCCACCCCGATCCTTGGCCCAAGGCGCGCCACGCCAAGCGGCGGATGGTCAATCCCGGCCCGCTCAACCTGATCGCCGCCAAGCTGAAACCCGGCGGCGAGTTCCGGCTCGGCACCGACGACCCGACCTATTGCCGCTGGTCGATGATGGTCATGCGCACCCGCACCGATTTCGTCTGGCAGGCGACATCGGCGGCAGATTTCCTCACCCGCCCCGCCGACTGGCCGCAAACCCGCTACGAAGCCAAGGCACGGCGGCAGGGGCATGAAGTGTGGTACTTCCGCTATGTGCGCCTCTGACGCTTGCGGCGCGGGATGGCGTTGAGTAGACCGTTGGCGGGCGATCAACAGCCCAACGGAGCGTTTTTGCAAGAGCTTGCGACCCTCGCCTGACCTGATCGCCTAGCGCGTCAGGTTTGTGCCGTATCGAACGCCCTCGCGGCGATCGATACCCTATGGTCGCAAGCTGCTGAGCAATCCCATGAATATTTCGAAGATGGAGCAACGCGTGCTCCACGAACTCGCGCGCGGCGGGGTGATCCGCCATCGCCGCGACGATAACGGCCAGATCGTCGAGGCGCTCTGCTTCACCCATGAAGGCCATATCCTCACCGACTGCACGACGGCGCTGTTTCAACGCCTTCGCCGTCGTCGCCTGATTGAATCGCGCGGCGGCGCGCCGTACCGGATCAGCCTGCTCGGGCGGCGATCGGTGCGGTCACAATCCGACAATCGAAACTGAGAAGGACATCCGATGACTCATCCCATCCGCCCCCTGATGCACAGCGATCTGCCCGCGCTCATCACCCTGATCGACGCGACCGAACTGTTTCCCGGCGCAATGCTCCCCGATATGGCCGCACCCTTTCTCGCCACGCCCGAGCCCGATGAGCTCTGGTGGGTGTTCGACGACGGCGCCGTCGCCGGCCTTGCCTATGCCGCACCCGAACGCATGACCGATGGCACGTGGAACTTGTTGCTCATCGCCGCCGATCCACTTCGCCAGCGCAAGGGCATCGGCACGGCGCTGATGACTGCGGTCGAACACCAGCTCGGCAAGCGCGGCGCTCGGTTGCTGCTGGTCGAAACCTCGGGACTGGCGGATTTCGAGCCGACGCGGGCCTTTTATCGCCAGCGCGGCTATCGGCAGGAGGCCTGCATCCGCGATTTCTACCAGGCCGGGGAAGACAAGATCGTCTTTGTCAAAGCGCTGCCGGGCTAGCCCTGCCCGCTGCGCCGCCACAGCCCGCCGAACGCGCGTGCAGCAAGCGCCATTGCGCCGGGGCGGACGATCAGCCAGTCGCGGATCGCCGGGCCCTTGGTCGCGCCGATCACCTGTTTGTAGCCGCTGTCGCCCGCGCCCCAATCGACGGTCGCAATGCCGTCGGCAAGCGCTGAGACAAGATTGCGGTAATAGAGCAGCTTGCCCGGCGAATGTTTGGCAAAGGCGGGATCATAGCTGTTGGCGATCGCATATTTGATCGCGCCCGCATTCATGTCGAACGAAAAGTCGGCCGGCGCCCCGTTTACGGTCAGCAGCGCGGCGTGGAGCATGTCGGCCAGCACCGGATCGACCGCGACCGCGCGCCAGAAGGCGCCATGCCCGGTCGCCATGAATTTCGCGTCGCGTCCGTCGGTCCGCGCGGCGATCCAGCTCTTTTGCTCGACGTCCGCCAATTGGTCGAAGCCGCCATCGGCAAGCGCCGCGCCGCCCAGAAAGCGCCAGTCGAGCGCGCCATGTTCGGCAAGGTGCTTTTCATGGAAGCGGTTCTTGCGCAGCGTCGAATTGCGCGGCCAGCCCTCTTGCGCCGCGCCGGCCATGTCGAACAAATAGCTGTCGGCAATGAAACGGTCGATCACCGCCCAGCCGCGCCGCCGCGCCGCCGCGATCAGCCCGCCGGTCGCCGGGTCGCCATCATAGACCGGCCCTATCCGCAGCACGGCAATGCTTTGCGCCAGCGCATCGACCAAGGCATCGAACGCTGCCGCATCGAGCCCCGCTGCCTTAGGGAAACTGCGGAATGGCCAGTAGCATCCCGGCACCGTCGCAGCCCCAAGCGCACGCGGCCCGACGCGCACCAGCGGCAGCGCGGCAACCAGTCCGCGCTCGCCCTCCACCACCAATGTCTGCGCTTCGCCGCCATAGGCCGACAGCGCCGCTGCAAACCATTGGTAGCGCAGAAAGCGATGCGAGGTGCGCGCGCGCCCCGCCACCTGATCGATGCCACTCGCCAACCCATCGACGCGGCGGGCGCGATAGGCTGGAGGCAGGCGCGTGAACTCGGCGAGCAGCATCGGCTTGGTCATCGGCGGCAATTGTAGCGGCACGATATTACCAATGGGTTGGCGCTTGACGCGATCGGTACGCCCGGCGACCAAGGCAGCATGAGCCTGTCACCCGCCGTCACCACCATTGCCCAGACGATTCAGCTGTCGGTCAGCCCGGTGTTCCTGCTCGCCGGGCTGGGGGCGATGCTCAACGTCATCGCCGGGCGGCTGGGGCGCGTGGTCGATCGCGCCCGCGCGCTGGAGGCGCTCCACCCGCGCTCGACCGGCCCCGAGCACGACCGCCATGTCTGGGAATTGCGGCTGCTCGACCGGCGGATGGCGGTCATCAACGCCGCACTATTCCTGTGCGTCGCGAGCGCCATCCTGATCTGCTGCGTCGTCGCGCTGCTGTTTGTCGCCGAGTTGATCAACCTGCACATCGGCACCGTGCTCGGGGTGATGTTCATCGCGGCGATGCTGCTGCTGATCGCCGGACTCGTCATGTTCATGATCGAAGTCCGGCTATCGCTGCGCGCCACCCACGTCCGCGTCGAGCTGCTTGAGCGCGAGCGCGACTGAGCAGTTACTTCGCGCCGTCCATCCCCGGTCCGACGTCGGCGCTGGGCAGGTAGCGCGGCGCCACCCGCGCGCGCGATGCCTGTTCATAGACATAGCCGGCTTCGAGCAGTTTCTGGTCGCTGTAGGCCGTCCCAATGAACGACAGCCCGACCGGCATGCCCTTGGCGAGGCCCATCGGCACCGTCAGATTGGGATAGCCCGACACTGCCGGCAGCTCGCTCGACGACGGCCCCTGATATTGGTCGCCATAGATCGGCTCGATCAGCCAGCCGGGGCCATAGCTCGGCTCGACGAGGATCGTGGCATTGGCCTTGGCGAGCATCGCGTCGATGCCCTCCTTGCCCGCCAGCCGAAACGATTTCGCGCGGGCGCCGAGATATTCGGGATCGTCGAGGCCGCGCGTCTTTTCGGCCGCAATGAAAGTCTCCTGCCCGAAATAGGGCATTTCGGCGGCCTTGTTGGCTTCGTTGAAGGCAATGACATCGGCAAGCGTGCGCGTCTTGACCGCCTCCGGCGTGGTCGCGAGATAGGCGTTGAGATCGCCTTTCAGTTCATAGAGCAGCACCTGAAACTCGGCCTCGCCCAGCCCGTCGAGCTTGGGCGCCTCGACATCGACCAGCACCGCACCCTGCGCCTTCAGCACGGCGAGCGCGGCATCGAAGCGCGCGGCGAGATCGGGGCCCATCTGCGGACGGCGCACGGCAATCCGCACACCTTTGAGCGACGCGCTGCTCAGGCTGGCGGCGTAATCCTTGCGATACTGGTCGGCCTTGGCCGTCGCCGGATCGGCGGGGTCGGTGCCGATCATGCCCGAGAACAGCACCGCCACGTCGCGCACACTGCGCGCCATCGGCCCCGGCGTGTCCTGGCTGTGGCTGATCGGCACGACATGCGTGCGGCTGACGAGGCCGAGCGTCGGCTTGAGCCCCGCCAGCCCGTTGATCGACGACGGGCACACCACCGACCCGTCGGTCTCGGTGCCGAGCCCGGCAGCGGCGAAGCTGGCGGCGATCGACGATCCGGTCCCGCTCGACGATCCGCATGGCGTGCGATCGAGTGCATAGGGGTTCTTCACCTGCCCGCCGACCGCGCTCCACCCGCTGATCGAATTGTTCGAACGGATGTTCGCCCATTCGCTGAGGTTGGTCTTGCCGAGGATTACTGCGCCGCCTTTGCGCAGTTCGGCGACGACCGGGGCGTCGCGGCCGGTGACATTGTCCTTGAGCGCAAGGCTGCCCGCCGTGGTCGCGACCGGATCCTTGGTCTCGATATTGTCCTTGACGAGGATCGGGATGCCGTCGAGCGGACCGAGCGGCTTGCCCGCCTTGCGCCGCGCATCGGCCGCCTGCGCCTGCGCGATCGCTTGCGGGTTGACCGCGATCACCGAGCGCAGCGTCGGCCCCTTGCGGTCCATCGCGGCGATGCGGGCGAGATAAGCCCGCGTGATCGCTTCGGAGGACGTTCCCTTGGCCATCATCGCGCGCAGCTGGTCGATCGATGCTTCCTCGACCTTGGGAAGCGATTGCGCAGCAACAGGCGCGGCAACGGCGGCGAGCAGCGCGAAAGCGATCAACGGACGCATGAATTTTCCCCTTGGCTCGTTTGGCGCAAGCCTAACGCGGGGATGATCGCTGGCAAGGGGCCGCAGGGCGGTATCGGCGGGCCTGGCGATCGATCTACGCCAGAAATGAAAAGAGGCTGCCGGGGGATGCCTCGCACCTCCCCGGCAACCTCCTAACATGGTCAGCGGCCGGATGCTCCAGCCCGGGAGACCATGCGGACCGCCAATCCTGTGGGCCTTAACGTTGACTGGGGGAGGATACCCCCCGTCAGGCCCGGCGGATCAGCGGCGCGTCCCCCGAACGAACTGAACCGACCCCATTGCTGAACCATGAGACATCGGATCACCTCCTTTCGCCAGTTGAAACTATACGCTCTGCCTGAGCGCGACTCCTGTTTGAATCATGTGATTCGGACATGCAAGCCTTGTAATGATTTTCTTTTGGCCCCAATAATAAGGACTGCGCCGGGCTCGGGCCGAACCGCTCGCGTTAACCGCGACAATCCTCTGCGACCCGCAGGATTTCGGCCCAGGCAGGGACCACCAGCACCGGCATCCCGGCCTGTTCGATCACGAAACGCCCCCGGCTATAGCCCATTGCGTCAAGCAACGGATCGCGCACTGCGAGCGTCACGGCGACATAGGCAGGTGACCCGCCGGTCGGGCGCGTTGCGAGCGTACGCACCGCGCTGGTCGTCCGTACTGTCATCGGCGCATTGCCTGGCACCGTTCCGCGCCGCGACAGATAGAGCACCGCCGCTGCCCGGTCGCAGCGCAGCGTCACTTCGGCGTCGCTGCCGGGCCGCCCGAACAGTGCGATCGATCCGCGCGCGTCCTGCCGGTACACCCAATCCCCCGGCGTCAATGGCCAGTCGCGCCAGTCGCCGCGCGGGGTCGCCGGAGCAGCTACCGGCATCGGTGCAGGCGGTGGCGCCGGCACAGCGACCGGCGCAGCGGCGACCGCGGGCGGCGGCGGCGGCGCGGAGGCACAAGCGCTGGCGAGCAGCACGAGAGCAAGGGCGGGCGTAACGAAGCGCATGCCCTTGCTATGGGCGAAGCGCCGGGCAGGCTCAACCGCTTCCGCACCCGCCGGGCCGACAAAGCGCTTCCCTTCACCGCGCGCATCGGCAAGTTAGCGCCATGGCAGGAAGCATGGATCGCAAGCGGCTGACCGCAATCGTCGGCGGATCGGCGGGCAATCTGGTCGAATGGTATGATTGGTACGCCTATTCGGCGCTGACGATCTATTTCGCGCCGAGCTTTTTCCCGGGCACCGACCAGACCGCGCAACTGCTGAGCACGGCGGCGATCTTCGCGGTCGGATTTCTGATGCGGCCGATCGGCGCGTGGGTGATGGGGAGCTATGGCGACCGCCACGGGCGCAAGGCGGGGCTCGCGTTGTCGGTGGGGTTGATGTGCGGCGGATCGCTGATGATTGCGGTCGCGCCGACCTATGCGCAGGCGGGCGTGCTCGCGCCGACGCTGCTGGTGATCGCACGGATGCTGCAGGGGCTGTCGGTCGGCGGCGAATATGGCGCGAGCGCCACCTACCTCTCTGAAATGGCGACGCGCCGGAACCGCGGTTTCTGGGCGAGCTTCCAATATGTCACGCTGATCGGCGGGCAATTGCTGGCGCTCGGCGTGACGCTGATCCTGCAGGCGCTGCTCGACGAAACGGCACTCGAAGCCTGGGGCTGGCGGATCGCCTTTGCGATCGGCGCGGCGCTCGCGCTGCTGGTCTATGTCTTGCGCCGCAACCTCGCCGAGACCGAAGCGTTCGAAAAACTCGACAAGGGCCGCGCCAAATCGACCGCGCGCAGCCTGTGGATGGCGCACCCACGCGAATTCCTGATCGTCGTCGCGATCAGCGGCGGCGGGTCCTGCGCCTTCTATGCCTACACGACGTACATGCAGAAATTCCTGGTCAACACGAGCGGCTTCGGCCGCCAGACCGCGACCGAGATCATGACGCTGGCGCTGATCGCCTATATGGTTGCGCAGCCGGTGTTCGGGGCGATCTCCGACCGCGTGGGGCGGAAGCCGATGCTGCTGCTGTTCGGCATCGGCGGCATACTGGTATCGGTGCCGGTGTTCAGCGCGCTCGCGGCGACGACGTCGACGGCGGCCGCGTTCGGCCTTGTGCTAGTGCCGCTGCTGCTGCTGAGCGCCTACACATCGATTTCGGGGCTGATCAAGGCCGAGCTCTTCCCGCCCGCGGTCCGCACTTTGGGCGTCGCGCTGCCCTATGCGATCGGCAACACGATCTTTGGCGGGACTGCCGAATATGTCGCGCTGTGGCTGAAGAACGCGCATCTGGAGTCGGTATTCTACTGGTACGTCACCGCCATCATCGCGCTCGCAACGCTGGGCTTCGCGCTGATGCCCGACACGAAACGGACCAGCCTGATCGCCGAGGATTGATGGCCGCGCGTGATCGATTGTTCGTCATTTCGGGCTGCTCGGGCGGCGGCAAGTCGTCGATCATCGCCGAGTTGGCCCGTCGCGGCCATCATGTCGCCGCCGAGCCCGGCCGCCGGATCATCGCGCAGGGCGGGCCGATGCCATGGGAGGATTTGGCCGGCTTCCTCGAGCGCGCGATTGAACTGGCGCTGGTCGATCGCGCCGAGGCCCTGACGCGGCCCGCGCCGACGTTTTTTGATCGCGGCCTGATCGATGCCGTTCTCGGGCTCGAGGCGCTGACTGGCGATAGTTCCCGCCGTGCGTTGGTCCTCGAACACTGCTACGCGCCGACCGTTTTCATGGCGCCGCCGTGGCCGCAAATCTACACGACCGACAGCGATCGTCGGCATGACTTGGCAGCGGCGACCGCCGAATATGATCGCCTTGTGCATGGCTACCCCGCGCTGGGCTATGCGATCGTCGATTTGCCCAAGACTTCGGTCGCCGAGCGCGCCGACTTCATCGAAGCCGTCATCGCAGCGCGCTCGCTCGATCGATAGCTTGGCGGCGGTCGCCCTGGGGAACCCTTCGTTACGCCACCGGTTGAGCAGGCATCAGGAGAGCATGATGACCGCCGCCGACCACGCCACCCAATTGCTGATCCAGTCGAACCGCGCCGACACGATGCTGGTGCACAGCCGCGACGGCGACAAGATCGGCCATGTCCACGCCTATATGATCCAGAAGCGGACCGGGGAGGCGCTTTACGTCGTGCTGACGATCGGCGGCTTTCTGGGACTGGGCAAGGCGTTCTATCCGCTGCCGTTCGAGCTGCTGTCCTACGATCCGGTCGGCGACCGCTATGTCGTGACCATCGACCGCCGCGTGCTCGAAGGCGGCCCGAGCTGGGCGAACAGTCCGCCGGAGTTCGACCAGGCCTATGCCGACCGGGTCGCGCAATATTATGGCGTCGGGCGCGAGGATCTGACGCTGGGTTAGGCGGCGAACTTGCTTGCTAGATCGGCAGGTCGATAGCGCGGTTCGGGGATCGGAAATCCCATATCTCTCGCGACTTCGAGCCACCCCTGCATCGCTACCTGCACTTCCGCCAGCGCTTCCTCCGGCGTGTCGCCGTGCGCCGAACAGGTTTTCAGGTCGGGCACGTTGGCAACCCAGCATGCATCGTCTTCATACCAGAATAATTCGATGTGATAGCGCGGCAATTCAGTCGTCCAGTGTCAACGCATATTGATCGCATATAGCGAGGAATTGCTGAATTTGATAGCTCTTCGCCTCTTTGCCGCGCGGCTGAATGTTGACGACGTAAGGGATGTCGGGCCGCGCATATTGGCGATGGCTCCCGGTCGTTCGGCGCAGCTCGAAACCGAACGCAACGACCAACCGCTCGAAATCAGGAAACGGGATTGAGGAACGCGGGTTCGCGAGGATCCAAGCGTGAAGTTTGCCGATCTTGGTCATTGGCGCGCGCCAGTTCCGCATGAGCGGCGGTTAAAGACGGCATAGCTTCGTGGGTGGGCAAAGCTGCGGATCATAGAATGCTCCCTCCAGCATTTTAATGACCCAAATGGTACAGATAGCCAACCATGAAGACAGGCCAATTCTTCTGACCGAAAAATACTATATTCGGTCAACCTCAAGTTTGCTCCTAACGCCCTCGCCGCGAACTCCCCGCCATACCCGCGCGCATCTTCTGACTCTTGCCGTAGCGGGTCTTCCTCGTCCCCGGTTTCCCCTCGTTCGACCGCCCCATCACCGGCGCCTTGCGCTCGGCTTCGGGCAGGCCGAGTTCCTCTGCCTCCAGCGCGCGGATTTCGTCGCGCAGGCGCCCGGCTTCTTCGAACTCCAGATCGGCCGCGGCCGCGCGCATCTTCTTCTCGAGTTCCTCGATATACGCGCGCAGATTGTGGCCGACCATGTGCGGGCGGTCCTCATCGATCTCGACGGTCACCTGGTCGCGGCTCGCCACGTCCTTGATGATGTCGCCGATGTTGCGGCGGATCGTCTGCGGGGTGATGCCGTGCGCGGCATTGTACGCGAGCTGCTTCTCACGGCGGCGCGCGGTTTCGTTCATCGCGCGCTCCATCGATCCGGTGATCCGGTCGGCATAGAGGATCACCCGCCCGTCGACATTGCGGGCGGCACGGCCGATGGTCTGGATCAGCGAGGTTTCGCTACGCAGGAAGCCTTCCTTGTCGGCGTCGAGGATCGCGACCAGCCCGCATTCGGGAATGTCGAGCCCCTCGCGCAGCAGGTTGATGCCGACCAGCACGTCATACACGCCCAGCCGCAAGTCGCGGATCAGCTCGATGCGTTCCAGCGTCTCGACGTCCGAATGCATGTAGCGGACCTTCAATCCCGCTTCGTGCATGAATTCGGTCAGGTCCTCGGCCATCCGCTTGGTCAGCGTCGTCACCAGCGTGCGGTATCCGAGCGCCGCCGTCTTGCGGGCTTCGTTGATCAGGTCGTCGACCTGCTCCTCGACCGGCTTGATCTCGATCGGCGGGTCGATCAGCCCGGTCGGGCGGATCACCTGTTCGACGAACACGCCGCCGGTCTGCTCCATTTCCCAGCTACCCGGCGTCGCCGAGACGTACGTCGTCTGTGGCCGCATCGCTTCCCATTCGTTGAAGCGCAGCGGGCGGTTGTCGATCGCCGACGGCAAGCGAAAGCCATATTCGGCTAGTGTCAGTTTGCGACGGTGGTCGCCGCGCGACATGCCGTTGATCTGGCCGATGGTGACGTGGCTTTCGTCGACGAACAGCAGCGCATCGTCGGGGAGATATTCGAACAAGGTCGGTGGCGGCTCGCCCGGCATCCGTCCGGTCAGGAAGCGCGAGTAATTCTCGATGCCTGCGCAACTGCCGGTCGCGGCGATCATCTCAAGATCGAAATTGGTGCGCTGTTCGAGCCGTTGCGCTTCGAGCAATTTGCCTTCCGCGACCAGCTCCTTCAGCCGCTCGGCGAGCTCGAACTTGATCGCTTCCATCGCCTGCTTCAGCGTCGGCCCCGGCGTCACATAGTGCGAATTGGCATAGACGCGGACGTAGTTGAGGCTCGCGACTTTCTTGCCGGTCAGCGGATCGAACTCGACGATGTCCTCGATGTCGTCGCCGAAGAACGACACGCGCCACGCGGTGTCCTCATAATGCGACGGGAAAATCTCGAGATTGTCGCCGCGCACCCGGAAATTGCCGCGCGCAAACGCCGCGTCGTTGCGCTTGTACTGGAGCGCCACCAGCTTGCGCACGATCTCGCGCTGATCGACGGTCTGCCCCTTTTTCAGGTCGAAGATCATCGCCGAATAGGTTTCGACCGAGCCGATCCCGTAAAGGCACGACACCGACGCTACGATGATCACATCGTCGCGTTCGAGCAGCGCCCGCGTCGCCGAATGCCGCATCCGGTCGATCGCTTCGTTTACCGACGATTCCTTTTCGATATAGGTGTCGGAGCGCGGCACATAGGCTTCGGGCTGGTAGTAATCGTAATAGCTGACGAAATATTCGACCGCGTTTTCGGGGAAGAACGACTTCATTTCGCCATAAAGCTGCGCGGCAAGAATCTTGTTGGGCGCCAAGATCAGCGCGGGCCGTTGCAGCGTCTCGATCACCTTGGCCATGGTGAAGGTCTTGCCCGAGCCCGTCACGCCGAGCAGCACCTGGTCGCGCTCGCCCGCCTGCGCCTGCTCGACCAGCTCGGCAATCGCCACCGGCTGGTCGCCCGCGGGCGAATAATCCGACACGATCCGGAACGGCTTGCCGCCTTCGGCCTTGGGCGGGCGTTCGGGCCGATGCGGGACGAACGACTGGCCGGTTTCGGGCTCGTCGAGGCTGGTGCGAATCTGGATTGCCATCAGCGGAACATATGGGGATTATCGCGCCATAAGCAACGCGCGTACCGAGTCGCTCTGGGCTGGGGGAGATGGGTCGATGGCACGCTTCATGATCGGGGTTTCGGTCGCTCTACTGGCGGTTGCCGCCGCGCCGCCGGGACCAATCATCCAACCCGGCAAGTGGGAGAACCGCGTCGAGATTCTCGACGTCCAGCTAAAGGGCGCGCCTCCCGGCATCGCCGCCGCGATGAAGGGCCGCCCTGTGGTCGTTACCAGCTGCGTCACGCCGCAGCAGGCCGCCTCTGGCCCCCAAGCTGCGATGAACGCCGATAAATCGTGCCGCTTCGTCCGCTATTCGGCTGCGGGTGGCAAAATCGCGAGCGAACTCGTCTGCGCGCGCCCGGGCGGCACGATGCGGGTTGTCTCGCAGGGGACCTACACGCCGACCAGCTATGCGGTGTCTGGGACCGGGGTCATGTCCGGCCGGATGTCGATGACAATGAAGTCACTCACCACCGGGCGACGGCTGGGCGGCTGCTGACACCCGAACCGACCTGACACGACAAAGGAGAGGAATGCGATGATTGGCTATGCAACGCTCGGCACTAATGATGTCGACAAGGCGCGAGCCTTTTACGATGGGCTGCTCGGCTCGATCGGTGCCACGCGCATCATGGAATTCGGCGAAGAGGCGGGCAGCTTCACGCTATGGGGCATGGGTTGGGACAAGCCCGGGATCGCAGTGACCCGGCCATATAACCGCGCGGCGGCCATGCCGGGCAATGGCAACATGCTCGCAATCCCCTTCGACGAGCGTGCCAAGGTCGATGCATTTCACGCAAAGGCACTCGAACTCGGCGGCAGCTGCGATGGCCCGCCCGGGCTGCGTGGCGACGAAGGGCCGCAAGCCTTTTACGGTGCGTATTTCCGCGATCCCGAGGGCAACAAGCTGTGCGCCTATCGGGTCGGGCCAGCCTGATCGCTCACCCCCGCGGGCGGTAGGCGATCACCCACATCACCGTCGCGATCGCCGTCGCCACGCCCGCCAGCAACAGGCTGGTCGCGACCGCGCTTGCCCAGCGATAGAGCAGCGTGCTGCCATCGCTCGGCGGCGCGTCGAGCAACCCGAAGCCATAGGTTTGCGCGAACAGGAACAGGCCAAAGCCGATCGCCGCCCCCGCCATCGCTGCGTACCGCAGCCGCCGGCGACCACTCAGGTGCAGCACCAGCCACACCGGCACCCCGACCGCCGCGATGCCGAGCGTCGTGAACACCGTCCCGAGGATGAAGGCCGTCGTCACCGCCAGCGCGGTTGCCGTCCCGCTCCCCAGCGCGAGCAGCAGCCACACCGCACCGCCCAGCAGGCCGCCCGCGCCGAGCGCCAGCCCCGCGCGATCGAGCGTCGTGTCGGGCAGGTCCACCCGTTCGCGCAGTTCATACCCCGCCATGGCCGCAGGCTTAGGGCGCCGCGCGGCACCGCTCAAGCCGCTTGATTGCACCCCGCGCTTCGCCCAGTCTGCGCGGCCATGTTCGCGCTTCTGCTCGCCTCCGCCACGCCGCTGCCCGCTTCAGCCGGGGTGCGTTTCGAGCGCGACCGCATCGTCGCGCGCCTCGCCGAGGGCGAAGCCGACCGCGCGACGCACCGCCCCGTCACTGCCGATGATCCGGTGCGGGTCGCGTCGATTTCCAAGCTCGCGGTCGCGCTCGCGGTGATGCGGCTGGTCGAACGCGGCACGCTCGATCTCGACCGCGACGTTTCGACCTATCTCGGCTGGCGCCTGCGCAACCCGGCTTTCCCCGATGCGCCGATCACGCTGCGCCAACTGCTGTCGCATACCAGCGGCGTGCGCGACGCGGCCGGTTATGTGACTCCGCTCGACGGTGACCTAGCCGCGCGCATGGCCGAGCCCGGCGCGTGGGATGCCGCGCACGGTGCAGGCTATTTCGCCTACGCCAATCTCAACTACCCGCTGGTCGCCGCAGTGATGGAAGGCGCTACGGCCACGCGCTTCGACCGGATCATGGCCGATCAGCTGTTCGAGCCCCTCAAGATCGCGGGCTGTTTCAACTGGTCGACCTGCGGCCCCGAGGCGGCGCGACACGCCGTCGTGCTCTACCGCGCCGGGGGCGAGGTCGCCTATGACGACCTGCACGGCCGCCCGCCCGCCTGCCCCGGCAACCCGGCACAGGACGGCAGTTGTGATCTCGCCCGATATCGCCTGACGCACAGCAGCGGCTTCTTTTCGCCGCAAGGGGGCATGCGGATCGCCCCCACGGGCCTCGCCCGGATCGGCGATGCCCTCATCCGCCCCGGCTATCTCTCTGCCGCCAGCCTTGCCGCGATGACGCAGACGGTATGGCGCTACGAGGGCCAGAACGGCGATATCGAGGGCGGCTTCTACTGCGCATTCGGGCTGGGCGTGATGATTCTTGGCGCGCCCGGCCGCCCCGCCGCCTGCCGCGACGACCCGTTCGGCGACGGCAAGACCCGGATCGGCCATGCCGGCGAAGCTTACGGGCTCAGGTCCGGGCTATGGGTCGATCCCGCGACAGGCAAGGGAGTGGCGTTCTATACCACGGCGGTGGCCGAGGACGCGCCGCGGGGCCGGTCAGCCTACACGCAGCGCGAGGAAGAATGGGCGGCGCGCATCGGCGCCGCCCGCTGACTTACGCCGCCTTTGCGCGGCTCATCCGCTTACGCTCGTTCGGGTCGAGATAGCGCTTGCGCAGGCGGATCGACTTGGGCGTCACTTCGACCAGCTCGTCGTCGTCGATATAGGCGATCGCCTGTTCCAGCGTCAGCCGCCACGGCGGGGTCAGGCGGATCGCGTCGTCCTTGCCGCCGCTCGCGCGGAAGTTGGTGAGCTGCTTGGCCTTCATCGGGTTGACTTCGAGATCTTCGGTCTTCGCATTTTCGCCGATGATCATGCCTTCGTAGAGTGCCTCACCCGGCGCGACCATCATGATGCCGCGTTCCTCGAGCGGGCCGAGTGCATAGGCATTGGCCTCGCCCGCGCCGTTCGAGATCAGCACGCCGTTCTTGCGGCCTTCGATCTTGCCCTTGTGCGGGCCGTATTTCTCGAACAGCCGGTTCATGATGCCGGTGCCGCGCGTGTCCGACAGGAATTCGCCGTGATAGCCGATCATGCCACGCGACGGCGCGCTGAAGGTGATGCGCGTCTTGCCGCCGCCCGAGGGGCGCATGTCGGTCATCTCGGCCTTGCGCAGGTTCATCTTCTCGACGACCGTGCCCGAATATTCCTCGTCGACGTCGATGATGACGGTTTCATAAGGCTCGGTCTTCTGGCCGTTTTCGTCTTCCTTGAACAGCACGCGCGGGCGGCTGATGCTGAGTTCGAAGCCTTCGCGGCGCATCGTCTCGATCAGCACGCCGAGCTGGAGTTCGCCGCGGCCAGCGACTTCGTAGCTGTCGCGGTCGTCGCTTTCGGTGACCTTGATCGCGACGTTCGATTCGGCCTCGCGGAACAGCCGGTCGCGGATCATGCGGCTCGTCACCTTGGTGCCTTCGCGGCCCGCCATCGGGCTGTCGTTCACCGCAAAGCGCATCGACAATGTCGGCGGGTCGATCGCCTGCGCCTTCAGCGGCTCGGTGACGCTCGGGTCGGCGATGGTGTTGGCCACCGTCGCAACCGTCAGCCCGGCAAGGCTGATGATGTCGCCGGCATTCGCCTCGTCCACCGGCACGCGTTCGAGCCCGCGGAACGCCATGATCTTCGACGCGCGCCCGGTCTCGACGACCTTGCCGTCGGGGTCGAGCGCGTGGATCGGCATGTTGGTCTTGACGCTGCCCGAGAAGACGAGGCCGGTCAGGATGCGGCCGAGGAAATTGTCGCGGTCGAGCAACGTGACGAGAAACTTGAACGGGCCATCGGGATCGGCCGATGGCGCGGGCACATGCTCGACGATCTTGTTGAACAGCGGCGCCAGCGTGCCTTCGCGGACATCGGGATTGTCACCGGCATAGCCGTTGCGGCCCGAGGCGAAGAGTACGGGAAAATCGAGCTGGTCGTCGTTCGCCTCAAGCGACACGAACAGGTCGAACACTTCGTCGAGCACTTCCTGCGCGCGCGCGTCGCTGCGGTCGATCTTGTTGACGACGACGATCGGGCGAAGGCCCAATGCGAGCGCCTTGCCGGTCACGAACTTGGTCTGCGGCATCGCGCCTTCGGCGGCGTCGACCAGCAGGATCACGCCGTCGACCATCGACAGGATGCGCTCCACCTCACCGCCGAAATCGGCGTGGCCGGGGGTGTCGACGATGTTGATGCGGGTCTTATGCCCGGCGTGATCGTCCCACTCGATCGAGGTGCACTTGGCGAGAATGGTGATCCCGCGCTCCTTCTCGAGATCGTTCGAATCCATCGCGCGTTCCTCGACGCGCTGATTGTCGCGGAAGGTGCCCGACTGGCGGAAAAGCTGATCGACAAGCGTGGTCTTGCCGTGGTCGACGTGGGCGATGATCGCCACGTTGCGGAGGCTCATACAGGGTCCTGATATGTCTGCGGGATGAAGGATCGGCCGCGCGCATAGCGTAAATGTTGCGGGGCGGGAAGGGCCGCGCGGCGCTGGCTCAGCGATCGCGCGCGATCAGCATCCCCGCAGCGACCCGATCGACCGGGCGCGAATAGAAATATCCCTGGCCATAGGCACAGCCCATCGCGCGCAGATCGCTGCGCTGATGCGGCGTCTCCAGCCCCTCGGCGATTACTTTCAGCTCCATCGTCGCGGCCAGATCAAGCACCGCACGGACGATGCCGCGGCCGATCTTGCCGCGCTCGCCGCCCATTTCGGCAACGAAGCTGCGGTCGAGCTTGAGCGTGTCGAACGGATAGCGGTGCAAATGCCCGAGCGATGAATAGCCGGTGCCGAAATCGTCGAGGCTGATCCGCACGCCGAGATCGCGCAGCTGGCGCATGATGCGCACGGCGCGGTCGGGATTGCTGATCGCGATGCTCTCGGTAATTTCGAGCGAGATCGTATCGGGGGCAATGCCGATTTCGGTAATCGTATCGCGGACAATGTCGGCAAAGCCCGGCTGCAGGAACTGGCGGGGCGAGACGTTGATGCTGATCGTCACCGGCGCACGGTCGGGGAAACGGCGGTGCCATTTGACCGTGGCTTCGCATGCTTCGCGCAGTACCCAGTTGCCGATCATCACGATCAGCCCGGTTTCCTCGGCAACGTCGATGAACTGGCCCGGCGAGACGATTTCGCCAGGGCGCCGCTGCCAGCGCAGCAGGGCCTCGAAGCCCGCCAGCCGATCCGAGCCGAGATCGACGATCGGCTGGTAATAGAGCTGGAACTCCCCGCGGCGAAGCGCCCCGCGCAGATCATTTTCGGTGTTGAGCCGCGTCGTCGCGCGCTGGCGCAATGCCGCGTCGAACACCGCGACCTGGCCGCGCCCGCGCGCCTTGGCCTCGTACATCGCGGTATCGGCCTTGCGCATCAGATCCTGCGCGGTCACCCCCGGTGTCACGGCATGGGCCAGCCCGATGCTGCCCGCGCTATGGATTTCCGACCCGGAAAGCTGGTGCGCTTCGGTCAGCGCGTCGAGCAGGCGCATCGCGATCCGCTTGGGCTGCCATTCATCGGTGAAGCCTTCGAGCAGCACCGTGAATTCGTCGCCGCCCAGCCGCGCGAGCGTCCATTCGGGCCAGCGGTCTTGCGGGTCGGCGGCACCGCGTTCCAGCACGCGCTTCAGCCGTTCGGCGGTGCCGACGAGCACCGCATCGCCCGCCTGATGGCCCAGGCTGTCGTTGATGAACTTGAACGCGTCGAGATCGAGGAACAGGACCGCCACGCGGTAATCGCTCTGGCGCGCGCGCCGTTCGAGTGCGCGTGTGACGCGATCGCGGAACAATGCCCGGTTGGGCAGGTTGGTCAGCGGATCGTGGAGTGCGTCGTAGAATAGCTTGGCGGCAAAGCGCTCGCGTTCGATCACGCGGCCCAATTGGGTGCCAATCTGGCCCATCAGCGCAAGGAAACTCGCGTCTTCCGCCGGGTTGTCGCGGGCGAAGAATTCCATCACCGCGGCCACCTGATCCTGCACGCGGACCGGAAAGGCGAAGGCCGAATTGAGCCCGCACTGGCGCGCGACGTCGCGGCGCGGGAAATTGGCGGCCTTGGTGATGTCGCTCAGCCACAGCGGCGCCAGGCTGTCGAGCACGCGCCCCGGCAACCCTTCACCACGGCGGAACTGGCGCGCAAGCGAATCATCGATGAAGGGCATCAACCCGGCGGGGTCAGCCGCGTACCAGATGTCCGACGCGATCAGATTGTCGCCGTCGGCCGGGTCGATCAGGAAGACGTTGCCGAATGCCCAGCCGTTGCTCGCGCAAATCTCGGTGATGGCATAGATCAGCGCCTCACGGACGTCGGCGGCCTCATTGGCCTTGGCGGCGATACGCTGGAGCAGGTCGATCCGCTGCTGCGACAGATAGAGCGCGCGCAGCCCGTTTTCGGCGATCGCCTCGGCCTCGGCGCGGGCCGCACGCTCGCGCGCCAGCCGCCGCTCCAGCCGCTCGAGCGTGCGCGCGAGATCGGCGACATCGCTGAAATCTTCTGGCTTCAGGACACCCATTGGACCGCGAGCTGGCAGGCGCTGGCGCCGGTGTGCATGCAGTCGCGGTGCGCAACCGTCACCTGCTCGCCATAATGTGCCGCCGTCCCTTCGATGAACCCTTCGGCCAGTGCGCACAGCTTGCGCGGCGACGAATAGCCGATCACCAGCTCGTCATCGCCTGCATGGTGAAAGCGGAAATGCGGGCAGCCCGCCCCCGAATAGAGCTTGCGCACTTCGGGGTGGATGATGGTGTTGACGCTCAGCAGGAAATTGCGCGTGTTGCTCGGCGTTTCGAAAAAGGCCGGAAAGCGCAGCGCCAGCGCCGGGATCGCCGACTTGCCGAACCAGCGCAGAATTTCGGCGGGCGATTTGTCGAGCTTGGCGGCCGCAGCACCCACCAGCGCCATGATCTCGCGGTCGTCATAGCTGCCAAGCGAGGTATAGGCGCCATCCAGTTCGGCGTCGTCGAGCAGATCGTCCCAAGTGCCGTCGCCGAACTGCGTCACCACCTGTTCTTCGAGCAAATTGAAAATAATGCCTTTCACGCGCCTACCCCGCCCCAGATTTACCCCGCGCATGACTGATTGCGGTAAATATCAGGTGAAGCGCAGCGACGGCGACAGCCCGAAATGGGTAGGGTGTATCGGGCGCATTGGCGCGAACGACCGAAGTGGCGTAGGCGCTGGCCCGTCATGGACCTGCTGCGCCGCTTCCTGCCCGACCGCTTCATCATGATTCTGGTCGCGACGTTGGTCGTGGCGACGCTGTTGCCCGCGACCGGCGCGCTGCTGGAGGCGATCGGCGGGGCATCGAACGCGGCGATCTTCATTTTGTTCTTCCTCCACGGCGCGCGGCTGAGCCCGGCGGCGGTTGTGGCGGGGGCGAAGCACTGGCGGTTGCAGCTCGCGATTTTGGGCTTCGGCTATGCGCTGTTCCCGCTAGCGATGATGGTGGCGCGGGCGGCGCTGAGCGGGCGGCTCGCGCCCGAGATTTTGCTCGGCCTCGTCTTTCTCGGCGTGCTGCCGACGACGGTGCAGTCGTCGATTGCCTATGCGTCGATCGCGCGCGGCAATGTCGCCGCATCGGTGATCGCGTCGGCGGCATCGAACCTGCTCGGCGTGGTGCTGACCCCGCTGCTGTTCGCGCTGCTGCTCGGCGGGGCGATGGGCGGCGTGTCGCTGGAGGCGGTCGGCAAGGTCGCGATGTTGCTGCTGCTGCCGTTTGCGCTCGGGCAAGTGTTGCGACGCCGGGTGCTGCCGACCGTCGAGCGGCACGCGAAGCTCGCGGGGATGATGGACAAGCTGACGATTGTCCTCGCCGTCTATGTCGCCTTTGCGCAGGCCGCGACCGAGGGGCTGTGGGCGCGGATCAGCGCGGGGACGCTGGTCGAGCTGGCGGGGGTGATAGCGGCGGTACTGCTCGGCGCGTTCGCCGCCGCCTGGGGCGTGGGCGCCGCGCTCGGCCTCAAGCCCGCCGACCGCGCGACATTGCTGTTCGCGGGGGCGCACAAGAGCCTCGCCACCGGCGCGCCGATGGCCCGCATCCTGTTTCCGCCAGGAGTGGCGGGCGCGGCGATCCTGCCGCTGCTGCTCTACCACCAGATGCAGCTGATGCTGTCGGCGTGGGTGGCGACGCGGCTTGAACGCAGCGCAGACCGTGTTACATAGCTGACACACTTGAACCGAACCGGCATCGGCGCCATTGGTGACGTCAGGCTGGTGTGGAGGGAATCGAATGGCGACCGCGACCGAAACCGTGACCGAGACGCTGAAGCTCACCCCGCCCGATCCTGTGCCCGTCGTCGCGCCCGAGAAGGCCGCGGGCCTTGTCCCTGTCGATGATGCCACGCGCACCAAGCTCGACGAGCGGGTCGACAGCTTCATTGCCGATCTGGTCGCGCAGGATGTAAACTCGCCCGAATTCGGCAAGCGCGTCGATGCGATCAGCGCGATGGGGCAGCGCGAAATCCGCGAGGCGGCCGGGCAATCGAACCGCTTTCTCGACCGGCCCGTGCGGGCGATGGACCAGGAATCGGGGGTCGGCGCCGATCTCGCGCAGCTTCGTCGCACGATCGAGGATCTCGATCCCGGCAAGAAGATGATGGCGCCCAAGAAGCTGTTCGGGATCATTCCGTTCGGCAATTCGATGCGCAATTATTTCGACAGCTACAAATCGTCGCAGACGCATATTGCAGCGATCCTGAAGTCGCTCGCCAGCGGCAAGGACGAGCTGCTGATGGACAATGCCGCGATCGACACCGAACGCGCCAATCTGTGGACAGCGATGGGGCGGCTCGAGCAGATGATCCTGCTCGCCAAGACGATGGACGCCAAGCTCGAGGACAAGGCGAACGAGCTCGACCACACCGACCCCGCCAAGGCCAAGGCGATCCGTGAGACCGCGCTGTTCTACGTTCGCCAGCGCGTGCAGGATCTGCTGACGCAGATGGCGGTGACCGTGCAGGGCTATCTGGCGCTCGATCTGGTCAAGAAGAACAATGTCGAGCTGGTGAAGGGGGTCGATCGCGCGTCGACCACCACGGTTTCCGCCCTGCGCACGGCGGTGACGGTCGCGCAAGCGATGACCAATCAGAAGCTGGTGCTCGAACAGATCACCGCGCTGAACACGACGACTGCGAACATCATCGAATCGACCGGGCAATTGCTCAAATCGCAGACCGCGACGATCCACGAGCAGGCGGCGGCATCGACGATCCCGCTCGAAACGCTCCAGCGCGCGTTCCAGAACATCTATGACACGATGGACGCGATCGACACCTTCAAGCTCAAGGCGCTCGACAGCATGAAGACGACGGTGGGCGCGCTGTCGACCGAAGTCGAGAAGTCGAAGGGCTATATCGCCCGCGCCGAGGGTGCGGCCCAGGGTGGCGGCGACGTGTTCAAGCTGGAAGCGATATGAGCGAGAGCGAGGACATCCACCAGCGCGTCGACGATCTGCTCGCAAGGGTCGCGGCCAATCGCGCGGCGGGGCTTTATGATCCGGTGCGGCGGCGGCAGAAGGTGAACGAAGTCGGGCGGCGGCTGACGCGGATTGCGGCGGCGAACGCCGTCATCCTTGTGGCGGCGGTGGTGATCGGGCTGGCGGTCGGGCCGCTGGGGCTGCTCGGCGCGGTCGGGGTGATGGCGCTGATGATCCTCGCGACGCTGGTGCTGGCGATGGCGCCGACCGCGCCGCCGCCCAGCCCGGAGAAGCTGCGCCACGCGCCGCTGACCGCCTTGCCCTCGCAGACCGAGCGCTGGCTCGATGCGCAGCGCCGCGCGCTGCCCGCACCCGCCGTGCCGCTGCTTGATGCGATTGCGGTGCGGCTCGACACGCTCAAGCCGCAGCTCGCCGGGCTCGCCGACGATGCCCCGGCAGCGGCCGAGATCCGCAAGCTGGTGAGCGAGCAGCTCCCGCAGTTCGTGGACGATTACAAGCGGGTCCCGCAGCCACTGCGCACCGTGCCGCGTAACGGGAAGACGCCCGACGCGCAATTGCTCGATGGCTTGCGGCTGATCGAGACGGAGATCGGCGAGATGACGGCCGATCTGGCGCAGGGCGACCTCGACAGCCTCGCAACGCGCGGGCGGTTTCTGGAGATCAAATACCGCGGCGACGCCGACGCGGCATGACGCCGAAGCCGATGAAGATCGACTTCGTTTCGGACGTGGTCTGCCCGTGGTGCATCATCGGCCTGCGCGCGCTCGAACAGGCGATCGAGGCCGCGTCGGACGTGGTCGCGCCGACGATCACTTTTCACCCGTTCGAGCTCAATCCCGCCATGCCGCCCGAGGGGCAGAACATCGTCGAACATGTCGCCGAGAAATATGGCGCGACTCCGGAGCAATCGGCGAAGAACCGCGCCGGGATTCAGGCGCGCGCCTCCGAACTGGGCTTTGCGATGACCGGGACCGCGGACAGCCGCATCTACAACACCTTCGACGCGCACCGGCTGCTGCACTGGGCGCAAAGCTTCGGGCTGCAGGCAGCGCTCAAGAACCGGCTGTTCGCGGTCTATTTCAGCGAAGGCGGCAATGTGTCCGATGCCGAAGTGCTGGTGCGCGCCGCGGCCGACGTCGGTCTCGATGCAGTAGAGGCCCGCGCGGTACTGGCCGAGGGCCGCTATGCCGAGGAGGTCCGCGCCGAGGAACGCCACTGGCACGCCCAAGGCATCAATGCCGTGCCCGCGATCGTGATCAACGACCGATATGCGATCATGGGCGGCCAGCCCCCGCAAGCCTTCGAACGCGCGCTGCGGAAAATCGCGGCGGAGGCTTAGCGCTTCCCGAACCGCCCTGTCAGCCGCGCGAAAAGGGGTTGCGGGCGATGGATGGCAACCCGCGACACGCTGTCGCTGGCGTGGTGGTTGACATAGACGATCTCGCCGTCTTCGATCGCCTCGAGCCGGGCATAAGGCAGCCGCGCGGTCACTTCGCGCCGCACCAGCGTGACCGGATCGATCTCGGCGACGATGAACCCGCCGGGAACGAAGGTCGACGCATAGACCTTGCCGTCATGGTACAGCGCGGGCGGCAGATAGCGGAACGCACCCTTGGGCTGCTTGCCATTGATATAGAGCTGGCCGCAACCGGGGCCGCCCTGCCCCACTTCCAGAATGTCGTTCCAGCTGATCGTCGGCTCGGTCATCGCTCACCCCTGCCCGGCAGAGATATGATCAGTGCGGGGCTGGAACAAGGCGCGACTATCGCCCCACCAGCGCCTTTGCGCGGTCGGCCAGCCGCTCGATCGCGGCGGCATGAATGCCGGGGGTGCTCACCAGCACGCCGAATGCCTCCGCACTCGGGGTATTGAAGGCGAGCCGCCCGCCGAGCGCGTCGCTCACCGTCGCCCCGGCCTCCGCTGCGATCAACGTGGCGGCGGCGATGTCCCACTCATGCCCCCAGCGCAAGGTCGCGACCAGATCGGCTTCGTCAGCGGCGACCATCGCGATGCGCAAAGCGATGGAATTGGGTTTGGGGACGATCGTCAGGTCCATGTCCTCGCGCGGAAGCTGATCGAACGGCACGCGCGCGCCCGCCAGCGTCTCGCGACCGCCGCAGCGGACGGCCATACCGTTGCGCGTGGCGCCGCCGCCCGCGACCGCACGCCAATGCTCGCCGCGCGCGGGGGCATCGAGCACGCCGAGCACGACCTGCCCCCCCTCGACCAGCGCGACCGAGACGGCCCAGCCGCTCCGCCCGCGCAGATAATCGCGCGTGCCGTCGATCGGATCGACCACCCAAAGCCGGTGGCAGGCGAGGCGATCAGCATTGTCGGCGGTTTCCTCCGACAGCCAGCCGGCTTCGGGCAGCAGCGCCGACAGGCGCGTGCGAAGCAGCGCGTCGACTTCGAGGTCGATCTCGCTGACCGGCTCGCCCGCACGTTTTTCCCAGCGACGGAACACTTCGCCCGAGCGGCGCAGCGCTAGCGCGCCAGCCTCGGCAGTAATCGCGGCGACGGCGTCGATCAGCTCAGCCACTCGCGACCGTCATCCCGTCAACGCGCAAGGTCGGCACGTTGATCGCATAGCGAAGGGCGAGGTCGTCAGCGGGAGTCAGCGCCTTGAACATGTCGATCAGATTGCCCGCGATCGTGAATTCGGCGACCGGCGTGGTGATTTCGCCATTCTCGATCAGAAAGCCCGAGGCGCCGCGCGAATAATCGCCGGTGACGCCGTTGACGCCCATGCCGATCAACTCGGTGACGTAGATGCCGCGCCGGATATCGGCGATCAGCGCATCACGGCTGATCGTCCCCGGGGCCATGTGCAAATTGGTCGCCGAGACCCCCGGCGCGCCGGGGCCGCCGCGCGCGGCATGACCGGTCGGCGCGAGGCCCAACTGCAGCGCCGAGGCGCTGTCGAGCAGCCATGTCTGGAGCACGCCGTCCGCTACCAGCGTGGTCGGCGCCACCGGCAGCCCTTCGCCATCGAACGGGCGCGAGCGCAGGCCAAAGGGGCGCAAGGGATCGTCCTCGATCGTCACCCCGGCAGCGAAGATGGCCGTGCCGAGCGCATCGAGCAGAAAGCTCGTCTTGCGGGTGATCGCCGGCCCCGCAATCGCGCCGAGCAAATGGCCGAGCAGCGAATTGCCGACGCGCGGATCGAACACAACCGGCATCGGCCCACTTTCGACCCGGCCGGGATTGAGCCGCGCGACCGCGCGTTCGCCCGCGAGCCGGCCGATGGTGGCGGGGTCGTCGAGGTGCTTCAGGTGCCGCGCGCTGTGATAGGCATAGTCGCGCTCCATCGCGCCGCCGCTCCCGGCAAGCACGCTCGCCGAGGTGCCGTGGCTCGACACCGCATAACCGCCCGCAAAGCCGTGGCTGGTCGCGAGCGCGACGACGCCGCGCCCTGCGCTCGCGCTGCCGCCTTCGCTGTTGGAGACGCCGGGCACGGCACGCGCCGCATCTTCGGCCTCGAGCGCGCGCGCCTTCAACGCTTCGGGCGACACCTCGCCACCGTCGTCAAGGTCGAGCGCGGGCGGCTCACCGCGCAGCAGCCGGTCGGCAGGCGCAAGCCCTGCCCATTCATCCTCGGGCGCCTCGCGCGCCATTGCGACGGCGCGGTCGACCAGCGCCGCCAGCCCCGCATCGCTGAAGTCCGAGGTCGCGACGCTCGCGCTGCGGTCACCAACGAATACGCGCAGGCCAAGTTCGGCTTCTTCCGACCGACCGACATCCTCGAGTTTGCCGAGCCGGACCGAAACCTCGGTGGCTGCATCCGAGGAAAAGATCGCATCGGTAGCATCCGCGCCGCCCTTGCGTGCCTGTTCGACAATGTGGAGCGCGCGGTCGCGCGCCTGTTCAACCGTCATCATCCGCCGGACTTAGGCGGCATCGCGGGCGATTTGAACCGGCAATTCACAATTGGCTCGCCGTGCCGACGACGAGGCAGGCAAGGAACATCAGCAGCCCCGCGCCGCGATTGGCGCGAAAGCGGGCGAGCGCATTGCCGCCATCGTCGGGCTTGAGCGTCACGACTTGCCAGCCGAGATGGAGCGTGACCGGCAAAAGCGCCGCCAGCGCCAGCGGATCGGGCCGCACCAGCCAGATCGCCGCCGCCCAGAGCGCGATTGCAAGCGCATAAAAGCCCGCGACTCCGGCATGGACATGGTCGCCGAGCGCGCGCGCCGACGACCGGATGCCGATCAGCGCATCATCGTCACGGTCCTGCAGCGAATAGATGGTGTCGTAACCCACCACCCACGCCACCGATCCGGCATAGAGCAGCAGCCCGGGCAGCGTCAGCGCGCCGGCAATTTCGCTCCATCCGACCAGCGCGGCCCAGGAAAACACGAGCCCGAGCCATGCCTGCGGCCACCAGGTGATCCGCTTCATGAAAGGGTAGGCCGCGACCGGCGCGAGACTGAGCACTGCGACGATCGCCGCATAGACGCCGAGCTGCACCAGCACCAGCAGGCCGACCAGGCACAGCAGCACCAGCCACACCCACGCCGCCTTGACCGACACCGCCCCCGACGCCAGCGGGCGGTTGCGCGTGCGTTCGACCTGCGCATCGAGATCGCGGTCGACGATATCGTTGTAGACGCAGCCCGCGCCGCGCATCACAATCGCGCCGAGCAATAGCCACAGGAACAGGTCCCAGCGCGCGACCGCGCCGCCCGCCAGCGCGACGCCCCAGGCGCCCGGCCAGAACAACAGCCACCAGCCGATCGGCCGGTCGAACCGCGCGAGCGACACGAACGGTCGCGCTGCCCGCGGCAACAGCGCGATCAGCCCGCGATATTCGCTGTCGGGAACGATTTCGGCCATCCATCCTCCGTCCGGATGGCGGCGCTCTGCCATGCGGGGCGCCGCCTGTCAGCCCCGCGTGGACCCTAGCCAGACATGATACATGCCGCCGAACAGCATCGGCTCGGCCTGCTCGCATGCGTCCCATCCTGCCAGATCGACCGCGCCCGGCGGGTTGGGCAGCGCGCGCGGCGGCGGCTCGACGGCGATAACGGTAAGCCCCGCTGCCTCGGCAAGCGCACCGATTTCCAGCAGGTCATAACTCCGCTCGCGGACGTGAAACACCAGATCGCGGCACCCGCCGATGCTGTAGAAATCGGGCGAGTGCAGAATCTCGGGCGCGGCAAGTTCGTCGAGAGCGCGGGCGCGCCATGCGCGGATCGCCGCTGCGGTGGCTGGCACATGATCGGCAAGGGAGCGCGCCGACGCCAGTCCTGCGCGGGCGCGGCGCGCGTAAAGCGCGACGAGCATCACGCCGCCGGGGGCCAGCGCGCCTGCCAGCGCCTTCAGCCCGGCGGCGGGGTCGGCGAGGTGGTGGAGCACGCCGACGGCCTCGATCACCGGGAAACGCTCGCCGATCGTGGCGACTTCCAGCAGATCGCCGAGCGCGAAGCGAATGCGGGTGATGCCGAGCGACGAGGTCTTGGCGATCGCATGCGCAAGGCTCGCGCGCGACAGATCGATCGCGAGCAATGATGCACGCGGCCAGCGATCGGCGGCGACCAGCGCATGCTGCCCGGTGCCGCAGCCTGCCACTAGCACGCGCCGCACCCGCGCTGGATCGGCGCGGCGGGTCACTGCCTGCGGCACGGCGACTGCAAGGCCGATCGGCTCGCGCACCCACATCGGATAGGGATCAGTCTCATATTGCGCCGCGACGGGCGCACTGCTTGCGTCGATCGCAGTGATCGGGGCGAGACCGGCGGCGATCGCCGCTGCGCGCGCCGGGGCGACGACATGCGCCGCCTGCAGCGCCGCGAATGCGGGGGCCGCCCAGACCGGCTCGGGCAAATTGCGCAGCGGCTCATAACAGCCGAGCAGCGCCACTGCCGCCGGATCCCCGGCCGACGCCGCCGCGCGCAGATCAACAAGGCAGCGCGCCTCCTCAGCCTGCCACTCGGCGTCGCACGCGGGCAAGGTCAGCGCAAAGCCCGACGCCGCGGCGCGCTCGGCAAGCGCAATCAGGAATGGCAGCGGCACGGCAGCGGCACCATCGCGCAAGGCAGCGTGTCGCGCGCGCGAGGAATATCTAGAGCCGCGGCGTCGCCGCCGGCGTCGCGCGCAGCAGCGCCAGCAAAACCGGGTGCGACAGCAATGCCTGCACCCCGGACGCGGCGAGATCAGGCACCGCACCGATCACCGCACCCGCAGCATGTTCGAGATAGCGGATCGCCGCCGGCGCCAGCGCCTCGGGCCGCAGCCAAGCCTCGTCGAGCGCGGCGACGAAGACGGCATCGATATCGGGATGCGGCCGCGCCGGGACATTGGCGATCAGAAAGGCGCCGAACGCCGCACGCGCGGCCCGGTCAGGCGGTGTTGCGGCGGCAGCGATGCGGAATGCGTCAAACGCCTCGCCCAGCCGCCCCGCCGCGAGCAGCGCTGCGCCTGGTCGACCGGACGCAGCCGGGGCGCGCCCGCACGCCGATCACGGGACTGCCCCGCTCGCCGCGCGTGACGATTATTTCCGGCCACGCCAGTCCCCTTGTTGCCCAACCTCACTCGCTATCACGCACGCGGGCCTTGTGTCAGCAGCGGCTGGCGGTTTGGACGCCGTGACGAGCGATGCGCAACGGGGGGATCGGGCAGAGTCACGCGTCGCCGGGAAGCGGAGGGTCACGGCGTCCGGCGAAGTGACTAGCGCGTCTGCGAAAATGCCTCGATACGGACGATAGTCCCGGCCACTGTCGCGGTTCGCTTAGAGCCCCGCCTCGACCGCCACGCGGATCATGTCGGCGGTGGTCGGCGTGCCCAGCCGGTCCATCAGGATCGCGCGGTGCATCTTGATCGTCTTTTCCGAAAGGCCGAGTTCGGCGGCGATCTGCTTGTTGAGCAGCCCGCTCGCGGCGAGCTTCAGCACTTGCCACTGGCGCGGCGACAGCGACTTCACCAGTTCGGCTGCGCGCAACCGCCGCTGGCTCGACGGGAGCGGCATGTCGCTGTCGATTTCGACCTGCGAACCAAGGAAATAGAGCAGTTCGTCGCATTCGTCGTAAATTGGCGCGACCAGCACCGCGTTGCGGAACGGCGTGCCATCGCGCTTGTAGTTGAGGATTTCGACCAGCACCGGACGGTGCTCGCGCACGCCCTGGCGAATTCGCTCCGATAGCCATGGCTCGGTGCCCGGCCCCGACAGGAACCGGCAGTTGCGACCGACCACCTCTTCCGGCGGATAGCCGGTCAGGTCACAGAACGCCCGGTTACATGCGACAATCGGATTGTCGGGCTGGCGCGGGTCGCTCAGCACCGACGCAATCGGGCTGTCGTTGATGAGGCTCAGCAACTTCGCGTCAAGATTACTCTGTGCGATCACTGCCGCCATGCCGTCCCGTCGTCTCCAGTCGGCCCCTGCACACCTAATCAGGCGTTCACCGACCCCAATGATGTAGGGGCGATCGCTGCCAATTGCTACCGATCAGCCGCTGTTTCTGAGGGCGGTCGCAATCGCGTTGATCGACAGCAAGATGCCTTCGCCGACCCGGGGGTCGCTTTCACCGCTCCGGCGGCGCTTGATCAGTTCGATCTGGAGCAGGTTGAGCGGCTCGATATAGGGCAGCCGCAGCCGGATCGACGCATCGAGCGCGGGACTTTTCGCCAGCAAATGCGCCTGTCCGGTCGCGGCGAGCAGACCGTTATGGGCTGCCTGCCATTCGTCGCGGATGCGCCCGAAAATCGCCTCGGCGGCAGCGCGGTCCTCGACCAGCGCGGTGTAGCGCGCGGCGATACCCATGTCCGACTTGGCCATCACCTGTTCCATATTGGCAAGCGTCGCCGCGAACAGCGGCCAGCCGACGGCCATGTCCGCGAGCAGCTCGGTATCGCCGAAATCGCGCAATGCGCTGCCGACTCCGTACCAGCCGGGCAGCATCACCCGCGCCTGCGCCCAACTGAACACCCAGGGAATCGCGCGCAAATCCTCGATCGCGTCGGATTTGGTGCGGCTGGCCGGGCGCGAACCGATCTTGAGGCCCGAAATCTCGGCAATCGGCGTCATCTGGCGGAAGAACTGGCGGAACCCTGCCGTCCCGTAAACAAGGTCGCGATAGGCAGCGAAAGCGCGCGCCGACAGCGTTTCCATCGCCGCCCCGAAGCGCGCGTGATCGGCGGGAGACAGCGGCTGCGGCTCAAGACTGGCAAGCAACGTCGCCGATGCCATCGCCTCTAGGTTGGCAGCAGCGCTTTCGCGCGTGCCATATTTGCCGGCGATGACCTCACCCTGCTCGGTGATGCGGATGCGCCCCTGTACGGTACCGGACGGTTGCGCGCGGATCGCGGCAAAGGCCGATCCGCCACCGCGCCCGACTGCGCCGCCGCGCCCATGGAACAACTGCATCGACACGCCTGCACGCTCGAACACCGGCGCGAGCGCGGTCGAGGCGCGGCTGAGGCTCCAGGTGCTCGTCAGATAGCCGCCGTCCTTGTTGCTGTCCGAATAGCCGATCATCACTTCCTGATGCCCGCGCCTCGCGGCAATCGCGGCGACTTCGGGCAGCGCGAACCAGTCAGCCATGATCTGCGGTGCCGACTCGAGATCGCCGATCGTCTCGAACAGCGGCACCGCCATGATGGCGGCTCGGGGCGGATCACCCGGCGTATAGAGTCCGACTTCCTTCAGCAGCAGATGGACTTCCAGCAGGTCGGAAACCGACTGCGCCATCGACACGACATAATTGCGGATGCAGGCCGCGCCGTAACGCGTGTGCGCCTCGGCCGCTGCGCCCAGAATCGCCAGTTCGCTGCGCGTCTCGTCGGCATAGACCGCGAAGCGGCTGACCAGCGGGCGCGGGCTGGCGAGCTCGCGGCGCAGCAGGGCGATGCGGGCGCCTTCGTCGAGCGCGGCATAATCGGCCTCGACCCCTGCCCCCCTCAACAGATCGGCAACGACCCGCTCATGCACGGCGCTGTTCTGACGCATGTCGAGCGTCGCGAGATGAAAGCCGAAAGTCTCGACCGCGCGGATCAGCCGCCCGAGCGCCCCGGCGGACGCCAGCGCGCCACCACGTTCGGCAGCAAGGCCGTGGGCAATCGCGATCAGATCGCCGCGAAACGCATCGCAAGTCGGATAAGCTGCGCCGGCCAGCGCCGACGGACGCGCCGCCGGCTTGCCGGTCAGCACGAGATGCGTCGCTGCCAGCCGCGCATAAATGCCCGACAGCGCCCGGCGATAGGGTTCGTCGGCGCGCGCCTCGGCAAGGTCACCGCTCGCATCGGCGAGCGCCTGCACCTCGGCAGACACATCGGCATGCGCGGTCGAGATCGACAGCTCGGCGCCGAGCGTGTGGACGGCGTCCAGATAATGGTCGAGCACGGTCTCGCACGCCCGCGCGAGCGCGGTGCGCAGGCTGTCCGCGACCACAAAGGGGTTCCCGTCGCGGTCGCCGCCGATCCAGCTGCCGGGCCGCAGGAAGCTCGGCACGCGCCGACCGAGCGCGCGGTCCCAGCGCTGATAGAGAGCGGGCAAGGTCGGCAGGAAAATGTCGCGAAGATAGCTGAGCGCGGTTTCGACTTCGTCAGTCACATACAGCCGCTCGCGTCGCAGCACGCGCGTTTGCCACAGGAGCGCGATCTGGCGCGCGATCGCCTGTTCGACATTGTCACCGTCGGGAGTCGTCGGCAGTCCGGCATCGCGCAGCTTCATCAGCTCGGCGATGCGGTTCTTGTGGTCGATCATCGACTTGCGCCGGACCTCGGTCGGATGCGCGGTCAACACCGGCGCGATCAGGGCATTTTCGAGCAACGCGTCGATCGCCGAATGGTCGATACCCGCGCTACTCAGCCGCGCGACTGCGGCTTCCAGATCGGCCCCGGCCTCACGCGCGACTCCCTGCCGATCTTCCGCGAGATTGGCGAGCATAGAGAACAGCATGAAGCCGCGCGTGAAATCGAGCGTTTCGTCCAGGCTGAGCCGGTCGAGCGCCATGTCCGTGGCAGCGGCACTGCCAATCCCCCGATGCCGCTCGACCGAGGCCGAGCGGATCGCTTCGATCCGATCGAACAACGCATCACCGCCATAGGCACGGATCACATCCCCGAGCAGCTTGCCGAGAAAGCGAATGTCGGGATTGTTGGTGATCGCGGGGAGCTCGGCCATGGCGCCAATGCTGCGCTGCGGTACGGTCAGGGTCAAGCCGCTCCACGCCTATTTTGGAGCGGCGTTGGCCCTGCGCTCATAATAGGCAATATCCGCGTCCAGAGGTGCGGTCGCCAGCGCCGCAGCCACTGAAGGGTTTGAATCGCGTAATGCCTTTAGATTACGGGCAACTTCTAGCGATTCCGCTGGAGTCGCCGCCTTCTTGATATCAGTGTTGTAGATATAGGCGAACAAAGCGTTGTCCGCTTCAGCCTGGGAGCGTTCCGCAAGCACCGTAGGCGGCGTTGAAAATGCGTCCCTTGGCAGCGAAGCGAGCTCTTCCTTCCACTCCTGATTGAGCGCGTAGCGACCATTGCTGGTCGTTGCGAGATTCTCATTGCGCTTATGACGGATAAGGGCCGCACGGCGCTCATAGCCAACCGCTTTGCAGTTGCTGCCGTCCATTCGCATTGCATAGGCAACCGTCAACATGCGTCGCATCGCGTCGAATTCGTTGTCGGTGGTCTGGTCGGCGCTTCGCAAGAAGCGGTCAAAGCATGACGGAGGCGGGGTGAAATTGACTATGTTCACCACAAGCTTTGGGCGCCCGGGCGTCAAGTTAAGAACCAGCGGGATGCCGACGTTCCCGTAAAACACGATGACTTTGATTTTCTTTTCCACTTGCCTTGGTGCGAGGACTCCGACCGATCCGCGATATACGCGAGTGGCATCAGGCGGCGGCAGCGTGGTCGGTCGCCCCCCTTCGTCGATCACAACGCGGGTGATGGCGTTACCTTCGAAATGGACTTCGACCGGAATTTCTGTCTGCGCCACAGCGATCCCGCTGAAGCCGAAGGCGGCGAGTGGGGCAACAATGACAGTCGACCAAATTGGGTTCATGATGGCGGCCCCTTTTGCTTTGCTGCGCCCTCGATCCCGAGCTGCGTGGACAGGGTCCCAAGCAACCATATCATCAAGGCGCCAAGAAACACGTTTTGCGCCGACCGGTACTCGGGGACATCTTTGAACGTCTCGCTGGCACGCGCGACATGGGCGAGGTTGTCGGTGTCATTCATAACGATCATTAGTGCAATCAGGCACACCACACCCGCAATGCTCAACCCGACGATGAGGTAGTAAAGTGAGTCCTTCAGCTTCGACCCGGCAACAAATGTTGCGCCGTAGCTTACAATGAGGAGCAATCCGGCAAGCGAGCGGCCAAAAATATCTTGCGACCCTCCGACAAGCGTTAGTAACAGCTTCCCCGGGTAACGCTCGCCGACGATCGGCCCACTGGCGGCGACATAGAATGTCCAAATGACAAGGGCGACAACACAGGCGACGCAAAATATCGATATCACTATGATCGCTTTACGCGCCTGATCGGTCAACTTCGGGACGAACTGATCGGTCCACTTGGGCATGATTGGCTTCCCCGTTCGCCACTCGTTCGGACTAGTACACAGTCTATAGCGCCGCTAGCTCACGAGTAAACACGCCGAGACAGGCACTACGCTTCCAGCTCGACGTCCCAGTAGAGCCAGTCGCGCCAGGTTTCGTGCAGGTAATTCGGCGGGAAGCGGCGGCCGTGTTCCTGCAGTTGCCAGCTGGTCGGGCGGATCGGCTGGATGTGGAGCGGCATGCTCGCCTGCTTGGGCGTACGCCCGCCCTTTTTCAGGTTGCACGGCGCGCAGGCAGTGACGACATTTTCCCAGGTCGTGCGGCCCTTCTGGGCGCGGGGGACGACGTGATCGAAGGTGAGGTCGCGTCCGGAGCCGCAATATTGGCACTCGAAACGGTCGCGAAGGAAGAGATTGAAGCGGGTGAAGGCGGGGAATTGCGAAGGCTTGACGAATTGCTTGAGCGCGATGACCGAAGGGAGCTTCAGCCTCGCGCTGGGACTTCGCACCTCGCGCTCGTAATAGGCGACGATATCGACCCGGTCGAGGAACACGGCCTTCACGGCCGTCTGCCACGGCCAGACGCTCAACGGATAATAGCTGAGCGGGGTATAATCGGCGTTCAGGACGAGCGCGGGACACCCATCGGGATGGCGGACCATGTCCGGATGCCGGATCAGATCGGGATGATACATTTTCCCTCCCACACTTCTCGCAGTCGCCTTTCGCCGACTAGGATGACGGCATGATGACAGATCGCGCGACTCGTGGTCAATGGCCAGCTTGCTGCGCGACAAGTCGAATCGGACGTGCGACTAACCGGCGATGATCACGCGTTTTGCCCCCAGCCCGACCGGTGCCCTGCACATCGGCCATGCCTGGTCGGCGATCATGGCGCACGACCGCGCGCGCGACGCCGGTGGCCGTTTCCTGCTGCGGATCGAGGATATCGACGGCGGCCGCAGCCGGCCCGAGCATGTTGCGGGGATCCTCGCCGATCTCGCCTGGCTGGGGCTCGAATGGGACGACCTCAGTTTTCAGTCGGCACGGCTGGAACATTTTCGCACAGCGCTCGACCGGCTGCACGAGATCGGCCTGCTCTATCCCTGTTTCTGCACCCGCGCCGACATTGCGCGCGAAGTCGCTGCCAGCCTGAGCGCGCCGCACGGGACCGACGGGCTGCTCTACCCCGGCACCTGCCGTCGGCTCGACGCTGCGACGCGCGCCGAGCGCATGCACGAGCCACATGCGTGGCGGATCGATATGGCGGCCGCAATCGCGCGCGCGGGATCGATCGACTGGGTCGATGAAATTGCCGGGACCGTCACGGCTGATCCGGCCAGCGCTGGTGATGTCGTGCTCGCGCGCAAGGATGCCCCGGCGAGCTATCACCTCGCCGTGACCGTCGACGATGCTGCGCAAGGCGTCAGCCATGTGATCAGGGGCGCCGACCTGTTCGCGGCGACCCATGTCCACCGATTATTGCAGGCCCTGCTCGGCTTGCCGACGCCCGTCTATCGCCACCACGCGCTGCTGACCGATGCCGACGGCAAGCGGCTTGCCAAGCGCGATGGCGCGCCCACGCTGGCGGCGCGACGACTGGCGGGGGAGGATGGCCGCACGCTGGCGGCACGATTGCGCACCGGTATGGCCTTCGGCCCACCATTGGCATCGGCTGCGGCAACGCGTAGATAGGCTGACATGACCGTATTCCTCTGGATCCTGCTCATTGCCGCGATGATCGCGACGCTCGTCGCGCTGGTGCGCGGCATCATCACCTTTCTGATGGCGACCGAAGCCGATCTGAAGGGCACGGGACCGAGCGTCTCGGGGATGAAATCGAACCGGATGATGCAGGCGCGCATCTTTTTTCAAGCGCTGGCGATCCTGGTCGTTGTCGTGATCCTGCTGGCGACCGGTCGCACCGGCTGATCGGCGGCTGACCCGGTGGTCAAGCTCAACCGCATTTATACGCGCACCGGCGACGAGGGCATGACCGGCCTTGTCGATGGATCGCGGATTGGCAAGAATTCGCCGCGCCTGACCGCCATCGGTGAAGTCGACGAGGCCAATTCGGCGATCGGCGTTGCGATTGTCGCGCTGGGCAATGATCCGCTCGCCGCCGATCTGACGCGCATCCAGAACGACCTGTTCGATCTTGGCGCCGATCTGGCGACACCGGGCGAGGATTTTGCGCCGTCGGAGATGGTGCTGCGCATCGTGCCCGCGCAGGTCGCCCGGATCGAAGCCGAGATCGACGCGATGAACGACGCGATGCCGCCGCTCACCAGCTTCATCCTGCCGGGCGGGACACCGGGCGCGGCCGCGCTGCACCTTGCGCGCGCGATCGTGCGCCGGGCCGAACGCGCGACCGTGACCGCGATGCACGATGTCGCGATCAACCCTTGCGCGCTTGCCTATCTAAATCGCCTGTCGGATTATCTGTTCGTCGCAGCCCGCCATGTGAACCAAAAGGCAGGTGGCGATGTTCTGTGGGTGCCCGGCGCGTCGCGCTGAGGCGCGAGCCGCATTGGGCGCAGCTTTGATGTAACGTCGGCGGCTTGATCGGCTGCCCCGCACGGATGGAACGACGATGCCCGCCACGCCTGCGCTCAAAATGGACAGCAATGCGCTTGCCCACCGCCTTGCCAAGGTCAGGGCGCTGACCGAGGCGCTGGTCGCGCCGCTTTCGGACGCCGATGCGACGGTGCAGTCGATGGAAGATGCCTCGCCCGCCAAATGGCATCTGGCGCACACCACATGGTTCTTCGAAACCTTTGTCTTGCGCGACCATGTGCCGGGTTACCGGCTGTTCGACGATCGCTTCCCTTTCCTGTTCAACAGTTATTACGAAGCCGAAGGACAGCGCCACGCGCGCCCGCGCCGCGGCATGGTAACGCGACCGAGCCTGAGCGAAATCCTCGATTATCGCCGCGCGGTGACGACAGCGATGGCCGATGCCCTGCCGCGGCTGCCCGATATGGCGCAGGCGCTGGTCGAGCTTGGCTGCCATCATGAGGAGCAGCATCAAGAGCTGCTGATCACCGATATCCTCCACCTGTTTGCGCAGAATCCGATCGAACCGGCGATCTGGCCGGCGCCTGCCAAGGTGCCGGTCGAAATGCCGGGGCCGATCGGCTGGATCGCGCATTCGGGCGGCGTTGTGGACGTGGGCCATGACGGCACCGGCTTTGCGTTCGACGCCGAAGGACCGCGTCACGCAACCCTGCTCAGTCCGCATGCGATTGCCGACCGCACGATCACCAATGGCGAATGGGCCGCGTTCATCGCCGACGGCGGCTATCGCGACGCGCGGCTGTGGCTGTCGGACGGCTGGGCGTGGGTGAAGGCGCAGGGCATTACAGCGCCGCTCTATTGGGAGCAGCGCGACGGCGGCTGGACACGCTTCGGGCTCGACGGGCGGCGCGCGATCGACCCCGCCGCACCCGTTACCCACATCAGCTTTTACGAAGCCGATGCCTATGCGAGCTGGGCAGGCGCGCGGCTGCCGACCGAATTTGAATGGGAAGCCGCCGCAACAGCGCAAGAATGCGAAAGCGGCAATCAGCTCGATGCGGCAGGACCGGTCGAGCCGCGCCCCGCGACCGCCGGGGGCGGCTGGTTCGGCGATGTCTGGGAATGGACCGGCAGCGCCTTCCGCCCCTATCCGGGGTTTCGCGCGGTCGAAGGGGCGGTCGGCGAATATAATGGCAAGTTTATGAGCGGTCAGTTCGTGTTGCGCGGTGGTTCCTGCGCCACCCCGCGCGGCCATGTCCGCGCCTCCTATCGCAATTTCTTCTATCCCCATCAGCGCTGGCAGTTCACCGGCGTGCGGCTCGCCAAGGACCTGTAACATGCTCAAGCCCGAAATCGGGGATGGCGAAGCAACGCTGGCCGATCCGGCCTTCCGCGCCGATGTGCTTGCCGGGTTCGCCTCGCGCCCGCGCGCGATTCCCGCGCGCTGGTTCTATGACCGGCGCGGCTCCGAATTGTTCGAGGCGATCACCGACCTGCCCGAATATTACCCGACCCGCACCGAAGCCGGCATATTGGGAAGCGCAGGGGCGGCAATCGCCGATGCCGTCGGCACAGGCCGTGCGGTCGTCGAATTCGGATCGGGATCATCGGCCAAGACGCCGCTGCTGCTGCGCGCGATTACACCTGCCGCTTATGTGCCGATCGATATTTCGGGGGACTTCCTGCGTCATTCGTCGGCGCAGCTGGCCGCGGCCTTTCCCGGCCTGCCGGTGTTGCCACTCGAAGCCGATTTCATGCACCCGATCGCGCTGCCCGACGCGGTGGCCAACCTGCCCAAGCTCGGTTTCTTTCCCGGCTCGACGATCGGCAACATGATCCCGGCGTCGTCGGTCGATCTGCTCCGCGCGATGCGCATGTGGCTCGGCACCGGCGCGATGCTGCTGATCGGGATGGACCGCATCAAGCCGGTCGAGACGCTGGTGCCCGCCTATGACGACGCGCAGGGGGTGACGGCCAAGTTCAACCTCAATCTGCTCGAACGGATCAATCGCGAGCTGGGCGGGACGATCCCGGTGGCTGCTTTCCGCCACCGCGCGCTATGGAACGACATGCGCGCGCGGATCGAAATGCATCTGGAGGCGACCCGCGACGTGAACTTCTCGATCGAGGGGCGCGCGTTCGAGATGGCGGCGGGCGAGACGATCCACACCGAAAACAGCCACAAATACGGCCCGCGCGACGCGCGCATCCTGTTGCGCGCCGGCGGCTGGACGCCGATTGCGGAATGGACCGACCCGGCTGAAGATTTTGCCGTTATCTTGGCCGAAGCCCAGCCGCCCCGGACCGCGCCCTGATCCTATTTGGCGACCGCCGTCGCGCGCCAGACGGCCAGCCAGTTCACCGATCCGCGGCATTCGGACATTACCCGCTGTTCGACCAACCGGAACATTGCGCCGTCCCAGACATAGCTTTCGGATGAGCCGCAATCGCCGATCCCGCGGCCTTTGGCGAAACTATCCAACCGCCCGGTCTTGGCATCGAAGCCTGCGTTGACGAGGTCGGGCGGACCTTCCGGCGCCATGCCCGGCGGACTGTCGAAGGCAGCGACCACCGGCTTGGCACCGCTGGCGAGAATATAGGGGCGGCTCGAGAAATTATACGCGCCGCTGCCGCAAGGCAGCAGCACCAGCGTTTTGCCGCCGCCAAGCGGATGGACGTCGGCCTTCGGCAAGTCGCCCTCGCCGCCTTCATACACGCTGCCACACTCGCTGGCCTTGTCGAGTGCCTTGCGCAGCGCCGCCGGAAACGGCGCCGCGACGCCGCTGGGGCGCACAAAAGCAATTTGCGGCAGCGGCGGTGGTGCGGGCACGGTCGTCGCGGGCTTGGCGCCCTTCGCGACTGCGGCCGTTATCGTTCCCGCGCGCCCCTGATCGGCGTCGATGTAGCGAAGCGAGGCCGATGATCCCTTCAGCGACACCATGCCGAGCACTGACCTTGCGTCGCCGACACGCAGGTCGGTGCCCGATGCCATGCCGGCGACGATCTTGGCCGCATCGGCACCGGTGAAGCGCAGCAGGTCGTCGCGCACCACCCCGCGAACGTCGAGCCCCTGTTCGGTTGTCACGCGCAGCAGACCGTTCCCGCTTTTGGGCGGCAGCTCGATTTCGACTGTCCAGCCGCCCGTCGGCCCCGCCTCGCGCACGACCGATACCGACAATGTAGCATAGGGCGACCCTTCCTCGGGCTGGCTGTCTTCGGGCCAGAGCGAGGTCATCTCGCAGCGATGGACATTGTCGCACGCGACCGCCCAAGCCCCGAAGCTCTTGATCGCGCCGGGCTTGGGTGCAGCCGTCGCGGCTTGCGCCGTCATCAACATCATTGCCGTCAGAATCAGCATTGCCCAGACTCCTAGCCCTGTGCCGTGCGACCGGGTAGGAAGCTGCCACATTCCAGTGCGGAGGCAAGCATGAACACGGTCGGCGTTATTGGCGCAGGGCAAATGGGCGCGGGGATTGCGCAGGTTTCGGCACAAGCGGGGTACAAAGTGCTGCTGTCCGACGTCGATCTCGCGCGCGCCGAGGGCGGCAAGGCAGGCATCGCCAAGGGACTCGACCGGCTGGTCTCCAAGGAGAAGATCACGGCCGAGGCCCGCGACGCGGCGCTGGCGCTGATCGAACCGGTCGCGAGCGTCGAGGCGATGGGCGACTGCGGTCTCGTCATCGAAGCCGCGACCGAGCGCGAGGAAATCAAGCGCGCGATCTTCGGCAATGTCGGCAAGGTGCTGGGGCCTGAGGCGATCCTCGCATCCAACACCTCGTCGATCCCGATCACCCGGCTGGCGCAGGCCGCGCCCGATCCGGCGCGGTTCATGGGTGTGCATTTCTTCAACCCCGTGCCCGTCATGGGGCTGATCGAGTTGATCCGCGGCCTCGCGACCAGCGACGCGACCGTGGCCGCGGTCGAGACGTTCGGCCAGTCGCTCGGCAAGAAGATCGTCCACGCCAATGACGCGCCCGGCTTCATCGTCAACCGCGTGCTGATGCCGATGATCAACGAAGCCTGTTTCGCGCTCGGCGAAGGCGTGGCGACGATGCGCGACATCGACACCGCCTGCATGCTCGGGCTCAATCACCCGATGGGGCCGCTGACGCTTGCCGATTTCATCGGGCTCGACACTTGCCTCGAGATCACGCGGGTGCTGTTCGAAGGCACCGGCGACCCGAAATTCCGCCCCGCCCCGCTGCTCGTCAAATATGTCGAAGCCGGCTGGTACGGTCGCAAGGTCAAGCGCGGCTTCTATGATTATTCAGGCGCCGAGCCGGTGCCGACGCGCTGAGGAGATACAGGATGCGCATCACCTTATCGCTGGTGCTGGTGCTGGCGCTGGTCGCGGCACCTCTCGCGGCCCAGCAGACGCCCCCACCGGCTCCTGCGCCCGCCCCCGCGCCGGCGCCGCCTTATGGAACGCCGATCAGCCTCGCCGAGGCGCAGAAGCTCGTCGATCGCGCGATTGCGGCGGGCCGGGCACGCGGCTTCCGCCTCGCGATCGCGGTGGTCGAACCCAACGCCAGCCTGGTCGCTTTCGGTCGGATGGACGACACGCAATATGGCTCGATCGAGGTGGCCGAGGCGAAGGCGGAGAGCGCCGCGCGCTTCCGCACGCCGACGGCCAATATGGCGAAGGCCGTTCTCGACGGGCGCGTGACGACGCTGGCGCTGCCGGGCGCGCTGCCGATTGCAGGCGGGCGGCCGATCATCGTCGGCGGCAAGATCATCGGCGCGATCGGCGTGTCGGGCGCGACATCGGCCGAGGATGACGAGATCGCGGTCGCCGCGCTGGCGGACTTGCGTTAACCTGTCGTCCTCTTCAAGGCCCAGCGCATCAGCGCCAAGCGCCAAAGCGGGATCGACATGAGCGTCACTTGCGCGAGTGCCGGGATTGGCGCGACCGCAGCCACGATGACGGCCGTTGCCGCACCGCCGACCGTCGCCCAGCCGCGCAGCCTGATCCGCGCGATCGTCTCTGCCGAGACGGTCTCATCGACTACCGGTGCGCTGGTCGCGGCGCGTTGCAGGCGGACGTTGAGCAGCGCGGTGACCAGCAGCCACAGGCAATAGGCGACCACGGGCACGCGCTGGTTGCTATATTCGCTCATGAACGCGGTGAAGAATGGCATCGCCGCAATCGCCAGCAGCATCTGGATGTTGGGCGCCATCAGCCGGTCGTGCCAATGCGCCGCACAACCGAAGGCGCGGTGGTGACCGCCCCAGAAAGCGCCGATCACGAAGAAGCTGATGATGAAACCGATGAAATTGGGAATCAGCTCCAGCAGCGCGTTGATGAACGCAACATCGCTCGCGCCATGCGGCAGTTCGGGCACATGAATTTCGATGACCAGCAGCGTGATCGCGATCGCAAAGACGGCGTCGGAAAAGAAGATCAGCCGCTCGAGCGCATGTTCGGGGCCGTGGCGCGTGGCGAGCGGGCGGTCGGGGTCATGCGGGTGATCGGACATCGACAATCCCCTATTGGATGAGCAGCCCGGCGAGTGCGGCCGACATCAGGTTCGCAAGGCTACCCGCGATCAGCGCGCGAATGCCGAGCCGCGCGATCGTCGGGCGCTGGTTGGGGGCAAGGCTGCCCGCCGACGCCATCTGAATCGCAATCGAGCTGAAATTGGCAAAGCCGCAAAGCGCGAAAGTGACGATCGCGGTGGTACGCGGCGTCAGGTTCTTGAGCTGTCCCAGATCGATGAAAGCGACGAATTCGTTGAGCACCACCTTGGTGCCGAGCAGGCCGCCCGCTGCCGCGGTCTCGTTCGCAGGAATGTTGAGCAGGAACATCATCGGCGCCAGCAGCGTGCCGAGGATCGACTGAAAGCTTAAGCCCGGATAGCCGAGCGCCGCACCGATACTGCCAAGGATGCCATTGGCCAGCGCGACCAGCGCCACGAACGCCAGCACCATCGCCGCGACCGCGACCGCGATCCGCACGCCGGTCTGCGCGCCCATCGCGGCGGCCATGATGATATTGGCCGGGCGTTCCTCCTCGGGATCGGGATCGACCGCGCGGATCGGCTCACCGTCGTTGATGACGGCGACCAGCGCGGGATCGTCGGGCATCACGATCTTGGCCATCAAAAGTCCGCCCGGCGCCGACATGAACGAGGCAGCGAGCAGATAGGGGAGCGCGGTCGGCCCCAGCAACGCAGCATAGGCGGCGAGGATCGTCCCCGCGACGCCCGCCATGCCAACCGTCATCACCGCAAACATTTGCGAGGGAGCAAGGTCTTTCAGATAGGGCCGGATCACGAGCGGCGCCTCGCTCTGCCCCACGAAGATATTGGCGGCGGCGCACAGTGCCTCGACCTTCGACACGCCGACAATCTTTTCGATCGCGCCGCCGATGTAGCGGATGATCAGCTGCATCAAGCCGATGTAATAGAGCACCGACACCAGACTGGCGAAAAAGATGATCACCGGCAGCGCCGAAATCGCAAACGACGTTCCGGCACAGTGAACGGCACTAACATCCAATGGAAACTTTGGGAGCTTTTGCAACGGTTCCGTTGCAACGTTTACCGTTTGTAATTGGCAAAGACCATTATTTGCCATGTCGCCGAAGATGAGCTTGGTCCCTTCGCCCGCATAGCCAAGCAACGCCGACACGCCCATCGCGAGCCCCTGGATCGCGGCGCGCCCGGCGGGGACGTAGAGTACCAGCACCGCCACCGCCGCTTGCAGCGCGAAGGCGGCGCCGACGACCCGCAGCCGGATCGCGCGGCGATTGCTCGACAAGAGGACGGCAAGCCCGAGAATGACGATGATCCCGGCAATGCCGATCGCGAAACGGTTCATATGGTAGTCGGTCCCCTGTTGCGCAGCAGCATACACGCGCGCGGGCGATCGGCTAGAGCATTTGCCACCGCGCAAATTCGCGCTAGCAACGGCTATGGACCAGCCCCCCGCCGCGTTTCCGCGCTCGCTCTTCGTTTATTCGATCTTTTACGGCGGCATGGTTTGCCTTGCGGGCGTGCTGGGGGTGAAGCAGGTCGCGCTCGGGCCGCTCGCCGTTGAAGCGGGCGTTTTCGCCTTTCTGCTGCTGGTGGTGATGTCGAGCGCGATTGCCGAGCTGCATGGGCAGGCGACCGCGACCTTGCTCGTCCGGCTGGGGTTCATCCCTTTGCTGATTGCTGCCGCGCTGATTCAGCTGGTGATCGCGCTCCCCAATGATCCGGGCATGTACCCCCCCGCCGTCGATGCTTTCCCGATTGTGGTGGGCACCAGCGCGCGGCTGATGATCGCCGGGTTCATTTCCTATGGCACGTCGCAAACGCTCAACGTGCTGGTGTTCGATCGGCTGAAGCGCGGCACCGGCGCGTCGCGGACCTTGTGGCTGCGCGGCATGATCGCGAGCATCATTTCGCAGATCGTCGACACGGTGCTGTTCATCACCATCGCCTTTTACGGCGACCGGCCGATCCTGGCGCTGATGGGCGGGCAGATGCTGACCAAGGTCGTGCTGTCGATCATCCTCGTCCCGGTGCTGATCACGAGCTTCGTCAATCTGGGGCGCTGGCTCGATCGCAAATGGCCGGGCCAGCCGACGATCAGCTGAGAAACGGCGCCGCGATTTCGGGCGTCACGCGGAGCAGCCGCCCGCTCGCGCGGTCGAGCAACGCCCAGGTGGTGATTGCCTCGACCTTCACTTTGCCGTCGTCGCCGATGAAGCGCACATGCCGGTCAAACCGCGCGCCCTTGGGCGGGCTCGGGACCCAGGTCTCGCCCGTCACTGTCTCGCCGGCGCGGACATTGCCGCGATAGTCGATTTCGTGCCGGGTCACGACCCAGACGTGCGCGGCGATATGCTCGGGCGGCGCGACCGCTTCCCAATGCGCGACGGCGATGTCCTGAATCCAGCGGACCCAGACGGCGTTGTTGACATGGCCGAGTTCATCGATGTCGGCCTCGCTCGCGGTGATCTGGCGGGAGAAGCGGGTCAAGCCTATCCCTCCACACCCAATTGCCACAGCACGAAGGCATGCTCTTCGGCTGCTTCGCGCAGGCTTTCGAAGCGGCCCGACTTGCCGCCGTGGCCCGCGCCCATGTTGGTTTTCAGCAGCAACACATTGTCGTCGGTCTTGGTGGCGCGGAGCTTGGCCGCCCATTTGGCGGGCTCCCAATAGGTCACGCGCGGATCGTTGAGGCCGCCCGAAATGAACATCGGCGGATAGGGCTGGGCGGTGACGTTATCGTAAGGGCTGTAGCTGCGGATCAGCTCGAAGGCCTTCGCGTCCTCGATCGGATTGCCCCATTCGGGCCATTCGCCCGGCGTCAGCGGCAGCTCGGCATCCATCATCGTGTTGAGCACGTCGACGAATGGCACATCGGCGATCACCGCGCCCCAGAGTTCGGGGTCGGAATTGACGACCGCGCCCATCAGCTCGCCGCCGGCCGAGCGGCCCGCAATCGCGATCCTGCCGGGGCTGGTCCAGCCCTGCGCCACCAGCGCCTTGGCGACATCGACGAAATCGTTGAAGGTGTTGGTGCGCTTCTCGAGCTTGCCGTCGAGATACCATTGCTGGCCGAGATCGTCGCCGCCGCGGATATGCGCGATCGCATAGGCGAAACCGCGGTCGAGCAGCGAAAGCCGCCCGGTCGAAAAGCCCGGCGGGATCGCATAGCCGTATGCGCCATAGGCATAGAGGAACAGCGGGCGGCTGCCGTCCTTGGGAAAATCCTTCGGGTACACGATCGACACCGGCACTTGCGTGCCATCGCGCGCGGTGATCTTGAGCCGCTCGGTTGCGTATTTGGCGGCGTCATAGCCGCTCGGGATTTCCTGCACCTTGAGCACGGTCATGCTGCCGGTCGCGACGTCATAGTCATAGACGGTGCCCGGCGTGACCATCGATTCATAACCGAGCCGCAGCACGCGCATGTCATATTCGGGATTGTCGCCGAGGCCCGCGTCATAGCTCGCCTCCGGAAACACGATGCGTTGCGGGGCGATGCCGGGGTCGTAGCTGTGAATTTCGATCTGATCGAGCCCGTCCTCGCGCCCGTCGACGATCAGAAAGTCTTTGAAGCAGCTGACCCCGGTCATGTAGAAATGCGGCGAGGCGGCGATCCGTTCTTCCCACACGTCGGGGACGTCGATGCTCGCGGTGCAGAGCCGGAAATTCGGGTGCGTGTCGTTGGTGTGGATGAAGAGGGTGCCTTCGCCGGCATCGACATCATATTCGCGGCCCGGCACGCGTGCGCTCACCAGCTTCAGCGGCGCGAGCGGATTGCTGGCGGGGAGCAGATAGACTTCGCTCGTCACATGATCGCCGGTGGCGATCACGATCCACTGGCGGTCGCTGGTTTCCGACACACCGACGCGAAAGCCTTCGTCGGCTTCCTTGAACAGTTCGATATCGCGCTCGGGATCGGTGCCGAGCCGGTGGAACCGCGCATTGTCGGTGCGCCACTGCTCGTTCGCCAGGCCATAGAGAAAGCCGCTGTCGTCGGCGACCCAGACGATTTCGGAGAGCATGCCGGGAATAACGTCGGGGAGGTGCTCGCCGGTGGTCAGGTCCTTCACCCGCACTGTGAAGCGCTCCGAGCCATTGTCATCGATCGCATAGGCGAGCAAATTGCCCTTGTTGCTGACCGAGAGCGCGCCGAGGCGGAAATATTCCTTGCCCTCGGCGAGCGCCGGTTCGTCGAGGATGAGCTGATCCTCGCCGCCCGCGACGGGCTTGCGCCACCATTTGCGATATTGCCCGCCGGTCTCGAACGCGGTCCAGTAGAGCCAGTCGCCGTCCTTCTGCGGGACGGAAGCATCATCTTCCTTGATCCGCGCCTTCATCTCTTCATAGAGCCGGTCGGTGAGCGGCTTGAGCGGCGCCATCATCCCTTCGAAATAGGCATTTTCGGCTTCGAGATAGCCGAGCACATCCTTGTCGGTGACTTCAGGGTAGCCGGGGTCTTTCAGCCAGGCATAGGGATCCTCGATCGTCTGGCCGTGAGCGGTGAACGAGTGCGGGCGGCGGGGAGCAATGGGAGGGGTGTTGGTCATCACCGCGTCTTAACGCGGTGGAGCGGGAAATCGAACCCTTCGCGACGAACTCGACTGGGCTCCCACGTTCTGCCCGCCGCGCTTGCGATGACGAGGGCATGTGGCGTCGGCTGAAAATGGGCGAGAGACTCATTAAGAGAACGGCACCGATTGGATCAGAAGCCGACGGGCCGCTATCGCTCGGTATCGGGAGTCCCGTCAGGCTTCCAGAACCGCCAAAGCCCAACCTCCGTGCCACGACTATAAAAACCTTCAGCGGCAAGTTGTCCGTTCTCATGAAAATCACGCCACGCACCGTCTTCGAGGCCTTCTACATAGGTCCCTTCTGAGGCGAGCGTCCCATCAGGATGGTATGCCTGAAATAGTCCTTCGCGTATCCAGCGCGAACCATCCGACGACATCTTGCGAGCATAGCGGTAGCGAATGCCGCCACCTTCGAATGGTATCTCCGCAATGTAAAGTTCGCCCATCCCTGCAATATATCGGTCGATTGAACGACCGCAACCAGGAGGACGTCGTCGTCCAGTTTTATGAGTTCAGAACCTAGTGCAATTTCAGCTTCGGCCGAACGATCTGGTTCACATGCCCGATCACGATCAGCGCCGTCCCGCGCCACCAGCCGTGGATCGCGATCAGGTGCATGCGGTAGAGCGACATATAGACCATCCGCGCGATCCATCCTTCGACGAACATCCGCCCGCCGACCAGATTGCCCATCAGGCTGCCGACCGTCGAGAAGCGGCTGAGCGACACCAGCGAGCCGTGATCCTGATAGACGAAATCCTTGAGCGGCTGCCCGGCCTGCGCGCGGACAAGGTTCGCAAACACCAAGCTCGCCATCTGGTGCGCCGATTGCGCGCGCGGCGGGATCGGCCGGTCGCGGCCCGGCAGCAGGCATGAGGCGCAGTCACCGAGAGCGTAGATGCGGTCGTCGGTCACCGATTGCAGCGTCGGGCGGACGACGATCTGGTTGCCGCGATTGAGCTCGAGGTCGCTCATCGTCTTGAGCTCCTCGGCGCCCTTCACCCCCGCTGCCCAGACGATCAGGTCGGCGGCGATGACCTGGCCGTCGCCGGTATGGACTTCGCCGGGGCCGACGCGCGTGACCTGAGTCTTGTCGAGCACGCGCACGCCGAGATTTTCGAGCTCGCGCTTGGCGGTCTCGGCCAGCGGCTCGTCGAGCGCGGGCAGGATGCGCGGCCCGGCTTCGAGCAACGAGACTTCGAGCTTGGTCTCGTCGAACACTTCGAGGCCGTAGTGGCGCAGCGCCTTGGCGGCATTGTAAAGCTCGGCCGCCAGTTCGACGCCGGTCGCGCCCCCGCCGACGATGCTCACCCGCACGCGGGCGTCGGGATTGCCGGTCTGGTGCGCGTGGTTGGTGCGCAGGCAGGCGTTGAGCAGTTTCTGGCGGAAGCGATCGGCCTGCGGGCGGTCCTCCAGAAACATCGCATGCTCGCGCACGCCGGGCACGCCGAAATCGTTGGAAATCCCGCCGATCGCGAGCACCAGATAATCGTAACGGATGGTGTGGCGACCGATGATTTCCGCGCCATTATCGTCGATCATCGGCGCGGTGGTGATCGTCCGCGCGGCGCGATCGATGCTTTCGATGCTGCCGTTGAAGAACCGGTACCCCCAGCGCACCGCGTGGCCGCCGTAACCGACTTCGTCGAGATTGGCGTCGAGCGATCCCGCCGCGACTTCGTGCAGCAGCGGCTTCCAGATGTGCGTCAGGTTGCGGTCGATGAGGATGATGTCGTGGCGCTTGCGGCCATAACGGCTGCCGAGCCGGCGCACGAGTTCAAGCCCGCCCGCGCCGCCGCCCACCACCACGATCTGGGTTTTCTGATTCGGCAACCGACGCCCCCTGCCGCGCCGCAACAAAAAGGGCGCGACCGGTCCTTGCCAGAACTATGCCCGGCAACTCAAGCGGGCGATTATTGCGATGCGAGCTTGGGGTCAGCGGCCTGAAGCGCATCGAGCCGCGCGCGGTAATGTTCCATCACTGTCTCGGGCGTCGCATCGAGCGCGTCCAGCCGCGCCAGCCAGCGTTCCTGCTCGGCCCGCAAGGCAGCCGGATTGGGTGCGCTGCCCAGCGCATGACGATAGACCAGTGCGAGATTGTAATCGACCGTCGCCAGATCCCAGTTGGTGCAGATCACCGACCGTGCCGCCGACAGCCGACCCTCGCACGAAAAAGTTTCGACCCGGGTCGCGGCGCCCCAGTCCGACCCGCTCACCTGTTGGGCAACCGGCGTGAAATCAGGTGTGCTCGGCCGCCACAGCCCATCGAGCCAATTGTTGACGTTGCCGCGGCTGAAATTCGACGCCACTGTTGATTGGCCGCTCGACGGCGCATTGAACAGCCACGATACTGCGGCAATTGCGCCGACGATGCCGAGACCAAGGCCGAAGATGCCCATCAGCGTCTGGCGCGACGCCGGCGGCTTGGCCTTGTTGATCGGGCAAGCCGTCGCCTGGCAGCGCACCAGGGAGGGCTTGCTGATATCGCGCGAACAGACATGGCATTGCTGCTTCATCATACGAATGGACTAGCCCAACAGGGTTAAGGTCCGGTTTCCAGATCGGTCGTGCTGACAAATTCGCGAGCTTTCGGGCCGAATGTTTCGAGGTTGGTGCGCGGTGCCATAATTTGCCGCCCCTGCCCGGCTTTGCTCGATTTGCGCAGCGAGAATGGTCGGCTTAAGTCGGTGCATCGGCCTTTGCCTTGATGGAGTATGCCCCTTGTCGACACATCACGCCCGCCTTGCCGCGCTGCGCGATCAGCTTGCCGCCACCGCGCTCGACGGTTTCGTCGTGCCGCTGACCGATGAGCATATGAGCGAATATGTCGGCGACTATGCGCAGCGGCTGGCGTGGTTGACGGGCTTTCAGGGATCGGCAGGCACTGCGGTGGTGCTGCCTGCCGAGGCTGCGATCTTTACCGACGGGCGCTACACGCTTCAGGTCCGCCAGCAGGTGTCGGCGGATGACTGGCAGTTCGTTGGCGTGCCGGCGACCAGCGTGTCGGCGTGGCTGGGGGCCAACGCACCGCAGGGCGGGCGGATCGGCTATGACCCGTGGCTGCACACGCGCAGCTGGGTGAACGAAGCGCGCGCGGCGCTCGCCGAACGCGGCGCGACGCTGGTAGCGGTCGATACCAACCCGGTCGACGCAGTTTGGCCCGACCGGCCCGCCCCGTCGCCCGCGACCTTGTCGGTGCAGGACGATGCGCTGGCGGGGCAGACATCGGCCGAGAAGCGCGCGCAGGTCGGCGCTTGGCTGGCCGAACGCAAGGCCGATGCGGTGGTGCTGACCGCGCTCGATTCGATTGCGTGGCTGCTCAACATCCGCGGGCGCGATGTTGCGCACACGCCGGTTGCGCTTGCCTATGCGATTGTCGGGGCCGACGGCTCTGCCGATCTCTTCGTTGCGCCCGACAAGCTGACCGACGAGGTTCGCCGCCATCTCGGCAACGCCATCCGGCTGCATGATCGTGCCGCTTTTGCCGGAGCGCTCGGCGGCTTTGCGGGCAAGCGGATCGCCGCCGACCCCGAACGCGCGGTGGCAGCGATCTTCGACGCGCTCGAACGCGGCGGCGCATCGGTGTTGTCGGTGCGCGACCCGGTCGTGCTTGCAAAAGCCTGCAAGAACCCGGTCGAGATCGCCGGCCACCGCGCCGCTTCGGTACGCGACGGCGCCGCGCTTGCCCGCTTCCTGCGATGGGTCGAGGCGGAGGCGCCCAAGGGCGGGCTGACCGAGCTCGATTGCGTGGCGAAACTGCAAGCCTTCCGCGAGGAGACCGGCGTGCTGCTCGACACCAGCTTTGATACCATCTCGGCGACCGGCGCGCATGGCGCGAGCCCGCATTACCGCGTGGATGAAGAATCCAATGCGCGGCTCGAACTCGGCCAACTCTATCTGGTCGATTCGGGCGGGCAATATGCCGACGGCACCACCGATGTGACGCGCGTCCTGCCGATCGGCGACCCCACGCCCGAAATGCGCGACCGCTTCACCCGCGTGCTGAAGGGGCATATCGCGCTGGCGACCGCCGTATTCCCGGCGGGGACCAATGGCGGGCAGCTCGACGCGTTCGCCCGGCGCCCGCTCTGGGAAGTCGGGCTCGATTACGCACATGGCACCGGTCACGGCGTCGGTGCCTATCTGGCAGTGCACGAAGGCCCGCAGCGGATCGCCACGCCCAATTATCCGGGCGGCGGGCCGTCCGAGCCGCTTCGGCCCGGCATGATCATTTCGAACGAGCCCGGCTATTACAAGGCGGGTGAGTACGGCATCCGCATCGAGAATCTGATCTTGGTCGAAGAGCGCGTGTGCGAAGGCGGCACGATGCTGGGGTTTGATACGCTGACCTTTTGTCCGATCGAGCGCGGCCTGATCGACCCGGCGCTGCTCACCGCCGCCGAGCGCGACTGGCTCAATGCCTATCACGCTAAGGTACTGGCCGTGCTTGGCCCGCAGATGGCGGGTGATGAGCTGGCGTGGCTCGAAGGAAAATGCGCGCCGATCTGAGCTGAGGAGACACGCCATGCCATCGTTGTTCACGACGCCGATCCACCTCGGCCTTGGTGCCAAGGCCGAGGTCCAGCCAGACTTCACCGGCATGGACTGGTATGCCGATTATGGCGCGCGCGTTGCCGCTGATGGCGCCGAGGGGCGGCTGGTGTCGTTCTACCGCTTCGACCAAAGCTGGGAGTCGTGGGAAATGCATCCGGTGGGCGACGAAGTCGTGGTGTGCACCGGCGGCACGATCACGCTGCACCAAGAATTGCCCGACGGCAGCCTTGCCACGATTACGCTGACGCCGGGGGACTATTGCATCAACCCACCCGGCGTCTGGCACACGGCGGATGTCGCAGGCGAGGCGACTGTGCTGTTCATCACGGCAGGCTTGGGGACGCAGCACCGGCCGCGCTGACCGATTGACTAGCGTCCATATGTTCTATATATGTTCCGCATCGATTCGGGGAGAGATGCAATGATCGGCTATGTCACGCTTGGCACCAATGATCTGGCACGGGGTGCTGCTTTCTATGACGCGCTGGCCGCCGAACTCGGCGTCGGGCGGATGATGGAATTCGACAATTTCATTGCCTGGGGTGCCCCGGGCGGCGCGCCCGGCATTGGCCTGACCAAGCCGTTCGACGGCAATCCGGCGACCGTCGGCAATGGCGTGATGGTCGCGCTCGAAGCGAAAGACCGCGCGCAGGTCGACCGGCTCTATGCGATCGCGCTGGCCCATGGCGGCACCTGCGAAGGGCCGGTTGGCCCGCGCGGCGACAGCGGCTTTTACGCCGGCTATTTCCGCGATCCCGACGGCAACAAGCTCAATGCCTTTGTGATGGGCGGTTAAGCGTTGTCGGGCGCGGCGTCGGTATCGCGCTCGGGCGTTGTGCCGCGGGCACGGGCCTTGCGCTTGCGCAGATTATCGCGCAGCGCCGCGGCCAGCCGGTCGGCCCGTTCCTGCGCGGCTTTGGATTGCGTGTCGGCCATCGCGGGTGCCTACGCCGCCGGGCAATGCCTTGACAAGATCGCGTCGCTCTGCCCATAGGCGCGCTCCCGCCCGACAGGCGGCGAAAAATGCTGCCGTAGCTCAGTGGTAGAGCGCATCCTTGGTAAGGCTGAGGTCGTGAGTTCAATCCTCACCGGCAGCACCATTTTTCGGGCACGCGGGCGACGCGCGGTTCAGCCGAGGCCGAACGGCACGATCTTGTTGGCCGTGTCATGGCCGATGTCGGCTTCGCCCAGATAGGGCACGCCGAGTTCGGCGCACCAGCGCGGCAGCATCACCGACAGGCTTTCGCCCCAGGGCGGATCGTTGGGCTGGATGTCGCTCACGCGCCCGAGCCGGACCCCGGCCAGCCCCTTCAGCTGCGTCGCATGGGCAAGCTGGAACAGCATCCGGTCGACGCGGTAGAGCGGTTCGGACACATCCTCGATCAAGAGGACGTGATCGGCGAGATCGGGCAGCCACGGCGTGCCGACCAGCGCCGAGACGATCGACAGGTTGAACGCCACTGCCGGCCGCGCGCCGAGCCCCGGCTCCACCCCGCTGCGATCGCCCGTCAGCCAGCCGAGCACGCGCCGCACCGCCGCCTCGCCGCCGTCGCGCGTGATGTCGCCGGGCATCGGCGCATGCGCCTGCCGCCCCAGCCGCCGTGCGTAGAGGGCGCCGAGCAGGAAGCCGATGTCCGAATAGCCGAGATAGGTCTTGTGCGCCGCCGCCGGCCCCAGCCGGTCGCGGATCAGATGCAGGATGCGGTTCGACCCATAGCCGCCGCGCGCGCACCAGATGGCGTCGATCGACGGATCATTGGCCATCGCGACAAATGCCTCGGCGCGGGCGAAATCGGGGCCGGCAAAATGGCCTTCGCTCAGGAAGCATTGCGGCGACACGACCAGCTCGACGCCGGGATAGGTCGCCGCGACCGCCGCCACGCGCGCGGCGATGTCCTGGTCGATCGGTCGTGCCGGCGCAACGATCCCAATCCGCATACTTGCTCCTGTTGTCGATTATCGCGATAGCGCCGGAAGATGGGTGCGAGCAAATCCTACTTCTTCGTCGGCATCGGCGGATCGGGCATGATGCCGCTGGCGATGATCCTCGCCGGACAAGGCGCGCAGGTGGCGGGATCGGACCGCAGCCTTGACCAGGGCCGCGTGCCCGCGAAATTCGCCGCGCTCGAAGCGCTGGGCATCGCGCTCCACCCGCAGGATGGCAGCGGCATCACTTCGCCCGAGCAGATCGTGGTCGCGTCCGCCGCGATCGAGCCGACGGTGCCCGACATGGTCGCCGCCGAGCGCGTCGGCGCAAAACGGCTGAGCCGCGCCGAGTTGCTGAGCGACCTGTTCAATCGCGCCGCGGTTTCGATCGGAGTGGCCGGCACCAGCGGCAAATCGACCGTCACCGGCATGATCGGCTGGATCCTCCACAGCCTCGACCGCGAACCGACCGTGATGAACGGCGCGGTGATGAAGAACTTCGCCCGCCCCGAAGCACCGTTCGCGAGCGCGCTGGTCGGCGAAGGCGAGCTGTTCGTCAGCGAAGTCGACGAAAGCGACGGGTCGATCGCGCTCTATCGCCCGACGATCGCGGTGCTCAACAATGTCACCCTCGACCATAAATCGCTCGAGGAATTGCGGCTGCTGTTCGGCGATTTCGTCGGCCGTGCGCAGACGGCAGTGATCAATGTCGCCGATGCCGAGGCCGCCGCGCTGGCCGATGTCGTCCCGGTCGAGCGTCGCCTGACCGTGGCGATCGAGGCGCCCGCCGACTTCCGCGCGAGCAACATCGTCGAAGCGCCTTTCTCGGTCAGCTTCGAGCTCAGCGAACGCGGCGCCGCCCCCGTCCGCGTCACGCTGCCAGTGCCCGGGCGGCACAATGTCGCCAATGCGCTCGCCGCCATCGGCGCGGTGCGGGCAGCCAGTGTGCCGCTCGCCGATGCGGTCGAGGCGATCGCCGGGTTTAAGGGCCTCAAGCGCCGCTTCGATCTGGTCGGCGAGGCAGGCGGCGTCGCCGTGATCGACGATTTCGGCCACAACCCCGACAAGATCGCCGCGACGCTCGACACGCTCCATGCCTTTCCCGGGCGGTTGCTGATCCTGTTCCAGCCGCACGGCTATGGCCCGCTCAAGGTGATGCGGGCGGCGCTGGTCGACAGCCTCGCCAAGCGGCTGCGCGACGGCGATCTTCTGGTGCTCCCCGATCCGGTCTATCAGGGCGGGACCGTTGCGCGCGAAGTGACGAGCGCCGACATCGTCGCCGACCTGGCGGCGCGCGGCAGCCCTGCCCGCCACATCGCTGACCGCGCCGACGCGGCAGCCGCGCTTGTCGCCGCCGCCCGCCCCGGCGACCGCATCCTCGTGATGGGCGCGCGCGACGACACGCTCAGCCTGCTCGCCGTGGAGATGGTCGCGGGGCTGGCCGCGCGCGCCGCGTCTGATAAGATTGCCCCCACCCCCTAACCACGAGAGCCGCCATGATCCGCCGCCTGTTCCTCGATCACCCCGCCTCGGTCGGCGAGAGCTTCACCGAGCATTTCGGCGTCGCGACCAGCTTTGGCCTCGCGATGATTGCGGGCGGGATCGGCGCCGTCATCCACGGCTTCCTGCCGTTCGCTTTCCAGACCACGGGCAGCCGGACGATCGAGGGGCTGCACGCGAAACTCGTCGCCAAGCGTGCAGCGAAGCGGGCGGCGACCACGCAGATGAAGACGGTGGAATACATCATCTGAATAAGCGGGTGGAAAGCTCGCTGGACATTATATACATGACAAAGCGACCTGAAACTGATACCAGCGTCCTGCGTGACAGGCCGGTGCTAGAAATTACAGATGCGATGGTGCGAGCTGGCGTTCTGGAAGCGCGAGAGCATATGCTTGGTGAGCCACTCGATGAACTGGTCCGCAAGGTTTACACAGCGATGTTGTTCGAAATTATGGATTAGATAGATAATCAGCGGATATTACCATGTATTTCATATAATCTAGCGCTGCCAATGCGACATATTTGGGCTCGGGAAAAATTGTCCTACCGAAATGCTCGTGCGGGGGGTCAAAACTGTCACCGAAAACGTCATCAGTCACAGTAACTAGCTTTGCAACTTTCTCGACACGTTCAAGTGGGACGGGCACAGGAACTCCGTCAATTATCATTTTCAAATCGTCAATTTTTGCGCCGCCAATCGTAGAAAATTCCTGAATAATTTCGCCATTTTCTCTGTAAATGTATACTTCTCGTAATTCATCATTCGATAGTATTCTTTCAATCCCATGCTCATCAGTATTTCTAGCATGGTGAATATATCTTAAAACTGGATCATCCTTACGTTCTTTTTTTATCAATCCGTACCAATTTTCGCTTGCGTTGTTGCCTCTCGATCCTTTGCCTAGTTTATTGTAAATTCGCGCTGACCATACCAAAAAATCGGTCCAAGCCGCCTCTGTCTCCTCAAAGGTGGTTGCCTGATTTAGCTTTTGACATGCATCGGCACATCTTTTTAGGCTTGCCTTTGCTTGCTTTACAGCCTCGGGGTTCATGATGAATGATATCCAGACAACTGAAGACGACGTGCTCCGCAAGATGCTGAGCACACCGCCAAAGCCGCACGTCCCGCCGCAAGAGTCAAGCGAACGTCGGCGGCGGGGAAGGCCAATCAGCGCGCACGGCAAAGAGGCGCGCTAGGGTTTCTTGGTCCAGCGAGTGCCATAAGCCCCGCCCTTGAACTTGCGTTTCCTGCCCAACGCGGGGTGCTTAGGCTGCGACGCCAGCAGTCCGCCGATAGGTGAGACGCTTGCCTGCAATGCCCAGCAGCGCCAGATCACGGCGCTGGTCATCGTTCACGCCCAAGCCCGAACGGTGCGTGTAGCGGAAGTCGAACTCGCGAAGGTAGCGCTGCAAGTGCTGCGACCCGCAGTGCTGATACACGCCGCGCATGCCGCGCTTGAAGATGCCAAAGAAGCCTTCAATCGTGTTGGTATGGATTGAGGCATCACCTTTGCGGACATACTCACCGCGCGCATGGTTTACGGTGTAGTGCGCGGCATAGCGCGGCCCGACCGTCTTATAGTGGTGCGCTTCGTCGGTCATCAGCTTGGCATCGCGGGCCATGTGCTGGTCTAGGATCGGGCCAATCGTGCGATGCGAAAAGCTGCCAGTGAACACGATCGAGGTAGCGCGGCCCGTCGTGCGATCAACCAGCGACACAACCTTGTTCATGTTGTGAATTGCCATGCGGCTGTTGCCGGGGACGCGACCGATGAAAGTCTCGTCGGCTTCGACCATGCCGCCACCGCCGCCCATCGGCGTTGTGTCGTCGGGGATCATAGCTTCGCGGATGCGATGCGCCATGAACCACGCCGTCTTGTAAGTGACGCCGAGCATGCGGTGGAGCTGGTGCGCTGAAATGCCTTTCTTGCTCGACACGATAAGATGCGTCGCCAGCAGCCACTTGTTCAGCGGCACCTTGCTATCGGCAAACACCGTGCCGACCGTAACGGTGAACTGCTGACGGCAATCATTGCACTGGACCAGGCCCTTGCGCACCGCACCTTCGGGATGCGCCTTCGACGGGCGTCCGCGCTGATCGGGCAAGCGCTTGGCTTTGGCTGAGCCGCAATGCGGGCAAACGGGACCATTTGGCCAGTGCAGCCCTTCAAGATGTTCGCGGGCTGCGTCGGCGTCGATGAAGCGGGGAGCGGTAAGGTTCGTCATGCCCTCTTATGGGCGTGTCACCGCTGCTTTGTCAAGTATATAATGTCCAGCTCGCTTGACTGACAAGGTTCCTTTACTGTAAAGCTTCCTTCACACGAGTCGAAGGGAGTCTTTGCATGTCACCGGGTCATCGCAACGCCGCCGCGCGGGCCTATTTGCGGCGCTTTGTGCCGATGATGCTGGGTTATGCCGTGCTGGTGTTTGCCGCGCCCTATGCGATCTGGGCGCTTGAGGCGCAGGGGCCGCTGCTGTGGCTGCTGGCAATGTTGCCCGCGCTGCCGATCATCGGCGTGTTCTGGTTGATCGCGCGCTACATCGTTGAGTTGCGCGACGAATATGTCCGCGTGCTCGAAGTGCGCAAGGCGCTGGTCGCCACCGCCTTCACGCTGTCGATCGCCAGCATCTGGGGCTTCCTCGAAATCTATGCCGATGCCGTGCATCTGCCGACCTTCTACATTCCGGTGATCTGGTTCGGCGGGCTGGGTGTCGGCAGCCTCGTCAACCTGATCGTCGAGCGCGACGCTGGCCAGCGGGACGCGGCGTGAAGAACCATTTGCGCTCGCTGCGGGCGGCGCGCGGCTGGAGCCAGGGCGACCTTGCCGACCGGCTCGAGGTGTCGCGCCAGAGCGTCAATGCGATCGAGACCGGCCGCTACGACCCCTCGCTCCCGCTCGCCTTTCGCATCGCCGAACTGTTCGAGCTGACAATCGAAGAGATTTTCATCAGCCCTTCCAAGGAGTTCTGACATGCACCACTTCGTCTTGCGCTTAGCCGTTGCCGTGCTGGCGCCGATCGCCCTGCTCCAGCCGACCGCCGCGCCCTGTCAGGCCGCACCCGCCGAGGAGCGGCTGGCGCATATTTCGGTGACGACGCTTGGCACCAGCGGCCCGGCAGTGATCCTGATCCCCGGCCTCGCCAGCCCGCGTGGCGTCTGGGACGGCGTCGCGCCCGAACTCGCCAAGACGCACCGCGTCTATCTGGTGCAGGTCAACGGCTTTGGCGGTGACGCGGTGGGTGACAATGGCAAGCCGGGAATGCTCGACGGGATCGCCGCCGACCTCGCCGGCTACATCGCCAAGCACAAGATCGAGAAGCCTGCGATCATTGGCCATTCGATGGGCGGGCTGCTCGCGATGATGATGGGCGCGCGCTATCCGGCCGCGACCGGCAGCGTGATGGTGATCGATTCACTCCCGTTCTTCAGCCGGTTGTTCGACCCCGGCATGACGGTCGAGCGCGCGCGGCCCTTCGCCGAACAGGCGCGCGCCCAGACGATCGCGACGCCACAGCCGACCGCGCCCGTCACCAGCGATCCCGGCGGCATCTGGTCGATCACGCCCGAGGGGCGGATCAAGGTTGCGAACTGGGGCGCCAAGGCCGCGCCCGCCGCAACCGGACAGGCACTGTATGAAGTGATGACCACCGATTTGCGCCCCGAACTTGCCAAGATCACGGCCAAGCCCTTCACCGTGCTCTATGCGACCGGCGCCGGACCGCAGGCAAAGACGATCTGGGAAGGCGGCTATGCCGGATCGCCGGCCAAGCTGGTGCCGGTTGCCGACAGCTGGCATTTCATCATGCTCGACCAGCCGAAGGCTTTTGCCGACGCGCTGCGCGATTTCCTCGGCGGACACTGAGGACGGCGCTTCTATCGACGGAGGCGCAGGCCTAAAGAGCGGGGCATGAGCGATCTGCCCCGCCCGGCCCTTGCCTATCACCACAGCCCCGGGCTGTGGCCGACGGTGATTTTCCTGCCCGGCTATGCCAGCGACATGACGGGCGCCAAGGCAATCGCGATCGAAGACTGGGCGCGGGCCCGCGGGCGGGCGTGCCTGCGCTTCGATTACAGCGGCTGCGGCGCCAGCGAAGGCGCGTTCGAGGATCAGCGTTTCGTCAACTGGCGCGACGATGTGCTGGCGATGATCGACATGGTCGCGGGGCCGGTGGTGCTGGTGGGATCGTCGATGGGCGGCTGGCTGATGCTGCTGGCGGCGCTTGCCCGGCCCGCACGGGTGGCGGCGCTGGTCGGCATTGCCGCCGCGCCCGACTTCACCGACTGGGGGTTCACCACCGACGAGAAGATGACGATCCTGTCGGAAGGGCGGCTGGAGCGGCCCAATGCTTATGGCCCGGCGCCGACCGTCTATTCGCGCGCATTCTGGGCGTCGGGCGAAGAGCACCGGGTGATGGCGGGGACGATCGCGATCGACGTGCCGGTGCGGCTGATCCACGGCATGCTCGACCCCGATGTGCCGTATCTGCGCAGCGTGCGACTGGCCGAGTTGCTGCGTTCAGCGGATGTGCAGACGATTCTGGTCAAGGATGGCGACCACCGGCTGTCGCGCGACCGCGACATTGCGCTGATTCTGCGCACGATCGAGGAGCTTGCCCCATGACTGTCCTGTTCGCGCTGCTGATTGCGCAGGCACAGCCTGTTGGCCCACCGGCACCGTCGCGGCCCGACGCGCAGGCCACGGCGAAGACGACAGAGGCGCGCTATGACCGCTGCGTCGATCTGGCAACGTCGGACCCGCAGGCCGGTGAAGCCGACGCGACGCAGTGGCGCATTGCGGGTGGCGGCTATTTCGCGCGCCAGTGCCTCGGCATCGCCTTTGCCAACCAGCGCCGCTGGCAGGCGGCGGCAGACGAATTTGCCGGCGCCGCGCGCGATGCCGAAGTCGCACATGATTCGCGCGCAGCGCATTATTGGGCGCAGTCGGGCAATGCACGGCTGGCGCAGGGCGATCCGGCGCAGGCGCGCAGCGCGCTCGACGCGGCGCTCGCGACACCGACGCTGACCGGCCTGCAACGCGGTGAGGCAAGCTTCGACCGGGCGCGGGCGCTGGTACTGCTCGGCGATCTGGAGGGGGCGCGGGCCGATCTCGACCGCGCGCAGCAACTGGCGGCAGCCGATCCGCTGGTGTGGCTGGCGTCGGCGACGCTGGCGCGGCGGACCCGCGACTTGCCGCGTGCGCGCGCCGACATCGCCCGCGCCTATGATCTTGCGCGCGACGATGCCTCGGTAATGCTCGAAATCGGCAATATCGCGGCCGCCAGCGGCGACGCCGACGGCGCGCGTGGCGGCTGGAGCGAGGCGATCCGGCTGGCGCCCGACAGCGAGGCCGCCGCGCAGGCGCGCGCAGCAATGAAGCAATTCGAGGATGCGCCCAAGCAATAGCGACTGGCGCCGGGCGTCGCTGCATCCTATCTCGCCCGCAACCTTGGTGGAGGCGCGCGCATGAAATATCTGCACACGATGATTCGGGTCAGCGACCCCGATGCGACGGTCAAATTCTTCGGACTGCTGGGCCTGAAGGAACAGCGCCGGTTCGACAGCGAGCAGGGCCGCTTCACGCTGATTTTTCTCGCCGCGCCGGGTGATGAACAGGCGCAGGTCGAGCTGACCTATAATTGGCCGCCCGTCGACGGCGAGGCCGAAGTCTATGGCGAAGGCCGCAATTTCGGCCACCTCGCCTACCGCGTCGATAACATCTATGAGACGTGCCAGCGGCTGATGGATGCCGGCGTCACGATCAATCGCCCGCCGCGCGACGGCCATATGGCGTTCGTGCGCACACCCGACAATATTTCGATCGAGCTGCTGCAGGACGGCCATCTGCCGCCGCAGGAGCCTTGGGCTTCGATGCCGAACACGGGGCACTGGTAATGGCACTGGAAATCCTTCGCATTCCCGCGCTCAGCGACAACTACATCTGGCTGGTCCATGACGATGCATCGGGCGACACGATCGTTGTCGACCCGGCCGAAGCTGAGCCGGTCGAGGCGGTTCTTGCCGCACGCGGGTGGCGGCTGAGCGGCATCTGGAACACCCACTGGCACCCCGACCACACCGGCGGCAATGCCGCGCTGAAGGCCGCGCACGGGGTCGAGGTGATTGCGCCCGCTGCCGAAGCCGCACGCATCCCGACCGCCGACCAGTTGGTCAGCGAGGGCGATATCATCACCCTCGGCGCGCACCAGGCCGTCGTGATGGAAACCCCCGCCCATACCGCCGGGCACATCAGCTATCACTTCGCCGATGACGCGGCGATCTTCGTCGGCGACACGATCTTCGCAATGGGCTGCGGCCGGCTGTTCGAAGGGACGGCGGCGCAGATGTTTGCGAACATGCAGCGTTACGCTGCGCTGCCCGATGCGACGGTAATCTATTGCGCGCATGAATATACCGAATCGAATGGCCGCTTTGCGCTCAGCGTCGATGCCGACAATGCCGCTCTGGTCGCGCGTATGGCCGATGTCCGGGCCGCTCGTGCCGCCGGTGAGGCGACCGTCCCGACCACGATCGGCGCCGAGCGCGCGACCAATCCGTTCCTGCGCGCACGCGATGTCGATGAATTTGCGCGGCTGCGGCAAGGAAAGGATGAATTTCGCGGCTGATTGCGTTATGCTGCGGTGTCAGGGGGCTGCTGGCGTCAGGAGTTTATGATGCGTCCTCTCATGCTGATCCCGCTGCTGCTCGTCGTGAGTTGTGCCGAAACCCCGCGGCAACAATCGGCTGTCGCCGACCAGAAGGCCGCCGATCAAACCAAGCTTGCGCGCCTGCTGCAGGGCTATACGCCGGGCGAACCGGTGACGTGCCTGCCGCAGCAGAGCGGCCAGTACAGGACGACGGGTGTCGGTGACACGCTGCTCTATTCGAACGGCGGCCGGGTGATCTATCGCAACGACACCACCGGCTGTTCGGGGGTTGAGCGCGGCGATGTCCTGCTCACCCGGACCAACCAGAGCCGGCTGTGCCGGGGCCAGATCGCCAGCACCTTCGACGCGATCAGCCGCAACCCGACCGGCAGCTGCTCGTTCGGCGACTTCATTCCCTATCGGAAGAACCAGTGACCGTGCGCTGGCGGATGGCGCTGGCGGGTGCTGCGCTCGCGTGCGGCGCGACGGCGCTGGCGCAGGACAGCGCGCCACTGTCGCCCGATCTCGCCAAGGCGCTCGAAGGGCGCGTGCCCGGCAAGCCTGCCAACTGCATCAGCCGCAGCCAGGTCGGCGGACCCGAAATCATCGACAACCGCAACATCCTCTATCACCAGTCCGGCGCGCGGATCTGGCGCAACGAGCTGACCGACCATTGTCCGACGCTGCGCGACAACGACATTGTCGTGATCGAAACCTTTGGCGACCAGATTTGCCGCTATGACCGGTTTCAGGTGATCAACCGCAATTCGGGCATTCCCTCGCCCTATTGCATTCTCGGCCGTTTCACGCCGTACGACAAGGTCAAGCCCGCGCCGAAGCCCTAGAGCACGAACCGGCTTAGATCGGTGTTGCGCGCGATGCTCGCCAGCTCGCGCTCGACATAGGCGGCATCGACCACTACCGCATCGCCGCGCCGGTCTTCGGCATCGAAGCTCAGGCTTTCGAACAGCTTTTCCATCACTGTCTGCAACCGCCGCGCACCGATATTCTCGATCTCGGCATTCACTTCGGCGGCAATCTTCGCGACCGCGCGGATGCCGTCGTCGGTCATCTCCACCGTCACCCCTTCGGTGCCGAGCAGCGCTTTGTACTGGGTCGTCAGCGATGCCTTGGTGTCGGAAAGGATGGCGACGAAATCGGCCTCGGTCAGCGCCTTGAGTTCGACGCGGATCGGCAGGCGGCCTTGCAGTTCAGGCAGCAGATCGCTCGGCTTCGCTACGTGGAATGCGCCCGAGGCGATGAACAGGATATGGTCGGTCTTCATCGGGCCGTATTTGGTCGCAACCGTGGTCCCTTCGATCAGCGGCAGCAGGTCGCGCTGAACGCCTTCGCGACTGACCGATCCGCCGCGGACATCGCTGACCGCGATCTTGTCGATCTCGTCGAGGAAGACGATGCCGTTCGCTTCGGCATCGGCAAGCGCGGTGCGCGAAACCTCGTCCTGGTCGAGGCGTTTGTCGGCTTCCTCCTCGATCAGCTTTTCCCAGGCGGCGGGAACGCTCAGCTTGCGGCGCTTGAGCGGCGGCTGGCCGAACGCCTTGCCCATCATGTCGCCCAGATTGATCATGCCCATCTGCGCACCGCCGGGCAGATCGAACGGCATCTGCGGCGCCTGTTCGATCTCGATTTCGATCTCGGTCTTGTCGAGATGACCGTCAGCGAAGCGCTGGCGGAAGGCTTCGCGAGTCGCTTCGGACGCGCCCTTGCCGGTCAGCGCGTCGAGCAACCGCGCCATTGCCGCTTCCTCGGCCTTGTCCTTCACGGCGGCGCGGCGACGTTCCTTTTCCAGCCGGACGGCTTCCTCGACCAGGTCGCGCGCAATCTGTTCGACGTCGCGGCCGACATAGCCGACTTCGGTGAACTTGGTCGCCTCGACCTTCACGAAGGGCGCATCGGCGAGCTTCGCCAGGCGGCGGCTGATCTCGGTCTTGCCGCAACCGGTGGGGCCGATCATCAGGATGTTCTTGGGCGTTACTTCGTCGCGCAGATCGGCACCGAGCCGCTGGCGCCGCCAGCGATT